>NC_011138.3:3140624-3810780 GCF_000020585.3 Alteromonas mediterranea DE
TCGTGGATTAGTGCGCTGATGAAGTGCATTGGATATCTGCAATTCACAAATGTTTATCACAAAAGAAAACGGCCTTTTAAAACGGGTTAACCGAATACCCTTTTTGCGCCAAACGCGCATGTGCTGTCATGGCAGATAAATCCATTTTCACCCCATCAATCAATGCACTTTTTTCAACGCCATGGGCTGCGGCAGACTGCCCACACACTATCACTTCAACGCCTTGCTCCATCAAAGCACTTAGCAGTATTTCGTTGCAGAAATGCTATCAACATTTCCAAATCTTATTTCGATAGTAAGGCCTATGCGATCCAAAACCTGGGAAAAACACGTTAAAGATACAACGAGTCGAACTTTGCTTTGTTAAGCATGTCTTCAATAAAGCAGTATTTTACAGTGGGTATATTATGTATAGCAGCACTTCGAAAAATGTGATGAGCAGAATAACGCATCAACTGAGCAAAATTAAAACAACCCTATTAGCGTTAATGTGCGTCGCTATCGTAAGCGCCTGCAGTAGTAATAAGCCTCAGATAAATGTTGATGAAAACCAAAACTTTGCTGACATCAAAACGTTTTACATTCAGCCTCCGTTGAACCCCATTAACGCAACGCTTGCCAACCATCTATCAACGGCTATCACTGAGAACCTCATCGCAAAGGGTCTTAAACCGGCGTCTGAAGAAGACGCCGATATCGCTGTGGGATACGTGCCTTCCACAAGCACGAAAGAAGACGGCACTACGCTAAATTTAGGGTTAGGTACTGGTAGCTATGGCCGCTCTGGCGGTATTTCACTAGGCAGCATTTTCAGCATTCCCGTGGGAGAGCAAACGTCGCTTCAGCAAGGGCTGCAAATTGATATGGTAAAAGACGGAAAGTTTATTTATAGCGCAGCTGGAAGCACTGAACTAGATGGGAAAGACAGTATCAGTATACAAAATAGTCTGAACGAACTTGTTAGTGAGTTACTCAACCCTTACCCAAATACAACGCTAAATACCCAATAGGTTGAGCCGGCCCTTTCGCTATTTTGAGCCTTTTTTTAAGACTTTTAAAATCAAAAATGCGTGGGAATTAAAACACCCCCTTCGTTGAGTTTTGTCAATGAAGGGGGCATTTATTTTAAGCATTTTACCTACAATGTTATCGAGAAGCGGCGGCTAATTAGCTGTGCTTACGCTGCTTTTTTCCACGCTTCCCTTTCATTTCATCAAATTTTTCTAGCTGTTCATCGGTAAGGATATCAGCAACTTTTGCACGAATCTCCGCGCGTTTTAGAAAGCGCGCTTTTACTTGCTGCGCTTTTTCCTCGGCAATGGCATTCACTTTATCCTGATAGTCTGCATCATCTGGATTTAGGCCAGCCAAAAGGTTTCTATTTTTACGCATGCCCTCTTCACGCATTTCCGATTTTTTAGCTCGGCGTTCCGCTTTAAGCTCTTCCTTTAACGTTTGAAATTGTGCTATTTGCTCGTCGGTAAGGGCAAGTACTTTTTCCATTTTATGCAGCGGAAAAACGCTCCCGCCTCTGCGCTCATCAGAATGCTTACCGCCTGCATAGGCAGTCGTTGCGATACATGCACTTAATAAAACACCGGTAATTAATTTTTTCATCTTAATCTTCCTACTTGTTTTGTCATGATAATGCATGACGTTAAAAATAATGTTGTCTCATCAACGAAATGAAGTATGCGTGAATCAATCGATAAGTAGGGTTAAGCTAGTGTAAAGTTCGGTAAAGTTGAAAAAAACACCCAGCGTAAAAGGGTAAGCTTAAATCATGGAAAATGAAAAAATTAACGTATTACTTGTCGACGACGATGTCGACCTTTGTGCGCTGCTAAGCGAATTCTTAGAAGGCGATGGTTTTAGTGTGCATGCTATTCACAGCGGCGAAGAGGCCGTCAACACGCTGCTAAACAGTAATCAGTACGACACCGTAGTGCTAGACATTATGATGCCAGGTATGTCGGGGCTTGATGTGCTTAGAGCCGTTAGAGCTGAAAAGCAAACGCCCATTCTTATGTTAACCGGGCGGGGTGATGATATTGATCGCATTGTCGGCTTAGAAATGGGTGCAGACGATTACTTACCTAAGCCGTGTAACCCAAGAGAACTTGGCGCGCGCATTCGCGCAATAATACGCAGAACACAACAGCTTAAAGCGCCCGCGACTGTGATAACCGAACTACATGGCATCTCACTAGATATTGGCGCGCGAACAGCCTCGGTAAAGGGAAGGCCTATTACTTTGACTGGCGCAGAATTTAACGCACTTTGCTTGTTGATGGAGCGTGCAGGGCAAACCATTTCGAAACAGGAAATGACGCAAGAGGTGCTAAGCCGTCCGCTGGAAGCCTATGACAGAGCCATGGATGTACACATCAGTAGAATTCGACAAAAGCTATCTGCTGTGGGTGTGAATAGTGTGATTAAGTCTATTCGCAAAGTAGGCTATCAGATGTTGACCTCACCTCAGTCACAAAAATAATAAGGTACGTGATATGGCTGCAGGCACTACGTGGAAAAACATAAAAAACGGGCTCGGATTCAAGCGCTTATTTTGGCGTATTTTCCTTACTTTCTGGATTGCTAGCCTCGCGGTAATGGCCACTACAGGCTACGTATTAATAAACGAATATACCTCCACCGAGTACAATCAACGCTTTTTTAACGACGTTACCGCCCAAGCTGAAAGAATTGTGTGGCGTTACGAGCATGAAGTGCTTGTTGACGGCAAGGCCAAAAGAAAGATAAAAGAGTGGATACGGCAGCGAGAAAACCGCGGTGGCCAGCTTATTCCCATGCTAGTTTACAATGCTAAAGGTGAATCTATTTATCATTATAGAATGAATAAGGTGCCCTCTGAGCAGCGTATTGAACAGCATGTTTATGGGCCTTCAAATACTCGCTATACGGTATTGGTTCGCCAACCGCAGGCACCTCGTATGTATAAACAAGTGCTGTACCGTTTTCAATCCATACAATTTGTTTTAATTTTTGTGGCATGTGCCCTTGTCAGTGCCCTACTCAGTTGGACTATCGTTAAACCAATAACGTATTTAGGGGCATTTAGTCGCCGCTACGCCAATGACCAAACCATCGCGCCGTTACCTACCCCTTTGCTTGCTCGCGGTGACGAGCTTGGTGACTTAGCGACAGATATAAACTTTATGGTGGGTAAAACCCATGAAGCGGCGAGCGCCCAGCAAAGGCTTCTTCACGATGTCTCTCACGAATTGCGCGCCCCGCTGGCTCGTTTACAGGCTTCTGCAGCACTGATAGAACAAAATCAACCTGACAATCGCCATGTAAAGCAAATTCATAATGACTGCCATCGTATAGACCAGCTCATCCAACAGATATTAAATTTTTCAACATTGGAAAACGCCCAACCCGAGGAACAAGTTTGCGATATAGCAGCCTTGTGTGAGCGGATTTTGGATGACATGGCAATAAACTATCCTGGCATTCCAACGGTTTTGACACCGCCGAAAGGCACGCAAAAACAACGATTGATTCGCTGTTACCCCGAAGCTATCCATCAAGCGCTGGATAATATTATTGGCAACGCCTGTAAGTACTCAGATAAAAGGCAGCCTGTGAGTGTGGCTATTGAGTCGACTAGCGCAGCTATGCTCATTAAGGTTACGGATAAAGGCCCCGGCGTTGATGAAAAGGAAATCGAGAAGTTGATGCAACCTTTTTACCGGGCAGGAAACCAAATGCATACTGAAGGCTTTGGTTTGGGACTTAGCATTGCGTTAAAAGCGATTAAAAAACATGGCGGTAGCCTAACTATGCAAAGCCCTAGTGAAGGCGGTTTGTGCGTAGAGGTGTCGCTACCTAGGCATGGTAAAAAAACGGCTAAAAGCCGATAAACTTTCACTCTGTGAAGACGAAATGTAAGGAAGTCGACGTAAAATAACGCTATGCTTGACGTAATGATGAAGTGCAGATTTAAATAATGGCAGCGCAACAGCCGCTTTCCGTTCAGCAAAACCTCACTATTCGCTTGTTGCGGGTACTGAGATACAACAAAGCGCGTATTGAGCGTGCCCTTACACTCATGCCTGAAAAGCACAGACCTCTTTTTCACGTGCTTCCTTTTCTGGTGCACGTCAATCACGAGTCGCTTCCCGGCTTTGTCGCGCCCCTCTCAACGGGCGAAAGTGTACCTTTTGGGATCAGTAATTATTCCTTTAGGACTGATATAGAAAAAGCCCTTTTACGATGCTTCCCTTCAGAAAGCCATTTGTTTGCAGACATAAAGCAGATATGGCCGCGACAACGCGCCGTCGATGCTTTGGTACTTATGGGCAGTGTAGGCACTATCGCTCAAACCGATGATTCCGATTTTGATTTCTGGGTATGCATAGACGGAAAACAATTCACTTCCACCGCACTTTCGCTATTGCAACAAAAGCTTACCGCTATAGAAAAGTGGGCCGACCAAACCTTTGGTATAGAAGTGCATTTCTTTTTGTCTGAAATAGACAAAGTAAAACAAAACGACTTTGGCGTTGCCGAAGGAGAAAGTGCGGGTTCCGCCCAAGCGTTATTTCTCAAAGCCGAGTTTTATAACACCAATATCGTGGTGGCAGGTAAAGCCCCCTTTTGGTGGCTAACCCCAGAAAAAACATCAGAAAAACAGTATCAAGCCATATACAACAGCCTTGAAAAAGGTGGTTCACCAGATCTAGATTGGTTTATGGATTTAGGCCATTTAGAAAAGTTAGATGCCAGCGAGCTTTTTGGGGCAGCTATCTGGCAGTTAGGAAAAGCGATGGACTCGCCGTTTAAGTCGGTGCTAAAAATGGCAAAGTTAGAGGTTTACCTTGCTAATATCGCCGAGGGACAACCACTGTGCAACCTGCTTAAAAAGCATGTACACCGAGGCGCTGAAGCACCGGGGCATGTGGCAGACATCGACCCCTACTCGCTTATGTTTGATGAGCTAATTACCCACTACAGTGAGCATGGGCAAGCCGAAGACATTGCCGTACTAAGAGAGTGTTTGTATTTGAAATGCGGCTGTGCCCTTAGTCAACCGCTGATGGAAGATGAGAAACCCAACTTCAAACGCAGAATTATGGCGTCTTATGCCAGACAATGGGGATGGAATCGAAAGCAGCTTAGTCATTTTGATAATCAGCAAGAATGGAATTTCAGCGAGCGAGTGCAATTAAGTCGTCGCATTCATCGTTTCTTATTGAAATGCTACCGTCGTATTTCCAAAGAGCTTAGTCACCACCAGCAAGTCATGGATGAAAAAGACATGACGGTATTGGGCAGACGTTTAAGCACGTACTATGCGAAAAAAGCCGATAAAATTGAATTCCTTCGCCGTGCGTTTGACGAAAGCCTTTATTGTGAAAAGGTCACTATTGCCATGCGCCAGCTCAAAAACGGTGAGGAAGTATGGTCGGCCTATGCAGGAGATTTATTGAGTAAGTCGGGTATCATCGACGAGTCGCAAAAAATTACGCAGGCATCAAGCGCTATCGCACTCATGGTGTGGTGTGTATCAAGCAAAATCATCGATACACACAGTAAAGTTTACCTCGACTACAACTACGGCGAAGTCAGCGAACTTGATTTAAACGACTTACTTAAGCACTTATGCAAGTATTTTCCACCGGTAAAGGTTTCAGCACTTCCGCGAAATAACCTGCTCGCTCCAGAACGGATCACCGCCTGCTTTGCAATTGTAAACTTTCCTACACTACGGCAAAAAGCCACAGTAGAGGACGTATCTGTTATCTACAGCACGTCTTGGGGCGAAACATTTCTAAAAAGCGGCAGTGAAGTACTTGATACACTATGGTACGACTTGCAAGAAGTCTCGCCAGCCCCACCTTGCTACGTTATGGTGCCAAGAGGTAATCAACAGGCTCGTATTTTAGGTGAATTTTTAGAGGCCCATGAACTTAACTTCACCGTTTTATACTAGCTCTCTCCCACTTTCTGTATATCCCGTCTAAAAAATACGCAATAAAACTTGCACTTTAGAATTACAAGTATAATCTAAAGTCATAGACTACAAATGTAATCCATTAATTAGACATTATTATTATGAATAAATCGACGGACAAACCTGAAATTTCTAATGCGGAATTTGAAGTACTCGACGTGTTATGGGAAGACCATCCTGCCACATCGAATGAAGTTATCGCACGCCTTAACAATAAAAAAAGCTGGCATGAAAAAACCGTAAAAACACTGTTAGGAAGGCTGGTTAAAAAAGAGGTACTGGGGTTTGAAAAGCAACACCGCCAATATCTATACCACCCCTTAATAGCGCGAGAAGATTACACGAAGAAAGAAACCACAAGCTTCGTTAGTCGACTTTTCAAAGGAAAAATAGCCCCAATGGTAGCGGGCTTCGCCAACCAAAACTCACTTTCACAGCAAGATGTGGACGAGCTCAAGGCCCTAATAAAAAAGTGGGAACAGAACAATGATTGATTGGATTATTGCTCAACAGGGCATGCTTTCTGTAACACTTACACTGCTTATAATTACAGAGCATTTTTTACACAGAAGCTCGGCGCATCACTTACGTATAAATTATGGATATTGGTCCCCGTTTGCTTGCTGCTTAACAACATCCCTATGTCGATAGTAGCAATTCCATCGAATGACTTCAGCCGATATGTGGTAGGGATCACCCCTACTTTGACCACTCGCGACGCCGCGCCTTTGTTCATAACCTGGGGGATAGGGGTATGCGTTATTACGGCCTATATTTTGGTGCACCACCTAACGACATGGGCGTCTATTGGCAAACGTCGTGCTGTACACACTAACGCGTATTATTCTAGTAAAGCCACCACGCCTATGCTTTTCGGCTTTATCGCGCCCAATTAGCGATACGCCCTAGGATATAAAAGGTACAAAAGAGGTGAGTAGCAATAGGTAACGTTAGCTAAAACAGCCACTTTTATGCCGTGTTACAAAGTAGAATACTAAAAGGAGCAATCGCTCCTTTTAGTGTTTTGTCTAATTGACTTATCCACTCGGCCCACATCATTTCTTTTCGCGAAAATGTAAAGCGCCTTTACATTTTCTCTACAGTATTTGCGGTACTACTGCGTTAGAATGTAAGTATTTACATACGCTCTAGCTATTAATTAATGGAATGCCTGAATAGCCTTGATTCAAATTTTTTCGAGGTGAATTTACATTTCGCTATTCCCGCAGCCTCAAAAAGGATATTCAATATGAAACGCTTTATTTTAGCCCCTGCTCTGCTTACATTGACTTGCTTTACCCATTCAGCCCACGCCAATATCAGTGAGCTAAAGGGCCTTCTAGGCGATAAAAAAGCTGATACAACTGTTACCACCAGCAGCCTTACACAAATGGCAACAAGTGCGGCATCTAACATCGACTTAGCCAGCTTAGTCAGCGCTGTTTCTGGTAATCTGAATGTATCTAACGAGCAATCGCAGGGCGGCATTGCGTCGGTAATGAACTACGTACAAAGCAACTTATCTAACGGTGAATACTCGCAGCTAGCGAAAAACATCCCTGGCTTAGACGGCTTGCTTGATGACGTACCCGCGCTGTCTGACAGTTCGGCGCCAAACTCAAGCTCTTCGCTATCTGGGTTACTAAACAAAGCCTCGGAGTATAGCTCTACCGTTAAGTCGGTCAATGACTTAAAACAGCAGTTTGAAGCCCTTGGTTTATCAACTGATATGATTGCGAGCTTTGTTTCAATAATAAGTACTTACCTAAATGTAAACGCCGATAGTGAAACCCAAGCCTTATTTAAGTCTGGCCTAGATAATTTGCTAACGGCTCTGTAATCTAACCATTCTTGTTTTGCAGATGAGGCTTTTCTCCGTTGTTGAGACTAGCCTTTGCCTCTCTTATTAACCCAATAAAGCAATATAAACGCCTATGCAAAATGCAATATCTCGGTTTGCTGCTAAGCCTAAATGGTTTCGAGTGTCTACTTACCTTGTGCTTGTTTACTTCACTTACGCGCTGCTGTTAGGCGTTCTAGCCCCTGCTATATTGAAAACCAAACTTCCCCAAATAGTTGAGGAACAAACAGGGAGAAAAGCCAGCGTAGCAGATATTGCTATTAACCCGTTTTTACTAAAAGTAGACGTTCGTAACTTCACTATTTACGCCTCAGCTCACAGTGGGGTTCTCTCTGAAAGCCAGATTGAGAAAGAAACTACCAATACACAGCCCGATAGCCGTTTTTTCAGCGTGGGGCATATGTCATTAGACGTAGGTTTTTGGCATTCAGTATTTACGCTAACGCCAGCAGTTGAGAAGCTCTCCATTGATGCGCCATTTGTTACTGTTGCTCGCCTCAATAACACCAATACTACCCAAACATTCAACTTTTCCGATATCCTCGAGCACGTAGCACAACAGACACCTGAAACCGACGGCGCGCCATCCGAAAGCGAAAATGGCCAAATTCCGCATATCACATTAGGTGAATTTTCACTGACTCATGGCCACGTGATTATCGAAGATAGGGTAACGGACACCCTACTTAATTACCCAGAACTTGAAGTTGCATTGCAAGATTTAGACACCCATGCGGTACTTAAAGACACAGCTCAATCTACGTCTTTGCAAAGCGCGAATGATGCAGCCTCGAAAGGGTCGACATCTGCTTTTAATCAGTATCAATTTACATTGGTAACGGCCGAAAAAGGTAAAATATCCATTGATGGCGAATTTCAGTTATCTCCCTTAAAATTGACCACCTCAGTGGATATCGATGATATTGCCCTTGTACCGCTCTGGTCCCTCGGTAAACACCTAATAGCTGCTAATTTAGCCGATGGCACGGTGAGCGTTAGCCTACATGCTGAAATTTTTGAAGAAAAAGACGCTTTCCAGTTTCTACTGCAACATGGCGAATTCGAAATTAATAACCTGCTGTTTAAGCGCTCCCCTATTAGTAACAGCAAAGGTGGCAAAGACATTCTTTCCATACCTTCTTTTGCCGTTCATAACATCAATGTAGATGCGCTGCAGCAACAGGTAAATATTGAACGCGTGTCGCTTGATGCACCGCATATTTCAGCGGTATACGATAAGTCAGGCATTGATTTACAACGGTTATTTACACCGAAAAACGTACCAGGTGTAAACGCCAACACGAATACCGCAGCAGATAATTCATCGCTTACCGCTAGCCAGCCCGCAAGCCTATCGGCAAAGGAAGACAGTGGTGTTCAAACAGCCGATGAGCCATTAGCGCAAGCGGCAAAAAGCGCACCCAGCGCTGAAGTAGATGCTGAAAGCACGGCTCAAAATACAAGCGAGCGAAATGAGTGGCAGGTAGTACTACAGCAGTTTGTATTTAACGGTGGCACCCTGGATATTGAAGAACGCGGTGTAAGTGCCGGTACGTTTCTTAGAGTCAGTAATATCAATATTGAAACCGGAAGCATTACGACAGACTTTACGGCGCCCATTTCCTATAGCACGAATTTTCAGGTTTCTGCTGATCCCGAGCGTTTCAGCTCAGTCCCACAGGGCGCGTTTTCAAGCGCTGGCAGTGTAACGATCGCCAAGCAAGTTATAAAGGGCAGCGCAGCCCTTGACGCGCTAGTACTTAGTCAGTTTCAGCAATACGTCTCGCCGTACGCCAAAGTCACGCTAGAAAGTGGCGCTGTTAATCTCGACGTAACGTTTGAAGGCTCTGCCGCTGGCGACCTTAATGTAAATGCGAGCACACGGGTGGAAGGTTTAAGCATACTCGACACCGCTCAAACGCCCTTATTGCAATGGGAAGCACTGAGCGTAGAAGATATAAAGCTTGACCGTAACGCCAATCAATTGCGCGTAGAGACAGTTCATCTTACAGCCCCTTTTGCTAGATTAATCATTGATGAAGCGAAGCAGGCCAACATAAGTAAACTTTTTGCTGCAAGTGAACAGGACGTTGTTAAGAATGAAAGCACTAATAGGGAAGGAAACGATAATTTAGCGGCTCAAGACGCTGCAAATAGTAATGGTGAAGCAAAAAGTAAAAGTGCGACATCGTCGACAAGCGAAGCCGCTTCCTCTGAATTAGCTATTGCAGTTGGCGGTGTTTCTATCGAAAACGGTAGGGCGTATTTTGCCGATCACTCATTAACCCCTAAATTTGCGTCGGCAATAGAAAGCCTAAACGGTAAAATATCGGGCATAGATTCTCGCTCGAACGACCCCGCCAGCGTTGATATTACCGGTAAAATAGACAACTATGCGCCAGTGAAACTTGCTGGCACAATTCACCCGTTGAAGCAGGATTTGGACCTTGACCTGAATTTTTCAGTAAAAGGGGCTGAACTCACATCGGTTAATCCCTACTCTGGTACCTACATGGGCTACTACATTGACAAGGGGCTATTATCGTTAGCAGTGCAATACAAGCTCAACGGTGACCAGCTAGATGGCCAAAATCATGTGATTATCGACCAGCTTACATTGGGGAAAAAGTCTAATTCAGATCAAGCATTAAGTCTGCCATTAGGCCTTGCTATCGCGCTGTTAGAAGACAGAAACGGCGTTATCGATTTAGGTTTGGATGTTTCAGGGGATGTAGACAGCCCAGACTTTAGCTTTGGTTCTATCATACTAAACGCAATTGGCAATATTATTACTAAAGCGGTAACCGCCCCCTTCTCACTACTTGCTAACCTTGTGGGTAGCGATGATGAATTAGACAGTGCGGAGTTTGCGTTTGGCGCCTCAACCCTTTCTCCAGCAGTGAAAGAAAAACTTGATACCCTTGCTAAAGCGCTTAACAAGCGCCCTGGCCTGCGCGTAAACATTGAAGGTACGGTCAATGCCGTATCTGATGCAAGCGCGCTGGCACAACGCCAGTTAAACAATACACTGTTGATAAGAAGCGGGCTCGTTGATCCATCCAGCACTTCGAGCACTGCAGATATGCCCGCGAACGGTGCTGTTAATAGTTCGCAGGCTAGCCTCATAACCGGCAGCAGCATTCCGCTGGATGGCCCATTAGCCGACGCGCTATTAGCTTATTATGTCGACGTTTTTACGCCAGACCTTAACCAAGAGTACACCAACATGGTGGTACAACTATACCCAGAATTGGCAAGCGAAAGCCAAGAGCCAAGTCAGGTAAGCACTAAAGATAATCAAAGTGTAATCAAAGGAGATGACGTAAAACGCGCGTTAAGCATCGCGCGTTACAACAAACTACGCAATAGCATCGATATCCCAGAAAGTGAACTTATTCTGCTGGCCGATGCGCGCAGTAAAGCGGTAAAAAGTTACTTGGCCAACGACGCTGAAATTGAAGCGAATCGCTTGTTCTTGCTTAATACTCAGCACGACTTACATACTGAATTTAGCGGTGTGGAGTTATCCTTAGAGGCAAAGTAGCCATCGCGTCATTACCACTTTCGTGTAAGGTGTAAACCATTACCATCGATAAAACAAAACAGGCAGCATATTACTATGCTGCCTGTTTTCGTTGTGTTTGATAGTTTTTTAACAGAAGTTTAGCCAGCCCTGAATGCGCGCTAAACGTTTCTGTATTTATCTGTCCGGCTTTTATTTCTTCAAATGCGGCGCACACGTTTGTGCCACTTTTGATGCATCAAATATTTCAATCCAGTAGCCGTCGGGATCTTTAATAAAGGCAATACCTTTCATAGACCCCTCGTTGAGCCCTTTTTGAAAAGGCACGTCGAGCGCTTCGAAGCGGGCGCACGCTGCGTCGGCATCAGGTACGTGAAAACCAATGTGCCCAAAGCCTTTTGGCTCAGAATTGCCGTTGTGGTAGCTAACTGTTTCTGGCGTATCGCCCCAGTTATGGGTTAATTCCAGCATTGCCGGGCGGCCAAATGTTTGTTGCGTGCGCTTTTCAACGTCATCAGAAATATCAGAAAAGTCATCACCTGCCGCAAGAAAATACAAGCTGAACTTCATTTCCTCAAAATCTAGGCGCTTGATAAGCGTCATGCCCATAACTCGTGTGTAAAAGTCTAGCGAGCGTTTAGGGTCAGCTATACGCAGCATAGTTTGATTAAACACGAACCCTTGGGTAGCGGTGTCTATCTCTTCACACAAACCATCCGCTTGTTCAAAATGGCGACTCATATTCTCTCCTTTACTTAAGTTCAATTTACTCACTTTTACGCTTGATGTTTTTCACAAAATCCACCACTTTTGTCACGTACTCATCGGTGTCAAAAATGGGTTTACTATGCCGTTTCCCCTTTACTAAATGAAGACCGCCTAACACAGCACTTCGTTCACCGCTTTTTAGAGGGCAGCGTTCCCCATACAGAGGTATTTGCTTGTTTGCTGCTTTCTCGTACTGCGTTGGTATGACGGCTATTCAACTCGCCTTTCTCAGTTTTTGGCGAATGGGTTGTTCCCTTCTTCTTAGCAGGTTTTATCTCATTCGGTTTACCGCTAGATGGCTTTCTATCATCTGGCTTTGCGTTTCGGTGCGAGACGGTTGAATCTGGGCGATGTTTCTTCACCATGCCTTGAAGGAGGTTTCTTACAACCTGATCGCCAGCAGGTTTAAAGTTACGATGGTCAGGCTTTCTAAAAAATGCAGATAACTCACTTTTGCTTATTCTAAAGTCAGCGAGTTGTAGTGCGTGAATCATATCTTCGTCTTTGTAGCTCATCGCAATACGAATTTTACGCATGACTTCGTTGTTGCTTAACCGTTCTTTTGGCCCCAAGACTTTCGGCTCCTGCCCTTCTTGGCGACCGCGATTCTTAATAATTAAACCGTCTAAGAACAGCCCAATAATTTTGTCGCGACACGGCAAGTAGCCTTCTTCACCTTCTCGCTTCATAACGGCATGCAAATAGTCTATTTCCATGTCGTAGTTAGCTAATTTGAAAATACTGATAGCGGCGGTATCGTTGATGGCAAGTGCATAACGAAGGCGACGTAAAACATCGTTGTGAATCATGTAAGTAGGCCTGAAATATGAAGTGGCGCTTAAAAGCGTAGAGCAAAATACTCAATTTCACTATTTTACACCACTTACACGCTAGCATCTATTAGCGCGCAAGCGGGTTTCAGAAGACTTAATTTTCACAGCCTAAACCGAAACCACTTTCCCCCCGTAGTGATGATAAATCTCTTGTTAAGCTCATTTCAAAGGAGTACCGAAATTGAGCTCAATGGTAGAAGGACATATCCATGGCTACACTCAGACTTAACGGGAAAGACGTTTCTCTTCCCGAAGACCCCAGAACTACGCTTCTTGATTTTCTTCATCAACACCTATCACTTTTTGGCACCAAGAAAGGCTGCGATCACGGCCAGTGTGGAGCCTGCACAGTTATCGTTGACGGCGAGCGGGTAAACGCCTGCTTAGTCTTCGCTTTCCAGCTTGAAGATTGCGAGGTAACCACCATTGAAGGCATTGCAAATGACGACGCGCTTCATCCTCTTCAACAGGCATTTATTGAACGCGACGCTTTTCAATGCGGCTACTGTACATCTGGGCAGCTTTGTTCGGGCGTATCATTACTCAATGAGCTAAAAAGTGGTGACCCTAGCGCGGTCACCTACAGCAACCGCGCCTCACTCAAAGAAGACATTAGTGAGCGCATGAGCGGTAACTTATGCCGCTGTGGCGCCTACCCCAATATCGTAGATGCAATCACTGATGTGATTGCTTTGGAGCGTCAATAATGCAGCCTTTTGACCTACACCATTATGACCACTCTACGCCACTGAACTCGCTTCCACTTACTGACACGACGCGTTTTTTAGCCGGTGGGACCAATCTCATCGACTTAATGAAGCTTCAGGTTGAGACACCCAACACGCTAATTAGCCTAGCGAAATGGAAAGAAGCAAACGCCATTACGCAAGATGAAGCGCACTATCATATTGGTGCTATGGTAAGTAATTCTGCACTGGCAAAATTTTCCCACGACGAGCCTTCATTGTCTTTGCTAGCCCAAGCGCTTTTAAGTGGCGCAACCGTTCAACTTCGAAACCGTGCCACCACCGCAGGCAACTTGCTTCAACGTACGCGCTGTTATTACTTCTACGACACCACTAAAGCGTGTAACAAAAGAGAGCCGGGGTCTGGGTGCAGCGCACTTAATAGTATGAACCGTATTCACGCTATTTTTGGTACAAGCGAGCACTGCATCGCAACACACCCTTCAGATATGGCGGTTGCGATGATAGCCCTTGATGCCAAAGTGAACGTAAAAAATGCAAATAATGATACCCGTCAAATAGCGTTACGTGAGTTTTACCGAGAGCCTGGCGACACCCCGCAGATAGAAACCGTGTTAGCGAACGATGAGTTAATTACTCATATCTCTATTCCAAAGTCTCGCCACGGCACCCAGTATTATCATAAGGTGCGCGACCGCTCTTCCTATGCATTTGCGCTGGTGTCAGTGGCTGCGGGCTTAACCTTGAAAGAAGGGCGTGTTGACACACTTTCTCTTGCCTTTGGCGGCGTAGGTACTAAGCCATGGTACCCACAAAGCGCCATTCGTGTACTCGAAGGCGCAGAGCTTTCTCAAGAAGTTATTGCGCAAGCCGCAGAAGCAGAGCTGTCTCATGCGAAAGTTTACGGCAGCAATAACTTTAAAACCACGTTACTACGCAATACCTTGGTACGCGTACTAACTTCAATAGCAGCTCATCAGGAGAAACACCCAAAACACGAAGGAGCGTTATATGACCACGCATAATCAACCTGTTATCGGTAAAGCTGTTAATCGCGTAGATGGGCCTTTGAAGGTCACCGGCAGAGCTCGTTATGCGGCTGAACACATGAGTGAGCGTAATCCGTTGATAGGCTGGCCTGTGTCAAGTGATACCGCGGTAGGGGAAATAACGAATATCGATACCACTGAAGCCGAACGTGCAGACGGTGTGAGTGCGGTAATTACCTATAAAAATGCAGGGCCGCTTAAGCCTTTCAGTAAGCCCGCCGACGAAAGCCGGTTTACGCAAAGTCGAGCGGTGCTACACGAGCCACACATCCGACATTTTGGTGCTCCTGTGGCACTGGTTATTGCCAATACGCTAGAACAAGCGCGCTATGCAGCGAGCTTAGTCACATTTACCGTTAAAGGGAACGCCCCCGATTTACTGACATCGTTTGATGATGCACAACAAAAGCCAGCGTCTCTTGATGGCGGTTTTGAGCCCGATGTTACCAGCGGTGACAAGCCCCACGATGATGATATTCGCAGTGAAATAGAGAGTGTTTACACCACGCCCTCGCAAATCTCCGCAGCCATGGAGCCTCATGCCACGGTCGCCGATTTTAAAGATGGGAAATTAGAAGTTTATTGCAGTGTGCAAATTATCGCGTCAGCCGTAGAAGCGTTAGCCATTACTCTAGAAATGGCGCCGGAGGATATCGTGGTGCAAAGCCCTTATGTGGGGGGCGGCTTTGGCTCAAAACTAGGTTTACACTACGATGCCATACTGGCGTGTATTGGTGCTCGACACGTGAAACAGCCCGTTAAAGTTGCGTTGAGTAGACGCCAGGTATTTTACAATACCCCTCATCGAGGCCATAGCATCCAGCATATTTCGCTGTCTTCAAACGCAAACCGTGAGCTTACCAATATCACTCACAAAAGCGCTATGCCGAAAGCGAAAGGGTATGAATTTGCTGAAGCAACAGGCGCAGGCGCGCGGGTGACTTACAAATCGCAATACATCGAAAGCACACATAGAGTAAAGGATGTTGACTTACCGCTTATCGATTCAACCCGCTCTCCTGGCGATGCCATAGGCTCGCTTGCGTTTGAATCCGCTATCGATGAGTTAGCCCATAAAGCAAATATTGACCCCCTTACTTTTCGTATAAAGAACTTACCCGTTGTGCACCCAATGAAAGGCAGCCCCTTTACTACACATAATTTAGGGGAATGCCTACGCCAAGGCGCGGAAAAATTTGGTTGGCAGCATAAACCCTCACCGTCTGAAGGCAAAGTCATTGGGCACGGCGTAGCAAGTGCTATGCGAATGAACGTGCTAGTAGAAAGCTCTGCCGACGTTGAAATTAACGCCGAAGGGCAAGTGATCGTTCGCTCAGACATGACTGACATTGGTACCGGCACCTACACCATTTTGGCTCAAATCGCTGCAGAAATGCTCTCTACACCGGTGGAAAACATTATTGTAAAGTTAGGAGACAGCCGCTTTCCTGCATCTTGTGGCTCGGGCGGTTCATTTGGCGCGGCCAGCACAGGCTCTGCGGTGAAAAAAGCCTGTGAAGCGCTAACGCAAAAAATTATGGCGACTTTACCGGGCGAATATAAAAACGCGCGGCTGCGCATGGAACAAGGCGAATTTATTGTTACTAATGCGCCAGATAATAGTACAGCTTCTTCAGCTAAATCGGCCTTGCTGTTGGATGTTGTTGATAAAAGCGCCTTCCCTCTCTCTGCAACAGGAAGCGTTTCGCAAGACGACACTAGCGAGAAAGAGCAGTACTCATGCGGCGCACATTTCGCAGAGGTAGAAGTAGACACACTTACCGGTGAAGTGCGCTTGCTTAGACAGTACGGCATGTTCAGCGCGGGACAAATCTTGAATCTTAAAACCGCGTCTTCTCAAATTAAAGGAGGAATGGTGTGGGGCGCAGGCTATTCACTGACTGAAGGTATTCACCACCACACCGATTCGGCAAGTTTCGTTAATCCAGACTTTGGCGAATACCATATTGCCGTGAACCGCGACATTGCAGAAGTCAACTTAGACTTTCTTGAAGAGCCTGACTATGCCGCGTCCCCCGTTGGGGCTAAAGGTATCGGAGAGCTTGGCATAACCGGTGCAGGCGCCGCCATTGCCAATGCAATCTATGATGCCTGCAAAGTGCGAGTTAGGGACTTCCCTATAACCATGGATAAGGTGATGCTGGGCATCAGCGACCCTCAACAGTAATGATAAATAGAGGCGGCTTTCTAAAGGCCGTCTCTTCGCTCATCATTACCAAACCGACCAATCTCGTAAACGGCGCGTTAGGGTGTTTTTACTGCACCCGCCGAATACCGTATAGTATCGAGTGTTTTTACCTATTCGTTTTAAGTGTTGTTTAATGTCGGTTACCCTTCGTAAATACAGTCGAAGTATTCATTTATGGCTGTCGCTTGTTATTTTTATTCCGGTGATCATCGTTATCGCCAGCGGCCTATTGCTGCAAGTAAAAAAAGAGTTCGACTGGATCCAACCACCCACACAAAAGGCACAAAATAGCGCGCCAACCCTAGCATTCGATGACGTATTAGCAACAGTTAAACAAGTCCCCCAAACAAACTTGAAGACATGGGAGGATATTGACCGTTTAGACGTACGCCCTGGCAAAGGCATTATCAAGGTAAGAGGAAAGAACCACTGGGAAGTGCAGTTAAACGCGCAAACGGGGGAAGTGCTTCAAGTGGCCTATCGCCGGACAGATACCATAGAAGCTATTCACGACGGCAGCTGGTTTTTTGAAGGCGCTAAGCTTTGGTTTTTTCTACCCGCGGCCATTTTACTGTTTGTACTCTGGGTAACCGGGTTGGTTATGCTGATAACAACGTTGAAAAGCAAATACCGAAAGCAAAAATATCAGCAAAAAAATCGCCAACGACGTTAGTCGTTAAAGCAAATAGGTTAATGCAAGCTGTATGCTTTTACCTTGGGCAAAAGGGGCTTTATCATCGGTACTGGTATAGTACAGCTGATCGGTTAAATTTTCCCAACTGGCCTGTAACACAATACGCTCGTTCATACGCCAGCTACCGCCCACATTCAACGTAATAACGTCATCAAGGGGTCGCTCTCCCTCTGCGACATCTGATTTACTAGCGCGATAAACCACCGTGGTAAAAAAGCGCGCACTGCCCAATGTCATACCAACATTAAACCGATGATTATCGGCAGGTATATCAGCAATAGCATTACCTAACTCATCGCGCCCATTTACCCATGCGCCACTTAATGTCGCATCAATGTTGTTAACTTTCGACTGCCAACTAAGCTGATAGCTTAGCCCTTTAATGGTGGCACTATCCAAATTCGCATATTGTAAAACGTCGTCAGCTATCGCTTGCCTTTCTATGTAATTATCAATTTGCTGATAAAATACGTCGATAGCGCCCTGCAGCTGTTCGCTGTTGTAAGCAAAAGTAGCTTGTGAGTTTAGGGCGCTCTCGGTTTGCAGCTTTGTACTGCCTATTACTGTGCCACGGGGCGTTTCCCCCGCGAAAAAGCGCTCGGTTAATGACGGGTTTCTAAATGCGCTAGATACATACAAGCTTGTTGCCCAACGCTTTGCTAATTGATAGTTTACTCCGATATAACCGCTTAAATTTGTGGCGGTGACGTTTTCATTGGTACCGGTATTATCAGATTGTCGCTGCCAATCCACCCGCGCACCTAGCGCCAATGCGGTGCTATTCCATTGACGTGAGGCATCTACAATACCGGCAGCATTTATTTCATTTGCATTCAGTGTACTTACTTCATAAGCAAGTGCAGGCGCCCTTTCCTCTAAAAGGGCAATAGAATCAGGCCCATGGCCCTGTTCAACCGGGATAGCGGTTAAGCTAAATTCTTTTTCGTCTGCTTCTACGCCTTCGCGCCCTGACACCTGTAACTGCCAGTTAAACCACCAATCTTGCCAATTGCCCTTGGTCTTAATATCAAAGCCATAATCAAGCGCCTTGTTTTCGCTATCGTTAATACGGCTTTGCGGGCGCAACACCGACGTCTCTAAATAAGACTGATGCCACCAGATGCTTCCTGTGTAGTTATCCGCTCCAACCGTCAACTTGCCTAGCCAGTGCGTGTTATCTGGATAAGTAGAAATTCGATTTAAAGGGTAATCGCTGCTCGATTTACCAATATTATTGTTGTCAGAATAGAGGGTCCACGCTTCTTTTATAAACCCGCTTTCAGGGCGATGTCGCAAGAAAAGCCCGGCCTGTTCAAATTGATCAAATAACAGAGCGCCGTTAGCATCTTCTCCCTTATTAGCATTGCGATAGGCTATATTCCAATCTGTATTCCCGACACTGTCTTTGTAGCTAAGGGTTTTCATTTGCTGGTTGCTACTGTACCCCACATTAAGATAAGGGTTCTCGGTGGCATCTAGCTGCAAATTAACCGCGCCTCCTAGTGCACCTGACCCCAAATACGTAGAAGCTGCGCCAGGCAATACAGAAACCGACGTTATAAATTCAGGTGGAACAAAGCCAATGCTAGAACCTGCTCGCCTATCGCTGACAATAGGCACACCATCAAGCAGCGTTTGAATACGCCAACGAGAGTACCCCCTAATACTAATACTTTGTATCTGACCGCCCTGCCCGTTGAGGGATACGGAAGGCGCTTGCAACAAAAGTTCGTTGGTGTGTAGCGGCGTCACCAGGTGACTTTTATCAAATTGATACTGAGGAAATATACGGGATAGGGATTCATCGTAATAAGGCCGCGTTGCGGTTACGGTGTAACGCTCTAACTGACTGATATCTGCATGTTGCGCGAAGCTTAAAGGCGAAACAAAAGAAAAGAATAAACCCGCACATAGCCCTGAAAACGTCACGGTGTTTTTAGCGTTTTTACCTCGTGTAGAGATAAAGTAGAAACACAGAAAAAGAAAAAAAGGCGAGGAATAAGAAGACAAAAGCACACTCATTAAACTGACAAGTTAGGGATAAAACTAAGACTTAAAATTAAAATGTAAAAGCCAGGGCACGACAATTTCATTACCGCCGCGCCTTTCGCTGGCTTATAAAAAGGTAAGATGACATTGCGCATGAGGTAACCCCATGCGCTTTGCCCGTTTCGCTATTTATTAATAACAGGTAGACCAGAAGTCCACGGACCGCCAGCTTCAACTACGGCTTGTTGGAGTGCAGGCACGGCAGTGCTTTGCAATGTGCCAATACGCGCAACCGCACTGTCTAAGCTATCGTTTGCGTAACCCAGCTGATCTTTATGCTGCGCTGTAGGACCGTAGGAAGAGCCTAGTGCCGAACGAGCATATCGTAAACGGCTCATGATATTAGCGGGCTTTATACCCATTCTATCGCGAGACTTAAGGCCGTAGAATTGTCTGTTTACGGCATGTATCTCTTCTTGAATTGCAGCAAACTGCGCCTCAAGCTTTGCAATATCGCTTGGGGTACGATCAATGGCTGTGCGCAGCAACGCCATTGTATCTTTCAGATGTTTTAGCACTGTTGTGGCTGAAATCGCACGTTTTTGTGCATCACTAACCGCACTTCCATAGACTTCCATTTCTTGTGGTGTTGCACCTTCAAGTGCACCTTCAACAATAGCAGCCAATTCGAATGAAACCGGCTCAGAAAGCGGCGTTACCTCAGTACCCACGCGTTTAAACAAGGTAGCGGTATAGCTGCCTGGCAGTGCCATCAGACCATTATTTTTACTGTCTTTTTCCGTTAACGGGTTAGTAGATGCATACTTCATATCCCACGTTAGGCGATGTAGCCCTTTTTTGGTCTTGCCATCAACGCGTTTAATAATGTCGCCTTCGCTATCACGCACTTCAATATAAACCGCAGGTTCCGCTTCTTGATTTTCCGCTTCAACCGCTTCCCAACTCGGGTATTTAGGGTACTTTTTATCTTCTACTGCTTTTTTATCTGCTTCTTGGCGCTTTTCTTTGGCTGTTAGCAAACTGTCTTTAAGGTAATAGGTGAAGGTTGCACCATGCTCTGGGTTCTTCGCTACAAAGCGATCGTCGCCGTCAGAGTCGGTGTGATTATCATCTAGCTGGAACCATTTTACTGGGCGGCTTGGCCCGAACAAAATCGCGTCTTGCTGCATCGACTTTTCGGTTAATGAACGAAGCGGTGCGTAGTCATCAAGAATGTAGATCCCGCGACCGAAGGTACCAGCAACCAGGTCATTTTCACGACGCTGAATTTTTACGTCTCGTGTTGAAATTGTTGGCATACCGCCATCAAGCTCAACCCATTTCTTGCCGCCATTCACCGAGAAGAACACGCCAAATTCGGTGCCAATAAATAACAGATCTTTGTTTACGTGGTCTTGCACAATGCGCCAAACCAAATGCTTTTCAGGCAAGTCTTCAGCAAGCGATGTCCAACTTTTACCAAGGTTTGTCGACTTAATCAGGTACGGCTTGTAGTCACCATATTTATGATTATCTAATGCGACGTAAACCGTATTAGGGTCGTATAAATCGGCGCGGATATCATTGACGTACGAGTTCGCAGGAATCCCTCGAATATCGTCTAACTCAATCTTTTTCCAAGATTTACCGCCGTTAGTGGTCACTTGAATAATGCCGTCGTCAGTCCCTGCCCACAATATATTTTCATCTACCGGGCTTTCTGCGAAGTTAGCGATGGTATGAAATTCCGTCATTGCGTACAGGTCCCAGCCAGCTTCCACTGACCACGTACGTCCCATTAATGGCGAATGCATGCGATTGCCGTTTTTCGTTAAATCGCCTGATACCGCCCTCCAGCTGTCTCCGCGATCATCGCTTCGCCATACTCGCTGAGACGCAAAGTAAATACGCGCAGGGTCGTGGGCCGAAACATTAATAGGCGCGTCCCAGTTATAACGCTCTGCGGGATCGCCAGGTAGCGGCTGCGGTTTAATGTAAACCCCTTCGCGGGTTTTCATGTCTACACGGGTCAAGTTACCTTGTTGCCACTGCGAGTACACAATATCCGGGTTGCCTGGTTCTGTTGCCGGTCCGTGACCGTCACCACCAAGCGTAAGGAACCAATCTTTGTTCTTAATCCCCTCTTCTCGCATTGTTCGCGAAGGGCCACCTTGGGTAGAGTTATCTTGCGCACCGGCATAAATTTTATAAAAAGGCGTAGAATCATCGGGCGCCACTTTATAGAACTGCGTTAACGGTAAGTTAGCCATAAAGCGCCAGTTCGCCATTCTGTCGTGCGACATATAAATTCCCCCATCAGAACCCATTAACACGAAGTCTGGGTCGGTGGGGTGAAATGCCATGGCATGATCGTCAACGTGCTTGCGCTTGGTGTTAATGGGTGTCCAAGTTTTACCGCCGTCGTCTGACACTTTGCTGTAGTTACTCGCTATATACACCCGATCAAACTGGTGTTGGTCTGCGAAAATCTCTTGGTAGTAGTGCGGACCGGTTCCCCCACCTACTTCATCCGACATCTTGGTCCAGCTGGCACCTTGGTCGGCAGAGCGATAAAAACCTCCACCGCGGTTGTCGGTTTCAATAGTGGCATAGATAACATCGGGGTTCATAGGCGATATTGCCATTCCGATTTTTCCCATATTGCCTTCTGGCAAGCCGGTTTTAAGTTCGGTCCAGGTTTCGCCACCATCGTTTGATGTATGAATACCTGCCCCTTCGTTTGTCCCCACATAAGCACCAATAGAGCGCTGACGCGCCCAGGTTGCTGCGTAAAGCTTATCAGGGTTGCGAGGGTCGATAAGCAGTGAGGTTACGCCTGTCCACTTATCAGCAGGGGTAAGGACCTGCTTCCATGTTTCGCCACCGTCGGTAGTTTTGTATAGGCCGCGCTCGCCACCACCACTCCATAGAGGGCCTTGGGCTGATACCCAAACGATATCGGGATTGGTAGGATGAATAATAATGTCTGAAACGTGCTCGGATTTAGACAGCCCCATATTTTTCCAGGTTTGACCGCCGTCTACTGACTTGTAAACGCCGTCACCGAAGCTGATATGCCGGCCACCGTTATTTTCGCCGGTACCAACCCAAATGATATTTGAATTGCTTGGCGCAATAGTAACGTCACCAATGGAATAGACCGGCTGGTCGTCAAAAATAGGCGTCCAGGTTGTACCTGCGTTAGTCGTTTTCCATACGCCGCCCGAACCAACGGCGGTATACCATGTGGATGGGTTATTCTGATCGATTGCAATATCAGCAATACGCCCCGACATATACGCAGGCCCAATGTTTCTGAGCTCCATTGCTTTAAACGTTGAGCTGCTAAATATTTCGTCTTTGTCGTTTTTATCTGCGTAGGTGGGCGAGCACGACAGTGCTATTGATACAGCAACTGCCGCTTTAAGAAGCTTTTTCATTATTATTATCCAGTGTGTTTAAAGGGCATCACGCCCTTACAAGTTTGTTGTTAACAACTTTATAGCATTACTTATAAACACTGGATAATTCAATGCACTCCACGACCAAACTACGATTATGAAGGTTAAAAAATCTTCCAGATGGTATTAGCGTATTATTGATGCGTAAAATCCAAAGGGCGCAATCAAATCACTGTGCTTGAGCGCGCCGTTTATTCTGGACACTAAAAGAGTTGGCTATTTTTAAATAACCTGGCGGCTTTAAAACGTTACCATGTCGTCATCAATAAGGTGCCCGACAACAGCGCTATTTTCAGCATCGATAAACCCGTTATCAATAGCGTTGAAGCGCTCTGTTGTTACTTTGCGGTAATTTGGGTGCGTAAAAATATAGGTTTGCTTTGATTTAAGGGCTTCGATTACGCGTTCGGCTAGCATAGCTGCCGGGATCCCAGACTCAACCGCCATGGTAGCCGCTTGCGCCCCCGCTTTAAGCTTTTCTTTATCAATGCGATTTTCTTGAGCGACGGCGTACTTTTGTTGACGATTTCGATAAGACTCATGGATTCGCGTTTTCACAAAGGCTGGGCACAGTACAGAGGTGTGAATATTGAAAGGTTTAAGCTCAGCAATCCAGCTTTCTGTCATTGAAACCACAGCGGCTTTAGACGCGCAATACGCCCCTGCGTAGGGCATTCCCATCATTCCAGCCATTGAAGCCACATTTAACACCCAACCGCCTTCACCATGCTCTTGAATGGCTGGAACGCTAGCCTGCGCACCGTAAAGCACACCCATTACGTTAACATCCATTACCCAGCGCCACGTTTCGTGCTCTGAGTCTTCGACTTTCCCCGGGGTGCCGCCCACACCAGCATTATTGATGACCATGTGAACTTTGCCGAACTTATCTTTCGCATTAGCAACAATGTCTTCCCACTGGGAATAGTCTGTCACGTCCAACGCGCAGGTAAGAATATTATAGCCTTTTTCACGCAGGGCACTTCCCGACTGCATTAGCGCAGCGTTGTCGATATCCCCCATCACTATATTCATGCCCTGTTCGGCTAACGCCTCTGCCAAAGCCAAACCGATGCCGCCAGCCGCGCCCGATATAATTGCCGTTTTACCATTGAACTCGTTCGACATGTTATTCTCCTGTTATTGTTGTGCCGCAGTGTTCACCGTTCTGTGTTCTAAAGGCATACCTTGCGCGACACACGACTATTCGTCGCATCCCGCACAGTGAAAAAAGCGGACTATTTGTAATAAACAGATTAGGAGGGTTCAAACGAGGAATATACTTTATTTAGCTAATTTCTATGACTTCACGAAATTGATGGCGGGCATAGTGAGGGGGGCTGCAAGGGGCAAGGGGCAAGGGGCAAGGGGCAAGGGGCAAGGGGCAAGTGTAAGCCCCTTTAATAATCTAACGTATGTAAAAACTGTCTTTGTTGGTTGCAAAAAAAGTTAAAACAACGGGCGAACCGGCATGTTAGTTCGCTGGCATAACATACATTTCTCGTACACACGCCGAGCTATCAGCGTTTAAAGCAAATAGCACAGTATTGGCAATATCTTCAGGCTGCAGCTTGTCTTCCTTAGGCTCGTCGAAGAATGGGGTATTTACCATGCCCGGGCAAATTGTCGTACACCTACCGCCCCACTCCCGCATTTCTTCTGCCAAGTTTTGACCAAATCCGTAAGCGAACCACTTGCTAGCGCCGTAAACCGAGCCTTTAAGCGCGATACGGCCAGCTACTGAACTGGTAATGATGAAATGGCCTTTGCTGTTGCGAAGATAGGGTAAACCTGCCTTGGCGGTGTAAAGTAAGCCATTAACATTCGCGCCTAACATTCCATCCCAATCATCTACCTCGCCTTTTTCAATACCGGCTGCTTTGGCGCCGCGCCCTGCGTTGGCGAAGATGCCGTCAACTTGGCCGTAGTGACTGTTTACCTTTTTAAAGGCGTCTTCTAATTCACTAAAAACGCTTACGTCTGTTTTAACGGCATAGGCATTGTCTTTGCCTAACTCGTCCACAAGCGTCGCTAATTTATCTTCACTTCTAGCCATTAGCGCAACCTTGAAACCTTCATCAACGAGCTGTTTTGCCGTTGCCTTGCCTATTCCGCTAGATGCCCCTGTGATCACGATAACTTTCTGACCTGACGTTGAACTCGTCATACCTTCTCCTTCACTCGTAAGTCGTTGCTATTTAGTTGATTGCCCCTTGATGACGTGTAACGTCAAAACAAGAGGCAATAAATTCGTTTATACCTACCTAAGACAGATACGTTTCTACCTGCCCATTAAGATTGAAACAGGCTAGCGTTTACCCTGTTAGGCAACTAACTCGCTAATTTTGGCAACAAATGCGGGGATATCGTTGGGGTTACGGCTTGTCACCAGTTTTTCGTGATTTACCACTTCTTCATCTACCCAGGTCGCCCCTGCATTCTGTAAATCGGTTTTAATACTTGGAAACGATGTAAGCGTGGCGCCGTCGGCTAGTCCCGACTCAACCAATAGCCATGGGCCGTGACAAATTGCGCCAATAGCTTTAATACTGTCGGTGCCATTGGCTTTGCTGATAAAGGCTACCGCATCGTTGTTAGTTCGAAGCACATCAGGGTTAATCTGCCCGCCTGGTAGTACAAGGGCATCGTAGTCTTCAAGGTTAGCTGACGATACTTGTAAATCGACATCTACCTCTTTACCCCAATTGTCTTCATCCCAGGCTTTAATCGTCGTTTGGTCCTCAATGGAAAGAATGTCTACCTTAGCGCCTTGCTCGGTGAACAAGGTTTTAGGTTCAACAAGCTCACTTTGCTCAAAACCGTTTGTTGCTAAAATGGCTATCTTCTTACCCTGTAGATTTTGCGTATTGCTCATCTATATCACTCCTTTTTTAAAGCATTGAATTACACAGGTAAACCACGCTATTTAACCAAAGGCTTTATAGTGGTATACCACTTTGTACCTCGTCGTTTCTACGTCTTCACTAATCCTACGTAGCAACTAATCCTGTGTCATAACTAAGTTGCAAAACTAAGTTGCAAATTACAAACCAGCGCGCAATAAACAACATAACCCTATGATTAAATTAATCATTTCAAGAAGCCGCGTTATCACCCAACCCTATTAAGCACTCACATTTGCAGATAAACATGAATGATTTACAGGGCGAAGTAAGCCGACTAGTACGATTTTATGTATGAAGAACTACA
This sequence comes from Alteromonas mediterranea DE, assembly GCF_000020585.3. NCBI lineage: Bacteria > Pseudomonadati > Pseudomonadota > Gammaproteobacteria > Alteromonadales > Alteromonadaceae > Alteromonas > Alteromonas mediterranea. The sequence goes on from NC_011138.3 coordinate 3,166,906, forward strand.
AGGGCTACGAAGCGTAAAAGAACGATTAGAGGATTTATGAGCAAGGAAAAATTTAACCACGCAAAATCAGCATTTGAGATTTCGCTGAAAAGTTGGTGGAGCATTTTAAAGCGCATTTTTAGTAGCGTTCAAAAGGACAACATCCCCCTGATTGCTGCTGGTGTCGCGTTTTATTGCCTATTAGCTATCTTTCCCTTGTTAGGTGCCACGATAGCCCTTTATGGGCTGATGGTATCGCCACAAGAACTGCAAAGTCATATGACGTTTCTTGTAAATGTAGTGCCCACTGACAGCCGATATATTATTGAAGAGCAATTGACCAACTTGATCGAGAAGTCTAACTCCACCTTGGGGTGGGGCTTTTTATTCACCCTTGTGCTATCTCTATGGAGTAGCAGTAAAGGGGCCAATGCGCTTATTAAAGCGTGTAACATTACCTATGGTGAATCGGAAGGCAGGGGCTTTTTTAAAGGCATACTGGCTCGCGTTACCTGCACTGTTTTCATGATTTTGACCGTTATCGTCGCCCTAGCTTGCATTACAATTTTACCCGAGTCTATTCAGTGGCTGTCGGGAAATACCGTTAGCGCGAAAGAGGCTATGTGGGTTACTTGGCCTGTTATGCTAGGCTTATTTAACATAGCCTTGTCGGCACTTTATCGATATGCGCCACATCGCCGCGAAGCGCAATGGCGATGGGTAACGCCCGGTTCCATTTTTGCCACTGTACTATGGGTGGTCGCATCCTATGGTTTTTCGATATACCTAAACGAGTTTGGAAGCTATAACAAAACCTATGGTTCTGTAGGTGGAATTATTATTTTGCTAATGTGGCTTTACCTAAGTGCCTACATTATTCTTATTGGTGCCGAGGTTAACTCGGCAATAGAGCTTCAAACTACGGCAGACAGTACTAAAGGTGAAGAAAAACCTATGGGTGAAAGAAATGCCTTCGTAGCCGACCATACCCCCGATGACGTAAAACATTGACGCTATCAACTCATAGGTTTTAAAGGCTTAGAACGAGCGTGCCATTTGTAACTAGTATAAAACTATACCTATATTCAGTTACCCATCATTCTTGATTTGTATACCTTTATATTACCCAATGTCGGGTAACCCAATAAAAGGAATTATACAATGCAAAATGCATTTATACAGATAGCGAAGTATCTTGCTTATATGCTTACTATTATCGTAGCCATTGTATGTATTCAAAATACGCTTTCGTCTGTTTTCAAACTAGATGGATACACTGAAATTGTGTTGACGGCATCGGTGGTTTTCTTAGTGACATTTATTTGCACCTGCTGTGCGAAAAAGCTTAATGTCTTTCCCAGTTAAAAGCCCCTTGTATTTTTCTGTTCCAGCAAAAAAGGGCTTTGAGTTTTTATCACCGTTATTTAGCATTGTGAAAGTTTGTAAAGGCGACGAACAAGTTAAACCGAAGCACAGGGAAAAGCACATAAAATAGAAGATTGCCGTATGCGCAATCAACATACCTGTCAAAAAGCACCGCACTCACCTACAGCGAAAATCGTTTTTTACTGGTACTATACCGCAAAGTATTGCTATGCCACTGTTGCCATAGCAACTCAAGGCTAACAACAGGCCTTATCAAAACGAAGCAGGAACATCATGGCTCTCAAAGCAACCATTTTCAAAGCAGACATATCGATAACCGATATGGACCGCAACTATTACAGCGACCACAACCTGACGATTGCGCGCCACCCGTCTGAAAACGATGCGCGCATGATGCTGCGCATTATTGCTTTTATTGTAAATGCCCATGAGCGTTTGCAGTTTACTAAAGGTTTATCTGACGATGATGTGCCTGACCTTTGGCAGAAAAACTTTAGCGACGAAATAGAGCTGTGGATAGAACTAGGTCAACCTTCTGAACAACGCATTAAAAAAGGCTGTAACCAAAGTCAGCAAATGATGATTTATTCATACGCGGACAACAGCTTTGAAGCTTGGTGGAGTAAAGAGCAAAACAAATTACAAACAAGAAAAAACTTGTCGGTGTTTACTTTACCTGAATCGTTATCCATTACTCTGGCTAACGCCGTACAGCGCTCGATGCAAATTCAGGTTACCATTCAAGACGGACAAATGTGGCTTACCATTGAAGGGGCTGATGTTACTGAAAGTGTTGAAGTTGCCATTGAGAAAAGGATGTAATGAAAAAGCTCTCTGCCGTACAACTTAAACAGCAAGCACTGGTGTTTGATATTGCTAACCGTCTAGAAGCACAAGCAAGAGATGAGTTTGAAGGTATGCAGCAGTGCTGGTTTGACGTTCAATACCATCAGTTTCCTGGGTCTTTATTGTTGCGCTTCCAGTTTAAAAACGAAGAAGCGTTAGCATTAGCAGAGCCCGAGCTAAAAAAATGGCAGCAACAGCTAAGCGCAGCGTTACTTAAAAAAGGCGTAGTGTTAAAAGACAGGCGAAGGCATTTAATCTTTACAATTGAAGGACCTAAAGATTAGCCACCCTCACCCCTTTTTTTGCACACAAAGTCTAGTTACATTTTGTATAGTAATTAGGCTAGACTGAAAACGTCGAATATTTGGCTAGTCTAATATTAATAACAACGGCAAGCAGTGCGCACTATTGCGCCGAATATTTGAATTACCCATGTTGATCGGCTTTAAACAAGCCACTATCCCAGCAAAAGGAGCTTCACAATGAAAACACAAGCAATGGCGTTAGCACTACTACTGTCTTTAATGGGCTGTACTGAATCTAGCGAAGAAACGAAAAGCGAAGTAAGTAAAGAGATGGAAAAGGCAGGCGAAGCGACATCTGACGCTTATGAAGACACAAAAGAAAGCGCAGCCGATTCTTGGGATGAAACCAAAGACGCAACCTCTGACGCTTATGAAGATGGCAAAGAGATGGTTTCTGACGCCTACGAAGATGGCAAAGAAATGGCATCTGACGCCTACGAAGATGGTAAAGAAATGGCATCTGACGCCTATGACGCGAGTGCCGAAAAGGCGGGCGAATTTAAAGACGCCGCAGCGAAAAAAGCCTATGAAGCATGCGTAAAAATGAAAGAACAAATGGGCGGCGATGTGAGCGAGTGTGAAAATTAATAACGTCTGTTATTGCTCATAAAGCGTCAAAGCGAACCTTAGGGTTCGCTTTTTTGTAGCTTGGTTAAAAAGTTGCTATAACCTACTCACACCCAGCCAATATCACCGAACTAGAGGTGATGGTTAACGGTGCAACGCGTAATAGCGTATTAATACCTAAAATATTATTGCCTTTAGGAAGCACAGCGACTTCCACTGGGCCGACTTCACAAGTATTGCCTATACGAACAGAGTTCAGTTGGTATTGTGATACCTTTAAGATTTTTCCATTTGCCATTCTTGCCGCCGAAGTTCGGGTAGCGAGTAACGTATGATTTCGGGTAAGTGCGTCAAACGTGGCTTGATTGAGCGTTAATAAACTCGAACCGGTATCAAGTAGAAAGGAAGCGTTAACTTGCGACTCAAGGGTTGCTTCTAAATACAAGGTGCCGCCTTTGCTTTGAGATAGCGGGATGCTTTGCTCGATTGCTGATGCCGGTGCAGCGAGCCCTAAAAGGCAAGATAGCGATGTTAAAAGTGACGCCTTCGCCGCTTTTTTTACTATTCTTTTCATCTTACATGCACCACGCATTAGCTTTTACTGATTGAAATAGAACAGCAAGATGAAGACCAATCGCTAATTGCTTGATTTATTTAGCGCTCTGTACACGTCACAAGTCAAAAGCACTTAAATAGTGCAAAACCTAAGCCCGCTTCGCACCAAAGGTGATCGCAGCGAGACTATTTGACGCACTTACTCTTAACACGCCTGATTACACATTTCCTATATCACCCGTTACCTGATAGCAAATAACTATCGCCAATCTCTATTGTTTGAAACGATTTCGTTCATATAATAGACAAAAGTAGTAATATCAATATGAGGACACGATATGAAATTACGCTATTTAGTGAGTTCTTTATTTACCGCGGTTACACTTAGCTTTACTGCCAACGCGGCACAGGCTATGCCAGCTTCGACCAGCGATACTATCGAAGTGCAAGTCGTGGATTATTCAGGAAAACCGCCTTTTAAACGCAAAGTTGTCAGCATGAGTGTTAACGATGTCGCGCAGCTTGAATCGGTGGGTGAAGAAGCCATTGAGTATGTTGAGGTTAAGGAAGTCATTATGCGCGGTAAACCACCTTATCGCAGAGTAACGACTATGATGCCTGTCTATGACATTGCTCAACTTGAAGTACTAGAAGAACAAAACGAAAAACAAAAGCGTGGTACTCGCCCCCCATTTAAACGCAACTAATAGGCGTTACCTACATCGATAAACTGCACCAAAGCGATCCATTTTGCCTGAATGGGTCGCTTTTTAGTTTACGCGATATAGTTCAAACTCCTTCGTTTTGCGCGCTTTTATTTTGAATACAGCCCTACAAACGATAAAGTGACCTAAAACGGCAGAAAAAAGAGAAAATAGATGCAGCCTCACGACCACTCACCGCTTAACGACTTTATCGAATACTCTGAACAAAGCATGCTTGCTCGAAGCGCTGAGTTTTTAAACGCTATGCAGCGCCGACATAGCATTCGTCTTTTCAGTGACAGACCGGTTGATAAAGCCATTATCGAAAACTGTATTTTAACGGCGGGCACTGCGCCTAGTGGTGCCAACCACCAGCCTTGGCATTTTTCTGCCATCCATTCAGCTCCTGTAAAAAAACAAATACGGGAACAAGCTGAAGCTCATGAACGGGGGTTTTATGATGGGCGCGCTGGGCAGCAGTGGTTAGACGATCTCAAACCTTTGGGCACCGATGCCAGCAAACCTTATCTGGAAACTGCGCCTTGGCTAATTGCTGTTTTCAGCCAGAAATTCGGGGAAACAGAAGCAGGAGATAGAAGTCAAAACTACTATGTCCATGAATCAGTCGGTATTGCAGTGGGCATGCTTATCACCTCGTTGCACAACGCAGGTCTAGCCACCCTGACGCATACGCCAAAGCCAATGAACTTTTTAACCGAAGTGTGCCAGCGCCCTGACAATGAGCGAGCCTATATGCTAATTGTTGCCGGTTACCCCGCTCACGATGCCACCGTTCCTAATCATGCGAAGCAAAAGAAGTCACTCAACGAAATAGCTAGTTTTCTTTGATTTTTATAAACGCTTATAGGCGTAGCTTTTTGTTCGTCCTAGCATCGCAGACTTTAAGGGCATGATTAATACAACACTACAACATTTGTTAAATAAGCAAGGTTAGTTCGCTATCATCATAGACATGAAATACGCAGCACTTATAATGCGCCCTCGTTTTTAGGAGCTCGTATTTTCATGTCATCCCGCCACGCCTTTTCGCCACAGCTACCTTTCTTGTTGCTGAGTTTACTTACTGGCTTAACATCATCGTTCGTCACGCCGCTCATGAGCTACTTTTTAATTGACGAGATTAACGTTGAACCCATTTACATCAGTGTATACATGGTGTCGGTTACGCTTTCAGGGCTGGTGATAAGCCAATATTTGGGACACTTGGCCGACAAAGGTTTTAACGCTAATCGCCTCTACGGACTCACCATGATTTGCGTTGGCATAGCCATGGTAGCGTTTATCTTTAGTAACCAGTTTTGGCACGTATTTCTTGCCGGAGTGTTGTTTATGTCGGTAGGCGCGGGGGCGGTTTCGCAAATGCTAACGGTTTCAGGGCTATGGGCCAAAAACCAAGATATAGATTTAGCAGCGTTTAACTCAAAAGTACGCGCGGCCATATCCTTAGCCTGGGTAGTAGGCCCGCCAATGGCGTTTACATTAGTGGCTAGTTTTGGCTTTGCCGCCTCATTCTATGTGGCTATTGCGTGCGTAGTCACCGCTACGCTTTTCGTGGTTAAGGTGGTACCGCCTCAACAAGCCTGCCAACATTCGCAAAACACCACACTAAAGGGGTCGCTTTCACTGCCTTTTTGGCTTGTAGGGCTGGCAGTGCTTGCTGGAATGGCCGGTAATGTTATGTATTTATCCTCAATGCCATTATACGTAATGCAAGAGCTAGGTTTGCCTGAAAATTTACCCGGCCTTATGATGGGCGTGGTCGCAGCGCTTGAAATTCCTACTATGCTAATTGCCGCTAAGCTCGCACGACGCTTTCCACCTGCTGGTGTTATGGCTGTTGCCTTTCTATTTGGCTGCTGCTTTTATATTGGCGTGTATTTCTCTCAATCAAGCTGGGAATTATTATCGCTTCAAATATTAAATGCACTTTTTTACGGTTTATACGCTGGCATAGGCTTAACGCTTCTGCAGCAACAGGCACCTAATTTAACGGGCTTCACCTCAGCTTTTTATTCGAACGCCACCCGCGTGGGTATGATGCTTGGCACTATTGGCGCAGGCACAGTGGCGCAATTTTATAGCTTTAGAGCTGCCACAATAGGCTCGCTATGTATTGCCATATTTGGTTTGAGTGTATTGTTAGTGTTTATGTTTTTAAAGCGAAGGGCGAGCTGAAGCGTAGCGTAGCCTCGCCTCATTGATTGGGTTACACGCAAAACCCAATCAAAATGCGATACTGCTTAATACAAAAAGGGCCCGGTGGCCTTTAATGTACCTTTAAACCGCAGTTTGTACATCAAAGATCAACGAGCCCTTCTTCTTTAATTCTTTTAATTGAAGTATGAAGCTTCAAAGTTGAGTCGTTAGTCGCCTTTATTGGGCACAATCAGATATTTAGTACCCGTCTTTTTCGCATTGTATAGCGCTACGTTTTCAGGCTGTAGCGCTTCTTCAAGGCTTAACTCTTTGCTGTAGGATGACGCAAAGGTAGTGTTAATCTCCGTAGCCACTTTTTGATAAAGCTCGCCCACGCGTTTCTTATCAAGCTTGCCTAAGAAGCGCATTAACAACCAACCGCCAATACCCCACGTCATGCCGTAAGCGCGGTTTAAAATAGTCGGTGAGAAATCTAAACCACCATAGATATACACTTGTTTATTGCTGTCAGAACCATAGGTGTTGAAGCCTGTTGCATCTTTACTACCCGACGCTTCCATCATGGTAAGGATATCGCTAACTAGCTCACCGCCACCAATGGCGTCGAACGCAAGTGTAGCGCCAGTGCTGTCTATGGCCTGGTAAAGTTCAGCTTTGAAATTATCGCTACTGGAATTAAGCACAATTTTCGCACCAATACCTTTAAGTAGGTCTACCTGCTCTTGACTACGAACGATATTTACTAGTTCTACGCCTTGCTCTAAACAAATTTTATTTAGCATTTGCCCAAGGTTAGACGCAGCTGCAGTGTGAACCAAGGCTTTATGCCCTTCCATACGCATGGTTTCAACCATACCCAATGCTGTTAGCGGGTTAACAAACGAAGACGCCGCCTGCTGAGGTGTAGTGCTATCCATATGAGGTAAACACGCCTGCACGGGCACGCACGCGAACTCTGTATAAGCTGCGCCGGTAAGAATAGACACGGTTTTTCCCATTAAAGCTTGCGCTTCAGGGCTGTCGCCTGCGGCAACCACGGTACCGGCGCCTTCATTCCCAATAGGTAAAGTTTGGTCAAGACGAGACTTAATACGGCTCAACAAAGGCTTGTGTACCGGTGCAACCAATGCATTTTTATCAGCATCGAAAGTGGCTTTATCAAGGCTTGCTGGACCAAACATAGGCCACATATCTGACGGGTTTATTGGAGAGGCTTCCATGCGCACAATCACCTCATGGGCCTTCGGCTCTGGAACATCTACCTCTTTTAGCGATACCTGAAGCTCACCTTCTGATGTAATTAGCGTAAATAGTTGTTTAGATTTATTCATATCTACTCTTGTGCCCTAAAAATTAAACGCTCTACGTACTGTTAAGCTAACACGCCCCCACTATCAGCAGTATTTATATTTCGAATACATATGCGTTTCGATGGTTTATACACCCGATTATTTAGATGAGTTACACTACAAAGCGTGTATCGACTTGTAATAGCGAATAAAAAATGAAAAGACATGGTATCTACCTCTTTCTAGGACTCATCGGAATAAGCAATATGGCGTTTGGTAAAGCTGCACCTTTGGTCTCAATTCCTACCCACGACGCGTTTTTTAATTCTATAAAAGCGTACTGCGGTAAAGCGTTTCAAGGGAAGGTGAGTAAAGATAATGTAGGTAATACCTTCGGTGATGCAGAACTTGTTATGCACATACGAAAGTGCACAGACTCAGAAATTCAGATACCTTTTCACGTGGGTGACGACGCATCCCGCACTTGGATATTAACAAAGACTGGCGCTGGTCTTATGTTAAAACACGACCACAGAAATAAAGACGGCAGTTTTCACTCCTCTACCATGTACGGCGGGCATACTGTAGATGAAGGATATGCCCAAGTTCAGTCATTCCCCGCGGACGCCTACTCGAAAGCATTATTTATAGAATCTGGGATTGCAGCATCCACCGATAACGTGTGGCAAATGATGATTTACCCCAACCGCTTTAGCTATCGATTGATTCGCCCTGCGCGCGAAGTACAAGTTGATTTCGATCTAGATAACACATTCCCAGTTCCCAGTACGCCCTGGGGCTACAAAGATTAATTGAGGCTGAAACTGGACACAGGTATCGTTGCGTTTATTACCACAACACTATATAACAAGTTTTAAATTGCCTAATATATCTTGTCCCAACATACGACTAGATAGAAATAGTTAGACTTAAATCATCACCTACTTGGATAAAAAGAATGTCTTCTGCCCCCAATATTTTACAACAGCTTTTTGGTTTCTCAGCGTTTCGCGAGGGGCAAAAAGAGGCGGTGGATTCTCTACTTAGTGGGCATTCAACGTTAGCGATCTTTCCGACTGGTTCGGGCAAATCTTTGTGTTACCAGTTCGTTGCTACGCAGCTGCCACATTTAACTCTGGTGGTTTCTCCATTACTGGCGCTGATGAAAGATCAGCTAGAATTTTTGCATAGCAAAGGCATTGCGGCGGCTAGCATCGATTCCACCTTAACACCTGAGCAAAACAAGCAGGTGATGAACGACGTGCGTTCAGGGCAGTGTAAAATTTTAATGGTGTCAGTGGAGCGTTTTAAAAACGAACGGTTCCGACAATTCATCGAGTCCGTTCAGGTAAGTATGTTGGTGGTCGATGAAGCGCACTGTATCTCTGAGTGGGGCCATAACTTTCGCCCCGACTACTTAAAACTTCCTGCCTACCAAAAAGAGTTGAATATCCCACTTGTATTACTACTTACAGCAACGGCCACTAAAAAAGTAAAAGAAGATATGGCGGCACGCTTTGCTATTGCGCCAACTAGCATTATTCAAACGGGATTTTATCGCCCCAACCTGAATTTATTTGTTCGCCCCGTACTTGAACCTAACAAAAATCAAGCGCTGATAGACGAAATTCAAAAACAACAAGGTGCTGGGATTGTTTACGTTACATTACAAAATAGCGCAGAGGATGTAGCGCGCTTTTTGCAGCAGCAAGGGTTTGCTGCGAAGGCCTACCATGCAGGCCTTAACAGTGAGGTAAGGCAAGGTATCCAACAAGATTTCATGAGCAACAAGATTCAAGTCGTTGTAGCTACTATTGCCTTTGGCATGGGTATAGATAAATCTGATATCCGCTTTGTTATCCATTACGATCTACCTAAATCTATTGAAAACTACAGCCAAGAAATCGGCAGAGGTGGGCGCGATGGCGAAGCGGCAAATTGCACCGTATTAGCGAACCTCGACGGATTAGTCACCATAGAAAACTTCGTTTACGGCGACACACCCGATAAAAGCGCAATAGAACGGGTTATCGACGACATCAAGCTGCAAGCCCCAGCTGAACAAAATAGAGCCAAGCAAGTTACACCAAAGCAAGATAGAGCACAGCAATATACAACTAATCAAAATGACTCGCTCATCAATGCAGAAAACAAGGTTTACCAATGGGAAACCCAAATAAATAGCTTATCGAGCGCCAGTAATATTCGCCAGCTTCCTCTTAAAACCTTACTTGTTCAGCTTGAACTCGCAAACGTTATTCGCCCGTTATTCGCCTATTTCGCAGAATACAAATTCCGCTTTATTTCAGATAAAGCCACCATACTCGGCTTGTTTTCAGAAGAGCGAGCGCGCTTTTTAGATGCGGTATTCACTCATTCAAACATGAAGAAAGTGTGGGGCGTGGTCGATTTCGACAGTATTTATCAGCACTATGGCGCAGAACGTTCTAGAGTAGTGGCGGCCTTAGAATACTTGCACGAGCACAATCATATAGAGCTTGCATCACGTTTAATTACCGATGTATACCGTGTTAACAACGAATTACTGCAAGACGGCGATTTGGCAAACAAACTAGCGCACTATTTTTCTGAAAACGAACGTAAAGAAGTCGAGCGCATCGCCGCACTTGTCAGCTTTTTCGAACAAGACACTTGCTTAAGCCACAACTTGTCAGCGTATTTTGATGATACTCAAGCACCGAAAGCGTGTGGGCATTGCAGTGTGTGCCAAGGTAAAGTGGCCAAGCTTAACTATTCATCACCAATCCCAATACCGGATAGAGAGCAGATATCTGAAGCTATGACAGCGCTAGAAGCGCATTTAAGCGGTAAGTTTGAAGGCCCAATCACCCCTTCTATTTATTGTCGCTTCCTAACTGGCATGACTATGCCTTTGTTTAGTCGCTTAAAAATAAGACAAGTTAAAGGGTTTGGTAGCTTGGAACACTGCCGGTATGCAGATGTTTTACAAGAAGTGAACGCAGTTTCATGCCAATGACTGGCAGGACTGACTGTTGACTGGTCGATAACGAGCCAGTATTGAATTGAGCTAGCGCCTTTTTGCTAAAAGAGGTCAGATTGCACTAGCTATCTGGCTTACTGTCTGCCGGTTGCATGAACTATGTTTATCGCCCGTTTAGCAAATTGTTTCATAAGCCTAACGCCTGATCACGCCATATTGTCAATTTGCTTTAAGATACTGCCAAAAGCACGGCTTCCTACGCTCTGAATCTGCTTATCAAAGTAAAGGCTTCCCAAAAGAAAAATGGTAATGTGCCCTTGCGAGCGCCAGGTAACGTGTGTTTTCCCATCTTTGTCTTTAAGCGTAATCTCACCTAATTGATGGTTGTATGGTAATGGCTTGGACTTCACGACTTTATAGCCTAGTTTATAAGGCGGCTCGTAAGCAACGATTTCTTCGTGAAGGTTCGAGCCCCCTGAAATAATCTCACGTACCGCCCCCAGTCCATTGGTTTCATGTTTACCTTTAATCAGTAAATTTGACCGCTCAATAGCTTTGAACTGTGCATAGTTAGCATGATCACTCAAAATGGCAAAAACCTTTTCGATAGGTTTGTTTATGGTTCGTTCTACATGAATTGAAAACACGCGCTATTCCTTTTTTATACATTTTTATTAGCGATATTTTTCGATAATAGCCTAAACGCAATCAAACGTTTACTTAATAAAACTTATCCTTCATTAGCCAACCTGTGAATATAGCAATACCCTTAATTCTATTTTATAGTAGGAAAAACAACAGTGTCGAAAACGGTATAGGAAGTATGGGCACCACTAAAAAGGGATCGCTTATTGTGGTCGGCACAGGTATCAGTGTTGCAGGGCAAATGACCGTTGCCGCAAGAAGCCACATTGAGAATGCCGACATCGTCTTCATGGGTATCATGAATAAAATCGGCGAACATGTGGTAACCAAACTTAACTCTAATAGCGTCTCGCTAGACGACCTTTATGAAGAAGGAAAATCTCGCGCCCTCACCTATTCTCAAATGGCCGACCGAATTGTGCAATCAGTGGTAGAAGGTAACAAGGTTTGCGTTGCTTTTTATGGTCACCCAGGCGTATTTGTCACGCCTTCACATGAAGCTATTCGCCGAGTACAAGAGCTAGGTTTAGAGGCGCAAATGTTGCCTGGCGTTTCCGCCGAAGACTGCTTAATTGCCGATTTGGGCATAGACCCTTCTCGCTATGGCTGCCAGTCATACGAGGCCACCCAATTTCTGTTCCGCGACTACCGCATAGACCCGCACATGACGCAAATTATCTGGCAAATAGGGTTAGCAGGAGAAGCAACGTTAAGCGTGCTAGATGCCAATCACAGCCAATCAGGTCTGGCTATGCTGGCAGATATACTGGCCGAGCATTATCCAAGTGATCACGAGCTCATTATTTATGAAGCAGCGACGCTTCCTCTTTGCGAACCAAAGATAGAAAAAGTCATGCTTCGTGAGCTCGAATTCGCAAAACCCACCTTGGTGTCGACGCTCGTTGTTCCATCGAAGGGAATGCCAGCATACCGACAAGACCGCTTAGCGAAGCTAGGGCTAACAGAACAACAAGTTACTAACTATAGAAACCCAACCCTAAATTAAAAAAGGATAATAAGAAATGGCAAAATCTATACAAGATTTTTTGGTTGAATTAGACACCAACAGCAAGCTAATGGAAGCTTACAAAAGCGACCCTGTGGCAACCGCAAAGAAGTACGGATTACCTGCCGATGAAGTAAAGATTATTGCGGATAAAAACTGGGACGAGCTTTCTAAGCGCTTTGACGACACCAGTAAAACCATTCGCGTTATTAGCTACTAACTAATAGCAACAGAAAAATGAAACGTATTGCCTTGTGTATTGTTAGTGTCATTACCTTATCAATGACACTACCTGCTCGCGCTTTCGAAGAGCCGCAAGACAAGGTTTCACCTCCCACACTTCAACTTGACGGACTTAAAGCACGCATTCAGGAAAACGACCCAAACGTTCAAACTACGTTCGCAGAATTAAATGCATTTTTTGCAGCTCACCCTAATGATGATGGGCATGCACGCTTTTTAAACATCAAGTCCTACTTTCATATTCTAAAGCAAGACTATGTTTCGGCCTACGAAGCATTACTTGAAGCGCGTAAATACGCGACGTCAGGAAAAAACTTGCTAGACATTGCAGAGTCGTATCGCCTAGAAGGGTTGATCCTAGATTTGTCTGGCGAGCATGCCAGTGCATTAGAAGCAATGCATCGGGCTTTAGATATCTACAACGAAGCCGGAAGTGACCGCGTTTTATTGGTTTATAGCGCCATGGGTAACGTCTACATGTCGCTTAAAGACTATGAACTTATGCTTACGTTCGGGCATCAGTATTTGTCTGCAGCCCAGCGTTTTAATAGCAAAGAAGGTGAAGGAACCGCATACTTTTTCCAAGGGTACGCGCAGCGGGCACTCGGTAAATACCAAGATGCTAAAGTTAGCCTGCTATTAGCGGAAAGCCTGCTTCGCGAAGCTGATTATCCTTTTATTGGCATTGTACATAGCGCCATGGCCGAGCTTCACATCGCGCAAGGTAATTTGAGTGAAGCCCTTAAAAAACTCAATCAAGCAGCAGAAGCTGACCGCCAGGTAGGATTCCGGTACAACGAAGGGTCGCACCTTCTTCACTTGGTAGACATTTACCAGCAACAAGGCGAAGTAGAACTTGCTATTACCGAACTTGAAGCCGGGCTTAAAAAAGACATTATTAAAAATGATAAAGCTTTGGTTATCGATGTTTTAAACAAACTTATTCCGCTTTACGAGGAAAAAGGCGATATAGCGGCCGCTCTAGAATACTCGAAACAGTATCAACAAGTATTTAAGCAAAGCTTTAACGAGCAGCAGTCAAGACTGATGGCGCTGCACCGCGTGCGTTTAGCCATTTCTGAAAAAGAAGAAACCATCAAGCTTTTAGAGAAAGACAACCAACTAAAAGAAGAGCGCAATCTTATTCAACAAAAAAAGAATACTCAGCAACTCTATTTTATTGGCTTTGTGATCCTTTCATTAGGGCTGGTAGTTGGTCTATTAGTTAGTGCTCGGCAGCAACGAAAAACTCTCGACACCCTCACTCAAGATTTGCGCAAAGCAACCAAAGCAAAGTCTGATTTCTTGGCCCGTATGAGCCATGAAATTCGCACGCCGTTAAACGCAATTATTGGTCTTACTAAGCTATCCCAGCGCGCCGCTGAAGACAAAGAACAACAAACTAATTTGATACAAATTGAGGGCGCGTCGCAGACACTGCTAAGTATAATTAACGACATTCTCGACTTCTCGAAGATTGAAGCGGGAAAACTGGATATCGAATCGACGCAGTTCAATTTAGACGCGCTGGTAAACCAAACCATTAGGCTGCATCTTGCCCGTGCACAAGAAAAACATATTGAGCTTATACAACATATTTCACGAGATGTGCCGCTTAACTTAATCGGCGACCCACTGCGCATTCAGCAGGTGCTTAACAACCTATTAAGCAATGCCCTTAAATTCACCGAAGATGGGCTTATCTCAGTGAGCGTGCGATGCGAGCAAGTCTCAGAAGACATTCAGCTTGAGTTTGAAGTGAAGGATTCGGGCGTTGGACTAAGTAGCGCGCATCAAGCGTTACTGTTCCAACCATTTAATCAAGGCGATGAAACAATTTCTAGGCGTTACGGTGGTACAGGTTTAGGTTTAGCAATTTGCAAACAGTTAACGGCGTTAATGGGCGGTGAGATTTGGGTAGAGAGCCAGTTAGGAAAAGGGTCTATTTTCCACTTTACGGTGAAAGTACAGCAGGACGCATCTCAGCAGATTATATCCCCTTCTACACAGCTTTCTGCGCTGAAGGTACTTATAGCTGACGATATTGAAGCATCGCGAGATGCTATTTCAGAAGCCCTTTCTATGGCTAACATTCAAGCTGACATTGCCACTGGAGGCAAAGACGCGGTTGTTAAAATGCGCTCAGCATTAGCGACATCTACGCCCTATGACGTGCTTATTTTAGATTGGAGTATGCCTGATATTGATGGTCTTGAAGTAACGGCCATTATGAATCAAGAGTTTTCAATTAAGCAGCCAAAAGTAATTATGCTTTATGCGTTTGAATCGCCACGCATGCGAGAGCAAGCTAACCAACTAGGCATTCGCAACTTTATTAAGAAACCATTTAGCACCAGTGAGTTAGTAGATAAACTGCAAGAGCTATGTCTTAACGTAAAAACTAAAGCCTTGCCTAAAGACAAACCAACAGTGCCTAACTTAAAAGGCACTCGCATTCTTTTTGCAGAAGACAATGCACTTAACCAAAAAGTAACCCTTGGACTGTTAAGCGACACCCATGCCACTATTGAAGTGGCCAATAATGGTTTGGAAGCAATAAGCATACTGCGTAAAGACAGCGCATTCGACGTGGTGTTGATGGACATTCAAATGCCGGTAATGGATGGGTTAACTGCAGCCAAACACATCAGAGAAGAGCTGAAGTTAACTTTACCTATCATCGCCACAACCGCGCATGCCATGCAACAAGACATTGATAAAAGCCTAGCGGCTGGCATGGATGGTCATATTAACAAACCTGTCGACCCTAATCGCTTTTTTGATGTACTTGTTGAGGTATTGGATAAAAGGCAGTCTTCGGCTACCTCAGAAGTAACTAACGACAAGCTTATAGCGACTGGTTCACTTACGTTAATAGACAAATCAAAAGCCCTAGAAACCTTACTTGGTGATGAAACGCTTTATAACGACTTGCTTAACGATTTTGTGGCTTTAGAAGGTGAGCTTAGTGCGCTCAAACAAGCTATTGATAGCCATGGCTACCCTTCCATCGCAAAGATAGCGCATATATTCACAACGGCGCTTCGATATATCGGCGCATTTCCGCTTGCAGAATTAGCAAGCACGATAGAGATAACCATAAAGCGCAACGAGCACGAAGCAGACGAAGAATTCAATGACAAGTTGGAAATGCTACACAACGCCTTGGTTGATTTGAGTGCAAAGGTTGAGGGAGTGAAGGGTTAAGCAGCGAAGCCTACAGGTTGGTATAAGCTTCACTGTTCACGAATGTGTCAAACGGCTACCTGTTACCCTTCACTAGCCT
The DNA here is from genome assembly GCF_000020585.3 of Alteromonas mediterranea DE. Classification (NCBI taxonomy): domain Bacteria; kingdom Pseudomonadati; phylum Pseudomonadota; class Gammaproteobacteria; order Alteromonadales; family Alteromonadaceae; genus Alteromonas; species Alteromonas mediterranea. The sequence goes on from NC_011138.3 coordinate 3,182,857, forward strand.
CTTGCGACGCATACTCATTTTTCATAAGCCATGCGTAAGCCGTGGTAAAGGCTGTTTCTTGGAACTGCTTTAACCCAGTTTCAGAGAACGGCACAGCTAATGGGTTTCTGCGTAGCGATTCTTTGATGTCTGTAGGGCTAAATACAATAACCTCTAACCCATCAATCAATTCGATAGCTGCTTCTAGTTTGAAGCCGATTGCACTTCCTGCAAATTTACCTTTGCTTTGACGCTGACGAATGATCACAGCATCAATTTTATAATCTTCGACAAGCTTAGCGAAGGTGCTTTGAAAGCTTTTTAGCCCCTTGGCACTGGTATCGGCCAGTGTTAATCGGCGCGTACGGCAGTCGGGCAAATGAAACAAACCGTCAGCTAGCGACACCAAACTAATAATTGCTTCGTTACCTTTTAAATCTATACCACAGACTTTCATATTTATTCCTAATTACGTTTGCCTGCTATTATAACCCGTTTCGCGACTGTTATTCACTTGCGAGCGCTTTTCTTTACTTACCATCCATCATGCGTTACCGCACCAGCGGGCCCTGCAAGACTAACTTAGCACTGACCTGATAGTTTCTTTAGACAGCGGCTTTACAAAGTGTTTGTCGAACCCAGCAGATTTAGAATCCTCGATATATTTGCCTGACCCCCACCCGCTTTGAGAGTAAAACTTAACGCTGTCTGCTTCTGGTAGGGCTTTAAGCATTTTAACTAGCTCATAACCATCAATATCTGGCATGCCGATATCAAGGAATACACAGTTTGGCTTAAAGGCTTTAAATTTCTCTACCGCTTCTGTCGGAGAGGTAATTCCCAAAGCAGTAACCCCCATCGACTCAGCTAACAAGCAATAAGCATCGATAAGATCGGCGTTGTCATCCACAAACATCACTTTACTTTTATTTGGTACAACAGATTCCATTTCTTTGTTGTCAGACTGCTCAAAAGCTGTTTTGGAGATAGGTAGCCTAACTTCAAAAGTACTTCCTTGACCGACGCCCTCGCTCATTACAGATACTTCGCCATGATGTAATGCCACCAGCTTACTCACCAATGTTAGCCCAATACCAAGCCCGCCTTTGGTATGTGTAGAATGCGCTTCAATTTGGGTGAACATGTTGAACACATCTTTTAGCCTATCTTCAGGGATGCCCATGCCGTTATCTTTAACAGAAACAACAATCATTACTCCGTCTTTTCTGATATCTACAACAATCTTCCCCGACTCTTTTGTATACTTAGTCGCGTTATGAATAATGTTAGAGAAAATCTGGCTTAAGCGCGCTTTATCTCCGTAAACGGTCACATCTTCATCAAGACAATTTACGGTTATATCGTGCTTCTTGGCTTTCACTTGCTGCTCAACAATTTCAAGCGAGTCAGAAAGGACGTCTTGAATGCTCAATCTTTCAAATTCAAGCTTAACCTTGCCGCGGGTAATACGAGATACATCCATTAAGTCGTTGATGAGTTTAGACATGTATTCCGCTTGTCGATTAATAATTGCCGTTACTCTTTTACGCGTTTTATCATCATCGACCGTTTCTAAAATGCTTGCCCCCGACATGATTGGGCCCAATGGGTTTCGTAATTCATGAGCCAAGGTAGCAAGGAATTCATTTCTGTAATTATCTTGTTTTTCGAGTTCTTGGATGCTTATATGCATACGCTCTTGCACATCAAGAGCATATACCAAAAACATTCTATTTAGCCGATTGGCGGTATCAACATCTGCTTTATCAAAAGGTGTTGAACGCCCCTCAATTTTTCGAGTATGGATAGTAAAAGACGAACGAGGTTTAAGGCGCTCAGATTTTGGTGCTTCTTCTGACTTTTCATCTTCAGCGCCAATCCACTTTTGAATGCGATGGGTTTCTTTTCTAAACCAAGCGGTAAAGTACTGCTTTTTTTCAAACAGTGGAATGATCATAATACCCGCAATACCATGCTCTCGTGCTTCCGGGTAATCATCATAAAGTGAATCGTTTGTGTAAGGAAAACCGCCTTCACTACTGGCCTTAGAAAAGATGTCTTTAATAAGGTCTATCGGTAAGGTAGAGCCAAGCGTAATGGTTTCGTACTGTGAATAGTAAACAAACCCTGAACTATTGAGCGCATCTAAAAAAGCCCGTTCGCCGCTTTTAACCACGCGACTAATAGGGTTAGCTGGGCCAATTTTGTCTAGCATGGCATCAACAGCTTCATCGGTGACAAACTTCTTCTGTTTCGCAATTTCTTCTTCTTTAGCCAACAAATGCCAGCTAAACAATTGGCTTAAATTCTCGCACTGTAGCCTTACATCTTGAGGAATATAGCAGGCCTCACGATGATGACAGGAAATGAGCCCGTATAACTTACCATCGGTGACTAACGAAATGGAAAATGAAGCCCGCAAACCTTGGTTTCTAATATATTGCAGGTGAATAGGCGAGAACGTGCGCAGAAGCGAACGAGTCAAATCTAACCGCTTTCGTCCCGACTCCTCCACAGAAGGCACTAACCTAGCTGGGGGCAACTCAGTATCAGGAGTTAGCCTTACCCAGTTTGTTTTGTACAACTCCCTGGCCTGCTTTGGTATATCTGAGGCGGGGAAATACAAATCTTTGTAAGACTCCATATCTTCAGCTTTGGCTTCTGCTATAACCTTCCCCGAGTAGTCTTCATTAAATTTATAAAGTACGACTCTATCCATATTGGTGAGATACCTAATGGTTGACACCATCTCTTGCGCCATCTCACCGAGAGATGTCATTTCTTTGAAGCGTGGCGCAATAGACATTGAATAAAGCTTAATGAATTGCTCTGCGCTGTAGGCATCTCTAAATTCTGTAGCAGGCTCAAGCTCGACCACATAATGATGACCTGAATCGTAAACAACCGCTAAATAATCTTTGGCTTCGCCTTCCTTTAAAAGTGCTTTATTTAGAATCAACTTAATAGGTAGGCGTATTTTGCTTTTTGATACTCTATCGAAGGTTTCTTCAAGAAAAGCGCGCTCGTTAGTATCAGAGGAAAGAATATCCAAGAAGTTTTTTCCAACGATCCCCTCTGCAAATATCGTTTCGCAGTTTTCACTGACAATTGAGATATTCAGGTCGTCGTAGCTAAACGCAATTAGAAAACCGTAACTTTGTACACTTTCGGGAATGTGTATCGGCTCGTCTTCACAACGTTCAAAGTTAAAGTTTTGAGGAGATTGATTCATAGAGTTCCTAAAGTTTGTATCCGTCCGTTATACGCGCGCATGAATCGAAAACTATCACATCAATATGCCAAATAATAATGCGCTTACGTTTTACTGGCTTAATTTAATTAAACGCCCGCCTTCCTTATCTTCAAGCACATAGATATTGCCCATGCTATCTTGCTCGACTTCACGCACTCGCTTGCCCCACTCATAACGCTCAGCTTCTTCAACCTTCCAATTACCTTCATCATCTTTATTGAAGGCAACACGAATCAGCGCTTTTGAAGACAAACCACCGATAAAGCCGTTACCTTTCCAGCTGTTAAACTTATCGCCTTTATAGATGATAAAACCGGCAGGGCTAATAGCAGGTACCCACGCTAATTCAGGTGATTTAAAAATAGGGATATCTTCGTGATTTGGGATTTTTACGCCTGAATAATGGTCTCCCTGCGACACGGAGGGATAACCGTAGTTGCGACCTTTTTCGATAAGGTTAAGTTCGTCGCCATGGCGCGGCCCCATTTCGTGAACCCATAAATTACCTTGCTCATCAAAGTCGATGCCTAAAGGGTTGCGGTGACCTAATGTCCAAATTTGTTCGGTTACGCTGCCTTGACCATAAAACGGATTATCTTCTGGCACACTTCCATCTTCGTTCAAGCGCACAACTTTACCCAAATTCATTGCCATGTTTTGGGCTGGCGTAAATTTCTGGCGTTCGCCAGAGGTAATAAACAAATAGCCGTCAGGCGAAAACGCCATGCGGTGTGAATAGTGACCGTTCCCGGTCACCTTTGGCGACTGGCGCCATATAAGCGTTCTATCAGATAATGTCGCGCCACTATCGGTAACACTAAGCGTAGCGCGCTCTATGGCTGCACCGCTAAATGCATCGTCTTTCTCATCCCGTTCAATGTACGAAATATAAATGGTGTTGTTCGACGCAAAGTCTGGGTGAATAATAACGTCACCTAAACCGCCCTGCCCGCGTGCAGTAACACTTGGCACATTGCTTACAGCAAAACGCTTTTGCTGATTTTTATCAAGCAACCAAAGTGTACCGGCTTTTTCCGTTACCAAACTGTGCCCATCAGGCAAAAAAGCCATCGCCCACGGATTGTCGAAGGTCGACTGCACACTCCCCATCACAGACGAACCATTACTGCCTGTCATTTTAATTTGTTCAGTTGAGTTTGACTGGGCAAAGGTGAAAAATGAGGTAGCAAAAAGCGTAACCAATAATGCGGCTTTTCGGCTCATGCTGGTTTTGTGCGTATTTAATGTTTGCATCTACGTTCTAACCTTTTAGAGAATTTGCGTACTACTGGTTACACGTTGAGGCTTTAATGTCACGTCAACGGGCGGCGCAAAGGGTTTCAGTTAGCATTGGTTACGTAGATTTAATAAGTAAGGTTTATATTGGCGCCTTGGTTTTGCTATTCCTTTTTTTGAATAGTGTGTACTTCCCTAAACTTTCTTTAATGACGTCATACTTTACTTAAGCCCCGCCTATGTTATATTCGAATTAGTTTTAGCAACGAAGATAAGGAGGTGATCATATGTCTAGAGTTAAGGTATTTGAACAGGCAGCTATGAGTGAGGGTCGTTCTAGCTAACCCCTTTTACGTAATTGCTCTAGAAGGCTGTTTGATTCAGCCCGGCTCGGAAAGCCGCATCACGTTGCTGAATGCGGCTTTTTTCTTTTTAACTGGCCATTTATCTGGCTATTTTTTGACAGGCAAGAGCGACTATGACAGCGTAGGATAAACAAACAAGACTTTGACTCTGCCATTGCGATTTTTAAGAAAAATATAGCTCGCTTCCCTAACAAATCTGATGCCTACGACAGCCTAGCAGACGGCTATGAAGCTAACGGCGAATTAGGCATGGCGCTTGAAATGAGAGAAAAAGCGCTAGCAATGAGCTATAAAGAAAATGTTGAAAATGGTGCTTTTAAAACGCGGTTGGCTAACTTGCGAAAGAAGATTGCGGAAGGTGAAGAATCAAAAGAAGCTAACCTTTTAAAAACTGGACTAACTGAACGCATTCGAATTGAAGGGCAAGAGGTTGATTACCAATCTTTAGAGCAAAGACAAGCGCATTATGACGTACCTGGTGTGTCTGTCGCGTTTATGAGAAATGGGCAACTAGCTTGGACCATGCAAAGCGGCGTTAAAGATTTGACCACTGAATTGGCTGTTGATGAAAACACGGTGTTCCAAGCAGGCAGTATTTCTAAACCCGCATTTGCCGCAGTATTGATGAAATATCGCCAAGATAACTCGCTAGATTTAGACGCAGATGTTAATACCTTACTCACCAGCTGGCAGTTGCCTGAACATGAATGGACTGGGCAAGATGTTGTTTCATTGCGCAGATTATTAAGCCACACGGCGGGTACCACAGTACATGGCTTTCCTGGTTACGCGGCGGGCGAACCCGTGCCTACTTTGCAGCAGGTGCTAGAAGGTGCATTTCCCGCCAACACCGATGCCGTTGTTGTTGATATTCAACCAGGTACGCAAATGCGTTATTCAGGTGGCGGCACAACGCTTGCTCAACTTACCTTGCAAGACGAAGCTAACGAGCCCCTGCCGACTATGTCGCAACGGCTTTTGTTTAAACCATTAGGCATGACGCGTTCTGGCTTCGACCAGCCCATATCGAAAAAACTATCTAACAATATGGCTACCCCGTACGACGGTGACGGTGCGCCAATTAAAGGTGGTGCGCATACTTACGCTACGCTTGCAGCTGCTGGCATGTGGAGTACCCCTTCAGACATGCTGAAAATGGCAAGCGGCGTTCGTAGCGCGTATTTAGGGCAGAAAACCGACTGGATTTCGCAAGCCAGCGCGCAGGAGATGTTAACCAACAATACGCCAAGCATTGAGCCGCCTAATGTTGGTATCGGCTTTTTTATCAACATGAGTGACAACGGTGAAATTCTAGGCTTTGGTCACGGTGGCGCAGATGCTGGGTTTATGTCGCAGCTATACCTTGAACTAGATACCGGCAACGGCTACGCCATTATGACGAACGGCAATAACGGCAGGCAGTTGATAAGCGAGCTAGAAATACGCCTAAAAGAAGCGCTAAGCGTAGGTTACTCGGAAGCTGAGGTTAGGAAGTTAGTACCCATAAGCCCAAAGGAACTGAGTAAATACATTGGAACCTACGTGGTAACTAACCCTGTGAGTGTTGATGTGGTGCTAGAAAAAACAGCCAATGGATTTGTGCTTAATGCCTTACCTTATGTTGAAAATGAAGAGTATTTTCATGAAGGTGAAGGGCTATTTTTTGCCAAGAATGGCAGTAGTGTTCGGTTTGAGATGGATGAAAAGAACGGGCTGGTTGAGGCACTTGTGATGGATGGGAATATTCGGGGTGTTAGGGACTAGTAAGCGGTAAAGCTAAGTGTTCTCAGAATGTGAGTTTTTTACCGCACTGGTATAAATAGAGTAATTCTACTTGGTCGGAATGCGGCGAATATTCCCGATCAATTTTTGAAACCCTTCATTTAATAGTCAAGCCCTTTCAATGAAGTAGAGTTTAAACTCGACCGTAAGTGTAAAACTATTTAACCCGCTTCTCACTCTAATATCATCGAATTCGATGGCATTAGAATAAGCGCTAAAGCCTTAAAATAACAATTCATTAAAAAATTATAAATGATGAGACACTAAAACCTATAAATAAGGATTGTTAACTGTTCAGTATCACGAGCAATAGTTGGCATGCAGGTTTGTGTCAGAACGAGTAAGTTATCATTATGATTATTCAAACAACCTACGACTATTTCAATATTATTCGTAGGTTGTTAACTCTCTAAAATTCAAGCTTTACCTACTTATTCATTCGCTTTGCTCTTACCCATCGAAAAATTGTAAACGCTACAGCTGCGCATAACGCCCAAAATAGTATGTGGTAAAAATTATGATGGGCGCCTTCCCCTAAAAACGTATCAGTATGCGCATTCGCAGTATTCGCAAAAAAGAAAAAAGCGCTAAGTAATATGCAATGTAATCTCATGATTTAATTCCTCAATATTAATGTTAAGTCTTACAAGCTCAGCATGCCTTCCTTTTCGATAAACGAAATTATGTCTGCAAGGCCCTGCTGAGTTTTCATGTTGCTAAATATAAACGGTTTGTCTCCACGCATTTTTTTGGTGTCTGCATCCATTACCTCTAGCGATGCACCGACTAGGTTGGCTACGTCTATCTTATTAATGATTAATAAATCCGATTTTGTAATACCCGGCCCACCTTTTCGTGGAATTTTATCGCCTGCAGAAACATCAATAACATAAATGGTTAGGTCAGAAAGTTCAGGGCTGAAAGTAGCACTAAGGTTATCTCCACCGCTTTCTACTAATACAAAATCGAGATCATTATGACGTGCCTGTAACTCATCTATAGCCGCTAGATTCATTGAGGCATCTTCGCGAATAGCCGTGTGTGGACAGCCACCCGTCTCAACCCCTATTATTCGATCCGCGGCCAATGCGTCATTTTTCGTTAAAAATTCGGCATCTTCTCTGGTGTAAATATCATTCGTAACAACCGCCATGTTGTACTTGTCTCGTAACGAAAGACAAAGCTGACGAAGAAGGGCTGTTTTACCTGAACCAACTGGTCCTCCCACACCTATACGCAAAACTTGTTTTTTCATAATTTGTGTATCTCTTCTGGTTTATCTTTTTAATTTAATTTCGTTTCGGGCTTACGACCTGAACAACCGTGAATATTGACTTTCATGCCACGCGCTTGCCATCGCTAAGTGGGGTAGGCTATTACCTATATCGTTGTCACTCACATGATTTGCTCGAGTAATTAGCGCTTCGCAATTATTGCTTAACCTAAACAAAAGGTTCTGCGCTTGAGTCTGCCCCAGCGGCACTAGCTTAGTCGCAGCGGCGACTTGGTTATCTATATAAGTCCAGCAGTAGCCACTTTGGGCAGATAAAAGGTCTAAATTGAAAGTGAAAGCGCACAACGAATATGCGCTTACGAAACTACAATCTAATCCGTCAAGAAGGTCAGAATAGGGAGTGATATTGAAATCATCTAGTTGATTCATTAGGCGTATTAACGCCTTCCCCATAGCTAAATCAGACAGCAATAACTCATGACTCTCTCTACACGCGACAATATGCTCATTCCAATAGATAAATGCCTTCGTATCACCGGCGTTAAGCGCCTGATACAGACGATTGATTATAGGAAGATCGGTCTGAGCGATAGACTCTGCCAAATTCACTTCTATCCAGCTTTCAGTACTCGCGCTGTCGGTAAGCCAACCATTTTCAGTGGCGAACTCTAAGCCTTGTGAAAATGAAAAACCGCCCACCGGTAGATTAGCGCTGCATAACTGTAATAGTCGCTGAAGTTGTAATGGACTAGTTTGAGGAGCCAGCTTCATTTAATCCTCATGAGAGTGGCTATGACCATGATTGTGGCCTGATTTTCCATAAGCTCCACTCTCAGGCTCAAACACAGCAGGTGTTTTATTGATACTTAACCCGTAGTTTTCAGCAAGCTCTTCTAAAACATGATCGGGCTTAAAGCGTACCCACCGCTCACCAATTTGTAATGATGTATGGCGATTGCCCAAGTGATAACAAATTTTCGAGAAGCTCAGCCAATCATCTGCAATGGCGGTAGCCACATCTTCGGCTTTGCCTTTTACAACAATAAATTTACCGCATTCAGTTTTCAGTATTTCTCCAACAAGAAGTGGGTGTCCTCGTTCTAAAAATACGCCAATATCTATGCCCGTGTCTGTGGTACTTTTAATCCGCGCTTTCTTTCGGGTGTCATGGTCAAGGGTAATAGAATCATCAATATTCCCATGAATATGCGATAGACGTGTGTAAGCTAGTAACATTTATTTATTCCTTTAAAACAGACAGTACAGCTGTGCCAGTGGCAGTGTCGTTACTGGTTCACATGTGAGTAACTCCCCGTTCGCACGCACCTCATAGGTTTGAGCATCCACTTCAATAGTAGGTTGCCAACTATTATGGATCATGTCGTCTTTGCCTATGTTACGTGTATTTTTGCAAGCGCTTACCATACGTGTCAAACCAATTTTATCTGGTACCCCAGCATCTAAAGAAGCTTGAGACATAAATGTCATTGAAGTATTGGCAGGCGCCTGCCCATGTGCACCAAACATAGGTCTGTAGTAGACGGGTTGAGGCGTGGGTATTGACGCATTCGCATCGCCCATGGGGGCTGCCGCAATAAACCCTGACTTAATTATCATCGCGGGCTTGATACCGAAAAATGCAGGTTTCCAAAGCACTAAATCTGCGAGCTTCCCTATTTCGATAGAACCAACTTCATGGCTAATGCCGTGGCTAATTGCCGGATTAATTGTATATTTCGCAACATAACGCTTTAAACGAAAGTTATCATTTCGTTCAGTATCCGGCGCTAGGGGGCCACGTTGCTGCTTCATTTTATGTGCAGTTTGCCAAGTACGAGTAATCATTTCACCAACACGCCCCATCGCTTGGGAATCTGAGGCAATCATACTGATAGCACCCAAGTCATGCATGATATCTTCAGCCGCAATGCTTTCTTTTCGGATACGAGAGTCTGCAAACGCGATATCTTCTGGTATAGCCGGGTCTAAGTGATGGCAAACCATTAACATATCAAGATGTTCATCTATGGTATTGATTGTGTAAGGGCGCGTAGGATTAGTGGAAGAAGGTAATACGTTTGACTCGCCACAGGCGCGGATAATATCGGGAGAATGACCGCCACCTGCCCCCTCCGTGTGATAAGTATGTATGGTGCGCCCTTTAAACGCACCTAACGTATCTTCAACAAAACCAGACTCATTGAGTGTATCGGTATGAATTGCTATTTGAACGTCATACCGCTCCGCTACTGATAAACAATTATCGATAGAAGCTGGGGTAGTCCCCCAATCTTCATGCAGTTTTAAGCCACATACGCCTGCTTCAATTTGCTCTTCTAACGCAATAGGTAAACTCGTATTCCCCTTTCCTAAGAAGCCAAAATTCATAGGAAAATCATTAGTAGCTTGAAGCATTTTATGAGTATTCCAAGGTCCTGGGGTACAAGTGGTAGCGTTACTACCTGTAGCAGGCCCCGTTCCACCACCAATCATCGTAGTCACACCCGACATTAGCGCTTCGTCTATTTGTTGTGGGCATATAAAATGAATGTGCGCATCTATACCACCGGCCGTAACTATCTGACCTTCACCTGCAATTATTTCTGTGCCGGGTCCGATTTCAATATCAATATTGTCTTGAACATCTGGGTTACCAGCTTTACCAATAATAGCAATACGGCCATCTTTGATACCAATATCAGCTTTAATAATTCCCCAATGGTCCAGAATAACTACGTTCGTGATTACAAGGTCTGGCGTATCAAAACAGCTTGCTTGGCTTTGCCCCATACCGTCCCGAATTACTTTTCCACCACCAAATTTCACTTCTTCACCATACTCGGTAAAGTCTTTTTCCACTTCAAGCCATAAGTCCGTATCCCCTAAGCGAACGCGATCGCCAATTGTGGGCCCAAACATATGTGCATATGAATGTTTATCGATAGTTGCCATTAGCTCAATACCCCTTGTACTTTACCTTGAAATCCAATGACCGTACGGCTGCCTTGATAAGGGATCAAAGTTACCTCGCGCTCTTGCCCCGGCTCAAATCGGATAGCAGTACTTGAGGTAATGTCTAAACGGTAGCCTTTGGTGGCTTCCCGATCGAACTTAAGCGCATTGTTCACTTCATAAAAATGATAATGAGAACCTACTTGTATTGGACGATCGCCCGCGTTAGCCACTTTAATCTTAATACGAGGTCTACCCACATTCAGCTCGCGATCGCCTGAGTCTGTTTTTATTTCTCCGGGAATCATTTACCTATGCTCCTGTTAAATATTTAGACTTTTAAATAATAGGGTTGTGAATAGTGACGAGCTTTGTGCCATCTGGAAATGTGGCCTCTACCTGAACTTCTGGAATAAGCTCACTTACTCCTTCCATTACTTGCTCTTTGGTGAGTAGAGTGCGGCCATAGTCCATCATTTCTGCAACGGTTTTACCGTCTCGCGCGCCCTCAATTATTTCCATCGATATATAGGCCATTGCTTCAGGGTAATTAAGTTTAACGCCCCGCTTTAGTCGCCTTTCAGCTAACAAAGCCGCAGTAAAGATTAATAACTTATCTCGCTCTCTGGGTAATAAATCCATTCTAAGCTACCTTTTCATTCTATTTTTAAGTAAGCCAAATACGAGGAACATTAGCTTCTTTTTGGATGTAAATTGGCCTGATTGTTTTCCAAATACTGGTGAATATGGCTTTGCACTCTTCAGCATGGTCGCCTAGGTATCGCACTACTAATAGGTCTCTTATGTAAGTCACGCTCACTTTCTGGCTAGGTTTGTCGATGCCATCTGTATGTGCAATTTGTTCTCTTAAGCGATCTACCAACTGACTTTTCTCATTTACATTTATGCGTACTTTCGGCGCATGGGCCAACATAGTGGCAAAAACGGAGTGGTTATTGAGCCCCGCTACGTGTGCACAAACATTGTTATTTGGTGTCAGATTAATTCGGTCATGAAAATTAAGTTTACCGTCGATAAACACTCGATTTAGCTGAGTAAACCGGCCTTTCTTAAATGGCTGACCAGCAGCGGGTAACCCTAAGCAACTTATATCCCAGCCAATATAATGTGCTTGTGAACTCAACTTTAAGTCCAACTGGTTAATTGCGTCTGCGCCTTCATAAACGATAGTTTCGAGTGGAAAGTTTTCACAAATACCCTTGCCCAACACCTTAATGTTGCTTATTTGTGTTTGCTTACTGTCGCCGATTGCTAAATTGGTTCTTGCTCGGTAAAAACGATTGGCGCCTGGCGTTGTAATAAGCGCATGCGCTGAATCTTGAATACAAACTTCAATGTTGAGTTCATCACCCGAAACAATGCCTGCAGGAGGGTGAAGCAAGTAAACATGCGCACAATCTTTACCTTCAGGATAAAATGCCTTTTGCACATTTAAAGGCCCGCGACGGCTAGTTTTAACTAGCTGAGACACATTGCTTTTTATGGCAAATTCTAAGAATAAGCTAGCCAACCACTTATTTTTGAGACCTTTGAATGCACTGGCCTTATTTACAGAACTTGATGCACCCGATAATTTTTCATACGCAAACTCTTGTTTCATATCATCCATTTCAATACATAAGCTATACGGCTAAATACTTACTAACAAGTTCGTCGTTTAAATCCGGCATATCACCTGTAGCAATTACCTGACCTTTTTCCATCAATGCAAAAGTTTCACCCACCGCTCTTGCGAAGGGAAGCTTTTGCTCTACTAACACAATGGTTAGCCCTTGCTCTTTATTTAGCTTTAACAACACATCCCTAATGAGCTGGACAATATTTGGTTGGATACCTTCGTTAGGTTCATCCAATATCAAAATATCAGGGTTTAACACCAACGCTCGAGCTATCGCTAACTGTTGTTGTTGTCCGCCCGACAAGTCCCCCCCTCGTCTGTGCAACATTTCCTTTAACACAGGGAAGAGTTCAAATATATGCTCAGGTATGGTCTTACTAGTTTGCCTTTTGCAGTTTAAACTTATCTTCAAATTTTCTTCAACGGTTAGCTGAGGAAAAATATGACGCCCCTGGGGTACATAGCCTACACCTATCTCTGGTCGCGACTCTACCGAGGCTTTAGACATATCTTTATTGTTAATCGTGAGCTTGCCACCGCTTATTGGCAACAGCCCCATAATGACGTTTAGCAACGTAGTTTTGCCAACACCATTTCGGCCCATAATTACAGTTCGAGAACCCTTTTCTATTTTCAGGTTCGCATCCCAAAGAATTTGAGTACCGCTATATTGTTGATCAATATTCTGTAGTTCTATCATAATGTTAATGCCTTCGCATAGGTTTGATAATGCTTAATGATCAGTTTCTTCGCCTAAATATACTCGAATAACTTCTGGGTTCGACTGGATATCATTCATGGTACCTTCCGCAAGTACAGAGCCTTGATGCAGCACAGTAACTTGGCGAGCAATTGAGCGAACAAACGCCATATCATGCTCGACTACCACCACTGAGCGTTCGCCCGCTAATGATGTTAGAAGTTCAGCGGTGCGTTCCGTTTCTTGCCCCGTCATGCCTGCTACTGGCTCATCAACTAATAGCAATTTGGGATCGGCAGCCAATAACATACCTATTTCAAGCCATTGCTTTTGCCCATGGGACAATCGGCCTGCGGGATAATAGGCTTCATTTACTAACCCTATAGTTCGCAGGATGTTATCAATGCTGTCTTTTTGCTCTGGGGAAAGTTTATGAAACAAAGATGCCCAAATACCTTTGTCACCAGCCAAACTCAACTCTATATTCTCAAATACACTTAAGGCTTCAAACACGGTAGGCTTTTGAAATTTACGCCCAATACCTGCCAACGCGATTTCAGACTCATCCATACCAAGTAAGTCTATATTCTGTCCGAAATTAACTTTGCCCGAATCAGGCCGCGTCTTCCCTGTAATAACATCCATTAACGTGGTTTTGCCCGCACCGTTCGCCCCTATCAGGCATCGTAATTCACCTTTGTTGATATAGAGGTTCAAGTTGTTAAGCGCCTTAAAACCATCAAAACTTAGGTTTACATCTTCAACGTATAGAATTACACCATGGCGCGTATCTGGGTGCTTGCCAACTAGCTGCGGAGCTTTATTAGCAAATTGAGGACTCTTAGTAGTTTGAGTAGTCATCATTCTAATTCCTTTTTACTACCTACATGGTAGGGTGCTTCTTCTTTTGACGTTGTAGGCCCACTATTAAACATTGATAGTTTGTCGAAGATATTAGGTAGCAAACCGGCTATACCCTTTGGAAGTAACAGCGTGACCAATACAAATAGGCCTCCGAGAGCGAAAAGCCAAGCTTCTGGCATAATAGCGGTGAATCGGGTTTTCGCGTAACTCACTACAATAGCTCCGATGATCGCACCATAAAGAGTGCAGCGTCCGCCAATCGCAACCCACACCACCATTTCTATTGAGTTGAGCGGAGAAAACTCACCAGGATTTATAATGCCAACTTGCGGAACATAAAGGGCACCAGCTAAACCGGCTAGCATTGCAGATACAACGAATATCCATACTTTATAATGCTCTGGCTTATATCCTACGAAACGAACGCGGCTTTCTGCATCTCGCGTAGCGGTAATAACTCTTCCCATTTTTGAAGAAACTATAAAGTGACTAATGGCGTAACCAACTGCTAATGCAATAGCTGTAGCAACAAATAACGCAAGTTTGGTACTGGGGTTTTGCAAAGAGAAACTAAATATTTCTTTAAAATCGGTTAGTCCATTATTGCCACCAAATCCCATTTCATTTCTAAAAAAGGCCAACATCAACGCGTATGTCATTGCTTGAGTCATAATAGATAGATACACCCCACTTACTCGCGATCTAAATGCCAGTGTTCCAAAAATAAAGGCAAGCAACCCAGGCCCTAGAAACACCATCACAACCATCCAAATTGCACTGCTACTTCCCGCCCAAAACCAAGGAATTTCCGTCCAATTTAGAAAAACCATGAAATCTGGAAGGTCGGGATTACCATAAACACCTCTGTCACCAATTTGGCGCATAAGATACATGCCCATGGCGTACCCACCGAGTGTAAAAAAGGCTCCGTGCCCTAAGCTAAGCACGCCACAGTAACCCCATACTAGGTCTACGGCTAAGGCCAAAAGTGCATAGCACAAATACTTTCCTAAAAGACTTACTGTGTAGTCACTAACGTGTAACAAAGCACCGTCAGCGAAAACCAGATTACAAAAAGTTACGTAAGCCGTTGATAGAAATAAGACGCTCACCACTACATGAAGGTTGCTTAGCGCTTTAAACTTCTCTTGAAAAACGTTTGATAAAATAGTCATTAGTCTGCGCTCCTACCCTTTTGTGGGAATAAGCCTTTCGGACGTTTTTGGATAAACAATACCAAGCCTACCAGCACGATAATATTTGCCAGCACAGACCCCGTAATAGGTTCAAGAAATTTATTAATTGTACCGAGTGACATAGCCGCAACTAACGTTCCCCACAAGTTGCCTACTCCACCAAATACAACGACTAAAAATGAATCGATAATGTAGGCCTGACCTAGGTTTGGTCCGACGTTGGTCAATTGACTAAGCACTACACCCGCTACACCCGCAATACCCGAACCTAAACCAAAGGTAGCAGCATCTACCCAGTCACTTTTTATACTAAGCGCGCGTGCCATGTCCCTGTTTTGTGATACAGCGCGAACGTGCAAACCTAATGATGATTTTTTAAGGATTAACATCAGTGTAAAAAACACAACGAGCGAAAATATAATGATGTATAGCCGATTGTAGGTTAACGAAAAGACGGGATTTATAACCCAAGATCCCGTCATCCATTCAGGCGCCTGCACCTGTCTATTAAGTGGAGAAAAAACCGTACGCACTAATTGCTGAAGTATTAAAGATACGCCGAACGTAGCTAATAATGTCTCTAACGGGCGCCCTTTTAAGAAGCGAATTACGCCTCGCTCAATTAATACCCCCACAAACCCCGAAACTAAAAAGGCAGCGGGAATAGCCATTAATAGCGAATATTCGATAAGGGACGGAAAAGTAATTTGTATGACATATGTAGTATAAGCGCCCAGCATAATCATTTCGCCGTGCGCCATGTTAATTACACCCATCACGCCAAAAGTAATTGCTAAGCCAATTGCAGCTAACAATAATACTGAGCCTAAACTTAATCCAAAAAATACATTTTCAATAAATCCGTAGCGGCTGCGCTTTGCGTCTATATTTTTAATGACTTCATTGAGCGCCGCAGCTAGTTCTGCTTCTTGCGCATTGCGCTGACTTTGTGGCAATTCCCTTAATATATTTGCCATGGTATTTCGCACTTCAGGCTGCAGACTACTTTCTAAATCACTAACAGCAACTAGTTTGGCTTGATGCTCACCCGTTTTTAGCTGGTTTAATGAAAGCACCACATTCATTAATTCTGACACTTCTGGGTCTTCTTCTTTATCAAGCCGTAGCGTGATAGCGTCTAACCCCATCGTGGACGGATTGTCGAGTAACTGCTTTACGGCTTGTAGACGTACATCCTTATTAGGGGAATTTAAGTCTAGTACAGCGATAGCACTTCGGATTAAACCCCGCAGTCGGTTGTTTGTGCGTACCTTTCTAATTTTCGACTTTTTAACCGATGCGAGTTCTGAGTCATGCAATACATCAGTTAGTTCGTACTCTTTACCTACCTTTATAGCGGCAACAAGCAGCCTATTTGATTTGATATAGTACAAGTCACCGTTCAACACTAGTGACAATATTTCTCGGGTTTTTGGGTGAAGAACTTGGCTAATTTCTGTTACCAAAGATTCCATTTGGTTCAACTTCGCGCTTGGCAATTTAGCTGCGAGTGAATAAAGTGCAGCGTCATTCTCATTGCTAGGTTGAACGGTCTGAACATCTGCTGTTTGTGCATATACAGGTGCTTTACACAAGCATATTAAGCAGATGAATAACCAACTAACCCACCGGGTGTGCGTTCGAATCATCTTATATTCCTCTTATACAAAGCTTAATGCACAACGTTTAAGCCGCTTCTAGATGCTCTTGTACTAACAGTGGTAAATACACTCTATTTAAAGTACGTTTGGGATTCAGGCTCTTAACGTCATGGAGGCTGGCTACTTGTATGTCAGTAGCCAGGTTTACCCATTCTTTAAACCTTCTAACCCGAGCATTTACCTGTCGTCACATCAAAATTTCCGCAACGAAGTGGTGCAGTCCAGTCCGACATGAGGTTTTTTGAACTCGGTAGAAAGTCTGACCACGCATCACCAATCACTGTATCTGGTGTTTCCCAAACCACTTCAAATTGACCATCTTCTTGAATTTCGCCAATTAGCACGGGCTTCGATAGGTGATGGTTTGCATTCATAACTGCAATGCTTCCTGTGAGATTTGGCACTGCGATACCGATCATCGCTTGCTCTACTTCGTCTACATCTGTAGTGCCTGCTTTTTCTACCGCTTTTGCCCACATTTTGAAGCCAATATAAGTTGCTTCCATTGGGTCATTCGTTACACGTTCATCATCACCAATGTAGCGTTGCCAACCTTCGATAAATTCATCATTTTCATCTGATTCAACACTTTGGAAGTAATTCCAAGCAGCAAGATGTCCAACAAGAGGCGCTGCATCAAAGCCCGAAAGCTCTTCTTCACCTACAGAGAATGCCACCACTGGAATATCTTCTGCAGAAATGCCTTGGTTGCCTAATTCTTTGTAAAATGGAATGTTCGCATCGCCGTTAATTGTAGAAACCACAGCAGTCTTCTTGCCTGTTGAGCCGAACTTTTTGATCTCAGAAACAATACCTTGCCAGTCAGAATGACCAAATGGGGTGTAGTTAATAAGAATGTCTTCGTCTTTAACGCCTTTCGCATTCAGATACTCTTTTAATATCTTGTTTGTCGTGCGTGGGTATACATAATCAGTTCCTGCTAGAACCCAACGAGTAGCACCGATATCATTCATTAAATAATCTACCGCTGGTATAGCTTGCTGGTTAGGCGCTGCGCCTGTGTAGAACACATTCTTCGAAGACTCTTCCCCTTCGTATTGCACAGGGTAGAACAACAAGCCGTTGAGCTCTTCAATTACGGGCAATACGGATTTTCTTGACACTGACGTCCAGCAACCGAAAATCACATCGACCTTTTCCTGTGCCAGTAACTCCCGAGTTTTTTCTGCAAACAGCGGCCAGTTTGACGCGGGGTCAACTACCACAGCTTCTAGCTTTTTACCCAGGATACCGCCCGCTTTATTCTGTTCTTCAATCATCATCAACACTGTGTCTTTCAATGTTGTTTCTGATATTGCCATGGTGCCCGACAGCGAATGTAGTACACCTACTTTAATAGTATCTGCCGCTAACACGATTTGAGAGCAAAATGTACTAACTATAATTGTGCTGGCGAGGGCGATCTTTTTAAATTTCATTTGAGTATTCCTTTTATCAATGTGATTGAATTAGCTTAGAAAGTAACTAGTGCTTCAAGGGCCATAAGGTCTACATCTACCCCATTTTGTTCACCCATTCGGTATTCAAATACCACCCATAGGTTTTTGGTAAAGGTATAGCTTGGTGCAATCGTGATAGCGCTGCCATCTTCTACTTCTGCGCCACTTGCATCATCGATTGCATAGTCGTGATAACGTAAAGTAATAGCAAAATCGTTCATTGCGTAATTGCCCATGATTAAGTAACCAGAGGCTTCTGAATCGATGCCATAGCGATAGGCATAAGCTGGAGCGTTTTCTGAAGTGTTATATTCAACGGCAAGGGTGAGAGAGCCTTCTATATACGCGGCCCACAAATTTACCAGTGTGGTAGTTTCATCTGTTCCGTCGAGCTTGTCGCTTGAATAAAAAGCTTTTGCAATTGTGGCTTCAGTGGGCGTAACTGCTAACATTGCTTCAAACGCAGGATGATCTGTATCCCTGTTCTCACCTTCTAAGTCCCCTAAATCGTTAACCAATGACAAGGCAACTTGGTAGCCATTTCCCTTGTAAAAACCTGAAACTCCCTGCTGATAACCACCGTAAAAGTATGCGGCATAGCCAGTTCCTGAGTACTGATAGAGACCCGTTGGTTCTTCCGTTTCCCAACCTGTATAACTAAGAAAACGTCCTGCTTTTACACTAAAATTTTCTGATACTGCGTAGGAAATAAAAGCTTGTTCAATGTCGACTTCCTCTCCAGTTCCGTTGTCTTGGTATTCCAAGTCAACTTGCGCTGAAAACTTACTGTCAAAACTATAAAGAAAATCTATTTCGAATTGATCTAAACCGGATGACTGTTCGGTGCCAACTCCTTCAACGTCAACTGACGACCACGACATATCAATAAAGCCAGTAACCGAAAGACTGTCAGTTAATTTAAATTTATCGTCCGCGTGCGCCGTACCTGTGAGACTCAAAGCGATAAATCCAACGGCCGCGGCTGGTTTTAATGTTTGGGCTAGTTTCATTTGCATTCCTTTATTAAAGTAATCAGCACATGGTCAGTGAGCTCTATTTATTGTGTTTATTTCCAACACGTTCATTATGAGTTTTGAATGCAATGAAAAGAATGCGCAAAAGCACGCAACCACCTACGTATAAATACGCATGGTTAAGTGGTTTAACTTATGTAAGATGGGAAGATCTAAACAACGAAAGTTCGTTGATAAATAATGTATTTCTTTGTAATAACTCAAAAAAACGTAGCACTTTAAAATGCAATCTAATCAAAAAATAATTCCGACCCGACGCAGTTACAATAAACTTGTTGCGAATGAAATGATGGAAGATTTCGCTTTGCGTTTTACCGCGAAGAAAGCTCGAAAGTGGTCTTTGAATAAGGTTGCAGGAACTGCCCTCGGGATTGTTTCTTTTCTCGTACTAGAAGCTATTGGTGGTGCCGCCACAATTAATTTTGGGTTCATTAACGTGGCATGGGCGATATTGTCTGTGGTGCTTGTTGTATTTTTGACCGGCACGCCTATCAGTTACTACGCGGCAAAATACGGCGTTGATATCGACCTATTAACCAGAGGGGCCGGATTTGGTTACATAGGCTCAACTATAACCTCACTGATTTACGCCTCTTTTACGTTCATTTTTTTCGCACTTGAAGCCGCTATCATGGCGATGGCCTTGCACATCCTATTTGGCATATCTTTAGCAATCGGGTATGTGATTAGTGCATTGCTAGTACTTCCATTAGTTACGCATGGGATTAGTTATATAAGCCGATTCCAGGTTTGGTCTCAGCCTATTTGGGTAATACTTCAATTAGTGCCTCTCCTTTTCGTGTTTCAACACCCTGACAGCAACTTCAAAGACTGGATTGCTTTTACTGGAATTGGCGAAAATGAAACCGAGGCACGCAATTTCAACTTACTTTTATTCGGAAGTGCATCCGCTATATTGCTTTCCCTAGTTGCGCAAATTGGTGAGCAGGTAGACTTTCTGAGATTTTTACCGGAAAGACCCAAAGCTGGCAGGTTTAAATGGTGGTTAGCTTTGATAGCTGCTGGCCCTGGATGGATTTTTTTTGGCGCATTAAAATTATTTTTAGGGTCTTTTCTAGCGTACTTTGCACTTACTCAAGGTGTGGATATTGACTTGGCAGATGACCCGGCACACATGTATAACCTAGCTTTTAGCTTAGTTTTTGATAACCCAACTATAAGCCTTATCGTTGCCTGTAGCTTTGTGGTTATTTCTCAGTTAAAAATTAACGTCGCCAATGCGTATGCAGGCTCGTTAGCATGGTCTAACTTTTTCTCTCGTGTAACTCGCACTCATCCCGGTCGAGTGATATGGACCGTGTTCAATGTAGTCATCGCACTATTGCTAATGGAGTTAGGTATATACCAAACGATAGAGACCATGTTATCCGTTTATTCTGTATTGGTATTGTCATGGCTAAGTTCTGTTGTAGCTGACTTAATAATAAATAAGCCGCTAGGCATTAGCCCCAAGCACATTGAATTTAAACGTTCTCACTTATACGACATTAATCCTGTGGGAATTGGCGCAATGTTCATATCTTCTTTCATCGGTATAACGGGCCATTACGGCTGGTATGGTGAAACAATTCAAGCTCTTGCCTCTTACCTTGCCTTTTTCTTACCTTTTATCTTAGTTCCTGTCATTGGAAAACTCACCGGTGGTAAATACTATTTGGTTGATAATAAAGTAGCTATTACACAAACCAGCTGTGTATGTTGCATTTGTGAAAATGAATTTGAGCAAGAGGATATTACTTTTTGTCCAGCATATAGTGGGGTCATCTGCTCGCTGTGCTGTTCATTAGATGTGAAGTGTGGAGATATCTGTAGGCCAGAAGCTACGCTCTTTGCACAGTCACAGATATTTTTTCATCGTTTTTTAAGTATCGACCTTCTTAAAGCCTTAACGACCCCTATGTCACAGTTTATAGCGCTAACATTTGCGCTAAGTTGTGTTAGCGCCAGTATTCTATATTTAGTTTACCTTCAAGTACCTTCTACCTCAGGTGCAAATGTCCTTTTTGCAGATATGCTAATTAAGATATTTTTCTTGCTCTCTATCATTGTTGGCATACTAAGTTGGCTATTTGTTTTAGCAAGAAACGCTAACAAAATAGCCCTTAAAGAACTTCGTTCCCAAGCGTCAGCTTTGGCCGATGAAATAGGAGCCCACGAAGTAACGTCCATTGCGCTTGAAAAAGCAAAGAATGCTGCTGAGGCTGCAAATGAAGCCAAGAGCCGATATTTAGCGGGACTAAGCCATGAGCTGCGAACGCCATTAAATGTGATGCTAGGTTATTCACAGCTATTAGGTAAAGATGTTAGTTTAAGTGAAAAACAACGAGACACTATGGGCATCATGCGAAGAAATGGGGAGCATCTTGCCAATTTGATTGAAGGACTGTTGGAAATATCAAAAATAGAAGCTGGCCGCCTAACACTTCACCGAGATGAATTTAATATTAGAGCTATATTGAAACAACTCATCGATATGTTTGAATTGCAGGCAAGTAACAAAGGTCTCAATTTTCACACTAACATCAGTACAAAGCTTCCCGATGTAGTGGTTGGTGATAAGCAAAGACTTAGGCAAATATTGATTAATTTGATCTCTAACGCCATCAAATATACAGAGGCCGGTCATGTTAAATTCGATGTTCAGTATAGAAATGAAGTCGCGATTTTTGTCGTTGTAGATACAGGCTCAGGTATAAGCGAAGCGCATAAAGAAACTATTTTTCAGCCCTTTGAGCAAATTAGAAACACCCATACACAGGCGATTGGTGGCACTGGGTTAGGATTAACGATATCTCGCTCTTTAACCGAATTAATGGGCGGTGAACTTAGCTTCAAAAGTTTACTAGGGAAAGGTTCAACCTTTACTTTGCGCTTAATGCTTCCACGCATTACTCAAAATCAAACCACGCCGGAAAATCATAGCCAACATGTTTGCGCATACTCAGGCACGCGTAAAACTATACTGGTGATAGACAATGAGCCTCATCAACAGCAGTTGCTTAAAGATGTATTAACTCCACTTGGTTTTATTGTGTTGCTAGCGGAAAATGAGAAAAAAACGTTTTCTCAATTAGAAAGTCACCACATCGACTTAATTACACTAGATGTAAAACTGTCTAACGCAAGTGGATGGGATCTGCTGTCCACACTACGGATGGATAATTGGTTAATGCCCGTACTCATGGTATCGGCAAACGCTCGTGAGTTAGAGCAATATACGGCTCACACAAAATTGCATAACGGGTATATTTCAAAGCCGTTCAATTTGGACAATTTATTCAATCAGATTGGGCAGTTGTTAGCACTTAATTGGGAATATTCTCCCGATAAAACCGAAAGCATAACGCAGATAGAAAAGCAGCAACGAACGCCCGTTACATCTGACCACTACAGGGAATTGATCACACTAGCTGAAATTGGGTATTTATCTGGGTTTAATAGCAAACTAACGGAAATAGAAACCCATCATTATTTTTCCCCTGATGTAGAATCAAATATAAAGCAACATATTTCCCAATGTAACTTTCCAGAAATAATCAGATATTTAGGTGAGTGTATTCATGAATAATATCAGTGATGTCGTGCTAGTTGTCGATGACTCCCCCGAGTCTTTGGGGATGCTAAATGTTGCGTTAAATACCCAAGGCTTTACTGCTCTGGTAGCGTTAAATGGAGTACAAGCATTAGCCATTGTAGAGAAAGTAAAACCTGATGTAATACTTTTGGATGCCGTTATGCCCGAGATGGACGGCTTTGAAACCTGCAAGAAGCTGAAAGAAGCACTCCCCAATACACCTATAATTTTTATGACAGGCCTTACCGAAATCGATGATGTGGTTAAAGGTTTCGACGCTGGCGGTATCGATTACGTAACAAAGCCCATTGCCCCCGATGAGGTCATCGCTCGAATTAAAACTCATATTCAAACTGCAAAGATAGCCTTGAGCGCCCAAAGTGCACTAGATAGCACAGGTAGTAACACTTTTTGTGTAAGCTCAGAAGGCCGGTTATCCTGGGCTACGCCTAACGTTCATCAATTTATCGAAAAGATATGTGGTGAGGATACTAGCCCTTGGGCAAGCATTTCGAAAGAACTGGCTCCATGGCTTCAAAGTGAAAATTTAGAAGAATCGTCGATATTAACAATACATAGTTTCTCATCGCCACTGCAAATAAAGTATCTAGGTGTACAAGCACCGCACCATCTATTTAAAATAGTAGAGCCACCCACCAGTAAAACCCACCTTTGCTTGCAGGAAAAGTTACCGATTACTAAGCGAGAGTCTGAAGTGCTGTATTGGATTTCTTTTGGTAAAACGAGTTGGGAAATATCTCAAATTCTCGACATGAGCCCACGTACCGCAAATAAACACCTTGAGCAGATTTATAAAAAGCTGGGCGTTGATAACAAAACATCGGCCGCAGCAATCGCGCTTAGGCTACTAGAGCGTTCGTGATTTAGTATCCATAGGCTTTAACCCATATTCTGTAGCCCTCCTTTCTAACTAAACGCCGTAAACGTAGAACCATTAAAACCTACAGCCAAAGAAACACCAAAACCTATAAGTTGAAAGACATTAAAACCTATAAGTGATATAACACTAAAACCTATAAACAATGATTGATAGCTGGTCACTATTATGAGTAATAGTTGGAGCGAACATGAATGACATATCACAAAAATTAGCAGATTCGCTCGAGCAGTTACAACAACTTCAAGAGTCAGGGGCTGTTGCCGTCCAGTCAAGGCAACTTAGCAGAGTACATCGAGAGCGGCTATTGAAGCATGGGTTTATTCGCGAGGTCATTCGGGGTTGGTACATACCGGCGATGCCAGATGAAAAGCCGGGCGACAGTACATCTTGGTATACTTCTTTCTGGGGCTTTTGCGGCGCTTATTTGTCACAGCGATTCGACAATGCCTGGTGCCTCTCACCTGAACAATCAATTAGCCTGCACATCGGCGATAGAACCGTACCTCAGCAATTACTCGTGCGCTCGCCTAAAGGCAATAATAAACCTACTGCCTTTTTACACAACACCTCCATTTTTGATGTCAGGTTGAACATGCCAGCCACAGAATACATTGAAAACTTGGAAGGGCTAAATGTCTATAGCTTAGCGGCTGCACTTGTTTACTCTTCGGCGAACCAGTTTCAAAATGCGCCTATCCAAATACGTACTGCCTTATCGATGGTGACAGATGCATCCGACGTACTATCCGTTTTACTTGCAGGTAATCACAGCGTGATTGCTGGCCGTTTAGTGGGCGCCTTTAGAAATATCGGCCGGGATCTGATTGCTGACAATATCTTAAAGGGCATGCAAGCGGCCGATTTTAAAGTGCAGGAAGAAGATCCATTTGCAGAAAAAGTGCAGGTAAACTTTGGTCGTCGTGATGTGTCGCCCTATGTTAATCGAATGAGGTTAAAGTGGGCACAAATGCGTGAAAGTGTTATCGCTCACTTCCCTGAACAAATACAACAAAGCGTCGACATCGAAACCTATATGGCCGAAGTGGAAGACAAATACGTTACAGACGCATACCACTCACTGTCTATTGAAGGCTATCGTGTGACTCACGAATTGATTGAACTGGTTCGCTCTGGTAATTGGCAAGCTGAAGGTTCTGACGAGAGTAAAAGGCATTTAGATGCCATGGCCGCTAAAGGCTACTGGAATGCATTTCAGGAAGTTAAAAAAGCCGTGTTAGCGGTATTAGAGGGTAAGAACGCTGGCGATGTATTGGAACAGACACACAGCGATTGGTATCTGGCTTTATTTGGCCCAAGTGTGGCTGCTGGTATTATTAAGCAGTCGGATTTGGCTGGTTACCGGACAGGACCAGTCTATATTCGTCAATCTATGCATACTCCACCAGGTAGAGAAGCGGTTCGCGATATGATGCCGATACTCTTCGACTTGCTCGCAGAGGAGAAAAATTCAGCCGTCAGAGTGGTACTGGGGCACTTCATTTTCGTCTACATCCATCCTTACTTTGATGGCAATGGCAGAATGGGAAGATTTGTTATGAATTTAATGATGGCATCGGGTGGCTATCCCTGGACAATTGTACCCGTCGAACGACGAGACGAATATATGCAAGCGTTGGAAGCTGCCAGCGTCAACCAAGATATCGTGCCCTTTACAAAGTTCTTGGCATCGTTAGTTTAATCAGTCTTAGTTTAGGGGAAGTGGGCATCGGGGGGCTGTCTGTGATTCGGTCATTAGATGAACAGCTCCCCCATTGTTTTGCATCGTTAGTATTCGGAGTTGTAGTCGCCAATCTCACCAGAGGACTAGTTCTGCAACCACATTTTGTGAATAAAGCAGTGCGAATATACCAAATATTTATACGCAATCAGAGACAAAATATGACCCTCTTGTTTAGTGCTTTTTCGAACAGTGAAGGTGGTTCATCCCCGTGGGCACGGGGAACACTCTCAATCAGGAAATCTTTGATGAACTCTAAACGGTTCATCCCCGTGGGCACGGGGAACACGACCCGCCACCAACATCTACACGCTGGCCTGACGGTTCATCCCCGTGGGCACGGGGAACACCGATTTCGGCTCCTTTTTATAGCGAACCATATCCGGTTCATCCCCGTGGGCACGGGGAACACTCAGGTTGAAGTAACAACATAACACTGTTGCGCGGTTCATCCCCGTGGGCACGGGGAACACCTTTCAATGGCACGAAGAGTCTCACCTGTACGCGGTTCATCCCCGTGGGCACGGGGAACACGCAAAAAGAAAGGCCCGCAAGAGGAAATGCTACGGTTCATCCCCGTGGGCACGGGGAACACACACATACGTGATATTCGCGTTTAATCACTGCCGGTTCATCCCCGTGGGCACGGGGAACACGCATCATCTTCAATGGTCCAGTAGTCTGAACACGGTTCATCCCCGTGGGCACGGGGAACACCCCTTTGTACACTCGCTGAGGCATCCATTGATCGGTTCATCCCCGTGGGCACGGGGAACACGGCCTTTCACGCCTCTAACTCCTTCCATAACGCGGTTCATCCCCGTGGGCACGGGGAACACTTAGCTATCAAAGCCTGGCTACAACTAAATAACGGTTCATCCCCGTGGGCACGGGGAACACACCGTCTTGGTATGGTTTAAATATACGCCTCCCGGTTCATCCCCGTGGGCACGGGGAACACATATTCACGTAATTGAGCCGCTTGTTTCTAATCGGTTCATCCCCGTGGGCACGGGGAACACAATAGAGAGAGGCCCCGAAGGATCTCCCGATGCGGTTCATCCCCGTGGGCACGGGGAACACTGTGTGGCGCTTACTGGTTTGCGCCGGTTTCGCGGTTCATCCCCGTGGGCACGGGGAACACTTGTTAACGGTTAACTCGCCTTCTACTTCGCGCGGTTCATCCCCGTGGGCACGGGGAACACGCTTGAATACCATGATGATGAAACGGCGATCACGGTTCATCCCCGTGGGCACGGGGAACACCTAAAATCTGCTGCAGAACTCTTTTGGCGCGCCGGTTCATCCCCGTGGGCACGGGGAACACTAACTATTACGAAGCGCTGGAGTTTGCTAAAACGGTTCATCCCCGTGGGCACGGGGAACACGAAGACATTGTAAAGTCCATTCAGTTGCCAGGCGGTTCATCCCCGTGGGCACGGGGAACACTAATAGACCTGGCTAAAACTATCTGCTGGTTGCGGTTCATCCCCGTGGGCACGGGGAACACGCTTGAAAAATATGATTCAAGTGGTTCATTATCGGTTCATCCCCGTGGGCACGGGGAACACTCCTGAACCACCCACCTCAATAGAGCCCGACGCGGTTCATCCCCGTGGGCACGGGGAACACCTGGTCCTGCCATTTACGTGTCTGGAGTTTTCCGGTTCATCCCCGTGGGCACGGGGAACACCACTTAGGACAAAAGAAGCGGCTTCAGATAACCGGTTCATCCCCGTGGGCACGGGGAACACTCACACGATTGGTCGCAACCACCATTCAAGCCCGGTTCATCCCCGTGGGCACGGGGAACACCCAGACTCACGTAGGTCTGAGTTGATTGGACGCGGTTCATCCCCGTGGGCACGGGGAACACGCCCGGCTTTATAACGGCTCTGGCGTTTATAACGGTTCATCCCCGTGGGCACGGGGAACACTTTGGAAGAAAACCGCTAAGGTACTCGATGAACGGTTCATCCCCGTGGGCACGGGGAACACCCAGAACGCGGCAGCATTGAACACTTAAAAACCGGTTCATCCCCGTGGGCACGGGGAACACTAAGTGATTTAAGGATAAGGCGTGACGGAACGCGGTTCATCCCCGTGGGCACGGGGAACACAATGGCGTGAAACTACTAACAGTGGCATTACGCGGTTCATCCCCGTGGGCACGGGGAACACAACTTCCAAGCCTGACCCTGCTGACAATTCAACGGTTCATCCCCGTGGGCACGGGGAACACCGGTGCCTGGACCACGCTTCAAGTATCTCATGCGGTTCATCCCCGTGGGCACGGGGAACACTGAAGAAGTCGTTCGTTCTCCTGCTGGTTGCGCGGTTCATCCCCGTGGGCACGGGGAACACTTAAAAGTACGTTAAATGCCATATTTGGTCCGCGGTTCATCCCCGTGGGCACGGGGAACACTGGCATACTATTGAATATACCTCGTTTAATCTCGGTTCATCCCCGTGGGCACGGGGAACACCTGTTGAATATTCTAAAGCTAATTTATACGAGCGGTTCATCCCCGTGGGCACGGGGAACACCCGCCGAAGCCCATTCCGTCAATCTGTTTTGACGGTTCATCCCCGTGGGCACGGGGAACACGCTGGTTTTAACAATGTCGTCAAGGTCATGGCCGGTTCATCCCCGTGGGCACGGGGAACACTGCATGCGTTACGTTGAACCATTGCATTTCTGCGGTTCATCCCCGTGGGCACGGGGAACACCGGTCGGTATGGCAGGTCGTCCACTTCCTGAGCGGTTCATCCCCGTGGGCACGGGGAACACTTCGTAAATGGTAACGGGGCCATTCATCCAGCCGGTTCATCCCCGTGGGCACGGGGAACACACGTAGCGACTGTTGGGTTCGGTGGCGGTCAACGGTTCATCCCCGTGGGCACGGGGAACACTAGCAAATGTTCATTTAAACCACCCTCTAACACGGTTCATCCCCGTGGGCACGGGGAACACCACTTTGAACTCAGTACCATCAACAGACCAGCCGGTTCATCCCCGTGGGCACGGGGAACACAGCGTCAGCGGTCAATCCAACCTGTGGCGCAACGGTTCATCCCCGTGGGCACGGGGAACACTTCTTTAATTTTGCGCGATAAATTGCGAGACCCGGTTCATCCCCGTGGGCACGGGGAACACTTACCAACATACCTACTAAGCAACCCCATAGCCGGTTCATCCCCGTGGGCACGGGGAACACGCGGCGCTCATTAAATTGGGTGCCAATCTTTACGGTTCATCCCCGTGGGCACGGGGAACACGCCCTCCTGCCATCTCTAGAGACATAGAAGCTCGGTTCATCCCCGTGGGCACGGGGAACACCAGATGCTATTGCTGCCACTGCAGGGGGAAGGCGGTTCATCCCCGTGGGCACGGGGAACACACCTGGGGGCTTACCTTGAAGTTGATCTTTCACGGTTCATCCCCGTGGGCACGGGGAACACCCATTTGTTTTGGTGCCACTTTTCACGCAATTCGGTTCATCCCCGTGGGCACGGGGAACACGAGATTGAAGCGAGTGAAGCGGGATTCCAGCGCGGTTCATCCCCGTGGGCACGGGGAACACTCTAATTATAGACAGTTGATCTATAAAAGAAAAAATAAAAGTTAAAATTCTACCAACTTTTTAAAGAACAGAATTATGAATTTTGGTCAGAATCAATAGGTAAAAATCGGACCAATCTTAGTCCATCAACGTCAATAGGTTCTCGTCTATTTTCACCGAAAGTCTGAAATTCAAAGCCAGATTCATTATTGGTTGCCCATGCCATTACTGCATTTCCTTCATCAGCCAACTCGGTTATCTGATACCAAATCATTTCGCGAACTCGCCTTGAAACATTCCCAACGTATACACCAGCTCTAACTTCTAATAACCAAACAGCAAGCCGTCCTCTCAATCTAGGGGGCACAGCTTCTGTCACCACAGTTAACATTGTCATTATACTTATCCCGTTCTGTGCCCTTCGTTTCCGATATTCTTAGGCTCTGGTATAACCGGTGGTTGACTATCCCTAGGGGGCTCAGGAGGAGTTATCTCTCCAGCACTCAAGACGTCTTCAATTAAAGGAATAAGGCGGTTTAATAGTTTGGTTTCTCGGAAAATATTGCGGCAAGCAACGCGCACTTCTCTATCAGGACTGCGAGGCCGTTTCGAGGCTATTTTGAATGCTTCTGGTACTACGGATTCGAATTTTACTATATCAGCCATGTCATAAACGAATGACAATGGCTTACCTGAATGAATAAACCCAATCGCAGGGGCGTACCCTGCGGCTAATATTGCTGCTTCGGTTACGCCATATAAACAAGACGTGGCTGCGCTAATGCATTGATTAACGACATCGCCTTTATCCCAATCTTTGGGGTCGTACTTTCGGCCTCGCCATTCAACACTATACTGCTTAGCAAGCAGTTCATAGGTTTTACGCACGCGTGCTCCTTCAATACCGCGCAGTTGATCTACACTTCGTCTTTCTGGGGCAGGTTCTCCAAATCGTAGCTCAAACATTTTACGAACCACTTTCAATCGCAAGTTCTCATCAAGTGCCAGTTTGGCTTGATACAACAATTTGTCTGACCGTGCGCCACCGGGTTGACCTGCGGCATACAGCCTCACCCCAGCTTCACCGACCCAAATTAACAGAGTACCAACTTGCGCTGCCAGTTTTATCGCAGCATGAGATACCCGAGTGCCAGGCTCAAGCATTATGCATACAACCGAACCCACGGGAATGTGCATGCGCTCGCCATTGACCTCATCGATTACCACAAACGCACCATCTTTGACGTCGATTCGCCCCATCCCAACGAAAATCATAGAATTGCGATCTTTAATAGGAATAGGTTTAAGTGGAATAAATGCCATATTTACTCCTTTAATAATGGATTTTTGGAGGTATTTGCTGCAATCAGGACCTGCATTTGCTGAATGGCTAATTGGTTCAGTTTTACAATCCTCTCTGATTGCTTAATGCCCTGCTGAATAAAATAGGCATTCATGGATTCCATATTAGCTGAACAAACAAGTTGATGAATGTTGGCGTGATCGCGCATATTGCCGCTGAGCTGAGGGTTTTTATCGCGCCATTGCTTAGCCGTAACACCAAAAAGTGCAACATTTAGCAGATCTGCTTCGGTGGCGTATACACAGGCTATTTGTTGGTTATTTAGCGTTTCCGGAATGAGGTGCTCTTTTACCGCATCGGTATGGATCAGGTAATTCACTTTTGCGAGATTACGTCGAATATCCCAGCCAAGTTGTTCGAACTCTTGTTCTTTTAAACGTTGGAACTCTTTAATCAAATAGAGTTTAAACTCAACAGAAATCCAGCTGGCAAACTCAAAAGCAATATCTTTTTGTGCGTAGGTACCTCCATAGCGACCGGCCTTTGAAATGAGTCCAATCGCATTGGTTTTCTCTATCCACTGTTTGGGCGTTAGTGTGAAACTATTCAACCCTCCTTCTTTTTTAAAGTCATCGAATTGGATGACTTTAAAAAGAGATTTATTGAGTTGCTCCCAAATACCTAAAAACTCGATGGTATTTCTGTTCCGCAACCAATTACCGATTATCACACCGGTTCGGTCTTTATTTTTGAACCGGGCAATATCTGTAATACAAATATACTCCACGCCTTCCTGGGTCATGGTTCCGATTGTTTGTTCAAGAGCTTGCAGTTTGGGTTTCATAAACGTCCCTGTTTAGTTTTTTACGCTCGTTTAATCATCATTAATCCGCAGCCCATTCCTTTGGCTCTGCCAAATCCCTTGGCGTATTGATTAATGAATTTTAGTGGGTCTTGAACTGTTAACATGCCCTGATAATCAACGCTTGAAAACTGTATCTGATGACGTTTTTTCTGAACCTTGTGCTGGGTATAGCCATCAATGGACGGTTGGAAATCCAGAGTAATCCCCCATTCATCCAACCTTTTCTCGTTATTTAACCAATTAATCGCAGCCTGTTCCATATGCATCTTGAGCGTTTGTGCATCCGGTAATTCGTCTTTAACGTTATACTTCGCCTGCATCATCACATCATGGCGGCGCTGCTTTCCATCCTCACCTTTTACACAAACGGTAGGATTAACTCTCAGCTTGAATGACAGCCGTTGCCCTTTTTTTAATTTAGGCTCAAATACTTTGGTTACACACGAAAAGATAGGTAGGCTTGCTTGCGGTTCAGTTTTGGATAAAACATAAAATTCCGGCATGCCCGTTATACCCATTTCTTCCCGATACAGAAAAGATCTTTCTGTAACATTTGAAAATAACTGCCATATTAACTGGTGTGATGCGTAAACTCCGTTGCGTTGAAGCTTTGCTAATTCTTGGGCTGTTTGCGGGCTCGATACCATTGTGACTTTTGATAAAAACATTATTTAGCCTCCCGCAATGTTAATTGATGCATAGTTCGCTTTTTAAACTGCCAGCGTCCACGATGCACAGGCTCATCCCAAGGTTGGTAAGACTGGGTGAGTTCATCGTCGAATTCCGTCGCATTGCCCTCCCAAAAATAAGTTACGAAGCCGTTAGCACCAAACCAATATTTGTCTGATTGTTCTGAAACAACGGGGGGAAAATCGGTATCTAAGGCTTGCTGCAACGTCTCAGTTTCAATAGTCTTTGGTGAAAGAGGTAAACTAAGAGGACAAGATTTACGCCCTAAGTAGAGGGGAAATACTGGTTTTTCCAACGCGGCCTTTATGGCTGAAAGAGCTACTTGGGGGTTAGCCCTTAACCAAACAGCCACTACCCAAACCCCATCACAGCGGTAATCCCGGCTGGATAATACCGTATTTAATTTTGCTTCACTTAGCTCGCTTTTACGAGTTAAATGGGTCACGCCTCTTTTTTCTGACGGCACCTGGGCGGTATGATAATCTCGCAATATGGAGCTGGGTACACATTGCTTCACGCCAAACGAAACACTTTGCTGTAGCGCTTCGAGTTTTTCAGCATTATCTGTGGTAATTCCCAATGCAGCACCGAGCAAGCCTAATAATGCTGAACGCGTGGGAGCAATGGCCGTGGCTCTATCTCCTCCCACTGCTGGCACGCCCCAACTCGCCATTGGACCGTAGAGCCGAAAGACTAAATATTCTTTCATTGTTACGCTCCAATTACTTTGCAACGAAATCTAATAGTTCGTTTAACGTACCTTCACCTTTCACAGCGTTAATTGTGTAACGCGCATCCGCACACTTGCCGTAAACCGCATCAAAATTCGCCGCTTGTTTTTCTATTGCAGTAATCGCCGCATCAGCCATATCGTCGTCATGAACCGGCCTAAGATATGCTACTGACAATGACCGTGGTTGTTGTTCACCAACTTCAGCCATGACATAACTGGCATACGCGCGTGATGCGAAACTGTTTTGCTTGCCTTTGGGAGAGACTTTTACCGCAGCTTCGGTCAATGCTTTTATGGCGTTGTCGGCCAAGGCTTCGTTACCACCAAGGTTTTCGACTAGTTGAGATTTGTTAATGCAGATGTAGCTATAAAACAACGCCGCCGCAAAGTTTGCTTCACCAATGTGGGCTGAGCCAGCATCTGTTTTACCATCGTTCAAATCGTCAACGGCGGTAAAATAATCATCTTCTACCAGCACTTTATGAACGCTGATTGAATGGGCAACCTGACACGCCGCTTCGACATTAAACTCAGGGCTGGATGCCAACATTCTGCCGAATAGGGCGATGTCGACAGACGTCCGGTCTGCTTTTAACAATTTCAATTCTTCAGAGCTTGGATCTCGCTGTTCATTGCAAAGTAGCTCTGCCAGTGCCAAAACAGCTAGTTTTTCAGCTGTACTGATATGTGCAAGTTGCTCAATTTCTAAAGGCTTGTCTTTTTTAACTTTGCCAAAAACTCCGGCAATAGCTGAAGCCCAGGTCGTTGCTTGCTTCTCTTTTACGCCGCCAGCAATCATGATGTTAAATACCTCTTCACCGAGCTTTTTGGTGCGAACGCCTATTTCACCGGACATGGCTTCTTCAAATAACTCAGAAACGCGCCAGTTTCTCTTTAAACTTTGTGAGCTCACACGTAATCGATCAAACCCGCCCATTTTAGCTGTTTTGGGTCGTCCGAGATCGTCACGGTTTAAGTTTGAGGGTGCGTATGAAGTCAGTAAGTGAAGTTGAATAAATTTGCTCATTTGATTAATCCTTTTTTCATAAAATAGTTGTTTAGGCGTATATGTTTAATTTGCCTGGTAGTAATCCATTGCCCAACGTACCGCAATGCGTTTGTCAGCTTCTCGGGGATAATTTGACGTTAGTTCCTGGTACCAACAACAGGTATCTTTGGCTAACTGCGTTACTGATGCTTTGCCTTTTAGTTGTTTTAAAATTCGCCTAATTCGACGTAAAAACTCTTCTGGCGCTTGCGCCTGTTGCAATTGAGCGAAACGCAATTCACTCACCACAGGTTTATCCCCATCGCCCTTTCTCCCGGCTAATTTAGCAAAGCTTTCAGTATGGTTGTCTGACACAGAAACAAGAGCGCCGGCAACCGCTGCCCAACAAAGCATGTTTTCGCTAACTTGCTTGTCACTGCCTTCAGTTATATCACTACTTAACGATAACCAAAGCGCTCTGAATCCTTGTGAGAGCAACACCGCATCAATAGATTCAGCTCTTTTTAATTCGGCTTTCCATGCAGTGGGAGCAGCCTGGATCCCCTCTTTTTTCAATTCACTCGCGCTAGCATACATAGATTTCCACCAGCGAAGTGCCGTTGATACCCCGCGTTGAAGTAGCTCTTTATTCATTAGTTGGCCTCCTTATTCGGCTCAATTTGGTGCTCCGTTTCAAATTTTTTGAATGATTTTGAATACAGCCCTTTTAACAGGTTTTTTCTTGCTCCAATTCGCTTCTCCATAGTGCGTTCAGAACCCAGTTCAGATAGCGCATATTCATCGAATAAAGACAACGCAACATTCCTAAGAGTGGACAGCCACTGTTTTGCTTCCATTGAGGTTAAGTACAGGGAATCACTACTCATCAACTGCTGCACGGCCGCGAAGAACGCAGATTGAGTTTGTTGCCAAAAGGCGGTTTCAATAAAACTAAAATCCCCTTTTGCATCACCGGGTTTATCAAACCACGCCGATTTTATCTGGCTGCGACAATGCCAAAGGGCATCATTAGCGATAGTCTGAAGTTGTTTAATGTAGTCAAGAATGTGTTGTTGCTTAGCCGATGGAACCTGAAAAAGCGGCATGGTTTCTGAGTACCAACCACGTGCTTTCATGTTGTCCATGTCGTAGCCAAAAACCCATAGTCTGGCTTGTGCCGTTACATCCTCTAAAATGTCATCGTTGACCAGATGATTAAAAGAACGAACTACACTTGCACACATCTGCTGGGTTTTGCCGCCATCGGGTGAGCCCGTCAGTGTGAGTACGTCCCAGATCTTATAGGTAATGCCGCCAGGTTGACCTTTTATAGACAAATCTTCCTGGTCCGGCTTTTTTAAGTCACGCTTATACGGTGTAAGGGGGTGTGACCACGAGCCAGCATAATTGGCACCATAATTCTGAGTCTTATAGAGTTTCACCAGCTGGCTACAAGACTTTCCGGTAAGACTGCATTCGCCAGCAACATCTTCGACTATCAGTCTTATGCGTCTTGGCATCGACCAGAACATATGTAGCGGGTGCACATCTTTCTGATAAGTTTCGCTCCCCTTCTTTGCACTGACTCGAGTTTTACCTAACCATGGGAACACAGTGTCACTGTGTAAATCTGGGGCGGAGTAACGTTCATCATTAGGCGCAACGTTTAACCACAGTTTTTGCCAGAGCGGGGAGTTTTCATTTTGTGGCATTACCAAGGTAGTAAGCGGGCCACCACCACGAAGTCCGGTACGATGTCCCTGCCCACCAGCAGGAGCATTTATCTGGAGAGTAAAAAGCGCCAAAACCGCCATAGGCAAAGACATAACTTCACCAATCCCTCTTTTAACAAAGTGATCGGTATTCAGCTTTAAGCCATTTCCACCTGGCGCTTCGATGAGTAACCCCGAAACTGAGGTTGGCTTTGCCTCATCCAAACTATCAAAGTCTTGCATGAAAAGCGGGCCATCACCTGTGGCATTGAATGCATGTTCTGCTTTGGAAAAAGCTGGCCGAAGGGCATCTTCTGTTGGTGGTTCAAGATAGTTATCTTTCCATTCGAACTCATCATCAGGCGCGAAACAGGTTTGCAATAGCCCAATCGCAAACTGATAGGCTGCGCCCTGAAAATCAGCCCTTGGTAGTGCAAAGTCGATGACTTCTGGTTTTGCAATGGCGGTTATCGGCAACGTTTTTTCAGCGATGCTTCCATCTGGTTGTTGCACGTTAAACAACAGCCAAGGCTCTTTGAGTAGGTTCATAACTCTTCCTTGATGATTTTTTGATAAAAACCAGAGACTGGAGAGTAACCAAAGCGTTCATCCTGTTCTGGTATCCAACATTGTTTGAATTTAAGCACTGGGTATTTCGCGATCAATTTATCCAATTGCTCCTGATATTTTTCCGGCACTGGGCTTAAATTGTCTGCGTACTTATTTTTTGCGAGTTTCAGCGTACTTAACTGTATTGCATGCTGTTTATGCTCGCACCAAAAAGTTAACCGTTCCTGCGCATCTACTTTTAATAGCACAATCTGCACTTCTTCCCGCTCACTGAGCCGGGTATTAATTTCAACCTCATCTTCTTCCCAGCGCCCACGGTTTGTTATTTGATATCCCGTTTCCCAGTTGAGCTTTCTGGCAAATGCCTGATTTTCTCTCGCTCTTTCATCGCCCATAACCCTTTGCTCCTGGGCAATTAAGCTGGCCGGAATTTGCTCTCTCCCTTCATCGCTATACACCGCTTCGATTAACTGTCTGGCATTCTCGGGCATGCGCATGGTGCCTAATTTCAGCAACTCTCTCATTCCCAGCCATAGTCTGCCGGCCGATGGGTATACATAGCTGGTATTTCTGAAGTCTTGTCTTACCCAGTCTTCACCCGGCTTATCGGACCAATGTGGTGCATGCACAATTAATTCGGGTTGACCCCGCTGATCTGGTTTACCCGGTGTAAACTTACCCTGCTTATCTCGGGAATGCCGGTGCAATCGTCCGGCTCGCTGAATCAAATCATCAATTGGGCAAATATCAGAAATCATTAGATCACAGTCCGCATCCAAACTTTCCTGAAAAACCTGAGTCGCTATTAGGACCTTACCGGCTCGAGAGCCTGCATCAGCGTGCTTTCCGAATACATTTAAAACTTTTGCTTCGATAAGATTTCTATCATTTAGGGTGAACCGGCTATGAAATAAAATACAATCATCGGGGTTACTCATTTGAGTAGATAAAGTTGAATATGCTGCTAAAGCATCATCAACAGAATTTCGCACCCAAACTACGCAGACTCCACTTTCTATGGTGTTGATAATGCGCTCAATACAACTCGCTTCATCATGGAGAAAGGTCACCGTTACAGCTCTACTCACTGCTTCCCGACTTGGCATCGTATGTTCTTGAACTGGATTTTTTGTTCCGGGCGCAACGTGAGTGGCAAGAGGAAAATCAGAGAAACTGGTTTTCTTGGGTAAGATCACTTCGCTCCCTGTTGCCACTTGCCATATTTCTACCAGCTTCTTACGCTGTTTGAGGGGTAATGTGGCCGTTAATAAAATAACGCTACCGCCTTGATGTAAATGCAGTTTTAGTAATCCTTCCAGCAGTTCAAACATGTATTCGTCTGCTGCATGGACCTCATCGAAAACCAGCACCTTATTGTGTAACCCTAAAAGCCTTAGTGATTGATGTCTTTTGGGTAGCACCGCCAGTAGTGCCTGATCGATAGTGCCGACACCTACCGGCGCAAGCAGCGCTTTTTTTCGAGAGTCGGCTAGCCATCTATGACATTCTGCGAGTGCGGTTTTGTCTTCTGCGTTGTAATCAGAGTTATCTTTGCCTGAGGTAATAACCGTTTGCTGAAAGAGCGGGTTCATCTCTCGAGCGCCATGAGCCAACACAATACTGGGCTTTTTTGCCACTGATTCATACATACTAAGGTAATGTTCGGTCACCCGTTTATACATAGCATTGGACGTAGCCATTGTGGGTAACCCAAAATAGAAGCCGCTCGCCACACCTTTTTCCATAAGCCGGTGAGCTAATGTGAGCGCTGCTTCTGTTTTACCCGCCCCTGTCACGTCTTCGAGTATGAATAGCTGTGGAGTATCTGTGATCTCTACTTTCTCAGCCCAACTCTGTAAAGGTGTTGGACTAAAGCCAAAGCTATTCTCAACCGAAAGGAATGGCGCAACGTTGAATGACCGAATGAGTTGCTTGCTTTCAAGTGCCCTCTTGGCTTGCTTTTTGGCCGTTTGCCAATAAATGTCTAACGGCATTTCGTCTGAAACATAAGGAAAGTCGGCTTGATCTGAGCCTATCCAGTCACACAGCACTGCTATACCTGCAATGTGCCAGCTGACTTGCTTTAGTTTTACAAGCCAGTCTGAGTCATTTTGGATCATGACCTCGGTAAACTCTGGTTGAAACAGTGTGATTAGATCTAAAGTAAATGCTTCTGAAGCACTAAGATTTTGGCTTTCCGTAAATCCTTCAATTCCCGGTTCATCAAGCTCTACCGGCACACCATGATGCCCCAACATACAATCCATGATGATATTTAAGGGCTTTGTTAAATACTTTAGCTGTCTTCTATTTAATCCGTGGCCTTCTGTACATCGTTCACAGATTTGTTGGCGCAGTTTTCGCCAAAACCAGGTACCCAGCCTATCATGGCGATAATGCGAACCGTCGTAGCTCTTTCGACTATTGGTCAAGATGAGTTTTGTTGAATCGCTTGAATACAAAGCCTGAAAGGCAGAAGCAAATTTCCCCAGATCATGCATCGCCATAAAAAAGCTCATCAGGGATTTAAATTGATCTCGAGGTATTGCCAAATAATCGCTTAATTCACCAGCAAGCTTGGTATCAGTGTCAAGCCACTCATAACACACAGCCGCCACATCCAAACAATGGTAAGGCAAGAGGTGATAATCTGCGCCCGACTGCTCACTGTCTTTTTTAGCTTTACCCCAATATCTAAAATAAGGAGGTAGTTCCTTATCCATGCTATTCCTTCATATTCGGAAAATACTGTTTAAGTACATTTCCATATTTCTACCTCATCTACAATAAGGTAAATAAAACCAGTAAATTAAGTTTACCGATTGTGTGGGCTTACATCGGCTAGTTACCGAATAGCCATTCTTTTACGTCGCTTTCGTTTACCAGTACAAGCTGCTGCTGTTGAGGTGTTTTCGCTAGAAACTCGGTTCTTACGCGCATTTCTTGAATCAAGTATTGGGCTAATGCGGGCTTTATCTTAATCAGTAATTCGCCGTTCTTCATCTGATAGTCTTGCTCAATAACAGCGCTTTGCGCTTTTGAGAACCTTGGATCGGGCTGTATTCGCAAAAAGATTTCTGTATTCCAACCTGGATCATCTTTTTCAAAAAATGTGGCTTGATCCATTAACAACGGTGTGCCGCGGAAACGGCTTAATACAAAATCACGAAATTCAGAGCGATACTCACAATACCCTCTCAAGTGCCAACGTAAACCAGTTTTAACGAGAGAATGAGGCTGAATTACTCGATCTTCAAACGAAGACGTGTTCAGTGACAAGTATTCAACGTCAACGCGCCTCCGTTGTTTAATTGCACCTATGAGCCCTCGCATTACCTGGGGGCTTACTCGCCTTGAAGGGATCTTCAATTCAGTCGATATTGAAGATTGATTTGAGCTACTCGTTTTAGCGCGATAGCCGTTTAGCCAATCTAAATACTCGGCAACATCAGTAGATATAAATTGGGCGTTGAATTCAGTCTGTGTTTGATGCGCTTTCACACTACGGTTGTAGATTAGCTGTGAGGGATAAAGGGAATTGTAAGCTGATAAATATTTCTTGGCCTGTGTAGCACTTATAAAAAATGCATCAATAAGATCTTTACTATTTACTTTTCCTTGCCAATACGCAAGCAGTTCAATTAGCCAAAAATACTTCGATTCCGCTTTGTCTTCCATGATAGTGATCAGTCAAAAATTGCCGTCCTTACTTAATACGCTAACATTAATTTGCAACTTTAGTTACTTTTTTGAAAAAAAAGACGAACCAACCAGTTCGCCTTATAATTCAAATTAGTGTTAGCAGCTGAGCTACTAGAGCTACACCAACCTACTCCTCAACATAACTCTCGATGCTAGGGCATGAACAGATCAGGTTGCGGTCGCCGTAAACGTCATCAATACGGTTAACCGTTGGCCAGAACTTGTTTCTGTGTACTTCTGGTGCTGGGTACGCCGCTAGCATGCGGTCGTAGCTGCGGTTCCAGTCGCTGTCACAGATGTCAGCTAGCGTGTGTGGTGCGTTGTGTAGCGGGTTATCAGTCGCATCCCACTCGCCGCTTTCTACTTTCTCAATTTCTTGGCGAATGCTAACCATCGCGTCAATGAAACGGTCTAGTTCATACTTCGCTTCCGACTCGGTGGGCTCAATCATAAGCGTACCCGCTACTGGGAAGCTCATGGTTGGCGCGTGGAAACCGTAGTCGTTTAAGCGCTTCGCAATGTCTAGCTCGGTTACACCGCTTGCTTCTTTAAGCGGGCGAAGGTCAATAATACATTCGTGCGCTACGCGGCCATTGTTGCCTTTGTAAAGCACTGGGAAGTGCCCTTCTAGCTTCTTCGCCACATAGTTAGCGTTAAGAATAGCTACTTCGGTTGCACGGCGAAGGCCAGCGCTGCCCATCATCTTGATGTACATGTAGCTAATAGGCAGAATAGATGCACTGCCCCATGGCGCTGCCGATACCGCACCACAGTCTTTACCTGCCGTTTCTACGTTAACAACCGTGTGGTTTGGTAGGAATGGAGCAAGGTGCGATTTAACACCAATTGGTCCCATACCTGGGCCACCGCCACCGTGTGGAATACAGAAGGTTTTGTGCAGGTTAAGGTGCGACACGTCTGAACCAATGAAGCCAGGTGACGTAATGCCCACCTGCGCGTTCATGTTCGCGCCGTCCATGTAAACCTGACCGCCGTGCTCGTGAACGATGTCACAAATCTCGCGTACGGTTTCTTCATATACACCGTGGGTAGACGGGTACGTGATCATGGCGCACGATAGGTTTTCACCTACTTCTTCTGCTTTTTTGCGAAGGTCGTCAAGGTCTACGTTACCGTTAGCGTCACAAGCTACTACTACCACTTTAAGGCTAACCATTTGCGCAGACGCTGGGTTAGTACCGTGGGCCGAGCTTGGAATTAGGCACACGTTTCTGTGACCTTCGCCACGGCTTTCGTGGTAACGCTGAATAGCCAATAGGCCAGCGTATTCACCTTGTGCACCTGAGTTAGGCTGCATAGAAAGCGCGTCGTAGCCCGTTACGTTAATGAGCCACTCGGCTAGCTCGGCAATCATTTCTTGATAGCCTACTGCTTGGTCTAGTGGAGCAAACGGGTGAAGCTGACCGAATTCAGCCCATGTTACTGGGATCATTTCAGCCGTTGCGTTTAGCTTCATGGTGCACGAACCCAATGAAATCATTGAGTGGTTAAGCGCCAAGTCTTTGTTTTCAAGGCTCTTGATGTAACGAAGCATCTCTGTTTCAGAGTGATACTTATTAAACACTTCGTGCGTTAGGAAGTCACTTGTACGTACTAAACCTTCAGGAATAGATTTCACGTCTTGCGTGGTTACTTCTGCGTCTAGGCCTTCCACAGTT
This sequence comes from Alteromonas mediterranea DE, assembly GCF_000020585.3. NCBI lineage: Bacteria > Pseudomonadati > Pseudomonadota > Gammaproteobacteria > Alteromonadales > Alteromonadaceae > Alteromonas > Alteromonas mediterranea. Next base: position 3,224,251 of record NC_011138.3, read on the forward strand.
AGGCCGTGATCTTCACCAAGCAGTACGTCGAATAGCGCAACAATGTCTTCACGTGTGGTGGTTTCGTCTAGCGACACACCTACCGCACCTTCAAGGTCAGCACGTAGGTTCATGCCTTTTGCGTAGGCTTTTGCTAGTACGTCTTCTTTGTTGTCTACCATTACGGTTAGCGTGTCGAAGTACGTGCTGTGCTTTAGAGCTACACCTTTCTGGTTCAAACCAGTAGCAAGAATGTCGGCGAAGCGGTGAATGCGCTCGGCAATAGTTTTAAGGCCTTGAGGGCCGTGGTACACCGCGTAGAAGCTTGCCATGTTGGCTAACAGCACCTGCGCTGTACAAATGTTCGAGTTCGCTTTTTCGCGGCGAATGTGTTGTTCACGAGTTTGTAGCGCCATACGAAGTGCTGGGCGACCACGGGAGTCTTTACTTACACCAATAATACGGCCAGGTAATGAACGCTTGTAGCTGTCGCGTGTAGCAAAGAATGCCGCATGTGGGCCACCATAGCCCATAGGTACACCAAAGCGCTGTGCACTACCAAGTGCAACGTCTGCACCTAGCTCGCCAGGAGACTTAAGCATTACCAAGCTCATAAGGTCAGCGGCTACTGCCACAATGCCTTTTTTCGCTTGTACTGCAGCAATGATGTCGCTGATGTCTTTCACTTCACCGGTAGAGGTTGGGTATTGAAGTAGCGCACCGAATACGTCGTGTTCTGCTGCTTCTTCTGCCGCACCTTTGATGATTTCAAAACCGAACATTTCAGCGCGAGTTTCTACCACGTCAACCGTTTGCGGGTGAACGTCGTTTGCAATGAAGAACGCATTCGCTTTTTTGTTCTTAGATACGCGCTTAGCAAGGCCCATGGCTTCTGCTGCCGCTGTACCTTCATCAAGTAATGACGCAGATGCTAGCTCTAGGCCAGTTAGGTCAATGGTCACTTGTTGGAAGTTAAGAATGGCTTCCAAACGACCTTGCGCAATTTCTGGCTGGTAAGGCGTGTACGCTGTGTACCAACCTGGATTTTCTAGCACGTTGCGAAGAATAACGTTTGGTACGTGGGTATCGTAGTAACCCATACCAATGAAAGAACGGTTAATTTTGTTCTTTTGCGCAACGGCTTTAAGTTCACTTAATGCTTCAACTTCTGTCGCCCCTTCACCACATTTTAGTGGCTCTGGTAGCGCAATACCTGCCGGTACAGTTTGCTCAATTAAATCGTCTAGTGAGCTTGCACCAATAGCAGACAGCATTTCTTCAATTTCGCCTTTACCCGGGCCAATGTGACGGCGGATAAAAGTATCTTTTTGCTCTAGTTGAGCCAATGTAGGGGAAGTATTCGACATAACGTTGTTAAGCACTCGTAATGGTTGCCGCAAGGGCGCGTTAAATCTTTAAGTTAAAAAGGGGCTGAATTATCTTCATGCCCCTTTTCAAATTATGGTTCTTTTAAAACTGCGTAACGAATTACTCTTCGTCGATGCTGTTTTCGTAGCCTTCAGCGTCTAGTAGACCTTCTACTTCAGCCGCGTCGTCAGCTTTAATTTTGAATAGCCAACCGTCGCCGTATGGGTCTGAGTTAACTAGTTCTGGTGAATCTTCTAGGTCTTCGTTTACTTCAACCACTTCACCTGAAATTGGCGCGTATACGTCAGACGCCGCTTTTACCGATTCAGCAACACAAATATCGTCGCCAGTGCTTACCGCATCGCCAACATCTGGCAATTCAACGAAAACCATGTCGCCAAGTAAGCCTTGTGCGTGCTCGGAAATACCTACAGTGAAAACACCGTCACCTTCAGGGCGAACCCATTCGTGCGTAGCGGCATAGCGTAAATCAGTTGGGATGTTGCTCATAATCGTTCCTGTTAATCTTTGTAAACTTAAGAAGTAATTTTATAAAACACTTTTTCCATTGCGAACAAAGGAGGGCTTAACCACTTTTACTGTAACCCACTTTTTGCGCATTTCCACTTCTACTGTTTCACCAACATCACGTGGTACTCGTGCCATCGCAATTGAGTGACCTAAAGTTGGAGAGAACGTACCTGAAGTGATAACGCCTTCGCCGCTTTCTGTTTTCACTTTAAGACCGTGACGCAGCACGCCTTTTTCGGTCATCACCAAGCCTACTAGCTTGTCGGTACCTGCTTCGCGCTGCGCTTCTAGTGCTTTACGCCCTACGAAGTCACGTTCGGCCGGTTCCCATGTAATTGTCCAGCCCATGTTGGCGGCTAATGGCGATACGGTTTCATCCATATCTTGGCCGTACAGGTTCATACCTGCTTCTAGGCGAAGGGTGTCGCGTGCTCCTAGGCCGCATGGCTTAACGCCCGCGTCTAGTAGTGCTTGCCAGAAGCTTTCCGCTTGTTCAGCTGGCACCATAATTTCGTAGCCTGCTTCACCGGTGTAACCTGTGGTGGCGATGAACAAGTCTTCTGCTTGTACGCCAAAGAATGGCTTCATGCCCGCTACCGCTTCTTTTTGCGCTGCGCTAAACAAGGTCGCTGCTTTTTCTTTTGCGTTAGGGCCTTGTACGGCAATCATGGCAAACTCAGGGCGCTCGGTGATGGTTACGTCAAAGCCTTCTGCTTTGCTCATCAACCAGTTCATGTCTTTTTCGCGTGTCGCTGAGTTAACCACTAGGCGATAGTTAGTTTCGTCGAAGTGATAAACGATAAGGTCGTCTACAACACCGCCTTCTTCGTTAAGCATGCCGCTGTATAGCGCTTTGCCTTTGTCTTTTAATTTCGCCACGTCGTTGGCTAAAAGGTACTGAAGATACGCTTTCGCTTGTGCGCCTTTTACGTCAACAATGGTCATATGAGACACATCAAACATACCGGCGTCTTGACGCACAGCGTGATGTTCTTCAATTTGTGAACCATAGTTAATTGGCATATCCCAGCCGAAGAAATCGACCATTTTCGCACCGGCTTCTAGGTGCTTTGTGTGTAGGGCGGTGGTACTAGACATTCCACTTACTCTTTTTAATTTGAAAGGTAGAAAACGAGATTGAGTATAGTGAGCTAACGTTTATGCAACAAATTGGAAATTTTTATCAATACATTTAAAAAGCAAATGTATTCTTGGGAAAACATGAGGAAAGCAAATATGTAAGCGATTACCACGCATTGAGATAGCTTAACGAAGATCGCAGCCGCGACTATCGAACCTGAAAAAACTTAATATCAGATGGTGTTTAGAACAGGGAGTTACAATTTAATACCTAGCTTTTTTGAAACGTTGCTGAGTGTTTGCTGCGTAATTGTTGAGGGCGTTGTAAGGAATGTTTAAATACTTACTAGTAGCCTGTTGTAAGTTGTTCGACAGCAAGTGTGCTAAACGCACACCTCGCCATTTTGCCAAACGTGCGCAAGCGCGTTGTTTTCGCTCAGTTCTACAAAGTTTGCCCGTTGGCCTACTGCAATGCTGCCTACCTTTTCGTTAATGCCCATAAACGCAGAAGGCGTTGCACTTGCCATGAGGCTCGCTTCTTCTAGCGAAATCCCTATGTAGTTAACACAGTTAATAACCGCGCCGTGCATGTCTAAGCAGCTTCCTGCCAGCGTGCCATCAGGTGTAGTAAGTTTGTTACCCACACGGGTAATATGCGTATCGAAAAAGTCTATAACGTCTTTATCAGCCCCTACATGGGCCATGGCATCGGTAACCAGCATTAATTGGGATGGCCCTTTGGTTTTAAAGGCAAGCTCAACCGCTTTAGGGTGTAAGTGCTGATGATCGACAATAATGCCGCAGGTGTTATTGCTTAGAAGCGCTGCGCCAACCATCCCCGGTTCGCGAGAGGTGAACGGCGACATCGCGTTGTATAAATGAGTAAATCCAGTCGCGCCTGCCTCAATCGCCCTTTCCACCACTTCAAACGGTGCATTAGAGTGACCTAGCGCTACAATAACGCCTTGGTTTACTAAGTCGCGAATAACATCACACGAGGTATTCTCTGGCGCTAAGGTAATCATTACCTTGCCGAGGTCTTTGCGGGTATAAGTGGCAAGCTCTTTGTCGGTAAGCGGGCGAATATATTTTGAAAGATGTACACCTTTTTTCTCAACGCTTAAGTGCGGCCCTTCGAAGTGAATACCTTCAACACTAGGATGACCGCTTTCTATTGCTTCACTTACCGCATAGGCCGCGCTTTCAATGGTTGTAATATCATCGGTAATAAGTGTGGGGAAGAACGTGGTTGTACCAAACTTGCGATGCGCTTGGGCCATTGTTTTTATGCTTTGATATGTGGGCGCGTGATTAAACATTACGCCACCGCCACCGTTTACCTGGGTGTCTACAAACCCGGGTATAATTTTGTTGTGCACTCGCGTAGAAAACGCTTCGCGGTGCGTTTGTGACCCTGAAAGCGTTTCAATGTTAGCGATTACGCCATTTTCGATGGTAAGTACCTGGTCTTTTTCCCATGTACCTTTTATCAAAATATTTTCGGCCAAAATAGTCTTCATCATTGCGCTTTCACTTTCCTAATTGGGTGCGGTTGTAGCATTATGTTTAACGCGCGGGTTAACGCTAGCTTGCGTACATTCTCTGTCTGTAACTCTTATGCGTTGTGCTTAATTTATTTCAAGACTAGCGTTCGTTATAAACGGCTTTAGCATACTTAATAGCACCTTGCTGAGGCAATAATTCACACGCTTGCACGCGAGCGCGAATTTTTTCAGATAAGTACGGTACATACACTTTGCTTAGCCCACCGATTAGGGCAAGATTATAGGTATTCTCCCCTAAAAGCTGCTGGGCCATTGCTTCTAAATATTCAGCGCCCTCTTTAAAGATACGAACCACCCCGTCATTTGCTTCTTGTAAAAGTGGCAGCATGCAGGGTACTAAACTGGCGTAATGGTGTGTGCTAAAGCCTGCGCACTTTGCCACAATGTCATCTGCGTTTGTTGTACCAAGCGCTTCACACACCTGCTTTGCTAGAACATCAGGGCTTCGAATATTATCTACACATAATAAGGTGTGCTGAATGGCTTTTAAACCCAGCCAAGCGCCACTGGCAACATCGCCGATAGGGAAGCCATGCCCCCCAACATCGGTGAATTTACCCTCGGCAAATACCACTCCTGCCGACCCCGTACCCACAATAATTACTGCACCGGGCTTGCCGTTGTGCGCGCCTACGCAGGCAGCGTGTAAATCACTTAGCACAAACAGCGAATGAAACGGATGTTCCCAGCTTTCAAAACGCGCTTTTGCAGAAGTAATATTAGCGCCAGCAAGCCCGGCGCCAACGATACATTGTGATGCTGTGATGGGTTTTACTGTGGCGTCGCTGCTTTGTGAAGCCAAAAAGGCATTGGCAGATGCAATAGCTTTGTTTACGCCATCCATTATGGATGTTTTAGCAAGCTCTCCGTCACGCATGATATTGGCAGGGCCGCTAATGCCTTCTCCTAACTGCGCCCCGTTTTTATCTTGCAATGTAACTCTGCAATTGGTGCCGCCGCCGTCTATGCCGATAAAATACAATTCAGAGTTCATGACACGTTCTCGCAATTATAGTAAGTCGTTTTAATGGGTAGAGTGCGCGATGTTACAGCAAAGCGCTTGGCACCCGAAGCGTAAAATGTACAAAGCCGAGCAGGTTCAAAATGAATCGAGTAAAGAACCTGGGCTTTCACTCCAATACATTTGCAAATATAATCACTACAAGCACATGCATTAACAAAGCTAATAAATATGAAACAGCTTTCTTTAGACACATTACGTACCTTCGTAAGCGTTATCGAACTGGGTGGCTACGCAAAAGCGGGCGACTTTTTGGGTCGCTCTCAACCTGCCATTAGCTTGCAAATTAAAAAGCTAGAGTCGCAGTTAGACAGAAAGTTATTCACCAAAGTCGGTCAGCGCCACATACCTAGTGCCGATGGCAACTGGCTTTACCCAAAAGCGAAAGAGCTACTAGAGCTTAACGACAATATTTTTCGAAGCTTAACCCCTGCTCCATTAAGCGGGCGGTTGCGTTTAGGCATTCCCAATGAATTCGCGTCTACCCTATTACCGGGCTTAATTGGTGAGTTTTCAAAACGCTACCCTGATGTGTCTTTAGAAGTCACGTCGGCATTAAGCCGCGACCTCCTGCACCCGAGTCAGCGCGATCACTTTGACCTAATTCTGGCGCTGGTAAACCCCAACGAGCAAACCGAAGGTGAAGTCGTGCTCGAAGACGACGTTGTATGGGTTGGCGACAACGCTCATCCGTTGGTAGGACATAACATTCCGTTAGTGTTAGCGCCAGATGGCTGTATGTATCGAAGCCGCGTAATTGAGCAGTTAAAGCAGCAAACCTTTGCATGGAAGATTAGCTATACCAACGCTGATTTAGGCGGGCTGGTAGCGGCTATTCAGCAAGGTCTTGGCGTCACCGCGCTCGCGAAATCAAGCTTGCCTGCCAACTTAGCGGTGTTAAACCACCCGCATTTGCCTAAGCTTGGTAAAGTGAATATTTGCCTGTTTAACCAAGACACCCAGCACCCTGTGATAAGCAAAACCTTGGCGGAATTCTTTAAGGTGCGGTTGAGAGGGTAATTTGTTTACCGCCAGATTCTCCCTTTGTTTTGGCTTTGGATATCCAACAAAATTCAAGCACTCAAGTCGCAATCAAATAATAATCTTTACGTATATTGTTCTTGGTCAAACACGCACTTATTTCCTGCAAAACCTTTATTCTAAGACCAAAAATTAGTGCTATAACTATGAGCAAATAGCCTATCGTGTTCATTGAAATGCATGCGCGCTTCGCTCAGTCACGCTTTTTCACAAACGCTCTGGAGCTTTGGTAAGCTTCAGTTGAAGCACCACGCATTTTGGGCTTAAGTTCGAGTTCTCGCGCCCGTTTAGAATAGTAAAATCCAGACAATAAATGAATGCCACAAACTTACTTATCGCAGCTTATGCGCCCTTATTTTTGCTCATTTACCTGATGGTGAAGCCAAACGGTATGGCGTCAAGTAAAGCCTTGCCCTTAAGCGCCTTAGCTGCTTATTTAATTGTGATTTTTAACGGTCACTCATCTTTAACGCTTATACATGCTAGCGTTGTACAAGGCGTTTTGCTGGCGTTAACGCCGTTATCAATTATAGCCGGCGCCATATTTTTGTTTCTGTGTATGGAAAAAACGGGCGCACTGGCAACCTTGAAAAATGGCTTAAATACAATCAGTTCGAACAAGGTTGCTCAATTGATGATTGTAGGCTGGGCGTTCGCATTTCTTATTGAAGGTGCCAGCGGTTTCGGCACGCCTGCTGCGATAGCGGCGCCCATACTTTTTAGTTTAGGTTTTGCGCCTGTAAACGTTGCCCTATTCTGCTTAGTGACCAATACCATTCCGGTCATTTTCGGTGCCATGGGTACGCCAGTGTGGTTTGGTATGTCGCTGTTATCACTGCAAGAAGACACTATTATTGATATCGCCACCCTTGCCGCATTAATCAGCACGCTTGTTGCACCAGCGATTGTGTTTATGGCATTGCGATTAGTTATACCGTCTTGGAAAATCATATTCAGGCATTCGCTTTTTATCGTTTCTTCGACATGCGCATGCACCCTGCCTTTCTTCGCATTAAGTTTTTACAGTGTTGAATTCCCCTCGCTGTTAGGCGGCGGCATTGGCCTTATCATTACTGTTTTGATGGCTAAATCAGGGTTTGGGCTTTCCTCGGCAGCTAATGAGTTTGAAACAAAGGTTGATACACAAAAAAAGACTGCCTCACCCAGTGGCAGAGAACTTGCCAAGGCATCTTTTCCCTTGTGGGGCACTGTGATAATGCTTTTACTTACTCGACTTCCAGAGCTTGGACTTAGAAGCTTGTTACAAGATGGCGCCCCTAATATAACGGCATCACTGGGAATATTAGGCAATTTATCGGTAAGCGCTAGCTTAGTTATATCGATAACAGGTATTTTAGGCACCAGTATTCAATGGAAACATAGCGTGCTTTACGTTCCCTCGTTAATACCTTTTATTGTCGTGGCGTTTGCCAGTGTTTATAGTTTTGGCTCTCGGGAATGGGTGTCCAGAATAACATCTGTGTCGTCCCAAACCGCAGTGCGTATGACAAAACCACTATTTGCGCTATTGGGCGCGCTTGTATTTGTAAATTTAATGATGCTGGGCGGCGAACAGTCGGCCGTGTCAGTGATTGGCAAACACATGGCATTCCTAGCGGGTAATAATTGGCCCCTTTTCGCACCGCTACTTGGTGCGCTTGGTAGCTTTTTTTCCGGTTCGGCCACCATTTCGAACCTTACCTTTGCAGGAATTCAGCACGCTATCGCTGAACAATTGTCTTTACCTTTACCGGTCGTGCTCGCCCTTCAAAGTGTAGGGGCTGCAATGGGAAATATGGTATGTATCAACAACATTGTGGCGGTAACCGCAATTTTAGGGCTTAAAGGTCAAGATGGCGTTATATTAAAAAAAGCGGCGGGTATTCTGGCGATATACGCCATTTTAGTAGGCAGTTTAGGAGCTTGTTTGATAAGTATTTACCGCTAGCAGCGAAAATAAAGCACGAGTGTTACAAAAGGGGCAAGACAAGGGTACTGTCTTGCCCTTTACTAAATGACTATTCATTACCCATCGTTGGTAATGGTGTCGATAAGCTCGCTAAGCACAGCTTCTGCTTTACTGGTTTCAACCTGGCACGTGCCGGCGTTCATATGACCGCCACCGCCATACTTCAAGCACAACTCACCTACATTGGTTTTAGAGCTACGGTTAGTAATGGATTTACCAATAGCAAATACCACGTTTTGCTTTTTAAGGCCCCACATTTTGTGAATAGAGATATTGCAGTCTGGGTACATGGCATAAATAACAAAACGGTTCGTGGCGTAAATGGTCTCTTCTTCGGTTAAATCTAACACCACAAGGTTATTATGTACGGTTGCGCATTTTGCTATTTGCGCCTTCGCCAATTCGTTATGCTCGTGATATAGGCTCACGCGCTCAGCCACATCTTCCATTTGCAGTATTTCTTCAATACTGTGGTCTTTACAGGCATCAATAAGCTTCATCATTAGCTGATAGTTAGAGATTTTGAAATCTCTGAAACGGCCAAGACCCGTGCGGGCATCCATGATGAAGTTCATAAGCACCCAGTCGGTAGGCTCTAGGATCTCCTCTTCGCTAAACTGCGCAGAGTCGCCTTTATCTACCGCGTCCATCATATCTACCGAGATATTGGGAAATTTCTCGGCCCCACCATAATAGTCATAAACCACTCGCGCCGCCGACGGTGCTTCTGGGTCGATAATATGATTCTCGATACCGCTCGCGTTTCTTACCGTTTCGCTAAGGTGATGATCAAAGGCTAAATGACAGCCAGCTACATAAGGCAGGTTGGTTGTAATGTCATTCTCGGTGATGTCTATTTTGCCGTCCTGCATGTCTTTAGGGTGTACAAACAAAATATCATCTATCATGTCTAAGTCTTTTAGTAAGACCGCACATACTAATCCGTCAAAATCACTTCTGGTTACTAATCTAAATTTTCTTTCAGGCATGGTTTATCCATCATTCACTTAGGTAATAATGTTAAGTGTAACAGCTAATAGAAATTTTGAGAGACAGGTTTATTAATACCAGTCCGCATAGTTAATTACCCACTCAGCGAGAGTTAAAATATTCGTAATCGCGGCGTGTTACCGTAGGTATAGTGGTTCTACATCGAGGTGGCACAACAAAGAGTACGGACTTTTTAAACATAAAACTTATTTTTAGTTTTGTGTATTTTTAGGGCAAAACACTTACCTGAACAGGTAGAGATTTTAGCCTACCCAGCGGTTTCGCCAAACTCTCTGGTGGCTCAGTGAAGTAAGCAGGGCCCGTTTCTGTCATGTACAAACAGTCTTCCAAGCGCACACCAAATTCACCGGGAATATAGATACCTGGCTCGTTAGAGAAGCACATACCTTTTTTAAGTGGCGTATTTTCACCGCGTACAAAGTTAACGCTTTCATGCCCTTCCATACCGATCCCATGACCCGTTCTGTGGCTTAACCCGGGCAATTCATAGTCCTTACTGTACCCTTTGCTGGCATAGTATTGGCGCACTGCATCATCCACTTTGCCCGCGGGCTCACCAATTTTAGCTGCGGCGAATGCCACGTTCTGACCTTCTCTTACTGTGTGCCATACATCCTGAACTTTCTGAGACGCTTTGCCAAATACCAAAGTACGGCTTATGTCGCTTTGGTACCCGTGCACACTGCAACCGCTATCTAGCAAAATTACAGAACCTTCTTTGATAGTTTGCGCTGCACTCGTGCCATGAGGGTAAGCACTTGCATCGTTAAAGAGCGCCAAACACCAAGCGCCGCTTCCGCCTAAGCGCTGCTGCGCGGTGTTCATCAAACTTTTGACGTCCTGCTGTGCCATGCCAAGCTTTAAGTTATTAAAAACAAACTCGTAGGCCCGCAAAGTAACCTCATTGGCCTTATGCATAAGTGCCAATTCGCTAGCAGTTTTGTACATACGACAGCCAAGCGTAACGGGCTCGGCAGGAACGATCTTCATATTTGGCAGCGCACGGCTAACTCCTGTTACCACAAAGTAACGCACGCTGTTCTCAAAACCGATATTACCGCTTGTGATACCGCGCGATTTTAAAATACTGGCTGCAGCATCAAACGGGCTTTCGTGCTCCTGCCACACTCTTACATCATCGCCTATAGCCAACGACTCGAGCACGCTTGGCTTTTCGAAAAACGGCGTAATCACTGCCACGTCGCCTTTTTGAGGGATAATTAACGCGGTTAAACGCTCGCTGCGCCACCATTTAATCCCAGAAAAATATTCCATTGCCGCACCCGGCTCTATTAATATTGCTGCGATATCCTGGGCTTTCATTAGCGACTGCGCTTTTTCAATACGCGCTCTACGCTCTTCCACGGTAATCGGCTTTGCGCTTGCGGTGATATCCGTTAATACATTGATATCGTTTAGGCCCGCTGTGTTGGTTTTATCTAATGCAGCCATCGACGCCATAGGTGCAAGCGCAATGCTAGCCCCAGCTAATTTCAAGAAATGTCGCTTATTCATGTCCCTTCCTGTCGTTTTAATTGAGGTTGTCTAACCCCTTTGTTTTATGCGAATAACATTGAATTGCTTATAGTTTAGCCAGTAAAGCTTGCCTTTACTTTACGCCCACATAACGAAAACGGCGGCTAGACCAATGAGAAGCAAGCCAACTATTTCGCGTTTTGTTACTGCATTCTTTAGCCAGTAATGCGAAAGCAAAAGGGTTAACAAAACCTCTAACTGACCAAGCGTTTTAACAAGAGCTACATGCTGCAGTGCCATAGCAGTAAACCAGCAGATTGAGCCTAAACAGCTTACTGTACTTATCGCTAGCACCTGCTTTTTAGCGTTCACTAGTTGCTTAAACACGAAGGGTTTGGTTAATAAAATATATCCACTTAAAGCTATCGCCTGAACGCATAACACCCATAATAGAACCCAAGCTGCTGCAAGGGTGTATTGTATATCAAGCATGTGGCTGGCTTCGCGCACTAGCAATGAGGTTAGAGCAAAGCAAGTACCACAGGCAAGGCCAAGCACCATGGTTTTCGCGCTAATACCATGAATTCGGTTACCACTGCTTAACACAAACACTGCTATTCCGCCTATGACTATGCCTACCCAACCAAGCGGCGTTAAGTAACTGCCAAAAAAGAGCATGCCTACCACCCCCGCCACTAAGGCTTCACTTTTTGCCAAGCCTGCTCCAGTAGCGAAGTTCTTTTGCTTAAACAAAATCACCATTAAAGAAGTGGCCGCTATTTGAAGCAGTGAAGCACACAAGATCACTGTGATAAATGGGCCCGTAAATTGCGGCAGCTGGCTGGCACTACTGCTATAGAGCATAAGCAAATAAACAAGGGCTATGGGCGGAGCCAAGATAAAGCGAGATAGCGTAACACCAGAGGTACTAACTGAACCACTTAGTTTGCTTTGCAGCGCATTACGCACGGTTTGCATGATTACCGCGCCCAATGTAAATAAGATCCAACTCATTAGCGTCGCTTTACCTTTAAAATCAATTTACTACGTGCCGTTCACGCGTTTTTTATTTGGTAGTGGCTTCGCTTCCAGATAACGCCTGTAGACGCTTTGCTTTGAAGTCACTTTCGCGCTTCCAATAAGGCCATACATCACCTTGAGCATAGTGGGTAAGCACAAAATGGAGTCAAAATGAGGTTCCCTCAGACTTTGACCCCATAATTTTTGGGTTTAAAGGCCCATGGCGTGGCTGACGAAGGCGTTTTTAATGGTTGTGAGTTTGTCTGTGGCTGAAAGGCCTATGCCGCGTACTAATTTCTTCAACGGGTCGTTGCCGTCGAATAAGAATTTGAAGCCATCCATTGCCGCTATCATTTTCGTGGCTTCCGTTTTACGGCTTCGCTCATAGCTGCGTAAGTGCTTGTACAAACCTATGTCTTTACCGGCAGCGCTTAGGCTACTTAGTGACTCAGCCAGCGCTAGCGCATCTTGCATACCTAGATTTGCCCCCTGCCCGGCCAGCGGATGAATAGTATGCGCGGCATCGCCCACCAGCACTACCCCATCTTTTGCCCACTGCCTTGCATAGCGCATGGTTAATGGAAACGCAGCGCGCTCGGTTTTAAGCGAAATAGTGCCTAAAACGCTATTACTCGCGGCGGTCAAAGCATGGCAAAAAGCGTCATCATCCAGTGCCATTAATGAGCTTGCTTGCTCTGGGGTTTGCGACCAAACAATTGAACAGACGTTTGGTTCTGCCATTGGAAGTAGCGCTAGCGGGCCTGTGGGCGTAAACGCTTGGCGCGCCACATTGTTGTGTGGTTCATCGGTTTTGACATTAGCTACTATTGCAGTATGCTCATAATCTTTGAAGGTAATTGGCAGGCCAGCCTGCTTTCTTACAAACGAATTAGCCCCATCAGCGCCTACTAATAATCTGCAGCTTAGCACGTCGTCGTTATCTAGCATCAGCATGGTTTGATTAGGGCCTGCAAGTACTCTATCAATACCGGCAGTGACTAACTGAACATTCGATTGCGCTTCAACAGCTTGGGCTAGTGCGTTAACTAACGCCTGATTTTCCACAATAACCCCAAGGGTATCGCTACCCATCTCATCACACGAAAAATGAATATCACCAAAACTGTCTTTGTCCCACACATGCATTGCGGTGTAGGAATTAGCGCGGTCTTGTTGTAAATGGGGCCACACATCGAACTGTTGCAACGCTTTAATATTAGCCTGATTGATTGCGCTAACACGCGCCGTTGGCCTATCTGCAAGCACCTGATAACAGGGCGATTTATCAATAATCGCTATATTTAGTTCACTGTCTTTTAGCGCCGCTGCAAGGGTTAGCCCTACAATGCCACCGCCCACTATTGCTATATCAACATGCTGCATGGTTATCTCTGTCTTTATCGAGTGTTACGCCGTAGCCCGTGGTATGTTTCACAAACGCTTTTTTCGCCTGTGGCATTATGCTTAACGCGAGTAGCGATAAATTTCTGCCAATTACGGTGGGAAAGTATTGATTCGAATAGGTTCTCACTAGGGTATCGGTAAGGGTGACCGTATTCTCTCTGTCTGTCTTGCGTGCGTTGGCGTAATGTTGAGTTATACTAAAAGCGCCCGGGTCAAAGTTATCAGCAACGTTTTCCAGCAGTGTCTCATTCGCACAACCTTGTTTTTTAGCAGTTGGTTTTGTGTGCTCTAGTGCCGCCGAACTCAATACCGATATAAGCGCACTTAAATCACGTAATCCTAAATTAAACCCTTGCCCGGCAATAGGGTGAAGAGCTTGCGCGGCATTCCCTACTACTACCGCGCGATGGGTAGCAACACTCTGCGCTTTAGTCAGAGCCAAGGGATAGCTCGCCAACTCACTAACTCGTAGCACTTTACCTTGTCGAAAACCAAAAGCCTGTTGCAGCGCTTGTGTGAATTCATCGGGGGTCAGAGTCATCAACAATTTTGCCGCATCGGTTTCCACTGTCCACACTACTGAAAAACCATTCCCACTGGCTTTAACGCCATTAATTTCACTATCGAAGGGAAGAAACGCAAGGGGCCCTGACTCGGTGAAACGCTCATAAGCTTTGTTTTCATGCGGAAGCTGCGTGTGCACGTTAAACACAATGGCAGTTTGATGGTAATCGCACGACGTTTTAGTCATTCCCACCTGCTCGGCCAGCCCTGAGCGCCCACCATCAGCAATGACCAATAATTTTGTGCTTAACGTTTCGCCGTTATCAAGTAGCACCTCTACGCTATTACTTTGCTGATTCACGCGGGTTACCTTTGCAGGTGCGATATGTTGATAAGCAGAACTTGCATTCGCCGCGAGTCGGGTTAATGCACTTAAACTTACCACCTGTCCGAAAGCGTTGATGTGGTAATCACGGCTATTTAGGTTCAAAAGGCCGACATGCCCTTTATCACTTACCTCAATATGTTTTATTTCTGGGGGTAACTCACCGTTGTGCTGTTTGGCCAAATCGTCAAGGTTTAGCCCAATATCAGAGAGCTCGTTCACCGTGCGTCGCGCTAGGGCAATAACGCGGGTATCGGTAAATGGATTAAAGTCATCTGTCGCGGCGTTGTTTTGCTGTGGGTCAGCCGCATCAATAAGCGTTACAGACAGCCCCACTTTCTCGGCAAGCCCTTTGGCCAGTACGGTACCTACAATACCCCCGCCTATAATTACTACATCAACCGGTTCTGCTGATTTCACTCTATTTGCCTTCCTGTCGCCCAGTTCTCTTGCTCTTAATTTCGTTTTATGAACGGTTTTCGTAACGCGGCACTATTCTTTTCCCACCTCAGCGTTTCTATGTACCGTCGTATACACTAAGCTGATTCAATGGGACCTTTATTACTTGCCTGCTGTTATACAAGTTCAAGGGCGCTTAGCTTTTGGCCATAAGCGCTTCAATTTCATCAATCTCTTTAGGCACATCCGACGTTAAAATTTCAACACCGGTCGCGGTGATAACCACGTCGTCTTCTATTCGCACGCCAATACCTTTGTACTTGTCTGGCGCGTCGCTGTCTTGACTAATATAAACACCTGGCTCGATGGTAATCACCATGCCTGGCTTTAACGGGCGGTCTTCGCCCTCAACTTTATAATTACCAACGTCGTGAACATCTAACCCCAGGAAATGCCCTAGCCCGTGCATGTAAAAGTGGCGCCAACTCTCGTTCTCTAGATTTTCAGCAACACTACCCTCTAATACGGCGAGGTCAACTAAACCTTGAGTAATAATTTCGGCGCTGTGTAACATTGCTTGCGACAAGGTAACGCCCGGCGCAAGCATATCTAAAACACTCTTTTGCGCTTTAAGTACTAAGCTATAAATTTCCCTTTGCGCATGGGTAAATTTACCATTTGCAGGAAAGGTTCGGGTAATATCGGCAGCGTAACCTTGATATTCAGCACCAGCATCGATCAAGATCAAATCGCCATCATTTATCTGGCCGTTATTTTGGGTGTAGTGCAAAATACACGCGTTATCACCACTGCCAACAATTGTACTGTAGGCAGGGGAACGTGCACCGGCCATAGCAAATTCGTGGTGAATTTCCGCCTCTAGCTGATACTCAAAACAGCCAGGAGAAGCGAACTGCATCGCTCTTTTATGCGCCCTTGCACTTATTTCGCCTGCGGCTTTCATCATCGCCACTTCACACGCTGACTTAAACAAACGCATTTCGTGCAAGATGGGACATAAATCATAAACAGCGCCAGGGGCAAGCGATTCTTTTGGCGCATCGCGCAAGGTGGTGAGCGCTTCAGTGAATAGTGTATCGTGCGCTTTGTTGTTGCCTAATGAGAAATATACATTATCTTGCCCTTGAATTGAGGCAAGTAGCGCCTCTTCAAGCTCGTGCAGCTCAAACGCTTCATCGAGACTAAAACGCGCTAATGCAGCCTCTGCACCAAGGCGCTTACCATGCCAAATTTCTGCGCTTCTGTCTTTCTCTTGAACCACCATGGCACGATAGCTTTCTCCATAGCGGGGGTGATTTGACAATATTAACCATGCGTTCGGCTCTTCAAACCCGGTTAAGTACCAGAAATCGCTATCTTGTCTGAAAGTGTACTCGGTATCGCGACTTCGCGTTACCAACCCAGCAGCTGGCACGATACACACACTATTTGGCTTACACTGCGCCAATAGTCGGTCTTGACGAGCTATAAACTCTTGCGCACTAATCATAAATGAGAAAACCCTACATAAGTCAGATAAAGCTTATTGTTGCTTAACAATTAATTAGTGTACGGACGGCGTGTCTTGTTGATCATCCAAAAGTGACTGACCTAGCTCGCTAAAGCACAAAATAGCAGAGATTTTTACGTATTCTTCCACCTCTAATAGCGCTTTTTCAGATTCTTCATCAGCATCCATCGGTTCTTCCATGCGTGAAATATCTGAAAAATCTTCAAGTGCTTCTTTTACATCATCTGAACATTGCATTAAGTCTTGTTGATGCAAACCAAAACCCAGCATAAAGCCTTGTACCCAGTTAATTAGGGCCGCGCCTCGGTCGTTAATTGGGGCCTGATCGTCAGGAAGTAACAAGGTAAGCGCAAACTCAGGTTCTAGCAACTGCTGACACGTTTGATTAAAAAGCGTGGTTAAAAGATGCTGCGTTTGGTCACTAAAGCCTTCACCTTGATTAATGGTTTCACTCAAGGCTTCTAACCACTTTTGGTCGGTCAGTGACATTCCGCCACAAAGCATGCCGCACAAAATGCCATGAACCTCTGCCGCATCTACTATGATGCTCTGCTGCGACAATTTATTGCTTACGCTATCGTAATCGAGCTGTTTTTCCACGAATCGTACTCTTGTTTGTAAATGGATTGAGAACAACGCCTCGTTAAGCTAGGCCAACAAGCGTGTCATCTCTTGATGGAGTTAATACTAGCAAAATTCAATGTACAAAGCCCACATTTGCCCCAAGCAATATACGAACTTTAACACCGCTCGGCACTTCGTGTTCACACTTCGCTCAATTGGGCTTGTAGGTTGCATACTCACTGTCCAATCAGTATGTAATTGGCAAAATTATCTTTACTATGGGTAGTAACACAGCGTGAATTCATCTAAGATCATTTGTGTTGGATACGGAATTCCTCTCGCAACAGTCTTGTAAGTATTTAATAGCTGTTTTGTTATTATTGAGCTTATCTTATATGCGTGTATAATTGCTGACCAATTGGTCAAGAAAATGTTAATTTTTAACGACTTTTATATTCACCACGCAAAATAGTTATAAAGCGCATTAAGTGATCCCCTTCACTGGATCTCGCGTTTGTTATACCCTGTTGCGTTAATACAACAACAATGTTTCCTGGGATGTTTGCTAGTTCATTCATGTCCCTGGCCGATGCTTTAAACCTAGGAAGTTGAAACAGCTGCTATTGTGCAAGCTCGACGCGTATCGAGAAGCCTACGGCAATTGTGATTCTTCCGCCCTGAACTTTTCGGTTCACGGGCGAAACATGGACAGCGGCATTCTGGGAAGCACCACCCTCCTTAAAATCAATACTTTACGCGCTTTTTTAAAACGCAATCACGTACAGACACGTTTTAAAATTCGCACTTTTTTCGCACTCGGGGTTAAAAATTCGCACTTTTTTCGCACTCGGAAAGTGGTAATTTTCAACCTCTTATCTTATAATCAGTGATTATACCCGCCCAAAGTAGGATAATCACATTGACCCAAGTGATCCGCAAAATGAAAGACGTCATGATCGACATTGAAACTGTCGGTACTCAACCTTACTCGGCTATCGTTTCCATCGGTGCTGTGTTCTTTGACCCGTTTACCGGCGAAACAGGAAGAACGTTTTATGACGTTATTTCTTTAGACTCGTGTATTAAACACGGGCTGGTAATGGACCCATCAACAATCCAGTGGTGGATTAAACAAGACAAAGAAGCCGCGAAAGTCTTTTTCGGTTTCAAACGAAACTTACCTGATGTAATGACATCGTTCACTGAATTTTTAACTGCCGAAGGCATTACCAAAAAATCAGTCAAGCCATGGGGCAACGGTGCCAGTTTCGATATCACACTTTTAGAGTGCGCATACAAAGTTGTCGGCCAAGAACACCCGTGGGAATTTTGGAATGTCCGCGACGTTCGAACAGTAGTGGCAATGGGCGAAGGGATCTCCGATGCCAAAAACACTATCCCGCGTGCAGGTACTTACCACAACGCATTGGATGACTCGGTTCACCAAGTTAAGTATGTGTCAGAAATTATGCGCGTATTGCGCGAAGGCAAAGAGGTAAACCCAGGCATGTGACTTGAAGACGTCTGGCACATGCGTGGTCCTACCGTTACCTATGACGTGTCACCTCCTTACACCGAGGCCGGTAGTCAACTGAATGTGCAAGCCAGGGTTATGTTTACTCCCCATAGACTC
The DNA here is from genome assembly GCF_000020585.3 of Alteromonas mediterranea DE. Lineage (NCBI taxonomy): Bacteria > Pseudomonadati > Pseudomonadota > Gammaproteobacteria > Alteromonadales > Alteromonadaceae > Alteromonas > Alteromonas mediterranea. The sequence continues at coordinate 3,242,732 of NC_011138.3, forward strand.
GGTAAGCTCGCCGAGGGCGAAGAGAGCTAAGTAGTAAAGCCAAAAAGAAGAACCCCGCATTTGCGGGGTTTCTTTTTATTTAAACGGCATGGACTTGTCGTTCATTTTATTTTGTATGGCCATAACATAATGGACGACGCCAGTATCGGTGGGCTCGTTAAATGTTTTACCATTCAAAGAGTAAGTCACCACCCACTGGGCTGACAAATATCTTAATAAACCATAGAAGACTTCATTATCCTTGATAACTATAACGTAGTCATGCTCATGGACCTTAGAAGCAGGATCGCAAATAATATGCTGGCCTTTCTTCAACCCATCATAATTCTCCACATCCACCTCTATTGCAAAGCAGTCCTTCGGGACGGCAGGAAAATTTACTGCTAATGACTTCATTGTGCTTTCCATTCCTGATAATGCGTACTTAACTGGTACCCAGGCTTTAGTCAAACCGGATACCACGGTGTTCACATCAGTTAGATCGGAATCGATGTCTGAGGGTTTACAACCAACCATGGCGGCAAACTTTCTAATGATATCCGTATTCAGCGCCATTGATTTTTTAGCAGACGGGTTACGTCCGCTTAGGTAGTAGGAGAACGCTGGCTGAGAAATTCCTAGAATCTTTGCTGCTTTTTGCTGAGTGAGTCCTTTTTCACCTTTTCCTTTTAGTTCCCAGTAGTAATTCAGTTTCTTACGTATTGCATCGTAATCGCGCTGCATTATCCGCTCCTGCGTATAAATTAACCTTATAAGTAATACTTATATAATAGGTACAACTTAACGGTTTTGCAACATCTTAATGCGTAATAAAACCAAGGTTCTACATCTTTTTTCTGATGTTTTTTTCGTCGTCTCGTTTAGAAATATATACAGGCGTATGATTATAATCAATACCTATATTATACTTTCGTCTATTTGATTATGGATTTTTGAATATACTCATCCAAGCTACGACACCGAGAACCATGTAAGTTATTACTTTTTCTACGATTTTCAACCCACCATTGGTAAAAGCAACAGGCTTTATCATAGCCGTCTTTACGTTTGTAAGTTCTTTGTTAATAGCTTTTATCTGATCTTTAGTTTCTTGCTTAAACTCATCATGCCCAGAACTTCGTTCTTCTATGCGTAATGCCAGTTCAGTAAACTTCGCTAGGTTATCGCTCATCTTAGTGACCGACTCCCGTAATGCACGGTTCTCGGTCCTAGATTCTTCGCGCTGTTCTCTGATAATTTCAAGCAATCGATCGTACTCACTCATTTCTTTGGGCTCCACGTAGTGATAGCCTTGCAGTTCCTGACGTCGATATGCACCCATGTCGGTGTATCTAATTCCACGAAAGTAATAAACGGGAACTCTTCGGGATGAGTGAGAATATAATGGCGCACTTCTTCAGGCGTAGCTTTAGAGAATTTACAATCTGCAGCGCGCCCAAACGTATGCTGTGAGAAAGGGCTGTAGTGTTTACAGTCCGGTGTTCTTAGCCCAGACTCGGTGAACCCTCCCCCACTATGCCAATTATTAATCGTACAAGGACCGAACTTTTCGCGTAGCTGATCAATAGTTATAAGTAAGCGTTCGTCGATAAGTTCCAGCGACCTAGCACCCCGTTTCAAGAATACAGATTTAGGAACTAGTTCCTGCGCTATAAAATACTTTGGCTTATACACTTGGCTTTCTCCCTAGGTCCTTGATCTTGGAACCGAGAGAACTACCGAAATGAAAATTGATAATATCCTGGCGTTCTTTAAGTAACGAGTTCAGCATGAACCCTGTTAGGTTGCCGAGTGCAATTAAGATCTCACTATTACCCTGCAAAAAATACATAGCCAAGATATTCAGAGCAAAAAGAATCAACGCTAGAGGCAGATTATACTTGGTGACATTGTCCGCTATTTTGTCAGCGCCCATTGCGTTTTTGGCGTACATCTCTCGGGCAGACTGTACGTTGGCGAGGTCTATCCGTTCCTGCACCCACTTGTCTTCTAGCAAAGCCTGCTGGAATTTAAGCTGGTAATCAGAATTAATAGCCATTACATCTTTGGCTTCTATTTCGTTGTCACTGCCTGTTACTTTTATAGCAGTTTCTACGACCTTAGATGCGACTTTCGCTTCGTCATCTTTACCGAATAGCTTTAAAATGTCTGGCGCGTACTGCGCCAAACCTAATGCTACGCTCAACAATGGTGCTGGCATAAGTATTACCCCGCTTCTTGGAGTGTCGATATTATCTTAACTTTCTCCAAGAAAACCGGTGGCAGCTTATGGCCGTCTTCCGTAATTACGACTAATTGGTGCATGCCCTGACCGTTAAAATCAAGGAGCGCATCGTCGATGTGTATTAATATTTTACCATCTTTAAAGGACACACCGCTAGTCATGTCTGCTGTTATTTTAACCTCTCCGAGTTGGTCAGCCAGCGAGTAGAAAGCCTCTCTGAACAAGTCAGTGCTCACTGCGGTTCCGTCTTTGTATTGCACAGTACAGACTAAAAAGTTATCTGAAAAATCAAACAAAGTGACCGGGGTGTATTTTACCTTCACCCCGTCAACTAAGCCCACGATAGGAGTGTAGTAAGGAAGTTCGTACGAACCGAACTCCCCCGATACATTCCAACTACCTGATACGTTCCACGCCATTATTGTATTACCCCATAAAACGCGCCCCCGGTTTGAGGGTAATTACTACCTAACCAAAGACCCACGATCTGGGTTCCAGATTCTAGGTCCGAGGTTTCAAGCGTTAGCACATCATTTGAAAATGTTGCTGGGCCGCTAAATACTGGCGTTGTTAAATCATTAGGTTCAAACAACACAATATCGTAGGTGCCTGATCCAGAACCTTTAATAGTTACACTCAGAGTCTGGGTTGTGGGTTCTAGAACCTGGGCTGCAACAGAAATGTCCACGTAAACAGGTGCCGAATCTACGCCGTCATCATCAGTGACAATAAGCTCTAACGTTACTGTTTGAGCAGTATCAGACACCGGTGAAGTAAAGCTGATGTTTTCAGCGGTAGTGCTTGATAACACTACACCACTGTTAGTAGTTTCACGCCACTTGTAACCTACTATTGTACCATCACCATCAGAACTACCAGATGCGCTAACTTGCACTAATACACCAGCCGCTACTGACTGATCGGGGCCAGCGTTTGCTACTGGGGGTTGGTTTATTTCTTCGCTAACAATAACAGTTTGCGTTGCTGAACCTACGTTACCCGCCGCGTCTGTTGCGGTTGCCGTTACAGTGTATGTGCCAGCGGTGCTAGTATTAACAGGATTTGAAACAGTCGGTGTTAGTGTTCCATCGTTCGCATCAATAGCTGTGACTTGTGGGGTATATGAGTCACCTACTGTTAGCGTTATGGTACTGCCACCTACAAACGTGATTTGTGGGGGCGTACTATCCACTTCTTCGGTGATAACAAACTCTACATCATCACTGGTACTACCTTGGGCGTTAGTTGCTGTTAGACGTAGGTTATGAACACCAGCTTCATCGAACGTTACCGTGGGGTTTAAGATAGTTGTATCCGAAAAGATGGGAGTTTGACCTGTGGTACAAGTCCAGACCAAACTATCATAATCACTGGCTGTACCATTTAACTGAAACGAATCCCCAACCATACCAGCATCATTTACCCCTGCATTAACGGTTGGTGTTGTTGCGCCTCTAGCTTCATTTGAATAAGAGTTAACGGTGATTTCTTCAATTTCCATCGAAGTGTTTTCACCGCTAGGAGTGCTAAAGTTCATAGCTAGGGCCAGTGGTTGTGATATATCTAAGCTTTCTAGTGTAAATTCGTTTATCACACTAACACCACCGAGAATATGAACTACTCTCGTAGCGGGGAAAATTCTAATCCCGTATACAATCCTTGAAGTGTAATATTCTCTCTGGCTGTCTGCTTGGGTGCGGTCGTAACTGCCAACAGTTTTACGAGTATCATGCTCTTTGCTTGCAACGCCATCAGACAAAACGTTATAAATAAGACTCCCATTTTCTTTGGTCCAAATGAATCTCGCAGCGTTTGACGGAGATGCGGGGTCGTCAAAAAAACCAATTTCGCCGTAAATGTCTTGCACATCGGTCTGCGCCTGTCTTTTAAATTTAACTTCTAATACGTCATAATCTAAAAGGTTAAACGTGCCGAAATTTATAACGTTGGAGTCTCCATTCGCGTTTAACGGGAATTCTAACAATCCATCTTGGTTTGTTGTTGGATTGCTGGTAGCTGTCATTCCAGAAGTGTTATTGCTATTTACACGTAATAGCTCAGTTTTATTCGATAGAGGCTGAATTATCGACCAATCGTAATCTATCTCGGCAACGTCTAGCATTGCGATTACGGTGTCGTTGTTTTGCGCTTTACCACGGTAGAAACCATAAAGTTTCCCTTCGTACTCTACTTCGCTGTAATGCGTTATTTCCCCATCGTCAAAAGATCCATCAGCGCCCAACTCAACAAAATTATTTGGCAAAGAAACGATGTTGAAGTTTTCATCAACTAACACCTCTATCGGCTTTAAAGGTATTCCATCGCCTCCCGTAACTACGTCTTTTCTGATGTTTACAGATAAACGGTAATACGGCCCATCTTTTCTAAGAGTGGAAATATTGCTAAGCATAATTACCCAATTTACATTCCACCCCGAAGCGGCACCTGCGTATATTACTTCGGGGTGACGACTTCGGTCGAACATGGTTATTATTTCATAAGCTTCGGGGTCTTCAATGTCGTTAGTGCCGTATATGACCTCTGAAGGACCGCGAGAAGGATCGCCTCCACCATGAGTAGCATTAACCAAAAACTCATAGGGTTGCGAAGGAATGGGGTTTTTGATTATATTCGCGTAACCCGTATGCATAGTCCCTTGTTCTTTATTAGCATCATAACTAAGTAACGGAGAAACAACACTCGTGAAATCAATACCGTTAAAACCTTTAGCTAATGATGTGCCTTGGTCTACATTCCCCGCAGAATTAGAATTTAAAATGTTGTGTGTAAATAAATATACCGTTCCGTTACTAGTAATAACCGAGGGCGTTTCACTGGGGGCCGCGCTTTCTGTAAATATGGGATTTGTTTTCTTAGCTATGTGGTCAAACTCAGAACGATTAGACACATTTTGCCATTCTTCCCACGCGGCAGTTTCTGTAGGCTCCCCTAATTCAGCGTTATAAACGCGAACATAAATCCCCGTAGTGACGTTCGCGGGTGCGTGGTCAGGTGAGGTATACATAATGAGAGGGTATTTAGTAGAAGGCCAGTTAGGTATTGTGTCTCCACGGACAACGGTAGGCCAGTATTCTGAGTACAAACCTATGTCAGCCATTGCGCTATGCAGAGGTACAATTTGCCCTAATTTTGTTGCGCTCAACCCTTTACCAGTATGAACCAACGATACAGGCTCTTCGGTTTGGTAAGACATCCAGTTAATAGCTATTGTAGAGTCATCGGTTTTGAAGCCAGTTTTACCTTGCCCACTTAAAAAGCTGTCGTCGGTTTCAGCTGCAAGCTCATCGTTCAAAAAGAAGCGTATTCTTTCATTTGTTACTTTAACTTTTAACTTGTTAGCATTTGACTGGTATATAGAGTCTTTATTTACGTCTACTACGGTATTATTCACGCCATTAACTTTTTTGATTAATCGGCATCGCCCGGTTTCTCCATCGGTAACTACAACAAGCCAGTTGTTGTTTTCATCTACATAACGAACCATGAAACCATATTGCTTATTATTTCCTGACGGCTCTTCGGCGTACATTTCAAAAACGCCGTTTGACACGGAATCGTCAAAAATGAAAAAGTTACTTGAAACCGGAGAAGATACATAAGCTTTCCCCCCGTTGATTACTAGGTTATTGCTTACTGCGGTTATACCAGCAACAGAGGTTGTACCGTCTGGGTAATTAAAGCGCTCTAATGCCATTTTTATTCTCTCTATACTGTAATTGAAATTGTGTTAGACCACGCGCCTATGAGCGCACCGTTTAGGCAACGGCATCTGATCTGGTATGTGCCTGAAGTAAAAGAAAGTGCACGTTTGAAACAACCAACAACCCCAGGCAAACCTACGTTAGGAACGGATAAAGGTGACCAACTAGAACCACCATTGTTTGATACCTCAAATTCCATATCTGTCATAGCTGCTCGGCAAAGGTCTTTCATTGTTGGGTAAGTTTTCAATACGTGAACAAGTTTTGGACGTATTCTTACAGGACTGTAAGTGCTATATGTACCGAACTCTTTAGGCTGATTTTGAAGCTGGTCTGTACTAACGCAGCGAACACCATCTACCGCACAATTCCATATTTCTATGTATGGGCTAGAGTGACTAGGTGAAAATACTTCACGTACACCTGATGTTCTAACGAACTCGGTATTAGCAACCGTAGCTGAACCTTTAGAGTGGGTACGAAGCATCTTACAAGCACCCTCGTAACGCGAGTGATTTACTTCAGAACGCTTTTTCAAGTCGGTCACTGCGTCAGAGCTGTTTTTTAAATCACAACCATAAATATTTACGGAGTATTTAAAAGCTTCTTCACCGCTGTAAGCGCCATTGACTACGAAGCAATCAGAATTGCCAAATCGACTGTTATAGTTACCAAAATTCGAATCGAGCAATAAATCGACATCACAAAAATGTAGTTGTTGCTCTTTAACGAAAGGACCATACAAATCGCCAGTCACAGCCGTTTGCCATGTTTCTTGCTCGCCTTCGTAACCACCAATAAAATCCATTTTGTATACTTCAAGCGACTCCGCGCCACGAAGGTTAATTCCATTCCTGCGGTTTCTAACTGTTACGTTCTCAGCAAGATAATGGGCTGTTGGGTTGTTGCTTCTATGACCATCACGCTCGTTCTGTTCAAGGACACCCGACAAGTAAATATCTGCGGTATACAGGTCTTTAAGCCTTGTAACAGGTAGCACATCGAACATTAAATTAACGTCATTGCCGTTAACCGTGACGCTTAATTCTGGTACTGCTGGCGTTTCGGTTCTTAGCAGTTTACGCACGTAGATATTTTGGACGTTACCCTTGTAGCCGCTGGCTGTGATTTGAACTTGGGTAGCGTTAGCTGGCGCACGAATAAGCCAAACCTCAGTACCTTCTAAGTTGTGGCTGTATTGGCCTACTGCACTACCGATTTTAGGCGTGACTGAACCGCTTTCTATGTCTACCAACTTCAAAGAGATTTGATAAACCTCACCTTCTTCAAAGGTGTAGCTAGCGCTCAAAGGGTTACTTGTACTGTTTGCATAATAGTTACCGCCGCTCTTAGTCCAGCCGCTACCGGTAAAACCCTCTGGCTGAACCACTTTGGCACCTACTTCGGGAGAAGGAAGTATTTTGAAGCGGTGCATATAGATAAAGTTTTCAGTGCTGTATCTGAAGTAATCGATAGCTTCTTCACCCGGGTCTAGGTGCAACCAATTATCTAAAGGCATGTACCTTAAAGAACCATCACCTGTAGGCACGATTCTCGCCCCACTAGGCAAATCAATCTGGCTAGAAAAAGCATTCTCAGTACCTTGCACTGATACCGCATTATCCATTTGAGGTATGTGCATGTAAGGCAGCGACAGTGTTTTGTTTGCGTATACAGGTAGTACATCATCGGTTACTGTGGCTTTTACACCCCGCCAACTTTCACCTTCACTTAAAACTACGGTTTCATTATATAAATTACCGTTAACAGTCACGTTGTTTAGTATGAAAGTACAATTACCACGAGCGTATACAAAAGGCAGGGGTGCTAAGGCTTTATAGTCACCACCGTTTATCGTAATTGTTGAACCTTCATACCCTACAACTACGCCTAAGCCACTGGTTTCATCCAAGTTGCAGCCACAGTTATTAAGTTCACCGTCTTTTTTAAACTCGTAAGCGAAACCATCACCCTGTATTCTTCGCGTCCATGAAACCATACAATCTCTAGCGGTAGAAGTTTCAGAAAAATGAATACCCTTACAATCGTAGCTTGACGTTAAACCCTTAACATCAACGGGGCATTCAAACCTAAAGCCTTCGTCACTGAAACCCTGAGTCTCGACATACCGAACAACCGCTTTAGAACCTTGCTCCAAATGAACACCGATGAAAGGCGTAGGGTTTTCGGCAAAAAGGTTATTCTCGTTTATAATTTTACCGCCAACGATTTCTATTTCAGAGTGACCGGCCCTTACTGCAATACCAATATCGCCTGAGCCGGTAATATCGAAACCCTGCATTGATACATTGCTCGAACCGATTGGTATGTCTAGCGCTTTTAGTAACGTCTTAATAAACGTTAAACTTCTCAAAACCCAATCAAACATGCGATACCCCCGAGTATCGATTAATCCCGCGTTGCTTAAAATGGCACCGTGTATTTCAGTGCCTCGATTGTCTTTGGTAAGTGTTAAGAAGTTTTGTGAGTCTTTAAGTTTTACGCTGTAAAAACGATGATAATCAGCGCTAAGTAAAATAAACTCAGCCGGTGCGTTTATAATCCACGGTGAATGATTATCTAAACTCGTGTCTATTTCGCTTTCACCAACTTGCAAACCAAAGTAAAACGAGAACCATGCGCCTTCTGTGGCTTCATCAATATCGAAATTCCAAGGCGCGGTTCTAGGGACCCAATCGCGCACTTCAGAAGGGTGAGCTCCTATATAAAAATTATCACCGCGTTCTATGCGGTAGTTCGGGTTTTCACCCTCACTGTCGTTATATATGCGGTGGTAAACTTCATTTATATCTTGAACAGGGTTGCTGTCGGACCACTCTTCACCGTCCGTCCATCCGTCATAGGCAAGTAGGTTTACATCAAACAATCTATCCATAATGGGGTATTCTCATTTTGAGCGATTCCACAAGAATAGTGGCGCTTATTGGGCTATTAGGATTTGTGCGCTTTAAATAAATGCGCTCATCAGCGATAAACCGAGAAGGACCAGAGAAGTAAATACGGTTCGGATTTGCGTTAGAAACTGTTACAGCTATAGAGCCTCTTAAATTTGAAACATCTAAGATTATTTCAAACTGAAAATCGTCAAAACCGTCACCAAAAAACCTTAATGCGTCTGTGCTACCATCAGCTTCAGTAACAGTAAACACGCGGGGGTTATTTGTATCCTGTGCCCAGCTTGGCCCAATTTCATCTAACGTGTCAGGGAACATATCTTCGCTGTACCAATAGCCATCAGCCTTTTGGTAGAACGTTCTAAAAGGTGATCGTAATGTACCGAAAGCCACATCGAATTTGGCATTGAGTGAGCCCACATTGGATTGGTTTACATCAAATTGATGCCAACCGGTGTCTAGTTCGATGTACTCAATAATCCCTTCAAAATACTGGCTATTAAATTCACCTATTTTGTATAAAGGGTCTTCTTCGAGGATTGTGGTTTCGTACTCATACCATTGGTGATTCGCTAGCGTTGGGTTATTAGGCAAACCTAAGCCCCCATTACCCATCGGATATACGCGCATTTTGATATTGCCGCTGTACGCATTATTGTTATTGAAGCGAAGTATCAAGCCACGATAAAAAATAGGGAAAGCACGACTGGCAATAGTAGTAGTAATAGTGAACCAGCTATCAGTCAGTGCTACATGAACCTCTCCACGTACATCATCAAACTGGATCATGCGCTTGTTGTTAGGTGATTCGGTTGGACGTACTTCGGTTTTCGTTAGTGTCGGATAGTCAGTTAGACGCTGGGTTAAACTTTGCTCGCGATTTATACGAGGGCTAATTGCCAGCGATTTCTTATCCTGTGTCACTGACTCAGGTAATTGCTCATCTGATACCGTACCAGTCACTTCCTGGAACTCAGGCCAGCGTGTTGCAGTTTCCGGTTTATCGGTTACTTCTATCCACGTATGCCCGTGCTGAGACGGAGTAAAAGACATGGGTTTGTTAAGAATAGCCGACCAGTAAATATCTCCATACCCACCGCCTATTTCGCCATCGGCGATATCCGCAAAAAGATTCTCTAAACCAACAGGGGTGAATATGTTTCTCTGGCCACCGTTACCGTCATCTATTGCATAACGATCTTCAGTGGCATTGACCCAGTTATAGAATTCAAATTTTTGTTGTAATAACTGGAATTGGAAATTAACGAAATCAGATGCTAGTCCAGCGTTCGTTTGCCGCGCAAACGACTTTTCAATGGTATAAGTCGCATCTGATAAATCAGCTTCTTCGAAAGGCTGTTCAGATATAAGCGTGCGGATCAAAAGTGTAGAATCATCTACCACTTCATAAATGCGATAGTATTTATTACCGCCGTCAAACGTTATCAGGCTGTTAGCTTGTACTAGCCCGATAGTTTTAAAGTATGTATCAGTACCAGTAACAGTGTTGCTTCCTTGGCTAACCGAAACCGTACCTGATTGGTACGTTTGACTCACGATTAAACCTAAATATAATTATTGATTATATTTTACCATCCTGATTTGGTTTGTGAATCATTTATTGTGTGTAGAGGGCGCTAATGTTTTTCAATGAGTTCCCCTGTTTAGTCACATCAACACATATTGAATTTTGCAATATAGTTGAGTCCCTATCAGCGTTCATAATAAGTTTTAGATTTTTTGTGCTGTTACCTTTTGCTATAAAAGCACCAAAAGCAGACCCTACTGTTTCACCTAATTCTATGCTGTTAACGCTAAACCGTTGAACCTCTAATTCATCAAGATAAAGCACCATATCTAAATCCATGGGAGTATTTTTATTAGCTACGGCTGTGTTTTGTATTTGTACGTAGCTTATGTAAACGTACCTATCGAAATATGGCCCTACGTATCCAGGATCTACGTCTACGTCCAGTATTACCGTTGGGGTGTTTGGAGGTACTTCCACTGCAGGGTCGACATTCAAAATATACCGATCTAATACATCACCTTCGATGTTCTGGGCATAAACTGTACCTTCTACTGTACAAGTATCTTTGATTGTTACGTTATCTAACGTACCAGACTCGGCTTGTATTTCACCTTGGAAATATCCGTTTTCAAAATAGGCATCTACCCCAGTTAACACGCCGAACTCGTCAATGAACGTTTTATTATTAACGTTTAGTGTCACGCCGATTAATTGGCCGCCCTGTATAATAGGCGACGTAATTTGTTTACCCGCAAATAAATCACCAACAATGATACTGTCTGCGACCAGACTCGTTATAGTTGCGGTGTCTACTAGCAGCGTATCGATCAGTACGTACCCATCTTCGTTAATAATAAACGGGATGACTTCTTCACCATTAGCGGGGTTGTGTACAGAAAATGTATCTGCTGCTATATGGAACCCCGTTCTTATTTCCCCGTCGTCGTCTGTGCGTGCTACAAACCCTACCCCATATTGTAGGTCGTTGATCGTGGTCTTGATCCCCCACTGTGCTGTATATTTGTTTTCAGCGTCTAGCGCTGTCGACATTATTTCCGATAATGAGTAAGACACATCACCGTTGTCTACGGTTAGGGTATCTCCTATTGCTGCCATTAGCTCGCCGTCAATATTTGCCAATACAGCATCGACTGAGTCGATAAACGATCCTATTAATTTCGGTGTGCCATCTGGGTTTGTTTTTATCGTTCCATCGGGGTTCCGTTCAAAGATCTCAGCGGTTAGATTATCTATACGTGCCGCTGTACTGGCTACCTCATCCGCTGTCGCAGCTTCTACGCTACTAGCAAATCCGCCGGTTAAAATCGGATTACCGTCTTCGTCTAAAATAAGCTCGCCATTTTCGTCTTCCTGAAAAATACTGGCGCTTACTGTATTAAGTTTAGTTGCGGTTGCCTCTCGTTCTTCCGCTGTGACCTTTTCGACGGATGTATTAAACCCACCGCTAAGGATAGGGACACCATCTTCATCTACTACATAAGAACCATCAGGGTTAACCTGGAAAATAGCAGCGGCTAATTGGTTTCTGCTTTCTGCTTCAGCGCTAAAAGCATCTGCCGTTACTTTATCCACTGATGTGATAAACGACCCCGCGAATACCTTATCTCCGTCATTGTCTAAAATAACGTTGCCGTTCTCATCTGTGTCATAAATCGACGCAGTTAGCTGTTCTATTTTTTCTACGCTAGCAAGGTTCTCGGTTTCTACGACTTCTACGAACTCGTCGTATTTAGTACCTAATCTGCTTTCTGTAAGGATCAGCTGTGTGCCTACCGCTTGCACGGTTTCTTGGAGTCCTAACACTGTACCGAAGTAGTCATTATCGAGGATGTCCATAGCGTCCGTGATATCGTTTTGCCATATACTTAAACTAGCTAAAACATCTTCGCGTGCTTGGTCTATTACTGCGTCGTAACTTAATGCCGTCTCTGCGTACAGGCCATTGGTGCTATGATAAGGGCCTGCTACGCCATTAACGTTTACAAACCGGACCCAGTAATAATGCGCGCTTTGCGGGTCTACGATATCGCTGTATAAAAACCCGTTGTTCGTGCCTATTAAAACAGCAGAGCCTACATCTATTGTCTGGTTAGGATCATCAGAGTTCTCGGTTATCCGATATACTTCAGCAAAGGCATGACCGTTATAACTCGGTAAATCCCATGACAAAAGAACAAAGTCTATCCCCGCGTGGGCGTTAACGTTTGTCGGAGCCGGCGGAGTTTCTACTGGACCGCCACCGGTGCTAGGCGGAGATAATGAAATCCCGCCGTTAAGTGAGAGATTTAAACTGGCAATACCGCCGTCGCCTAAATCACGAAAAGTTACAGCGCGATCTATGGCCTTACCGCGACGCCCCATTTGAACTTCTAACCCTTCTCTTATGCTTTCTAAGAAAGGTCGCATTTCTCGTGGAACAGTGCCGGGGACCGGAGGGATACCCCCCGTGCGAGTTTTACTCATAACTCACTCCAGTCGCTGGCTAGGTAAACCCCTGTTACTTGTCCTGTGCCGTGGATTTTTACTTCCCACTCGTTGGCGAGAAAACCCGATTCCATATAAACAGGACGGCTATCATCGACGGTAAAGTCAGTGCTGTTCACGAGCTGATCATCATAATAAGCATATACGGTCACTTGAGCTGGGTAGTATTTCGCTTTGACTTTAAGTAATGCGAAGTTCAGCGCTTGGTCCATTTGCACGCGCTTGGATACCCACTCATAACTAAGGGTAGTTTCACCTTTGTTGAATTTTGCTATCTGCCCGTTTGTTTTATTTAAGTACAGAGTATCGTCATGACGGTGCCCGCAGTCCGCATAAAAATCTAAGTCTATCCACGAAACGCTACCGCCCCTTGGATCTAGAATAAAACCCCTATCGCCGCTTTCTGCTTCGCAAAATCCGAAGTATTTCCCCTCGTGGTATATGCCCCATATCGTGCTAGGGTTAAGTTCCCCCCATTCATCTTGGGAAAAAATACCCTCGGTTAATACTTTAAGTTCACCGTTGGCGATGCCACATAGACCGTCCGGGCTTGCGTACATGACAATGTTTTCGCCAGACACGATTGAGCGTCTAGAGACACATGGTTGTTGGTAATTTAATGGCGCCAACGACATCGACGATGGATCAGAGCCATATACTAAATACGGAATATCCTTGGTTAATACCACGGCGCCGTTATCGGTTATTGCGCAGCCTACTATGTCTTTGATGGGTTTGCGATACGCGATAGGCCAGGCGTAAGGTAAATTAATCTCGGAGAAACAAATCTCTGTTTTGGTTACCCCGATAAGATACCCGTTCGCTGCTGCACCCATCCAAAACAAAGGACCGTCGGGATATAACGAAGTATCGTCATCCGGTGGGCCATCCCATTCTGCAGACGCTATCACCGGACCTAGTTCGTCAGATTCTAGTGAATCAGTGTGAGTGGTTTGTGAGGCGAGTAACTCCGCACATAGCTGATAGGACCCAGATTCTGTGCCAGCATTTGATCGGTATATTCTAATTCTTGCGCCGCTTCCCATGTTGCTGTTACCACCAGACGGTATGGTTAAACTTAGGTCTACCGACTGATCGGGGAAATACACATCAACCGAGTTGCTCGGCAGACTAGGCACAGACTCCCACCCCCATGCGTTGACATAAGTGTACACATACGAAACGGTTTCCGCGTCGAGCGGATCGGCTTCTGCAGGCGTTGCTCCTTGCACTGATATGTTAGGGGCAAGACTTGGAGAGGGTACGCTTAATCTATACGAGGTTGATGGGTACGGCTCACCCGCCAGGGCTAAATCGTTTCGCGTTACTCTTGGATAATCCGTATCTGCGATAAATACATACTTGTACGGGTCGTTCACAATAGGAGATGGAACGAACGACACTACGTCGTTGTCCACGAACCAATACGTGTCTTCATACAAAAATATGGTCTTTTTACCGACAGCGCTTTTTCCGATTTCTAGCATGCTTCGGTAAGGTTCTAACCGCCCCCTGTCTAGCCGCGTGTTCAACGCTTTCTGGGCATACCCGTCAGCAAGCTGTGACGGGGCTATCATGGGGGCTGCGCCACCGAATTGTTCGAACGCTATTACGGACATATCAACCTCATATAATCATTGATTATATTTTACTGGAAAAGATCATCGATGTCATAGCCTAAAAGTTTGCCGCCTGTCTGCGATACATAAGGTATGGCACGTCTTAGTCCAGCGGTGATTTCTAGTCCGTCTCGTCCAAAAAACGAATCGATGTGTTCTGCTGTCGGCCCCAATAAAGAAGCCAACGGCGAGTCTCCATACTTAGGCGCGTTATACATACCTACTAACAATGACGCAGGTCCTAGACCGCCTGCCCTATCGAACAACTCAAAGGTATAGGCTGCCGCGCCCATTTTGGCGCTTGGCCCTTCGAAGTTACCGTACTTGATAAACTCTTTTAGCTCTAGACCTATCGCCGCTAAACCCATTAAAGGCACCCCTGCGAACAACAACGGTGTGAGAGATTTGGGGATACTATCGCCTCTACGTTGACGGGCTTTAATTTCTCGCGCCATGCCCTTGATAACCGTCGTACCAAAGGCCCAGTAAAAAGATTTTAACTGCCACACGAGCTGATGGAAGAAACCTAGATCACTTCCCCATGTTGGTCGTTGTGCAGCGTTAGGTCTTAATATTGATTCGTCGGCGAACTGGTTAACTGCCGCCACTATTTTATCGATGCCGGGATCTTTACCGTCAGAAACTTTAGGGCTTCCTTTTCTTTGCCAGTACTTCACATCGTCTCGTGTTAACCCTAGTTCGTTTAAGAATCTAGCGCCATGTCGTTGGTTATTTGCTGATTCCTCTATAAAGTGAAACCCAGCTGACATCGCCATTATTCGCGTTGTTTTCGTAAACCACTCTAGACCAATAGCACGGAAAAATCTGTCATTCCATTTCTGTACTGTAGGATCGGTGAATGTCCCGCCGTATTGCTGGTTAATAATCGACGTTACCGTATCGTGCTGAATAACACCTATTGTTCTTGCGATAAGTTCTAAATCGTCTCTGTTTTTAAACGCATCGAACAGTACTTTAGACTGTTTAACCATACTGCCGAAACTGTCTACTTTCCCCCGTGCCATAATATTAGCGATATCGGTCACTGAGCTTATAGTGGCAAAAGCTAAAGTAGTGTAATACTGCATCGCCATCATCCACTGTTGGAGCTTACGCGATTCAGGGCTGATGCTAATACCTAAGCG
The DNA here is from genome assembly GCF_000020585.3 of Alteromonas mediterranea DE. Taxonomy (NCBI): domain Bacteria; kingdom Pseudomonadati; phylum Pseudomonadota; class Gammaproteobacteria; order Alteromonadales; family Alteromonadaceae; genus Alteromonas; species Alteromonas mediterranea. The sequence goes on from NC_011138.3 coordinate 3,258,393, forward strand.
TCCCATGTAACCTTCGATTATATGTCGCGCTTCTTTTTGACGGTCTTCCGGTAGCTTTTCTATGGCCTCGTCTATTCTCCCGTTAGGGTTCCAATATTCCGGCGGCTTAGGAGGATTGCTTTTTAGATAATCTATCTGGTCTTGCAAAGCCGCTTTGAAACTCAAGTCAGGATGCGTGAGTAGTTGTTCTTCTAACGACGCTATCATTTCGTTGTGGTTTTGCACTTCTTCGCGGAAGTTCTTCGCTATTTCAGAAACACGTTCTAGCGTTTTTGGGTTTACATACTGCGTTTGTGCTTGGCGTTTAAGACGGTTTTCCAAATCTTCGACTGTGTTATACGCACCAGCGCGAGTCTCGTATTCTGCACGCGATGTTGTTTTGTGGATGTATTTAAACAGCCTATGACTTGGCGTAGCCATGAAACGTTCTAAGGCTGACTCCGGGATATCTTTTAGCATACGCGTTGAAACGTTGTCGTTTCCTGGTGCGCGTAGCCCAGAGTCTTCGAACAGTTCTTCTGATATAGCGCCTTCTTCCGCGATTATAGTACGGATGATCTCTTCCATTTTGGCGTTAGATATATCTGGCATCGCGTTTCTAAGTACCGCTTTGAAACCTTCGATGTCATTGATAATGGCTTCTGGGTCGTAGATCCTAGGCATGTAGTCATCTATCTTACCTAGCTTTCCACCCATTCTTTCGGCAGCATACTTCCACATATCATCCATGATTTCTTTGAACTCTGGCGTCTGCTGGTTTATGGCATTGTCGCGTAGCCACTCATCCCATAGGTCTGGGTCTTCTGGCATGATGTCCTTAAAACGTGCCTCCCACTGTGCTTGCTTTTGTGCACGGGCGTTAAACCAACCTTTGAGCTGCGGCGTGTTTTCTGACTTTAACCCACCTTTTTTTAAGAACCCGTTGCTAAGAAGAGTAGCCAGTGACTCGTCTGAATCTGCCACATGGTCTTTGTGTACGCTGTATATCATACCGTTCCAGAACACGTTCTCACCAACTGAGTACGATTCACCGAACGTATATTTCCTTTCCGCTGTTCTAAAAAGAGAACTGTCTGTATGGTCAGTAGTTGTTGACCGAGAATAAAAAATATTTGCGATGATAGACCCTTCCGCGCCCATCTTGCGTAGGCGCGCATCTGCAGTGCGATATAGCTTATCTGCGTCGCGGCCTATTTTTCTAGCAAATGCACTGTTGGTAATCGAGGCTAGTTTGCGCTTTACTGCATTAAATTCTTCGCGCCCGTAGTTTTTAAATTCACCAAAACCTACGCGGTCTTTACCAGAAAACAAACCATCGCGTACTGCTTTATCCATAAACTTAGCGAACTGGTGATTAGTCTTGAATCTGTCGGGTAAGATTTCTTTTAATGCATCGAAGATACGTTTAAATCCAGCAAAAAAGTGCTCTTTCCAGCTTTTAAGCGCAGGGCGATTTTCACGTTGTTTTTTACCGGAGAACGTATCTTTCGCCCACGCGGCGGTTTGATCTGCGAACCACTCTTCGAAGTCAGGTTCACCTGATTCTTTAAACTCTTTTTCTAGCCGTGCTTTGTCGGCGTTTGAAACGGTATCCCATTTGGTATTAAACAGAACATGGCCGAATTCGTGAGCGAGGATAAGTAAACGTTTAGCCTGGGTTTTAGGATTTTTAACTCTACCTGATTTAAGGCCTATAACCGCAAAGTCTCCCATAGGTATATAACGGCCGCCAGTCTCGCCTGATTTCAGTGCTTTGTGTAGGTTTTCTATAGGCTTTAACGGCAGTCGTATTTTCCCTGCTTTGATCCCTCGTATAACGGCATCGAGGTCGGATTCGTCGAGAACAAGGAGCGGTGTTTCGTTACCAAGTAATTTACGTACTTTTTGTAGAAACGTTTTTTCTTTTGCATCAATGCCTCTGCTTACTCGTATGCCATCAATATCTTCTAAATTAATTTCCGTATCGATGTCGCGTCTGCCGGTTGGCCCGGCAAACGTATCTTCGAGTTCGTTATTGGTGTCTTCGTTAAGACGACTTTTCGGCGCATCCGTTGTTTCGTTGTTTTGCACTTCTTTGCGCGTATTAGAAGCCCTTACAAAGTTACCTTGCTGCTGCTGTTTTTGTGCTTCTTCACGGCGTTGTTCTATGCTTTCTATTTCTCGGTCTAGCTCGCTAATCCGGTTGTCCCAGTAAGTGATTTCCTGGCGTGCTCGATCTTGGGCTTTTTTATCGCCTTTGCGAGAAGCGTCTGCATATTTAGCTTTGTTTTCTTCTAGTTTATTAACGGCATTAGTTTGCTGTTCTTCGGCTACGCGAATTTCTTCGCTAAACGAATCAGGATTAAATGCGCCTTTTCTTCCTTCGTAACCTTTATTGTTTACGAAGCTGTCTTGCTGATTGTATTCGTCGCGGGTTTGGTTCGTTTTCGCCTCTGACTCTACGCGTCTGATTGTCGCTTTGTGACGATCTACACGCTCTTGTAGCTTGCTTATTTGTGCTTGGATCTCAGGTGCTTGTTCTGGGTTGCTCGCCAGGCCCTGGGACAATTCCGATATTTCGCTGTTTAACGACTGAATCTTAGTTCGGGCATACTCGATTCTGCCTCGGTCTTTGTTGCTTAGCCTAACCGGGTCGTCTCCCAGACCGCGTTCTTTTTTAGCAGCTTCTACTAGCTCATTATACGTGTACTTTTTACCGTCAATAGTAGCCACGGTATGGGTAGAAGACTCACTTGTTATGTCATCCACGGCGCGTGGGGGCAACCCCATTTCTGTAAGTTGAGCAAGTGCTAAGTTCATTGCGTTGATATAACGCTCAAACTCGTTCCGCGTCGATACGCTATCAGCGCGTTCTATATCTAGAAAACCGCCGCTGTGTGTTCCGTCCTTATCTTTTTTACCTAGCAATAAGCGATGGAAGTTCACATTGCGGGTTTTATTGTCGTTATCAACAAAACTGATTTGTCCGCCTTTTCTGTATGCGCCTGCGCCATAGCGGATAGCAGAGCTCACTACGTCGTCGAGATTTTTGCTTTTACCTTTAATTGATATTTTCTGTGTCGAAGGATCTTGGTCTTTGGAAACACTAAATCCGCCAAAGGTTACATCACTGTTATTGCCGTCGACTTCGTTTTCGTTAACTTCGGCTAGATCAAGTAGGCGGCCAGCAGGGCTTTCGTACCCACCTGACTCTTCACGGATTTGTTCTTTTTCCTGGTTAACATCTTGGCGTTGACGTTTTACTAAGTCTTTTATTCTCCGACGAAGAACCTGTTTGATTTGGTCCGGTTTAACAAACGCCAATTGCCCGTTCTCGCCTGCGCGAACGTGTTGCGCAGCAATAATACTATCGAGTGAACCTTTTGAAGCTAGTACAGGTGAGCCGTAGTTTCCGTCTTTATCTATCGGGATTACGCCAACTTCTACCTCATCAGGCTTTGCGTTTACTCCGTAGTTTTGTACCGCACCCGTGCCTTCTTCTTTTAACAGTTGCACAACTGCAGGGTCTTTGAAAAACAAACGGCCACCAATGACTTGTTTGTCATCTGTCATATCAGGAGTGATTTCTACTGACTGAACAGATTTATCCTCAAGTAATAGCTGTGGGGTTTCTTCGCCGGGGGTTTGAATATAGCCCGGCTGACGGTCTTGCATAAACGCATTAGCAGAAAAAGCAATTTCTTTATTAGACGAAGGCACGGGTAAACCAGCTTTAGTAAAGCCTTCGATAATTTTATCTGCTTCTTGTTCCTCATCTAGCACCTGTGTTTGGATTTGAGAACGCATCTGTTCGCGGGGTAACGTGTTTTCCTGTTGCTCGAGCGTTGGTTGCTCTTGATCGAGTGCCTGTGTTTGAACCTGCGAGCGCATCTGGTCGCGCGGTAACGTGTTTTCTTTCGGCGCTAATAACTCGGCAATAGGCGATACTTCTACCGGCGGTTGCTCTTGGTCGAGTACCTGTGTTTGAACTTGCGAACGCATCTGATCGCGTGGTAGCGTGCCATCTGTTTGCGTGGTACCAAGAAGTTCTGCTATCGGGTCTGCTTCTGGCTGTGCCACTTCTTGGGTACTTACTTTCGAAGTATATACCGGCGATGACACGCCTAGCTGCGGCGCAGGTGTATTAACCTCCCCGTCTATGGGCGCGGCTTCTATCCCCGCTGCTTGTTCTTGGTTACCAGCAAACGGTTCACTCGGAATAAATTCTCCGTCGAGCGGCCCTGGCGCCATCTGGGTATTTTGCTGCACTTCTTCGGTATTAACTTTAGATGTGTAGTTTGGCCCAGTCGGGGATGCTTCGCCCTCGAACGTTTGCCCTTGCGGTTGTGTAAACGTAGTTTGCGGTCCAGTAGGATCTTCCGCAGGTAGATACTCTCCCATGAGTTCTTCTACTTGGGGCGGTAGCGTAATTCGTGTTTCATCGTCTTTTTGACTGGCCTGATATAAATCCAGCATAGACGACGTTAGCTGCGTACCGGCACCTGTAGTACCGCCCACGATACCGCCTTGTATCATGGAGTTTAAGATCTCATCGAAGTTGTCTTGGGTCAGCACAGATGTATCAGTTAAATCGGCGATCGCCGCTTTGTCTAACGTAGTCTGTGCACCCTCGGTTATAGATTCTAGGCCCGATTGCTTACCTAGCTGTTCGGCTGCTCTTTTAAATAAGTCTTTGACGTTTGCCGTTTTGCCTACTGAACTGGACAGGTCATCGAATAACTTGGCAAGTGGGCCGACTTCTAAAGCCGTTTTTGCTGCACCTACGGTTAGTGCCGCAATAGGATTTTCGATACCTGCTTCGTTAAACTCTAACTGGGTTTCACCAACTGTCTGAGGAATGTTATTAACGACAAGCCCTGCTTTGAAAGCGCCAAGCGCTTGTTTACGAGTGACTTGCCCCATGATGGCTTTGCCCAGTGCAGCTTTTGCAGCAATGCTACCAAACCCGCCAATAGCGGTAGTAGCGAAATCATAGGTTTGTTCGCCTAACGCCGATGCAGCGTAATCACCGAAATCCGCAAACGTTTCGATGTCTTTATAAGAAGAAATCCGCGCAGGGTTTAGCGCGGCGTCTTTTAGGTTTTTTTCTATGCCGTCTTTAGCCCACTCTTCGGCGGCTTCTGCACCTACTAATTGGCTAAGTGCTTGTATAAATCCATACCCTGCGGCTTGGTTGTTATCTGTTCCGCGATACACCCCTTTCATAAATTCACTAGGGTTATTTGTTGATGTCGCGGTATTAATAGATTGGCCGACATTCCCTGCCATTAGTTCGTCAACAGGCGAAGTATTAGAAGGTGTTCCGCCTAGTAGTTCTGCAATTGGGTCTGCCATACAACCTACTTATTGAAGTTTGTTATCATTGTTTTGAATTCGTCCATGGTGATGCCTGGCGTTTTCTTTGCCTGTTTTACATAAGTTGCGAAAAGCATCTCTGGCGTTATGTTTGGGCGACCTGCGTTTTGTAACTCGCGCGACAGCACCATGCCTTTTTCTATAAATGCATCCGAAAGTGATTCGTTGCCTATTGCCCCTGCGGCTGATACCGCAGCACCAAGAACCGTAGGATTTATGTTGTGCACAACGCTTTCCCCTTCGCGGAAAGAAAACCAGTCTTGGTATTCGTCTGCCGCTTTTTCGCCAATACGACGCCCTGCAATAACTGTATTGATATTGTCAGAGTTAATAATGTCTTTACCCAAAATAGATTGCGCTTTTTGGAACTCATTTAACACTGACGACTCTGCGATAGCCCTTTCGTTTTCATCCATGTCGTCGTAATCTTCAACGGTTAATCGCGCCAAATGTCCTGCAACGCGTTCGTTTAAATCTAGCGTTTTAGCAGGGTCTGTTGGTTTCGCTTTCGCTGCACCGGCTGCGACGAGTAAATCTACTTTGGTTTTTTCCGCTTCTTTAGTGGTAGGGATATCCGCCGAACCAAAACGTGCGAAGTTTTGCCCTTGCTGCATGTCCCAGATTCCGCTAGACAGGTTCGTTACGATAGTGTCGTATTTTTCTGTACCTGTTAAACGAGAACCTGATGCTGCTTTACCCACTTTTTGGATGGCTTTATCTTGCATCTCTGGGGTGACTTTACTCGGATCAATAACGTAGTTCTTAGGTGCTTTAGCTATCGCACTCGGGTCTTGTAATTGCCTGATGTTCTCGGGTTTACCACTTGCGAGTGCTTTGATATTGGCTTTGTTTTGGTTAATAAGATCACGCTGGGCGTTAGTAACTGGCGATGCTTCCGCGTAGTTGTTAACCGCATCAGGACCTTTTTTAGTAAAGCTGCCCCATTCTGTTGGCATGCTTCTTTGCTGTGGTCTTGTAGTAGCTGTAGCTTCGGCACCCGACGTGAGTTCTAAGAACGATTGTCCTTGGTCCGGTGTAACTGATGTGTCAACCGGTACTGGCACTTCTTGTGGCGCAGGAGCAAAGCCTCCGCCAGTTTGGGTATACATTTGTGTTAATGCTTCCGGCGTTACACCTAATCGTTGGTTAAGCGTCTGCAGAGAGTTTTGGTAAAGCGCGTTTACCTGTGAGCCAGAGTATACTCGTTTGTAGGGGTTACCACCTTTAACAGACTGATAAGTTACTTCGTAGCTTCCGTCATTTAGGCGATTAGCCCCAAGTATCTGATCCTCACCTAATGCGCCGGTAGTATCCGTTCTGCGCAGTAATGACAGCACTTCGCGACCTTGACCTGCATCGTATAGTTCATCAACTGATTTTGCACGCACTGACTGGGTATTTGCATCGGGGGTGTAAAACATGCCCACGCCGTTGCGGAGAATTTGGTCGCGTTTTAGTGCGTCTGCTTCTTGGATTCCTAGGTCATGCAATTCTTGTTTTCTAGAATCTGTGTTACGCATAGTATATGCTTGTGCACTATACATATCACCCATGTTGGCTTTGAACGTAGCATCGGTATTCGCGGCTTGTTGCTTAATACCTAAATCTACATCGACTTGATCTAGAGCGCGGCCTGCTTCTTTCTGACGTGCGATTTCTTTAACGCGATTTAGTTGCGCAAGTTCGTTTCGATATTCTTCATCTAGATCTTGTTGACGTCTCGCGCTCTGATAATTTAGCGCGGTAGAAAGTAATTGTGCTGGATTAAAATCTGTCATTTTAAATACCCATTAATAGCATTGCGCCTGCTGTAGTCGCCAAGCCTAAGTTAGTTGAATCCGCCTGGGCCTGTCCGTTTAGGTATGCTTGCTCTCTTGAGCTCGCCATCCCTGTCCCATCTGCCAGGCCTTGAACTGCCGATTGTTGGTTATTTACCGCGATTGACATTAAGTTAGATAGGTTTTCGAAATTCGATGTTTCTTGGTCTACCCTAGCGTTATTGACATTCGCGTCACCCTGTGCAGAAGCATTAACAGCATTTGTTCTTTGCATTAATTTTTGCTGCGCTGGAGTTAATGCAGTCACCCCACGACTTAGGTCCAGGTTTTGGTTCTTCGTGGTTTTTGCCAGCAACGATGCGGCGTCTTCTTTAGCGGTATCGATAAGCTCTGTTGAGTTTATCTCTCCGATCATTTGATCGATAAACGGTGAATAGTTTTTAGAGTAGTTTTGAGACATTTGTCTGTTGGCTTGTGCCAATGAAGTCTCTGCAGCCGAGTCTGAAAAAACGCTCGACAACGGTGTTGTTAGACTAGACATATATTGTTTTGTATTAACGCTAGGGAGTCGATTCAGCATTTTTTCGGCCTTACTATAATCATTGATTATATTTTAACACGCATATTGACAATGAGCCATTTATCTCTAAGGTAAAGTTTTATCTTAGGGAACAACGATGAAACTACTTTATTTATTAGCCTTCATGCCGATGGTTTGCTCCGCTTATGATGGACTGGAGCAAGCCCAGATAATTATATGCGGTGTTATAGCCGAAGACCTTAAAAACACTTACACCATGAAAGATTTGGACCCTGATGTGTTTTTCGATGAGTATAATAAGATCCAAGAAGAAACTGGGCTATGGACCGAACAAGGTAAGGAAAAATCGTACGCCCACGCTTCTTATGTCGCTAATAAGACTAAGACTGAATTTGCGGACCTAAATCCGGTCGGTAAAAGGCGCGACCCTGTATACCAGCTATTCAATGATATACATGATAGTTCATTCCATGCATGGGGTTTTTATAGCTGCGAGGGTATGTACCGGCGATTAAATGCCGGTGAATGATCCCAACGTCGGTGTGGGCATGTTTACTATTTTAGCCCCATTGTTGCCAGCGCCGAAATTACCTAACCATCCACGGCCGGTTGTTTGACCGGTCTTCATGTCGAATTTACCGTTAGCAAAAATACCGTCATTATTGGCGTAGTTCATACCGCCTAGCATTGCGAGTGTAGCGACTGAACTAATCATATTAGACTCTTTTTGGGCGTCGCGTTGCATGTCTTGAAGTATTTCGTTGGTGTTGGTTTGTGCTAGAGCGCTGGTACCACTTTGAGCGGTTGTAGCCATACCTTTACCGACTCGAAGGGCATTCAATCGTTTGTTATCTAAATCTTGCTTACCTAACTGACGGGCGTTAGTTGCTCCGCGCATTTCCGCTGTTGCACCGGCGCGGTTTATGCCCAGGTCTGCTAAAACGTTGCCCGTTTTCATAGAGGCTGTAGCTTGGTTAGCATCGGCGTTGGCGCGGTTAAGAAGTTTTTGTGTGTTGTCTTTTGATACGCGCGCGAGATAAGGATCTTGCGCTGCAGCAAGAACTTTGTTGGCTTCATTAATATCCCTGATGCTTTGGGTGTATAAGTCGCGTTCGCCTTGCAATGCAGCCTGTTTTTTTGGACCTGATGCCATGTTAAACCTCTATCTCGTAAGTGCGTTCTGATTCTTTGAAACCATAACGTTCTGCCCTGCGTTGCCATCCTTTGCGTTTGGTTCTGAATACTATTTTTTCAGCCCCGGTGTTGCTTGCTATCTCTCGAATATAATCCATTGTTTCGTCTATGGTCTTGTCCGAGAGCGGCTTTGGTGCGTAGGCTAGCCATACCAAAATACCTTTTGTGTCGTGCTCATCTATGCTCTCGTGTAAAACAAAAAAGCCTACGTATTCGTAGTCTTCTAATATTAAAAGCATGATAGCTTCGCCTGACTCTATACTTGCTTGTACATAATCAGGGTTAGTGCCTGATTTAGCTTTCGGGCTAAATGCTTGCACCATAGACTTAACGTCTATTTGGTTTACGTTATCTTTGTTGATGACCTCGAACGTCACCATCTGAATCTCGCTTGTGTGGTTTTATTTTGTTTGCCGTTGATGCTTTTTTGCGCCTTGAACTTTTCTGATTCGTACATCGCTAGTGCGGCTTGTGCGATAGAAGGGTTCGACCATGTGCGTTCTGGCATACTGGTAAGGCGAAACACCGCCTGGTTAACAATAGCATCGACCCACCTATCCATTTGTGTGTCATCTAACTCATTAGCGTCACGGGTAGGTTTTACAGCAACACGCAGTGTTAGCGTACCCGATTGTTGCGGCGTAGGCGTAAGCGTTAGGGTGTTGTTTTGCTCATAAAACGAATCTGTTCTACCGTTCCCTTTACTCATGGCTTCTAGTGAATTAGGAATTATCGCGTTTAGCTTTTTACCATTAAGAGAAACGCTGAGCACCTGTGACAAAGTAGTGTCCAGTGGTGTGGGCGCAACATAACGGTTTTTTCCAGCTGTGACTGGAATATCTGTCGTATGAGTATAAACCGGTACTTCATTGAAAAACGTAATGGCGGCACGACGAAGTTCCCGAACTGCTATCATTTCTGGGCAGTTCGGGGCGTAGTGATTAACGTCTGGAAGAAGTTCGTCGAAAAATGCCATTAACGTCTTTTACTTTTTTCTTGGTCCATGTTAGGCGTAGACGACAAATCAATTTCTGATTTTGCACCTAGCGATTCACGGAACAACTGGTAGTGATTCACTGCGCGTTGTGCATTACCTGCATAACTTGAATCTTTCGTGTAACAGCGATAAAGCACATAGTCCACGATTTGGTTAGCGTAAATATCAGGTACTTTGATGTCTTCCCCAAGTGCTGCTAGAGGAGTCGGTGACGCAGAGTAAAGGATATTCACGTAGCCGGTTACTGATGGTTGTGGTGGATAAACGAAGTAACGCGTTGGATCGTCTTCATCAAAAATATAATGGAGTACCTCAACGTTAGCGTCGTCTACGTGCCAAGCTGGATTTTCAGCATCAAGGATTTCGCGATCTGTGATACGAATAACACGGCCCGGTGCATCAGACCCGTCGTTTTGGGCGCTCTGCATGTTTCGTGTTACGTTAAGTAGCATTACGCCATCGCTTGGGATGGTTTGTAATGTACCTGTGTTTAACTTAACGTTAGTATTCTTGGCGCCAGCACTAGGCTTTAACAGCACGACTTCACGTTGTGCGTCGTTTACCCAGCCTAGCATTTCTGGATCTTTCCAGCGCATACCACCAGGAGTTGTTTCCTGTAAGATCAGGCGAACTTTGCGGATTAGTGAGTCTGCTGTAATAGCCATTTATTCGCCCTTACTTAGTCTTAGCAGCAGTCGAAGTGGTTTTAGAAGCAGGTTTAACTTCGGTTAAACGCGCAGCTAGGCATGCGTCGACAAGTGCAGGTTTGACTGCTTTCTCTTCACCAGCTTCAAACACAACTGCATAAGGTGGTGCTGAAACGCGGATTTCGAAATCAGTCGGATTTTTAAAAGTGGTCAATTCAATTTTTTGAGTCATGGTAAAAATCTCGTAGTGGTAAGAAAGGAGCATCCTGCCCCGCCCTTACGACCCAACCTTTAGATAGCAGCGTCGATTACTGCTACGCCGAAGTCTTCAACCGAGCTGGTTACAGTAGAGTTAAACTTAGGCTTCAAGAAGCCACACATTTTGCCTACTGAGATACCTACCTGGTTCTCATAATCGAAGCGATCTTCGTTCCAGTAAGGAGCACCGATGTCCGCGAACGCTAGTGCCTGTGCACCACACATAAGGATGCGCTGTCCGTCAACATCGCCAGCTGCGCCGAACTTGTTACCCGCACTTGCGCCTTTAGTGTTGAACACGTGACGGTATGAGTGGATCATCGCGCCGTCGATCATGAACGTTTCACCGCCTGCGAACAGAGAGTTCGAGTCGCCGCGTACACCTGCGTTACGAGCGTTGGCAATAAAGTCAGCATCAAGCTTGAGCTTCGCCATACCCTGCGGGGTAAGGAAGAAGTGGAATGTCTCGCTACCGCCTTTGCCTTTAACACCACGGATGTAGTTGTCTTTAGCAAATGCCAGTGCTTGAACGACGTGACGGTAGCCGAATGCATCTGAGCTGGTCAGTGAACTTTCAGTGCCTAGAACGATGTCCGAACCTGACACGCGGAGATGGCGGTTAGCTGTAGGAGCTGCAACGTCTGACGCGTATTCTAAGTCAGTTAGGTTTTGACCCGCTGATTTAGTTGGACGGTCACCGCCGTTATTCTTTTTATCGTAAGTTACGCCTGATAGCGTCAAGAACGCTTGCTGGTCATAGCGGTCTGCTAGCCAGTAGCCTAGAACGTCACGTGACGTTTGACGGAAGTTAACGATAGACTTTTGATCAGCCATGCGGCCGGTAGTACGGTTAGCGTTACGAAGTTGGTCGATCTGGATTACGGTATCGTAAGCTTTGATCTCTTCTTCGTTACCCTCTAGGTCATAATCACCTGTTACACCGTCCCCTTCTAGGTCTGGTACAAGGGTTACAACTGCACGGGTACCGCGTTCGTCTTTAGTAAGTTCTGTTACTCGATGAATCATCGAGTCATGTGAAGTCCCCATGAACTTCGTCATGAATGATTTTTCACGCGCTACTTTCCACACATCACGAGCCCAAACGGTCTTTTGTTCTGTGGTTAGCGCGGCAAAATTGGTCTTAGCCATTTTAAGCCTCTAACTGTTAAGAAAAAATTCTGGTTTTGGTCGCGTGACGTGCGAAATACGAATTGTACAGGCGGGTCTTTTGAGTTCTGCCAGGAGAACTAGCCCCGTAACGTGGGGCTATATCGAGTTTATAAATATATTATAATCAATGATTATAATAGGTGCAACTAAAGAATGTCACCACGTAAACGGCGTAAGTCTTCTTCGCTTAGCTTTTCGAATTCCGCCTCGGGAATTTCTTCAATACTTCTGCGTGTTTTACCGGTTTCTAACTCGCCGGTACTACGCGGCGGAGTCTTGATAGCTGCCTCTACGTTTTTCTTAATGTCTTTTTGCGGAGGCGGTGGTGCTTCTTGCTTTTGCTGTTCTTGCTTACCAGATATGCCGTGCAAACGTAACGTAATATCTGACGCACGCTTTAGGGCCAAGTGACCTGGTTCGCCTTTAGCAATAAACGCGTCACGGATATCCAAGACTTCTTGCAGAATATCACTGTTAAAGTTTTCGCTTTCTTTGTTGAGTACGTCGTATTCCGCAACCAAACGATTGGCTTCTTCGTTCAATAACGCCTGTGCTTTTTCCGCGGCTGTCATTGTTTGGATGGTTTCCGTACTCGACTTAGTTGCATCTTTGACTGCTTTAGCGTTGGTCTTTTGAATTAGCTCTGCTATCTTGGTCGCGGCGTCTGCGACGTTGCCATCAAGGGCGCCGTTTAACGCTTCAGTTAGTTCTGCGTTCAGATCTAACTCTGGCTCTGCTGGTTCTGGGTCGGGTTCTTTTGACTCAGGAGCTGACATGCGGTCCAACTGCTCTTGCAGAAGACGGAACTTTTCTTCGAAACCAGAAAGTTTTTCCTCCGCCGCTTTGCGTTTCTCCGATTCTTTTTTGAACCTGTCATAGGGGATCTTATTCCCTACCGGCGCTTCTTCTCGGCTTTCGCTACCATCATCTGGGTCTGGCGCTTGATCTCCCTCGCTGCCGTCATCCTCCGGTATGTCGGTGTTTTCGGGTTCTCCACTAGTGTCGCTAGCTGGTGTATCTTCTGGCTGTACGTCTTCGATTTCTGGGGTGTCTTCGATGACATCCCCGCGATCGATTTCACCGCTGTCATAATTCTCTGTATCAAGTTCATCGACAGTTCCTCCGAAATCGTTTAGTTCACCTACGCTAGGCTGATTGTTCTTTGGGTCCATTGGCTTTCTCTCTATCTTGGGTAAGTTTAAGGGCAGAGTCCGCTAACCGTGCATTGTTCTGCATTTTGGTTTTTTGTAGCGACGCTTGTTGAGATAGCGCAGACATTTGTAGCCTTACGTTAAGTTCTTGCTCACGTTGGTCGCGTTGTGCTTTAAGGTCGCGGATTTGCTTCAAGAACTGTCCGCGTTGTAGATCTTGTGCTTTCGCTGTATTAAGTAGTGTAACTGACTGCAGCTCGCGGATTTCAGCGTCGAGTTTCTCTAGTTCTAGCTGTGCGTTCTGGATAGCCATCTGGTTTTGCATCTGTGCCAGTTGCTGCTGTTCAGGTGTCATTTCACCTAGGCCAGACATGTCTTTGAGCATACGTGCGATTTCTTGCTTACGTGCAAGATGTGATGATTCAACGATAAAGTGGTCTGGGATTTGAACGCCTACCTGGCGTAAAGACAGCGCCTCGGCAAACTGCATTTCATCAAACGAATCTCGTGCCGGTGCGCTTGCAACTACAACGTCATATTCACCAACTGTTACGTCGTTAACAACGCGGCCGGCTGCCTGCTGGTTAATCACCATCTGTTCGCGAGGCTGTTCCGGTTCCATGTAATCAGTAATAAAGAACACGCGTTCTTGGGTGTAGAAGTCCTGGATAAGTTCTAGGATTTTTTCTGCAAGCAGCTTGCGTGAGAATTCTAAATTACTAAACGGTACCTGTAGTTGGATCTGACCGCGTGCGGTTTTTTCCTGTAACGCTATGCCAGAAACCTCGGCGTTTTCCGAGCCTAATATGGCGTCGTTCATACCCGAGATTTCTTTGATGTCCATTGCGCCTTTGGTGCTGATTCTGTCTACGCCCGTTGGCACTGGGTTAGGTTTAATTTTTTCAGGGGCACCGATTTGTGGGTTGTACGTAATTACCGAGCCCGTCTTCGCGCCTTCTTCGGCGAGTTCTTCCGGTGACATATTCGTAAGCGAGCCTTCAGGGACTAACCATCCCGAGTTCGCCGTAGTATTGATAATATGTAGTTCTTGGCTGCGCGTTTTATTAAGGAACTCTTGCGGCGAAATAATGTTGCGCACCAACCCAATAGGCTTACCGCGACGATATATAGGAAAATAAGGTACAACAGTAAATGTACGATACGGTGACCAGTCATCATGCAGTACCACGGAATCAGCAGTTATTGTCCAGCGGACCGAACGTTTTTTACGTTTAATGATTTCCAGGCCAAATGTCTGCCTTACGTTTTCAATATGTTCTGGTGTCCACTGTTCGGGGATCTTACGTGTCTCACCGCTTCTGGGTTCGATGAACTCTTGAATGATACGGGTTTTGTAATATTGACGCTCAACCACCCTGACATTGCGAACAGTAGCACCGTCAGCGATACTATTAGTGTCTGCCGCTGTTTCTTCGTCAGATCCGAACGTATGCTTAGATAACTCAATAGAGTCGCGGCCATAATGCGCACCCGCTGCGCGATTGATAACCTCAGTACGTTTATCTTCACCATATTGCTCGCCTATTTGTTGTGGCGACATCCATCGGGTTATAAAAACCTCGGACCATTTTTTAGGGTCATAGGACGTGGCATCTGGGTCGGGGATAACCGCGATAGGGTTTTCCGTATCGATAGCTATCTCACCTTCGATAACCTCGTCGTGGTTCAGACGTACGTCGTAATAACCCCTATCCATAATTAGTCCGTCAGCATAGACCATAGGTTCTATGTGCTTTGCGAAATAATTTTCTTCTAGGATGTGGTCAACTAGTTTAGTCAGCACCGTTGACACTGCTTGTGATGCTGCGCCGCGTTTGGCTTTAAACTGGATGTCTGCACGACGGTTAGCTTGCTCACCTAACGCCGCGTTGACTGTCGGTAGTATGTTATTAATGGTTAAAGCAGGTCGTCCTTCGTTTTCTAACGCTTGACGATCCGCTTCATCCCATTGGTCGCCGATATAGAATTTCTCGAACTTTTGGGCTTCATCAACGTATTTTCTGTGCCCGCGATCACGGGCCCGAACGTATCGGTCCCAGTTCTCTTGTGCAACTTCGAGCTTCTTAATATCGGCCATAATACTTTCTAGTTATAATCAATGATTATATTTTACTTGACAACTTGATCATCGACAAGCGGAGTTTCAAACAGCTTGTTTCTGTACCACTCGGATTTGTCGATGTCCTGCTGTAGTTTGTCTTTGTTACCGGCGCGGAGCCTGTATTTGAGTGCGTTACCTTTGCAGTAACCGGCAAACTCTTCAGGAGTTAAGGCCGCGCGAATAACGTCAATGGCCTGCTGGTCTGGAAACAAATCGTAATGCTTTGGATTATTAACCGGGTCGTGCACGGGTTTAGTATGGTCATTCACCATCTCTTGTAGGAGATCATCATAATGGCTCATGCTTTTAACCTCACTCGTAGGTTCTGGAGCATGTCGATGCAACGTTCTGGCGTTGCACTAAGCAACTGTTCGAAGTCTGCCTTCTCCATAATAACCGCGGCGAATGATACGCCAGCGCCAAGTGTTGTAGATGGTTTAATCGAAGTGTTTTCGTACTGCTTATTGTTCGGGTCGAGTAATATCATGCGCGCATGTAGCTCCGTCGTTTGGTTGAGTTAGTAACGTACTTGTTGAGTCTGTCTTTCCATGATTTCTTTTTCTTAGGTTTTGGGTCGTGGGTCACGATGAACTGATCTAGCATCTGGAACGCCCACGAAAAAGCATCGACCTGGTCGTCGTGTGTCCCAGCTGGGAATCGCAGCATCTCGTTGCGGATCTCGTTTGTAAATTCTGCGTTCTTAGGAAGTAGCACCATGCCCTGTTGCATACGACCTTGTAATGGACGGGCACGAGCGGATTTATCGCGGCGTCCTGTTTTCAGTTCTTCATAAGCAAAGAATGTTTTGCGCTCTCGCATACGTTTGCGGAGCATAGGACCTAGGGCCATTTCAATCTGGCCTTTTTCGAACCCAACAACTTGAGGCAAGAACGCTGTGTACTCGTCGATGATTTTCTCGATGATTTCTAGCGCGTCCCATTTACCGCGTGCAACGTTAAGCAGATACGCTTTGTCATCGCGGTCGATACCGATAGTTACACCTACTGTGTAGTCGTTATGTTCTGCGGTACCAATGGCGAAGTCCCACGCTTGATAAACTTTCAGTCGCTCTCGTGGGGGTTCGACCTCGTAATACCTGAACCAATCTTTTTGAAAGTAGGCGCCCTCGTCCGGTACAGGGTTCTGCTGGTAAAGGGCCGACCAATCTCTGTCGCCAACGGCGCGTTTGATTCGCTCGAGTGCATCCAGCGGATATCGGTCGGGGTGGAGTGCGTCGCCTTTGAGACGGTATTTCTCGTTGCTCACGGCGATCGCGGGATAACGGACAATCTCCCATTTGTCACCGCCTTCGTTCTCTTGGTCGATAAGCCAGCCGGCTAGGTCGTCGTCGTGCCAGCGCGTTAAAATAACAAGTACACCGCCGCCTGGAGCAAGACGCGTATAAAACGTCGAGGTGTACCAGTCTTTGATTTTCTGGCGGTTGGTCGCAGATTCTGCGTCCTCTCGGTTTTTAATCGGGTCGTCTATTATTCCGATGTGGGCCCCCCTCCCTGTGATTGCGCCACCGACGCCCGCAGCTACGTATCCGCCGTTAGCATCAGTGTTCCATCGTTCCGCGGATTGAGACTTTTTGTCTAGTCGGGTCTTGAATATGCGCCCGTAATCTGGGTCGGCTAAGATCCCACGTACTTTGCGCGAGAAGTCCATGGCGAGGTCCGAAGCATACGACGACGCGATTACTTCGTGCTTGGGCATTCGTCCTAGGTGCCAGGCCGGAAAGGTTTTCGACGCGAGTTCTGAATTATGTGTCGCTACTAGCTTTTTACCGACTAGATATAGACCGTCTGGGGAATCAACCTGGATGCAATGCCCTTTTTCACCGTTCGGTAAATATTCTACTTTTTCTATTGATACTCGTCTTTCAGTAGGGAATCTTGTGATTCTTTTTCGTGATAGAGCTACGGGAATAACCATTGTAGGGTTAAACCCCACAACGAAATATGGCTTAGTTCCTTGTATACAACTCGTAGAGAGTTTAGGTTGTATTTCTTCTATGTATGGTTTGAACCCTAGCGTCGTACATAGGTCTAAAACACCGTTGGCTAGCGGTTTGTCCGCTGTGGTGAAACGCATTCGGCTGTTCTTATCCGTGTGTCCGTCGGTATCTATAAGGCCAGCTAATAGTTCTAACCTGTCTTTTAATGACGCCCGTAGGAACACTTCTGGGATGTGTTTATTGTTTAGTACGTTTAGTTCTTTTAACTCTTTGAACATTCGGCCTGCGACATTCGGCCTAGGACCGCTGAACCTAGTAGTGTATACACCTGTCTGCTTGTGTACCGTCCATGATGATACTTCGTACCCACAACGCGTTATTTTGTCTATTACTGGCTGATCTTTCTTGTCATGGGTAATACAACCAGAATTCTTTGTTCCGTCCCCCAACCATGCGCCTAGCACGTAGGGGTGCATAGGCAGGTCAGCACTGTCGAATTCTAGTGCGTTTGTTTTAGGTACTTGGAACTGGAACCTGTTTCCTGCTGTTAGGCTTCGAGGCGTACCGCGATTAGTGTTCTCCAGAAACCATTTGGTTTCTACCGTTTTTTCTTGTTTGTCTGCGCGTGAGTATACTGTCCACTCATGGTTAGCATGGCATCTGATTTTCTCGCCGTTAGTGAAAGTAACAACGTAGTCATCTACCGCTTCATCAGAAAGCGCTAGTACGTCTACTGGTTTACCCGACGGATGAAAAACCTGGTCCCCAGGTACTAGGTCGCCGTGCGTTACCCATCCTCGGTTAGCAGTTAGCACCGGTGTTGAATGGGCAATGTTTTTACCGTGACGTGGCGGTAAGAACAACATAAGTCGTGGGGATTTTTTATCGATGACGTCTTGCGAGAATTTTTCGAGTTTCGAACAAATGTCGATGTGCACCCAGCCCGGCATGTACTCCGGGTTGAATCGCTGGACAAACGGGAGGAGTCTACGTCGCGACAACTCCCGTTCGGCCTGCTCCTTGCGCGCGGCAGCTTTTCTGTCGAGAAGTTTAGCTTCTTCTATTTTTCGCTGCTCTTCTTCGTATTTTATTTCATCTGCTTGTTGCTTGAGCATCTCGCGCTGGTCGTCAGACATGCGTTTTTTTGCCCCTGCGAGCTCAACACTTTGCAGATGCGATACCTTACATTCGTGGCATACCGAGCCCACGAACAAGGTTATAGGTAATTCGTTCTGACACTTAGGGCAGAGTTTCTTCGTTATCGTCATCGTCATAAGTAATGGCGTAGCTGGATGGGTCTAAGTCAATATCCATGCCTGCCATTTCTTGGAGCTGACGATCGTCAAGTTCTCTAAGCTGGTCTGAGCGAGTAATCTCGATTTCTTTCTTTTCGGGGGCTGCAAGTCCGTGGAGTTTTATCAACTCTTGCACGGCCTTGATCTCTTCCGTGGAGTCCTTGGATTTCCGATGGGACTCTAGGAGCAACATTGTTGCTTGGTCTTTTGTGAATTTTATCCCTTCAGGTGCGGCATATAACCTAGGATCAAACATCTCGCGCATTTGCATCAAGCGCGTTTGTATATGGTCCTGGTTATAAAGTTCTATGCCCTGTACCGATGTCATGCCGAGTGATTCCGCTGCAGCTTGTGGTGATACACCGCGCAGTACTAGGCTGATGAATGTACGCTCTTGGGCAGAGATCGCAGGTTCTGGGATCTGGGTCATGCAGAAATTATAATCAAAGGTTATATCCGTGTCTATGGAGAAATTCCACAAAAAAATTTTTAAAAACGCTTTTTCTGTATTCCGTTTTTCGCTTTTTCTTTTCCACACCGTTAATTCTGAATAAACGCGACTTTTAGAAAATTGCTCTCCAAGCCTGTGTACTGGGGTACTCCACATCAAAGGAAACGGGACTCCCGACCCCGATTCCCGTACCCCCACCCCCCGTTATTTGACATCGAGAATTGAACCTAGTCGATTGGGACCCCTATCGTGCTAGGACACCCCTATCGTGCTAGGACACCCGCCGCTTGTCCTAGGACCTAGGACGCGGGTTCTCGAGACTCGAAGAGCAGACTCGAAGAGCAGACTCGAAGAGCACAAAGACTCGACACTCGCGGTGCTCGTGAGGCGTGAGACTCGTGAGCTAATTCTGGCTCGTTGAATCCAACTAAGGAGAACAGTCATGTTTGGATTACTACTTATCGCCCTTGCCGCCACAGGTGTTGCCTTTGCTCTTATGTCATTTGCGCAGCGTGACAAGCCCGTGCCACTGGACAGTGCGCAGACCATGTTCAACGACAACGTACTTGAGGGCGAGTACACCGTGGTGCACGAGTACCCGAAGCGCCCCAAGGTTCACACTCGTGTGTTATCGGAGGACGAAAGATGCGTGTAATCAATGACTTACATGATTTACGCGCGCTTCTTGATGCCAACGACTTTCAGGTATCGCCGAAGCGTGAGCTTAACCCCGACCTTCAAATCAAGTCCGACATGCTTGATGCGGTGGGCGGATTCGATTCACTCCCCAGCCGCACTTACGCAGGTTGGGGCAACCCCGAAGCAGAGTGGGCAGATTCTGGACTCTAGCTTCACATCAACTCTTTTTAAATTAAATTAAATAGGAAATTCTACCATGTTAAATTTTGACCAACTTCAAGAGAACTTCGCCGCTGATGTTAACACTGTATCAGCTAACCTTAACGTACGTGAAGTGAGCACGGCTGATTTGCAAGCGGCGCTCATCGGCGAAGCATGTGAGTATATGGCGTCATATTCTCCAGCCGAGGACGCGGGTGCTTCGCAGCTTATCGCTAACAAGCTGGCGAACGAAGCGCAGGACGCGGATGATTTCGGTGAGTTTATCTCAGCGAAAATCATGGGTATCTTTGAGCGCAAGAAAGCTGCCCTTGCTGCTGATAACGCGGACGCCGTTGCCAGTGCCGAGACCGCCTCGCAAGGTCTGGCTACTTTCATCAAGCGTGTGCAGTCGAGCGTAGGTCGTAGTTCATACTACCGTCAACGCGAGGCGGAGCGTTTGGAAACCCCAGCGGCTGATGCCAACGGTCGTGAGTACCAAGGCATGCGTCCTGTACCAGTGCGTACAGATTACGACGGTTTCCAGCGCTTGTACTTCACACCCGACCAAGTCACCGAGGCGGTTGACGAGTTGTTCCCGCAGCTGGAGAAAGCGTACACATTCGCGCTTAGCATGTGTGATTCGTACATCCAGAAACGCATGGGTGACTTCCCGTTCTCTTCGGTGAAAGTCGGTAATGAGTACCGTGACTTTATGACCCGTGGTGAGTTGTTCCAGCACCTAGGTTCTGTAACCGCAGCCCGTCAGGGTAGCGTTGACGAAGCACTTGCGATGGTATAGCCATCGCCCGCCCTGTAATCACTTCGGTGGTTGCAGGGCATTTGTTGTTGTATGACGGATCTAGAACATTCGCCCGGCGCGCTACGCTTGCTGGGCGAATATCCTAGAACCTAGAACGCCGTTCGCGGAGACAAGTCTCCGCGGCACCGCCCGTAGCTTAGGCAAACGGGCACTACTCCACCTCTTAAACCTAGTTAAATGAGCACTCAACCAAGGAGCGTGTACCATGTAAATGAGCAACCCTAACCCCAACATGTGATCGTGACGTATCCCGCATAAGGCTTCGCGCAGGGATGAGTTCGGCTTGGCACACCGTTAACACACTAAGTTTGCCACTCAAACACACCACCAGAACGCCTGAGAGCGCCTCACAGATCATTTCTACTAGTTAGCTAACCCATCGTACTGGGTTCTAGTTAGATGGCCCTGAGTCGCTTCTCACGCACGATTTGAAAAGTGGCCAAATACGTGTCCAATTTCGAAAAAAAAGTTGGCCAGAGGCCTCTAAGCCACGTCCTGTAAGGGCTGTAGAGGAGTTATGTTAGTGGTTACTATCACCTCTAGGCTGCATTCCTTCGTTTTCACCAATTGGCCATTTTTCGCCCCCTACTATATATGTATTTTAAGGTTTTTACTCTTACTACTTATTCAACAACTGAACTATATAAATAATAAGGATAATTGGCCAATATAAAGAATAACTACTAACAATCAGTGACTTAACCTGACCAATTTTCAAAAACAAAATGGACAACCGTGGTTTTTACCCCCTAAAACGTGGATTTGAAACCCCCAAAAAGGACGATTTTCTCTAATGCATTAATCGTGCCAACACAGTTTCCAGAAAAAACACCCCAATTTTTTAGGGGTAAAATTAATTTTTACTGTCAAAATTTTTTTGGATTTTGAATGTAAACGTTTACATCGAGGGTCGAAAATTGCCCAAGTGCCATTTAGTGAACACCGCGACCACTTATTTTTGCGTGACTGGTCGTACCAATGTCATTCATCGCACTTGGCACGAGTAATGCATAACGCCTTTTTTCGCACTTGGCACACTCCATGCATGGCACTTTTTCACCTTTTTAATCGAAAAAGACGAACAAATAACCTTATTTGATTCGATTTTTCCGTCTTTACACTCTTTATAATCAGTGGTTATATCATCAAACCGCTGCGACCCAGAACCAAGAACCCAGATTCAAGGACCTAGAACCTATGAGCGACTTAAAAGAATTCAAAATCGTTATCGAAGAAAGCGACACAGGACGACAACTAGTTTTACCTAACGTGATGGCCAGCGATTACTGCGTTGCAGAGGCGTACGGTAATCATGTCGCAGCATCCCTCCCCGTTTCTGAAATTGACCGACAGCAAGGTTTCGGCGTTAGCGAAACGTCATGGTCTTGCTGGCCCGAAGAAGTATAAATTCAAGGACCTAGAACCTATGGCAAAGGAACTCATTCTAAAACCCCACACTCGCTTGTTCCGTCAAGACCGCAAGTACTATGAACAGGTACAGTACCGCAACACATTCTGTAAAGATGTAGACGGACAGTGGTACTTCTGCTCACGAGACGGAGAACCGCAGGAAGCCGTTAATTTCACTATGATCGAGGATAAGCCTCGGTTTATTAAAGTATTGGAGCCCAGCGATGGATAAGTATGCCGAAATACAGCAGCGCGTGAGAAAAGTCCGTGGCGTAGTACGAACTTACGAAACAGCAAGTGCTGACAGCCTACTAGACGTCTCTTCATCGGTAAAAGACTCGACTATGCCTTACTACCATGAAATAGCGGCAGAAATAGAACGGCACCGCGAAGTAGTACTGGAAATACTACGCAAGCAGCTCAAGGCAGATCAAGCGCGGCTCAGTATTGTCGAGAAGATTTTAACTGAATAGCTAAAGGAAATTGAAATTATGGCATTAACAGCATGGGCACAAGAAGCAAAAGCCAAGAGAGAGGCATGGTATAAAATTGAAAGGCTAGAAGCGCAACTAGCAAAGGCTAATGAGCGTATAGAAGAACTTGAGCATTACAATCTTAGATTAGCTAACGAGTCACACGCCAAAAGTCTTGAGATCGATAGCGCTAATAAATCAGTCATAGAGACTCACGTTAAAGCTTTACAGTCTTTGTTAAATAAAAAATGTCCTGTTTCTGGTTACGTCATACGAGACAAAGAAAGCCGTGAAATCATTGTAGAAGAACTAGAACAGCTGCTAAAAGAACAATCGACCGATGTACGATAACAGGCTACGCATACTTGTGCTCTACAGCTCCATAACTAACGGCAGAAACCACATCTATGTTATGGCGCCAGGCATGTGGAAAAACGGCCCTTTGTATAACCTCATCACCAACCTTGGTGCTAGAGAGACATGTGACGAAAACTATCCATCGGTAAGGACCCAGAACCTATGATACTAGCCAAATGGGAATCTGAACGCATGATCCGATTATACGACCTACGACCCGGTACCCGGGCCCACGAATCACTGCGTAAAGTAGGCCTAAAAGCGACGGGATCGTTCGGCGTGCTAGGGGTTAGATATTAATGATAAAACTCATACATTTTGACCAGCTATATGTGGTAGCAGCGACCGGTGTATCGGAAATACCACTAGAACCGTTGGTATATAAACTAGGTATGAAGGACCACACCCTAGGAACTATGCCCAAGGTGAAGTACAGATGATAAAGCTAAACACATGGAAGGCCGCAAAAAAAGTGTACGTATTAGGCGCTTCCATCCCCTCAAAAGTTAGGCCACTCTTACTTAAGGTAGGCTTTTGCGCTTCCACCACCAAGCACTGGCCGTCAATAGAATACGGAACTGCGTATGCCAGCGGTCAATAAAATAACGTTAGTGCATCATTACTCACTCAGTAAATTGCACGGTACCATCTAGATATTAGGTGGTAACCCTAAAAGTCATATTTTAGCTGCTATAGTACAGAAACTTGGAGCGAAACCGTCAAAGTACAGCCCGCCAAAAATAGAGTACGAACGATGATAATAATAAAAATTGGATCTCTAAACAAAGTCCTTGTTTCCGCTAAGCGCCTTAATGATGACATAAACGCAATCTTAATTAAACTCGGCATGCGCCAAGAGACCCCGTACCGAATACCTACGATCCTCTATTCGGTGCCTGCGTTTCGATAGCGGATTCATTATGTTTAAGATCAAAATACTCCATTTCAAAGATAAAAAAAACGTGTTTGCATTGGCACAAGGACATGTTCCCTTAAAACAAATTCTAATAAAAATAGGTATGAATATACCTCATGCTGGCGCATTACCAAAGGTTTACTACTAATGTATGGCTTTAAATTAAGACATTGGAAACGTAGCAAAAAGATATCCGTAATGTCTCATCAGGACATAAAGCTAAAAGTTGTGTTACTAAAAATAGGGGTGGATGTGCCCACCCCCTTTTCGCACCCAAAGGTTTACTACTAATGATAAAACTCCAAATCCGTAAATTCACTATTGCCATGGCTTTATATGTAAATGCAGGTAAGTCCCATCCAGCACACCATGTTTTGGTTAAGTTAGGCGCAGAGTTACCCGACGGACATAAAATACCGAGGGTCTACCACCAAAGGATCTACTACCAATGAACACGTCCCAGATTCGCCCAGTTATTAACAAAAACGGCCTAGGATATAGAACCTATGTTCTAGTACGTGACAGCTTTTTTACCGGCAAAAAATACCGTCTTATAACATGGATACGCAGCAAAGAAACCAAGCGTATCGATGTCACTGAATGCGTAAGTTTTAGGCACGCAGACTTCCCTGTGGTCACCGAAAAGTTTGATGACATCACAGTATCGGCCACAATCGAAGAAGCGGTATCAAACATCCGTAAAGTCTATGGCACTAGCGATGACATAGAAGAGTGGCAGCCCTAATGGGAAAAATAGAAATAGAAAAAATGCCGCCACACATCAGTGTACAAGCGAATCTAGAAGTGGCTGTCAGTGCATCACTAAGTGCTGCGCTAAGAATAATAGAGCAATTAGATAGTAGCGCGAAGTACGAGGAATCTTGCGACTGGATATTATTTGAGTATGAGTGACAAACAGCCACTGGAAATCTGGGAAGGACTCAATAACAAAATACTAGTTTCCACAACCCTCGACTTCGACCCAGTACACAAGATACTAGAAAAACTCGGCCTAGAACCTGAGACCCACAACCGATGGCCAGCGATAGCCCCTTATTTTGATAAGCGGAGAAAATGAGATTATTGATAAGGTATTCCAGAACACACGGCATGGCCACACTAACCACAGGTCCGGTGCACATGATGGCAAATAACCCCGAGCTTTTTAGCCTAGTAGGTAGACTTGCAGGCGGAATATTCGCCGCGTCTATAGTGCCTTTTGGAGCGGTTATATACATAGAGAAAAAATATGATTGGAATGTATAGACATTGGAATGAGATAGAGTTTGTTACCCCTGACGAATACTCCTCCGTCAACAAGCTGCTAACTAGAATCTTTGATCTGAATCCTGAAACTGAGGATTCTTGGCCATCGATCAAAGTGCAGGAAGGACGATGAGAATACAAAACTACCCTGATGCCAAGATTATTTACCTGACTTATGTACCTTTTGCCATAGCTCCTGTGTTCAGAAAAATACTCAACAAGACATGGCTATATAGGTTCGACACTGAGAGTGTCTTTTCAGCGAGATACTAATGAAAATAATAGTCTTCGAAAAATTCATAGCCGTAAGCGTATTTGGCGCTCCTAGTACCATAAAAAAGCTTTCGAAAGACCTAGTACATTTCAACAACCGGTACATGGCCATAGTGATATGGAAATAAAGCTCCATAGGGGACTGTCCTTGTACCTGTATATACCGGACGAGGCAGAGAACAAATCTCTGATATATAGCATTTTTTACAAACTCGGCGCTGAAGACCACGTAGGCGCGGTGCCGAAAATTACTTTGGATAACCCATGAGTAACGGCAAGTTTCGTATTATAAAAGGAATGTCAGCCACTTTCGTTTTTCTAGCGGGCGACTCTCACCAAAGCCTTGCCGCTATTTTTCATAAACTCGGATCGAATAGCACATACATAGTAGTGATACACCATGACTGAAACTTTCAAACTAGATATCGTATTGGGCACAAACTGGATTCGCATAGGTACAGAAGCCCCTGGAGGCGCTACACACGCGATAGAGTATTTAATTAAATCTCTATCTCCTAGCATAATTGAAGGCCCTCATTTGAGGGATGCGCTACTAATAAAAAATGTCGATGAAGAAGATTAAAATAACTAAAGAAAGATACGGAACTTCAATACAAGCACTCAAAAATGTTTCGGATTTTTGCCTAGAAACAGAGCTTATTATATACAAGCTGTGTGAGAATTCGTCTTGTAGTAGACCTAACGAAGTCACAATCTTAAGGGTTGACCATGGCTAGCCTTCAAGTCCAGATTATTAAATTCGAAATAGATGTTAGCATCGTCGCGTGGGACGAAAAAGGAGATATAAACCTCAATGTAGAACGTTTGATACACAAACTATGCATTAATTTATCCACCACGACGCCCGATAAAGATAACATGTTGAACATTGTTTATGACTCGCAAAATATCAATTCTTAAAAGAGGATCAAGCCGAGTAATAATAGAAGCCTCGTACGGAGACGACATCGCTTTAGAAATAGAGCGTCTCATATACTCGCTTTGTAAACGCTCAGCTTTAGGTGAACCGACCGAACTATACCCAGTAAGATTACATGCAAATACTTTATCTTTACCCGAAAACTGATGGCGTGGCATTGTTACCAGATACTCGGCTCTGCGACCCAGAACGAAGGGCCTTGGATACAGTAATCAAAAAAATGTTTAAAAACGCAGTAGTGATAGGAACACTATGGTACATAGTGTCAAAATAGTGAGAACCCGCCCTACCCGAGTTTCCAAAACACGGTTGGTACGAGTAGGCATAAGAGAAATATATGACTCTCCTATCAACCGTATAATAGAAAAACTAGGTCCTAAAATAGAAGACAGAGGGAGGCCACGAATATGGGTAAACTAACGTTATACAAGTACGATGACGATTTACTAATCTTTGAACTAGAAGTGGAAAGCGGACAAACAATCCCTGCGGAATGGTTAATCCATAAGATCGCCCCGCACACTGTTCTTATACCCACGATCCGCAATTCCCCAAGAGTGATACTAAAATGATCAAGCTTTTTAGTTATGAAGGTACTGTTGAGTTTGCCTCTGACGCAGGCGTAAACACAGACGAAACCCAACCCAACTACGCTTTTTTAATAGCGTTTTCTACTGACGAAGATATCTACGGCAACCACACCACGCGCCTAGATATCGAATACAAACGCACAAATGCTCTTATAACTAAGTTACATGGAAAACAACTTGAATGCGGAGAGTGCAGCACCAACCTCGGTGAAATCTGTAAAGTTAAGAAACGATCACAATGGTAAAAGTGACTAAAAACACGTGCAAGGTCCAAGTTAAAACAACCAAGAACCTAGGACCTATAGCTATGATTTTGTACCAAATAGCAGGGAAACGTAATTACCTTGTAGCCAACGGTGTTGTTTTTCACAATCGAAACGGCCGGTACTAATCGTTTTTTCTCGTTGGAACCAATTATAATCAAAGGTTATATTCAAGCCCATGAAACCTAAATTAATAATATTACTTTGTGAACGCCAAGTAGCATTTAAGGTAAGGGAAACCTTATCTAACATACACCCCGTAGAGTTTCTGGTACATAAATTGACGGGTAAAACAATATACGGCCGCCCTCAATACAATAGACACGGTACGATAGACATAAGCCATGAACGATAAAAACAAACTTGCTTTGTGTATGTTAAGTGGACGCGCATTACTCTTCAAAATCCGCGATGAATACAGTCCTGTTACAGATGTAGAAAATTTAATATATAGATTATGCACTGGACATTTACGCAGCCGACCTACAAAACAAAAACACGGGATGCTGGATATTAAATAACATGTTTAAGTTACATATTAAAAATTATACTTGGTACATAACCATTTACACTAATTCAGGACCCGACTCTTTATCAAAAGTCCCTGAATCAGAACTCATCGTTTTTAAAATAGCCCCCAAAGGTATGGTGTCAGTACCTACGTCAAAAAAAGTAATGAAAATATTTGACTCAAAAGAAAAATACGACATGTACGCCGAAGCAAGGAAATGAGAGACAAATTACAAATACTGCGTTGGATACAAAGCACGACTTACGTACTTAAACGCCCGTATGGTAGCAAAATGCCAGAAAACCTACGGAAAGTGCTCCTGAAACTGGACCGCACGTCACTTCTAAGCTACGACGGAGTAACCTATGCCGAATAACATTGAGATAGCCTACTCAAAATACGATTGTGTTTTTTTCGTTTGCCCCGCACCTTACGGTGCAGTTAATAAAGTCCTTGATAAACTTGTCGCATGCTGCGCCAAGGGTAACGTAGAAAACAACCGCTCGTGGCCAGAAATAGGGCTAATACTATAATGAACAACAGCATAGAGATAATCGCTTTTACACGTAGAGTAATAACTATCAGCGTAAATGAATACTGGCACCCAGTGAATCATGTTATTGGAAGATTACTGGAAAACACTAAAAAAGGCTCCACTGAAACTGCAACAGCTTGGCCCCAAATAAGAACAGACAAGGACAAATCGCATGTGTAAAAAAGAGACAGTGTTCAGAAACTACAACACCTGGTGGGCCTATATGCTAATGACCCAGAACCTAGGACAAAGTTTCTCCCGTCACATAATGACGGACCAAGGACCCAGAAAACAGGTCTTTGCAAAACTTCCTGACGGCGAGGTCGTAGGTCATTGGACCCCCGCAGAATCTATTGGGTACTGTTACTAATGCAGATAATAATAGATGCCACAGGCGGTACAATAGACATAGATGTAATAGACCAATCACTTTCTCTAGTAATCAATAAACTTGTCCCGCTAGGTACTACCCATTTTAAGTGGGACCGATGTTCATATTGTAACCGCATTCTAAAAAAGGCCGAGTAAAATGATTACATTAGAGTTACTCGATAGTCCTCAAAACCCTGTTGACATTAACTTTTTTGAAGCAAGCCAAAAAGAATGCCACATCGTATCGTCACTTTTATTGAAACTGTCTTCAGAACTTAGAAGAGAGCACCCCAATATATATTATGTGGAGTATTACCAAGAATGATAGAACTGTTCAGAGTCGGTAACAGGAACGGGAATAACCCCATAGACATAGCTTACGGGAATTCTGGTACTGGAATACGTAACCAAAAAGTAGCCGCTGTATTCAAGAAACTGTCTTCTAAATTATCTGTATATACAACCTTTGCGGTCTATCGACATGATAAAAATAATTAAATTCAACAATACAAAAAACCCAGTGGACATAAACTTTTATGGTGGCACAGCGGCCGACTCAACTGTTTTAATGGAAATACTAAGACAACTAAGTTATGAGATGTACGTTTCACACGAATTTGCGGAATATTACACAGAATGATTGAATTAATCCGACACTTTCATGAATCAAACCCAGTAGATATCAGCCACATGGATGGCGGATACTCAATATCAAATATACTTGCTAAGTTAACCCCAGGCATGTTTTGCCATAAGCATTACTCTGAGTACTTTTGCCATGAACGATGAAGTAATTGAAATCGTACGGTATAAAAGCATAACTAAAAACCCCGTAGATATATTTTTTGACGGTAAAAGAAACGAAGAGTTATCCGCTATATTCAAAAAGCTGTCTACCGACATGTATGCTTTTACGAACAACTCGATGGAGTACATAATATGGCCTCTCGAATGATCGAAATAATAAAAAACGAAGAGACGATTCGCCACAACCCTGTAGATATTTTTTTCGTTGGAGAGCAACACGAAAAGTTAAGAACTACCCTCAAAAAACTATCTCAGAATCTAGGTATATTCGGGAGCCACTTAATCGAGTACATAAGATGATTCGGGTAGTATATTTCCCCGAGAGAACAAATTCGAATGTGCTAGACATAGATCATTTCGATGAAGCCTCTATCACAGGACCTATAATCCAGAAACTAGGGCCTTCGAACTTAGAAATGTCTGGTACAGGTAATTATACGGAGTACTGGGATCATGAAAATCCTACTTCTCAGGATGGCTAACCGAAATCCCATAGACATCATTACAGATCCTTCTGTTCATGACGTCATAATATCCATAGCTTCAATCAATAAAACAAAATCTATAAGTAACATGAAAACCTATATTGAGTGTTACCTATAACTAAAAGTTATTTAACAAACTTTATAATCTCTGATTATATAAACAACCTTACCCCGTCATTCTAAGGAGACGACAATGTCAGCAATTGAAAAACGCGAAGTAGAAATCACAGAAGAAGAACGCAAGTTACTCAACGAACACGGTGCTACGTTAACCGACACCGAAGACGAGTGGCGCGCGCTCACCGCGATGATGCACAACATCACTTTTGAAGATTTGGGCAACATCATTCTTGCTAACCCAGCCGAAGGCGAACCCCTTGGCATTTTCTTTAAAGAAACAGACAAGGGCCTTACATTGGATTAATCCATGCCGTTGTTAAGCAAACTCGTACGGCATCTGTTGTTTACCTTAACTGCAGATGTCGTACGTAACCCCGAAAAGTATTCCTATCACGCTAAGCGCGCTTACAGCTCAGCAGTATGTAAAGCTCGAAATGCTAAGGAGAAGATCAGAAATGAAATGGAACGAATTAAAAAATCTCGCCAAAAACAAGCTAGACCAAGCGATACTAAAAGTAGCTCCTTGGGTGATAGCGAGTAGTGGCTTAGCCATAGGGATTTTTTGGCTTGCTCCTGTCTTCGCCATGCTATGCATAGGTTTTGGTATCGGAGTATGGGTATGCAACAAAAAACCATGACATTCCCCAACCACAACGAGTGGCTCGCGGCGGTAGCGTTCTTCGGTCTTTACTATGATAAAGACGAAACCAACGAATACCCTACAGACGTTGCTCGTAATCCCCATAACGGGGAATGTTTCGGTGTTTATGACACAGAAACGGACCACAACTATTTGTGGATAGGAGAGCACTAGTGCGCAGCAAACACACCGTGAAATACGATTCGTTAGATACATGGTTAGCTGCAGCAGAGATGTTCGGGTACAAGGTGGTAAAAATGTCTCGCGGTCGCGCTGCTTATCGTAAAGCAGTAACCAGAAATGGCCATCGTAGAGACGTTATGTGCGGCTCGTACTCAATAACGACTAACCCTTTCACCCAAAAAGTCACTGAAACTAATTGGCTAGAAGTATAATCAGGAGTTATATATGCCCCGTGATACTGAAAAAGAAACTCCTTGCGAAACGGAAGAGCAATTCCGTGGCGCTGTGGAAGTTATCCATTCTAAACCAGGCAAGGACATACATATCGTCGAAGACGGTGAGTTCTACCTGTTCGCGTTCGATCATGAGAGAAACAAGATCGGATTTTTCAATAAATCAACTAGTGCAGGATATGTAAAGGATGCCACGAGTAATTGACCTGTATGTAGGTTTCATCGTGCTTATCCCTTTACTTGCCGGGCTCAGTTTATTCAACCCGTTGTATTGGCTCTGGGTGCTTGTAGCTTATATGAAGTACCGCAAAGCCGTTAATTTAAACGCTTATTTAATTTCTCAATTAAGGAAACAAAAATGAAATCATCTGACATTGTAAACGCTATCGCTTTCCAGTTCACCGCTAACCGCATGCAGACATTCGCTATTGAAGGGCAGCCGGGTGTAGGTAAATCTGCGGTTGTTTACCAAGCTGCTAAACAACTAGGTGTACCGGTCATCGAATTCCGTCCATGTAACCACGGTATCGAAGACCTTGTTGGCTTACCAGATTTCATCGAACGCGATGGTAAGCGATTCTCGACATTTGCCAAACCAGACTGGCTACCACTCGCGGACCGTGACGGCCCAGAAGGTATTTTCTTCATCGATGAGTTCGCACAAGCGGCACCAGCGATGCAGAACTCCCTAAGTTCATTGATTCACGCTCCTCGTAAGCTACATGACTACGAAGTACCGAAAGGCTGGATGGTTGTTACTGCGTTTAACTCGGCCAAACACCGTGCGGCTACGCATAAAATGCCAACACACATCGCTGACCGACTGGCACCTAAAGTTGAAATGGACTTTGATTTAAACGACTGGGTGAAATGGGCTGAAGACGCAGGTATAAATACTTCGTTAATTGCTTTCGCTAAATGGCGTGAAAACATCCTGACAAGCTTCGATCCTAAGCTAGACATTAACTGTACACCTCGTTCGCTTGCTATGTGCGACCCGTACGTAGATGCGCCGGCTGAAATCCAACACGAGCTTATTA
Organism: Alteromonas mediterranea DE; assembly: GCF_000020585.3. Lineage (NCBI taxonomy): Bacteria > Pseudomonadati > Pseudomonadota > Gammaproteobacteria > Alteromonadales > Alteromonadaceae > Alteromonas > Alteromonas mediterranea. The sequence continues at coordinate 3,290,383 of NC_011138.3, forward strand.
ATGGCACAATCGGTGAAGGCAACGGCGCGGAGCTACTTGGCTTTTTGCGTATCTGGAAAAACCTACCAGATATGGCGTATTTGCTTAAACACCCTGACACCACACCGGTGCCTGACAAACCAGACGTACTGTTTGCATTAACCCAGGCGTTGTCTTATCGCTGCGACATCAACAACGCCGATCACTTAGCGAAGTTCGTAAAACGCATGCCAAGTGAATACCAAGTAACGTTCTTTAAAGAAACGTTTAAACGCACGAAAGAAGTGTCTCGCTCACAAGCGTTCCGCGACTTCCTTCAAGCTAACCAAGCACTAATTGTTTAGGTTATACACCGATTAAATATTGGCGTAATTAATCTTACGCCAATCGAAACAGAACAAAACTAGGAGACCAAAATGGACGCCCTTACTCGATTAACCCGTGCAAGAATCAAACTATCTTTGCACATGCCATTTTTTGGTAATTTACTGCTTAACTGCCAGCTACGTGAAGAACCACAAATCCCAACAATGGCGACCGACGGCCGTGACATTTTTTACAACGTAGAGTTCGTAGAAAACATGGAAATGAAAGGTCGTGATGATGAATACTTACAAGGTATTCTATGCCATGAAGTCATGCACAAAGTGTTCTTACATGTCGATCGTTTAAAAGGGCGTAACAAAGAACGTTTTAATGTTGCGGCTGACTATATAATCAATGATTTTATCAGCAAGGCAGGCGTGCCGTTGCCTCAAGGTGTACTGTTATCCGACGAGTACGATATGAATTGGAGTGCTGATGCTTGTTATGAAGATCTCGTACAAAAATTCGACCCTGATGCGCAGGACAATCCCGATCACTTATTAGAGGGTAACGATTTTAAACCCTCTGACGGTAAGCCTTCTCAAGGGCAAGCAACCAGCCCATCGGAAATGCGCCAACGCGAATTAGAAATGCAGCAACAGCTTACTGCAGCTCGCGATGCTCAAAAACGTGCAGGCGGTCACTGCCCTGACGTCATCGCCAAACTCGTTGACGACCTTATCCAACCGAAAGTCGACTGGCGTGCTAAATTACGCGATTTTGTACAGATGACAGGCAAAAGCGATGTGTCTTGGGCCCGCCCCTCACGTCGTGGGTTACCGCATGGCATGTACCTACCCATTATGCGCTCGGAAGAGTGCCCCCATTTGTGCATCATTTTTGACACCTCTGGGTCTATTTACTGTAACCAGGAGATGGTTACAGCATTTTTATCTGAAGTGAATGGCATTATCGAAGATTGCCCACCAGAAAAAATTACCATAATTCACACGGATACCGCAGTACGCCACGAAGAAGTACTCGAAAAAGGCGAGATGGTTGATAACAACTTTCACGGAGGCGGGGGCACGGACTTTCAAGCAGTTATGGAACATGTGACACAGCTAGAAGAGGCCCCAGCCGCTGTGATTTTCTTCACGGATTTATACGTGTCAGATCACGGACAAGATCCAAATTGCCCCGTCCATTGGATGGTGTATGACAATAAAACCCCAGAACAACCACCGTTTGGCGAGGTAACAGTAATAGAATTATGAACATGTTTACACAGCTATCACAGAAATTTGGTAACTGTAAGGATGCGTCCAAGGGTGCCCGCCTAACTGGCGGGATGCACACCCGCCCCGTGGGTTTCGACATGGGGGTTTATTACAACGGTGAACTTTTATTTGTTGTAGATCAAAACGACACGGTGACGTTTAAAGTCACCCTCGATCAAACCAACGAACATAAGTTCAGCCGTATCCGCAGCGCGTTCCGTAACTACGGAACTCTCTGCATGCACCACAACTTGGAAAAAAGCCAACGCGTTAAGCACTACACGTGCCCATATCGTTATAAAGGTGTACGCATTGCCGATGGGGTTCAAGTAACCCCTAAAGGCGAAGTGCTTGTAGCGGCCCAGGACCCAGAACGAATAATCAACGAGTCACAGCGTACGGAACTTAATCAGAATATCCGCAAAACAACCGATGATATATGGGCCTATATCCAACTGGCGTGGACCCACGATCACGGCCGCTATTGCCCATATATAGAACTAGAAAGTGACGTAAAAAACCTACCTTCTGGGTTTGAGGCCCTAGAACGACTCTTAGATGGGCACATAAATAATGACGACGTCGTTGCTGTTATGCGCCACTACTACGCTTTTAATGGCAAAGATTGTGTTAAGCAGGCCCTGAATAAATACAAACGTGAGTACATGGTCGCTTACGGTATTGAACAATTTAAGGAGATCAAATGACCTTATCTAAACAAAACAAAGTTACCATCATGGGACGTGTAGTAAAAGCACTGTTCGATCAGGCTTTCAAAGACGCCGAAATTAAACTCAACGACGCCGCAAAAGAAATGCGCGAAGCTTCACAAAAAGCATTCGAAAACATAAAGGCCTGTGCTCCGAATAGCTTAAAAGACTTTATGTCGGCTAAAAGAGCATACATATGGGATATTAAAGACTGCCCCGGTTCACCCAACACTGTCTATTATGCAGACTTTGAAGGGGTATCGGCCTACCATTTTTCGTTGAGCCTTGAAAATAATCTGATGAACGGTTTTTTAGTTAACCCAAACACAAACGAAATACTTTGTGACCGTGAATTTCTATCACGCTACAACACCGTGTATGAAGAAGCGAAAAACCTAGCAGCAGACCTGAAACAAACTGCAGAAAAGACAGAGTTGATATTATCATCAGTATCTACGCTTAACCAGTTGCTTGAAACCTGGCCTGCAGCTCGGACTTCTGTCCCTCGTGAAATGTTCGCTATAGAAGAAGCCCGTAAAGCGCGAGAAAAGGAACGCCGCGAGCAGGCAAAGCGCGAGCGCGTATTACGCGAGCAAAAGCGTAAGCTTGAACTCGAAGAAAAACTACAAGATATCTCAGATCTAGATACTCGTATCTTTGCGGCGTCGTTAGCGGGTGACTTAGATGGCTAATCTCGCACCTAAGTCCGTCACTATTACCCCTAACGGCAGCTATGTCGAAGTGGAAATGGACGGACATGACATATCGGAAATGATCGCTGAACTCGAAGATATGGGCTGGTCGGCTGCGGACGCTGCTGACCATTTCGATCACACTGATTTATTAGACTTCATTGACAGCCAACACATAGCTGACAATTTTGAAACTCATATCTGCGATAAAGACTGGATACTCAACCATGTGATGGATTACCTAGACCAAGACGATTTAGCCAACTTATTATTAGGCAACGAGGTAGCATGATCGACGTAACCTTAGACTGGGAGACGTATTTCGACTCCCAGTACAATATAAAAAAACTAGGTACTATGGCCTACGTCCGAGATCCTAGGTTCCAGATTCTAGGCGCTTCGATGAAGGTCGAACACGAAGATACCCGCTGGTATACGCCCAATGAAATAGATGTGCTTGTTGAAGAACTTAAAAGCCTAGAAGCATCCAACGGCGTACGCCTTATAGGCCAAAACACCAAGTTCGACGGACTAATTTTAGCTGAGAAGCACAATTTCATCCCCTCTTATTACTGCGACACCATGGCAATGGCCAAAGGACTATGGCCGCACCATAAATCAGACCTGGACTCGTTAACCAAACGACTGTTCCCTAACGACAAATCTAAGCACAAAGGAACTGAGCTCGAGTCATTTAAAGGTAAAACCTACGAAGACATCGAAGCCGATGGCACAGAACAAATATTGATCCAGTACGGTGTGCAAGATTCCGATATTACCTACGAGTCTTTCAAACAGATGGAACAGTGGTATCCCAAACCAGAAATGGACATAATAGATATGACAGTGCGCATGTTCTGTGACCCTGTCTTTGTACTTGATACATCTCTTATGGACCGCGTTGCCGTAGAAGCAACCAAAGAGAAAGAATCAGTCATACAAACGGCTATCGATTTCGTCAACTCAGATGAAATAAAAGCCAGACGATTGATGATAAATGGGGAACTACAAGCGATATCCCCTAAAACATTCTCTAGTAATAAAGAATTCCCGTTGTTGCTTGAATCACTTGGTATGGATATACCGATGAAAAAAAGCCCAACAACAGGGAAGCAAACCCCGGCGCTCGGTAAAAACGACGTACCGTATATAAANTTGAAGCGAGAAAACCATGAGTTCCTCCCTATCTTCGAAGCCCGTGAACGCGCAAAATCAAATCAGGCTGTTAGTCGCGCCAAAAAACTCGTGCAAGCCGTTAATGGCCGCCCTAATAACGATAATAAACTTGTTGTACCTCTGGTTTATTATGGGGCACATACCGGGCGTTACGGCGGTAACGAAGGACTAAACCTCCAAAACCTACAACGCGGTTCTGAACACCGTAAAGCACTGACAGCCCCCTTTGGCCAGCTGGTCTATGTCGCGGACTCATCGAACATTGAAGCACGTATCGTTGCTTGGTTCGCCCAGGAAACCGCACTGTTGAATCAATTTAAAAACGGAATAGACACTTATGCCACTCTTGCAACAGACATCTACGGATTCCCCGTCACAAAACAAACCCACCAACTTGAGCGTAACGTGGGGAAAGTGGCCCGTCTTGGACTTCAATACGGGATGGGTGCCCGTACGTTCCACAGGACAATGGAATCGGGCCCAATGGGGATACCTCCTATGCCATGGGCTTTCCCCGAAATTGAGAAAATTGTTAAAACGTATCGGCGCACTCACCCAATGATCAAAAAGTGCTGGGAAATTGGTAACCAAATCATCCAGAAAATGATACGCAAAGATACCTTGGAAACCTGGCGATGTCTTACAGTACGCCATCAGTGCCTAGAACTCCCAAATGGGATGTATTTGCAGTTCCCGAACTTACGGAACAAAGAAATACAAACAGCCCAAGGGCCGCAGTATGAAGTGGTTTATGACAGCTATGACTATAAGTCTAAAAAGCTCGTTGAAAAACGCTTATATGGCGGGAAACTTCTTGAAAATATCGCCCAAGCCTTAGCTGGACTGGCGATGAAAGAAATGATGTTGGACATACAAGAAGATCTACGCGCCTATAACGGCCGAGTGGCTCTTCAAGTCCATGACGAAATAATTGCAGTTGCAGACGGAAGTACCCCTGATGTCGTGATGCAGATTATGTATGACAACATGAATACCTCCCCTTCTTGGGCACCGGATTTACCCCTGGAGTCTGAGGGAGGATACGACACTTGTTATTCAAAATAACTTGTTATTGTTATAATCATTGATTATATTTACAAACCAATCATCAGAGGGAACAACCAATGTCACTAGCTCTTACAGCAAACCCCGCTACCAGTGATAAATTCTTTGTCACATTTGGTACCCAAACCTGCGAAATTACAGTAGTAAAAGATAAACACCACGGGCGCGTGCGTCTTCTTTTCGATGCCCCTAAAGACGTGATCGTAGACCGAGAAAAAATCCATCGTAAACGCCACGGACTGGACAAGGAGTAATCATGGCACAATTGACCTTTCTGGCAGCGTCCAGTAAGGCTAAACTGTGCAAAACGTACAATCAAAAGGGCAGCAAAGCATATCCGAACGTTGCCCATTTTGATTCTTACGCGGTACCTATCGCGCACAGTAAGACAGGCATTGGAGAGCTTGAAAAAGCCTTAAAGACCGCTGCACAAAATGGACATTGTTTGTTGAAAGGCGAAGCCAAGCAACAAATCAAGAAAAAACGACGTGTAGGACTTACTGATAAAAACGCCCTTACAGACCATATCGTTATCGATATAGATGGTCTAGCGTTACCCAACATAGATGTATCCCAAGAAAAACTTAATGCGCGCCGTATAAAAGAATTAGCGGAGCAAACACTAACAACGATTTTTCCCGCTTATATGCATAACATCAGTTATGTGTTTGGCGTGTCTTCAGGCTTCGGTCTAAAACCAACAATCAACATCCACTATCATTTTTTATTGGATGATCCTGTAGAGCCAGCAGCGCTGAAAGACTGGTTACGCAGCATGAACTTCGATAACGAACTAGTGCGAAGCCAACTTACATTAAACAAAACTAAAACCGCGTTAAAATGGACGATAGATCCAGCTACTGCAAATAACGCACAGTTAATTTATATCGCACCGCCGGAGTTCGTTGGAGTTAACTCTCCTATCGCGAATGACGACTGGCGAATACAGTCAGTTAAAAAGGTCGACCATACATTAGACCTAGCACCTAGGCTAACGAACCTAGATCCAGATATCGTAAAACAAGAAACCGATAAGCGCATCAATGAGATCTGCAAAGAACTAGGTGTTAAACCCCGTAAAACAAAATATTTTAATTTCAAAGATGGGCTAACAGGAGAAGACAGAGCTTGTGTTGCGAATCCTCCGAGGATGCGAATCCGATTTGAATATGAACGCGATGGATATGCTCACTTCAATATTAACGGGGGGGATTCCACCGCGTATTGGTGCTTCACTGATAATCCACGAGTCATGTACTCATTCAAAGGCGAAGACCCCTTTTCCTTCGAATCTGCTGACCCAGGCGCTTACAAAGATTTCTGCAACCAATTCGCAAAGAAAATGGAAGACAATGTCAAATACATGGTCGTGCACGATGTGGAACGTGACACTTACGCCAAAGTCTCGTATCGCCAGGGTGATGGAACGCTTCTCTCGCTTAACTACTCCAAAAAAGATAGCTGTAATGACTGGCTTTTGGCTAATGGCGAACCTGTTCCTGATGTTATTCCTCCATGGACTATAGAATACAATCCGCGCGCCTCTACTGGCGTCGATATGCGAAGCAGCATAATCAATACCTTCGTAGAAACGGATTACATGCGAGCAAACGCAGACATACCGGAGGAAATAACTGAGGGCTTAACCTACGGTTACGGTTCTAGGTTACATGCCGTATGTCCTGTGATATACCAAGTGTTGTATCACGTATTAGGGAACGAATTACCTACGTTTGAGCATTTTATCAACTGGCTAGCTTATGTTTTTCAAACAAAAACTAAAGCTAAAACCGCATGGGTTTTGCAGGGTACCCAAGGTACGGGTAAAGGGATTCTGTTTGAGCACATTCTTGCGCCGCTATTTAACCACCCACAATACGGAACACAACACCCTGCAGCATTAGAAAAATCCATGGAAAACTTCGATGATCAATTTAATTCATACATCGAGCACTGTTTGATCATGGTAGTCGATGAATTTCGCATGGGTAACTCGCGAAACACTAACGTTGAAAACTTTTTCAAAAACGCAATAACCCAAGAAATGCAGACGCTTAGATTAATGCGTTCTAACCCTATATCACGGCGCACTTATACGAACTTTATTTTCACTTCTAATGAAGCCGATTCAGTACGTATAGATTCCGAAGATAGACGTTACAACGTAGGCGAATTTCAGCGCGTTAAACTCAAAGACGTAATACCAGATTTATTCGAGCGAAACATAGGTAAAGAAATCCAAGCCGAACTTAATCTATTCGCAACGTTTTTGATTAGATTTCAATGGGTAGAGCGTCACGTTCGTAACCCAATACTTAATACTGCGAAGCTTAAACTACGCGAGCACAGTGCTGATGCTTATAACCTACTTATGCAAAAGTTCGTCGAAGGCGATCTATCTGCATACTGCGAGATTTTAGAGTCACTTCCTGCAACGGACTTAGAGCAACTGCGTTTCCAATCAGTAAGAAACACCCTTTTGACATGGATAGCCAAAGCCAACACCGGTCACGAATGCGGTGTTAAAAAGCAGCAGCTCCGCGAAGTGTTTGAGTATTTCGCTAACAAGTACCTACCCCGCAAAACATGGAACACCATGCTCCGTAAAATGGGTATAGAAGAGCAGCGTATCACCTGCGACGGCGTGCGCGATCGATTCTTGGTGACAAAATGGACGCTGGAAGAAACATACAAAGAACAGCTACTGCGCAATAACGCCACACAGATGGATGTCGAAAGACTCAAGAAAATCGACTTAGACATCTCAAAGTATTACGACATGGCTAACCCGCAAGACACCGATGAGGCTGCCGATGCATAAGATGAATCCCGATCAAGTCTTTGTCCCAGGACAAAGGTTAAAGACCCCAGAACCTAGTACCGGCGATGTACCGGTCTGGGCTTTTACGACTATCACCGACTTCGAAATGTGCCCTTACAAAGTGTACAAAGCAAAAGTCGAAAAAGTGAAAGTTGACAACAGCGATAACGCTGCACTGAACCGAGGCATTAAAGTCCATGACGACGCAGAAAAGTTCGTACGCGGCGAAATCGACATGCCTGCAGAGCTTAAAAAGTTCGAGAAAAAGTTCTTAGACCTACGTGAACTGTTTAGCGCAGGAATGGTAGAGCTAGAAGAAAACTGGGGTGTAAAACAAGACTGGTCGCCATGCAGTTGGCGCGACAAAGATCTCTGGGGCCGTATCAAGCTCGATGCTTTTGTAATGGAAACGCCCACCTCTGGGTGGTGTATCGACTACAAAACCGGCCGTAAATTCGGTAACGAGTTAAAACACGGTTTGCAGGGTATGTTTTACACCATCGCCGCGTTTGAACGTTACCCAGAACTTCAAACCGTACAAACCGATTTCTGGTATGTCGATAAAGGCGAAGAGTTAAACAAACTATACACCCGTGCAGAAGCAGAGGTGCTAAAAACACGTGTAGAAAAACGCGCTTTAGCACTGACCACCTGTACAAGCTGGCCCCCAAGACCGTCGCAACACAATTGTAAATGGTGCGACTACAAAAAAGAAAACCTATGTGAGTGGAGTGAATAATGAGCACCGGACCTTTCGACCCAAACAGCGGCTATGGTGTGTATACCCACCAGGATATGTCTAACAATCCATGGGTAAATGTAAACGACCCGACATGGATTAGAAACCGTTTAGCCGAAGNAAAAAAAGAACACGTATCAGTAGCGCACCAGCTAAGAAGGATACTTCAAGAGTCAATAGAAGCGCGTGACTACTACACACGCGAAATATTAGACGGAGTAGATACCCTTTTCCGCAGTGAGCNAACCGGGTTAAACNAAGAAGANGCCGCCAAACGACTCTTTNAAATCATCGCTCCGCACCTAGACCATGCAGCCNTTATNCCNAATTATTTACTGGGGAATACAGATGCAGATCTTAGTGACGGAGAGTAAAGAATGCTATTTAACGCCACGCGAGTTATTCAATAAATTCAGGACCGCTGACCCTTGGCTATTTGAAGATTAACACACACAAGGGCGCGTTATCTCCATGTTTCTAGCGTTAAATAACAGCGACGCCCTCATGGCAGAGCACCTAGATAAGTTTTGTAATGTCGACATGCTTGTAGCCTTTCTGGAAGACACCGGTCAATCATGGACATGTACTACTTATGAAGTCGATTTATATGAAAGTTAATAATCAGAGGTTATATCATGTTAGCACCGCTATTTAATAACCCACCGATGTTTAAACACCAGCAGGCATTCCATGATTTCTGGCTGGACAACCCACGGGTGCTTAATTTTTCTGATGCGGGCTCGGGAAAAACACGCGCGACATTAGAAACAATTAATACACGTAAGACCCAGGGCCTAGCACAAAGAACCTTGGTTCTGGGGCCGTTGTCTATCCTCCAACCTGCCTGGGGTAATGACATCGACAAATGGACACCGAATTTAACGTACTCAGTGGCGTATGCCAAAAACCGTGCACAGGCATTTGCAGAAGACACGGACATTGTGATCACAAACCACGATGCTGTTAAGTGGCTAGAGCAAAACCCCCAGGTGTTGGTTGGTTTCAACACGCTGGTAGTCGATGAGTCGACCGCGTTTAAGAACTATAAAACAGCGAAACGCACTAAGTCGATAATGAAACTGGCACAAGCGTTCAGGTACCGCGTAATTTTAACCGGTACCCCGAATCCTAAGTCGGTTGTCGACCTATGGTCGCAGGTACATATTGTAGACGATGGCGAACGACTAGGTAAAAATTTTTACCACTTCCAGAATCAAGTACAAACACCGTATCAGGTAACCCCCACGGTTAGACAATGGCGGGACAAACCTAACGCCGAAGAAGTCGTCACCGCGATGCTGTCAGATATTACGTTTAGGGTGAAACTCGAAGACTGTATTGATATGCCTGAAAACATCGTTACGGATATGTCGATTGATATCCCCAAAAAACTACGCAAGCAGTACGAGCAATTCCTCGAAGATTCGATCTTGGAACTAGAATCTGGGCGCGTCGACGCGATCAACGCTGGTGTACGTTTTAGAAAGCTACAACAAATGCTGACTGGCTGTGTATATGATTCAGCCGGTAACGTACATAAGGTCCACAACGAGCGCTATGAACTGGTTCGTGACTTAATTATGGAACGTAACCAATGCTTGGTGGCGTTTAACTTCAAGCATGAACGCACGGCGATGGTCGAGCTGTGTAAAAAAGAAGGGATTGTTTACGCTGTGATCGACGGAGAAACGAAAGATACACAAAGATCTGAAATTGTCGACCAATTCCAAGCCGGTAATATCAAAGTGATCTTCGCTCACCCGCAATCTGCAGGACATGGGCTCACGTTAACCGCAGCGACAACCACTATATGGGCTAGCCCTACTTACAATGCAGAGCACTATGAACAATTCAATCGCAGGTTCTATCGTGCAGGACAAACAAAGCGTACCGAAACTATCCGTATTGCTGCTGCAGATACGATCGAAACGTCTGTGTACGAAAAGCTCGAAGGTAAACGCGTTAAGCTACATAACACCCTCGATCTACTTAAAGAACTTGCTGAGTCTAGGGCAGCCGCATGATTGATTTAGAAAAACATTTACGTGATTTACAAAACGAATTTTTACTGCACCTGTATAGCACAAAAAAACGCAGGGCATTAATTAACTATTTCGCAGATGACTCTAATTCATTTTCAGAGTTACTCGAAATGTACGACAAGACGTGTGCCAAAGTAAGTTCGCAGGACGCTAAACGCACGCAAACTGCACACTGGCAAAGCACAACCTATGAAATTACCGATTCAACGTCTACCCAACCAACCATTAAAACCCAAAAGATATAAGGAGCCCTTATGGACTTTTTCGATTTACAACAAGAAGTACCTGCCTCAACTACTAAGTCTGAGGATATCGATAATGAAAGTGTCACTCAAGATGAGCGCGAAGCGATTTCTTCGCAATTTACTGAAGAACCTGTGGCCGAATCAGCCGTGGTAGAGACGGAAGCGGAAGTAGAAGCGGAGCCAGAAAAATCACCCGCTGATGTTGCTCTTGATGCCATGCGTGACCTGACCAAGGTTATCCGTTCTAAGGCCAAGGTCGTAGAACAAATAGCGGAGAAAAAGATCGAGTTAACCAAGCTTACCGATGAGTTACGCGGCATGCTAAATGGTGAGATCGATCAGACCGAAGAACGCGACGACTATACCGTTGCCGTGGAACGCAAAAAAGCCGAAACAGATTTAGAGCGTTTGCAAAAACGCGCAGATCCAAATGAGCTGCGTTCGCAAATCAACGCTACTATTGAGGCGTTAGAAAATTACCAGCCGTAAGCCGGAGTAATTATGTCGAAGTTAAAAGAACTCATAGGTCAAGCGCTCGAAGAGCGCCGAACCTATCGCGAGCTCGATAAGAAAGCCAAGCTTCACAAAGAAGTATTTGATGATTTGAAAATGCAGATCATCAAAATTTGTGAAGAACTCGGCATCGATGCGACCAGCATTGACGGGCTTGCAAATATCCGTGTCAGTGAGAAAACCCACGCGTCTGTAAAAGACTGGGATGCGCTCATTGCGTGGATGAAAGAAAACGATGCGTTTTATTTGTTTCAAAAGCGTATTGCTAGTTCTGCGTATAACGAATTGTTAGAGCAGGGCGAAGACATTCCCGGTATAGAGCCTTTCAAACAGGCAGATGTAACTATCCGCGAATTAAATTGACACTAAATATAATCATTGATTATATTTACTGTCCAGCACTAATGCTGTACTAACGAAGTAACCAAAGAACCGAGGACTATATGTCACTACCATCAACGATCCAAAACACCAGTACCCTGCCAGCTCACCTACAAACAGGTGTTGCACTGGGGAACGAAAACGTAACCCCTGACGACTTACAAATCCCACGTATTAAATTGATTCAGAAAATGAGCCCAGAAGTGGACTCGGATTCAAGTCGATTTATTGCTGGCGCAAAAGCAGGTGATTTGTTAAATTCCGTAACAGGCGAACCGGCTGAAGAACTATTAGTTATTAACTTGTTCTTCGAAACGGGCTTTACCGTCTTTAAGAAACGCGACCTAGGTGGCGGTTTCTTCGGTAACTTCGCATCGGAAGCAGAGGCTAAAGAGTCACTGACCGACGAAGGGGAAGACCCGGCTGATTTCGACATTGCGCAAACGGCAACTCACACTTTACTTATCTTAAATGATAAAGGTGAAGTAGAAATGCCAGCGTTAATGGACTTCGCATCATCTAAGCTCAAAGTATCACGTGCGTGGAACTCTGACTTACAACTACGCTGCGGAAAAGGAACTCCCCGCTACGGTGCAGTTTACCGTATATTCGGAAAACTCGATCGCAATCCTCGCGGTCAAACGTGGCATAACGTAGACTTCGAATTTCAAGGTTGGGCAGACGAGAACCTGTTTGCCGAAGCCAGCGAGAACTATACTCGTATGAAGTCTACTAAAGAGCCTGCGGAAAAGGCTGTGGCATAAAGACGGTGGTGCACATCACCCGTCGTCTCGATGTGCACTAACTCGTAGGTCTTGCCCACCTCTCCGTGAAACGGGCTTTAATACCCCATGATTGAATCCGACTTTACTCGTGCCGTGCATAAGAAAATCCCAGCTACGGTGCGTAAATGGAAAATCAATGATAACTTTTTCGGTGGCGTATCTGATGCGTTTTACCGAAGGTTAGATGGCGTAGGATCACCCACCTGGGTTGAATATAAATACATCAAAGCGTTGCCTAAACGCGAATCGACTTTGATCGTCCCAAAGCTTAGCGCTCAACAAAGAGTCTGGCTAGAAGAAGCCGAAGCAGCAGGCGAAAAAGCATTCGTAATTGTAGGATACAAATCAAAAGGCGTGGTGTACGCACTTGACGAGTTGGACGGTATTACCTGTGAGGAGTTTCAAAAACGCCTGCAGTCTTACCAGCAGCTCGCGGATGTCATAACAGCATCGGTGCAAATGTGATGGAGTTATCAGTAAACGAACTAGTTAAGTCATTAGTTAGACAAGAAATGTCTAACGCCCCTAAGTCAGCTACGCTACCAATTGGTGTATACTATCGCGACTATGATGTAACACCCGAAGCGGTGCGTCAGCGTTTAAGCAAAGGAGTTTGGCGTTTAGGTCACCATGTTTTGGACGTAAAANGCGCANGCCGTTTCGTAGACTTAGATGCAATAGACAAATGGGTAAGACAACAAGGAAGATCAACCTTCCACGCGGAGTAACTATCCGCGAGAATAAAAAATCCAAAACAATTTNGGTAGCATTTACTTATAAAGGGGTTCCTTGTCGGGAGCCCCTTTCAGGTTGGCCTACAGATAAGTCCAACATTACTGCTGCTGGAAACTTGCTGGGCGAAATAAAAAACAAAATAACTAACAACGTATTTCGCTACGCCGACTATTTCCCTAATTCTAAAAAACTTAAACTCTTCGGTCGCGGTGTTTCCAATGCTTCGATAGGCTTCTACCTCGAACGCGCAATAACCGAGGCGGAAAACAAAGGACTTAAGACCGGTAGCCTCAGAACCTACAAAAGTAGAGCGACCGTGCTTAAAAAGTACGTGGGTAACACCCCAATAACGCAATTTGATTCACGTAGCGCGCGAGAATTAGCTCAAGAATTAGCCATTTCTATGGGAAATTCGACCCTAAACAGTACATTCAAAGTACTCCGTGCAGCTTTTAGTGAAGCCGTTGTAGACGGGACTATCACTAATAACCCATTGTTAGGGTTTAAAATTTCCTCTGCTGTTAAGCGCAGAAAGAGCAAGCAGAAAGATAAAGTACAACCTTTCACGTTAACCGAGCTTAAAAAACTCGCTGCGTTCCAGGATCTACGTGAAAGAACCTATATCCAAGTATGGGCGAAAACAGGACTGCGGTCCGGTGAGCTGTGCGCGCTTCGATGGGAGCATGTCGACTTAGAACGAAAAACAATAAACATAGATGAAAACTACGTCACTTACGCTAAGGAACTTGGAACCCCTAAAACTGAGGCAAGCGAACGGACTATACAACTGGACGAAGAAACAGTGTCTTTGTTGCAGATCCTAGAACCTGGGAAACTCCCGTTCGTTTTCCATAATTCAAGAAGCAAACGTGAGCACTTTGATACCTACTCTTTACGTAGGCTATTAATAAAAATGTGTGATGAATGTGGCGTTTCTTATCGACACCCGTATAATCTCCGACACACTTATGCAACGATGCGAATTTCTCTTGGGCATAATTTGTGGGATATAGCCAAACAAATGGGTCATACCTCACCCAAAATGTTGTTTGAAACTTACGGTGATTACATCGAAGAATATGCAGAAAAAACGACAAATTCGCACCCTCAACACACTCGGATTTTTGAAAGTATAGAAAAGTAGCGTAAAATCAGAAGCTTATGAATAACCGCCCTGAACTTTTCGGTTCACGGGCGAAACATGGACAGCGGCATTCTGGGAAGCGCCCTCTTTCGACGGAAGAAGAAATGGCAATAATAAATTTTGGCTCTATCAATATCGACCACGTTTATCAGGTAGATCACTTTGTGCAACCTGGTGAAACGCTAGCCTCAACCCATTACCAAACGTTATTAGGTGGTAAGGGCGCAAACCAATCTATCGCTTTAGCGCAAGCTGGTGCCGACGTACGTCATGTTGGCAGCATTCACGAGAACGATGCATCATTCAAACAAGCCTTAATTAAAAAAGGCGTTGATTGCCGTGGTGTTAAATGTTCAGAAGTCCCTTCTGGGCACGCAATCATTCAAGTAACGCCCAGTGGTGAAAACGCCATCGTACTGTTTGGAGGCGCAAACCAAACGATTACCGCAAAAACGGTAATGCAGGCGCTAGATGACACACGCCCTTCTGATTGGGTACTTACTCAAAACGAAACAAGTAGCATTGAAGAAGTACTGCGCCAAGCGAAAGAAAACCAGCTAAAAGTGGCCTTCAACCCTGCCCCTATGAGTGAGTCTGTTAAGCAGCTCCCGTTAGATTGCGTTGATTTACTAATTGTAAACGAAACGGAAGCAGCGGCTATTACCGGCAAAGAAGAATTTGAAGAAATTGTGACAGTGTTCAAAGAACAATGGTCACATTGCGAAGTTATCATTACACTGGGTAAAGCGGGTGTAATGATGCTGCGTAAAGACGACGTTATAAAAGTTAACGCCTTTACGGTAGATGCAGTTGATACAACCGCAGCAGGCGACACCTTTATCGGTTACTTTTTGTCTGCCTACAGCAGCCACACCGATGCTAAGCAAGCACTCCGTAGAGGGTGTGCCGCGTCGGCAATTGCAGTAACCCGAGAGGGTGCAGCGCAAAGTATTCCATCACAAAAAGAAGTGGATCGTTTCTTAGCGAAACACGCCAACTAGCAAGACGCATTTGAGACAACTTGATGACACATAAAATCATATTAGATACAGACCCGGGTATTGATGATGCAATGGCGATATTTTTCGCTTTCCAATCTCCAGACATTGAAGTACTTGGCTTAACTACGGTTTACGGAAACGTACCGGTAACGATGGCCGCACAAAATGCGCTTACGCTTTGTGAAATTGCGGGTAAAGATATTCCTGTAACGAAAGGTGTTGGTATGCCTTGGGTTGGTCCTGAGTCAACGTACGCCCACTTTGTCCACGGTGAGCACGGCTTCGGTCACATTAAGCCTGAAGCCCCTAAAACTGAACTCGACCCGCGCAGCTCTGCGCAGTTCATTGTAGATATGGCGCGTAAATACCCTGGCGAGATAACCATTGTTGCTATCGGCCCGCTAGGCAACTTGGCCCTAGCCCTTCGCCTTGAACCAGACCTACCTAAATTGGTTAAAGGTGTTAGCATTATGGGAGGCGCAGCGTTTGTACCTGGTAATGTTACGCCAGTAGCTGAAGCAAACATTTGGAACGATGCGCACGCCGCTGAAATTGTGTTCGCGGCAGAGTGGGAGCTTACCATGTTTGGTTTGGACGTGACGAACTTCACGCCATTCTCTCCGGCTTTTGTTGAAAAACTAGAAGAAAAGAACAATACCCTTGGTGGTTTTGTGAAAGAAAGCGCACAGTTCTATATGGACTTCTACTCGCAAAACCGCGAAGACCGCGTGTGCTTTTTCCACGATGCATTCCCTATTGCTCACCTTCGTCACCCAGAGCTATTTGAACTGACCGAAGGTCACGTTCGCGTTGGTACTGGCACGCTAGACAGAGGCCAAACGGCGGTTGCCCCTATGGGTACTACACCTAGCCCGCTTTGGAATGAAGCAAATACGATTAAGGTAGCAACTAAAGTTGACCACAAAAAGCTGGAACAACTATTCGTAGACACCTACGCTCTATGATATGTTTAAGGGATTGTTAATATACAATCCCTTTTTAATTTCAGCGCAGGTTTTTTAGAATATGGAAGCGGCTCCTCTCCCAGATAATGAAGATGAACGTCTTGCTGAATTATTGAGCTACGATGTTCTCGACACCGAAGCTGAACAATTATTTGACGACCTAACCACACTAGCTTCCCAAATATGCGATACCCCTATTGCGCTTATTAGCCTTATCGACCCTGATAGACAGTGGTTTAAATCGCGAGTGGGATTAGACGCAGAAGAAACCTCTCGAGAAATTGCCTTTTGCTCTCACGCCATACTACAAGATGACGTGTTCGAGATACCCAACGCATCACTAGACCCTCGATTTCACGACAACCCGTTGGTTACCGGCGCTCCGGATATCCGCTTTTACGCCGGAGCACCGCTTGTCTCTCCTTCAGGCCATGCAATTGGTACGCTTTGCACCATTGATCGCAAGCCCCGTAAACTCACAGAGAGCCAAAAAACGTCGTTACAAACGCTGAGTAAATCAGTAGTGGCACACTTAGAGCTAAAGCGTAAAAACAGAGAACTAGAGCGCACCAGTCAGTTTAGATCCGACTTTTTGTCTTATGTGAGCCATGAGATAAGAACGCCACTAAACGCTATCAACACGTTCAGTCGGCTACTTGAAGGGGAAGCGCAAAAGCTTAAGTTACCCGAATCTTTTACTACTCCTTTGTCACATGTGACGCAAAGCGGTGAAAGACTATTAGAGATAGTAAATTCTGTTTTAGATATCAAACAAATTGAAGCAGGAAAAATGCGTGTCATGCCTCGCGCGGTAAGTACACACGACTTTTTTACCCACTTATTTTCACTTACCAAGATTCGCGCTGAAGATGGCGGCATTACATTTACGTCCACCATTGATAGCCGTGTTCCCGACACACTGTTTTTCGACGACACTAAGTTTGGGCAAGTTTCACTTAACCTATTATCTAATGCGATAAAATTCACCAACCCAGGTAAGTCGGTTAACGCCCAGGTAAAATACAAAAATGATAAGTTAATATTCAATGTTATCGATCAAGGCATTGGTATCAGTGAAGAAGATCAAAAACGGCTTTTCACTCCTTTCGAGAGAATGGAAAACGCCCATCAAATTAGCGGGACAGGCCTAGGATTAAATATATCAAAACGCCTTATTGAGTTAATGGACGGCACGATCAAAGTAAGCAGTAAGGTGAACGAAGGGACTCGCATTAGCGTAACCTTGCCCTCCGATGTCTTAACAGCAAATGAGTTTGCCAATGCACAGCCACAAAGCTTCGTTGCGCAAATAAATATAGATAAATCTGCTAGGGTTTTAGTTGTTGAGGACCATTACATTAACCAAGTTGTTATCCAAACATTGCTCGAGAAATTAGGGGTAGCTCACGCTATTGTCAGCACGGGCGAAGAAGGCGTGAAGTATGTAAACGCTAACCCTGTAGACCTTGTATTAATGGATTTAAACCTGCCAGGTATTCAGGGGGACGAGGCCACCGCTCAGATAAAAAGCATGAAACCCGAACTGCCAGTGATTGCGCTAACCGCGGATGCCATCACTAAGCCAGCGTCTTTATACGAAAAAGGACTTGATGATGTACTCACAAAGCCTGTCGACAGTAATGAGTTAGTACGAGTACTCAACCAATTTTTGGCGGTAAAAAGGAATTAGAATGATAATGTTAAGTGTGTGAGTAATCGACCCATGCCCGCATCAACAATTTCAGCTAGTCAGCGCGTTAAAAACAGTAATACGCTGCCCGAAGCGAAAGCCAACGCCCGTACAATATTGAGAAAACAACTTCGAGAAGCCCGCCGTGCGTTAAGCCCACAACAGCAGCGTGATGCCGCGCAAGGCGTAGTTAAACAACTCTGTTCGCTGAATTTTTTAATAGAGGCTAATACCATCGCGGGCTACCTAGTTAACGACGGAGAGGTTGATTTAAAAGACTATATCGAGATGCAATGGCAAGCCCCTCAAGCAAAACAGTTCGCGCTACCAGTGTTACACCCAATATGTAAAGGTCACCTGCTCTTTCTTTCCTATACTCAACATACAGCGTTAGTTAAAAACAAATACAATATTGAAGAGCCGGCCTTAGTTTGCCCTAGCGTTATTCCTACGTCGCAATGCGATGTTATCCTTATGCCCTTGGTTGGCTTTGATACTAACGGCAATCGCCTGGGTATGGGAGGCGGCTATTACGACCGCACCCTAGCCTTTACCCAGCGCAACGTTTATCCACAAAAAAATATAAGCAGCAACAAACCTAAGCTTGTTGGTATTGCACACGACATGCAAGAAGTCGAGGCGTTGCCTGTAGCCTCGTGGGATGTTCCCCTTGATGCTATTGTTACTCCCACACGCACGCTAGTTTTCAATACCGCTGAATAGTCGATATAACAAATTGTGACTATGAACTTGTGGGTTCATATAGGCATATAAGTTACACTGCCAACAAAATAAGTCGGAGAATGACCATGGATCAGAACGCAAAGAAACAAGCCGTAGCCAAAGCAGCTATCGACTACGTTGAATCAGACAGTATTGTCGGTGTGGGTACGGGTTCTACCGTGAATTTCTTTATTGAAGAGCTCGGTAAAATTAAACACAAAATTGAAGGGGCAGTATCAAGCTCAGAAGCATCAACAGCGCGTTTAAAAGCTTTGGGCATTGAAGTATTTGCGCTAAACGAAGTAAGCAACCTTTCTGTTTATATCGACGGTGCCGATGAAGTTACCGAACACAAGCATATGATTAAGGGGGGCGGTGCCGCACTTACTCGTGAAAAGATTGTTGCAGGCGCTGCCACTACGTTTGTTTGTATTGTAGATGAAACTAAACGGGTGCCAGTACTGGGCGCATTCCCCCTCCCTGTTGAAGTGATACCTATGGCCCGTTCTTTCGTAGCCCGTGAACTGGTTAAGCTTGGCGGCGACCCAGAGTACCGTCAGGGAGTGATCACCGACAATGGCAACGTTATCTTGGATGTTCATAACCTTGAGATACTTAATCCACGGGAACTAGAACAAAAGATAAATAATATTCCAGGCGTAGTGACTAACGGCATTTTCGCTCTGCGCGGTGCCGATATAGTGCTAAGTGCAACAGAAAACGGTGTTGAGACCTTTAAGTAAAAACGTAAAAACTACCAATGGCTTTCGCCGCCAGCGTTATCATTTTGTTAGTTAACGTAAACGATAAACTGAAGCGGCGAAAAGCTATACAAAAACTACTTTCAACTTAATGCGTTTTCTGTTAATTTCCGTTTAGACGTCTAGATGTCTTTATAGCATATCGACAGTGACCACTCCCTGGCATATTCAGACCTGCTGGGGTTATTCAAGCGAAATAAATTACATCAGTGAGAGATAGCGAGTTCATGAGCAAAGTTTCATTAGAGAAGGATAAAATCCGCATTTTATTGTTAGAAGGTGTTCACCAAAGCGCTTTGGAAACGCTAAAAAGCAATGGGTATAGCAACATTGAATTTCTTAAAACCTCTCTTCCTGAAGATGAGTTGATTGAAAAGATTAAAGACGCCCACTTTGTAGGTATTCGCTCGCGTACTCAAATTACAGAGAAAGTGGTTGATGCTGCACAGAAGCTTGTAGCAATCGGCTGTTTCTGTATTGGAACAAACCAAGTTGATTTAGAAGCGACCCAGCGTCGCGGCATTCCCGTGTTTAATGCGCCTTTTTCAAACACACGCTCGGTCGCTGAGTTAGTCCTTGGTCAAATTATCCTTCTTCTTCGTCAAGTGCCTAGCAAAAATGCCAAAGCGCACCGCGGCGAATGGGAAAAAACAGCTGTAGGCTCGTATGAAGCTCGCGGTAAAACACTCGGTATCATTGGCTATGGGCACATCGGTACCCAGCTGAGTATTCTTGCTGAACACCTTGGTATGCGTGTTCAGTTCTTTGATATTGAAGATAAGCTTGTGCTCGGTAACTCTACACAGGTGAAATCGTTAGAAAAGCTTCTAAATACCTCAGACGTTGTTTCGCTTCACGTACCTGAAACACCTCAAACTCAAGACATGATTGGCGAGAAAGAGCTGTCTCAAATGAAAAAAGGCAGCATTCTTATCAATGCTTCTCGCGGGACCGTGGTTGATATTGATGCACTGGCTAGCGCCCTTGAAAGCGGCCACCTTAACGGCGCTGCCATCGACGTATTCCCAGTTGAGCCTAAGTCTAACACTGAAGAGTTTACGTCTCCGCTTCGTGCGTTTGACAACGTTATTCTTACTCCGCATGTAGGGGGAAGTACGCAAGAAGCACAGGAAAATATTGGTATTGAAGTGGCTGGCAAACTTGCCAAATATAGCGACAATGGTTCAACCTTGTCTGCAGTAAACTTCCCTGAAGTATCGCTTCCTGAGCATACGAACCGTTCACGCCTGCTTCACGTGCACAAAAACCAGCCAGGTATTCTTACGCAAATTAACCAGGCGTTTGCAGAGAAAGGCATTAATATTGAAGCCCAGTACCTTCAAACTAACGCAGAAATTGGTTACGTGGTTGTAGATGTGAAAGAAGACCGCGGTTATGAAGCCCTTGCTGAACTTCAGCAAATTGACGGCACAATAAAAACCCGTATTTTACACTAATACCGCTTTATCGACGTTAAGCCCCCTTTTTTGAAAATTGGGGCTTAAATAAAAAAACGCTGCATATAATGCAGCGTTTTTTTTAGATTAACACACAGGCCTAATGCCTAACTTACCGCGGGGGTAGTTGCGTGTATATCTTAGCTTAGAAGAAATTGTAAACTAGGCTAACAGCGGTCTCTGTATCTAGCTTCTCAACATCGTCTTCAACATTGGTGTTGTGATCAAGTTTGAATGATAGACGCATTGATAGGTTACCGCTAATAGTTGCAGTAAGGGCCGATTCAGCACGAGACTTAGTGTTATCAGAACCGACTTCCGTACTCACGGTTTGGGTGAACTTAGCGGTATCAGAGATTTTCCAAGAATAGGCCGATGACGCACGAACAATCACGCTATCTAGGTTTTCCCCATCTTGCGTTTCAATGAACGAGTAACCAGGACCAATTGAGTATTCAAGCGTATGACGCTTATTCTCTAGCACCTTTTGGTTCCAACCTGCAGCCACAGTCGCTTGATAGTTAAAGTTACTGAAGCGGTCGTCTTCGTAAGATGCGAAGCCGAATAGACGGTTATCTGGATTAGCTAGTTTATAGTTACCCTGTGCTGAACCGAAGAACTTCTGCGCTGAAGTAAATTCAATGTCTTCGCCGTCATCACCTTCCACGGTCTCTTGCTTATAAAGACCTTTAAGAACGTAGTCGTTGCTCCACTTTTCAAGTTCCTGGTGCGCTTGAATACCTGCGCTGATTGACGTGGTTTCAGTATTACCTGATGTTGAAATGAAACCTAACTCACCTTCCATTGTAAAAGGTTTTACTTCATCGTCTTGCGCGAATACGGCAGGAGAAAGAGAAATGGCAACTAAAGATGCAAGCACTTGCTTTTTCATTGAACAATCCTATTGATTAACGGTCCATCAGTTGTACACGAGACCTTTGGTACTGCTAGGCGGTACAACGCGAGTTTTTGAAGAAATTGGTTTAACGGCGTCGCACTGGGCAACCACCACTAATATTGTGGTGCGCAGTGTACATTTTCAGCCTAGACAGTCAATGCGAACCCGTTAAAAAGGCCACATTATCCTATGAATTTACACTAATTGACTAAAAAAACTGGTACACCAAAGCAACTGATGTTTCTGTACTCAACGCTGCCACATCTTCTGGTGTATCTGTCTCGTGACTTAAAATAAATGACAGCTTCATAGCCAAAGAGCCGAAGACGTTAGCTGACAACGAGGTTTCAGAGCGAGATTTCGTATTTTCCTCGCCCGCTTCGGCACTGACAAACTGCCTTAGTTTTGCGCCTGAACTCCAGTGGTATTTATATTCTGCTGAAGCCCTTACAATAATGCCGTCATTCACAACACCGTTGTTGTCCTCTTCAGCTTCGATAAAGGTATACCCCGGCCCAACACTATAACGAAACTCACTGTCTTCGTTACGCCAAACTCGCTGAGACCAACCTGCGGCTAACGAGGCGCGATGCTCATAGCCAGTAAACTTGTCATCCTCATAATCGCCGTACATGAAAAGGCGGCGGCCAGGCGTGAGTAATTTATAATCGAATTGAGCGCTGGTGTAAAAGCGTTGTGCGCTAATATCCCGCTCGGTGGTAGCACTACCACTCTCTTTATAAAGCAGTTCCGCTAGATAAATACTGCTCCAGTTTTCAGTCTCGTGATCAGCGTTTACAGCAGCTTTAACGCTGGCCGCTGACGTATTCCCGGTATTAACCAGCACGCCAAGTTCGCCGTCTAGCGTGAAGCGGGGAATTTCATCGTCAGTGTCTGGGGTGAAATCTGCGTGATAAAGTGTCTCAATGAGATCTCTTGCGTGTGCTGAAGCACAAACGCTTAAGCATAGAGCACCTACGACAAGGCTTGGCCGGAAGATTTTTGTGAGCATAATCTGACTTACGTTTAGCTTTTATAATTTTTAGATTACGTCTTAGTACGACGCTAGTTAAACCAATCCTCTGGAAGAGCTCTGCAACGTTCTTGCTATATGTCGGTAAAGTAACGGAGTTGTCCTACTTAAAGCTCAGTGAATAAGCGCAACAATTTTCGCTGTTTCTTGCTCAGCGTATTCAATTGAATTACTTACCACTTCCATGTCGAGACTTACTTTATTGGCTATCTCTGGAGTAAAAAGTTCAATATTAGCGTAACTTTCTTTCTCAAGCTGGCTTAGGGTAATACGACTTGCCANCGCGAGAACACATATATCAACATCAGAAGAATATTTAGCTTCGTCGTTCATGAACGATACCGGATAGTACAACCCAATAGGTAAGTGCCAATTCTCGAATATGATACCGCTGCAATGGGCAAACGTAAAACCGAAATGCGCTAACTGGTTAACATGTGGCAGCACGTCTTTTCCCGCTTTTTGATAGCTCTGATATCGCTGAGGCTCTTTATTTGCAACCAGTAGCTCGCTGAGGTTTTGAAGGATACCCATGACGAAAAAGCGTTCGGCTCCCCGAACATTTAGCCGCATTGCAAGGCTTTTCGCTACCATGCCGCAATAGACAGAGGCGTACCAGTGCTTGTCTAGGTCGATAAGATCAGAAGTAAAGTGCTTGAAAGCGGTTGTGGCTGTCTCAGCGACAACTAGGTTATAAAGGGCTTCACCGCCAATCACATTAATCGCCTTGGCCACTGTCTCAATTTGGGATGGGAAGCGAAATAGCGAACTGTTCGCTAAACGTAAAACTTTAGCTGTAAGGGAGGGGTCGGCGCTGATAAGCTGCCCAATGTCTTCAGCACTAGAATGCGGATCGTCCAATGTTGAGCGTAAACGTACACACATGTCGGGCAACGTAAAAGATTTTGCGGCAAACGCAACGTACTTATCTAACGACATCTAATAAATCTCTGTCTCTTTTAATTTTTATCGTCTTCTGGCGGTTCGCCAAATAACGTAAACTGTTCGTTCAGTGCTGTATTTTCTTGTAATTCAGCCTTACGCTTTTTGGCCAGCACTGCTTTTTTGCGCCGTACACACGCGCTTATTATCTTGCGTTTGGTTGCGTCATCAACTTTCAGCCAATAAAGGCGTTCATCACGGCTTCGAAAACAACCTTTACAGTAACCTCGGGGGCCGGACTCACACACACCAATACACGGGCTTGGAATGTCGAAAAATTCCAACTGTTGCGAGTGCGGCTTTTGGTCCGTCATTTCAGGCTCTCTACCCCAGGTGAATGTGCTGTGCCCGTTACTTCTGAAATCGTACTACTTCAAATTAAAACGTATTCGAAGACATCTAGCCAGTAGACATTAGCAGTAAATCATATAAACAACACTAAACCGAAATGGCTAAATGCGCAGGCAAGAACACCAGCGCATTTCATGTAAATGCCCTAAAGATCATATCATGATTATCAATCTATAAGGGTGTATTGGATGGTAGACACCACGCGAACCTTTTTGATGTGAGGATGATGACTATCGCGACTTGAGATACTGAACTGCCCTTGGTTAGCACGCTTAATTTTACCTAAGGTACTTTTAGAGTCTTTCGCAAATTTTTCTGCGACTTCACGGGCATTTAACGTCGCCTCTTCTATCATAGTGGGTTTAACGTCATTTAAT
Organism: Alteromonas mediterranea DE; assembly: GCF_000020585.3. NCBI lineage: Bacteria > Pseudomonadati > Pseudomonadota > Gammaproteobacteria > Alteromonadales > Alteromonadaceae > Alteromonas > Alteromonas mediterranea. The sequence continues at coordinate 3,315,194 of NC_011138.3, forward strand.
CGAGTAAATACGTAGTCTGGCTGCGCGCGATAGCTTTGCTCTGATAGCACAATGCCAGTCTTGATAAGCTCCCCAATTTGCTGCATCAGCTCGCGTACCTTTTCCACCTCATCAGAGAAAACAGTAACAGTTTGAATGGCGCTATAGCGAAATGGCGCCTTTTCACTGCTTCCATACTGTTGGGCTAGTTTATCATTTATTTCAGGTTTACCAATGGTGATGCTTTCTGCGGGAATCCCTTTATCTTCTAAAAAGCTAGCTACCTTTATGCTGTTTTTCTCGATATGCTCATAAAGCTGAGGTAAGTCGTTACCGGCATCGACGAACTGAATAGGCCAAATGACTTGGTCAGCGATGTACTCTCGCTCTGATAGCCCTTTCACCGTGACTACCCTGTCCCACGTTTGCATATTGTTCATGGCAGAAGATACCTGAACGCCTAGCAAAGACACCGCAATCACCATGCCCAGCGCTATTACTATTGCTGCACCTATTTTCATTCTAAACTCCGCTTTGTTTACTGTGCTTTCCACTCAACTTACAGGGTATAAGCGAATATAAGCTTTTTAGTTTCACAAAACGAGATAAAAGCTGATCAATGGTGGCAAAAAAAAGGCCACTCAAATGAGTGGCCTAAAGAGCCCCTTAAGAGGGCAACGCTTGGGTAGACGGGAGAGTTAACCTTTGCGCTTTAGCAAATAGTAAAATACAGGGGTAAGGATTAAGCCAAAGAAGGTTACGCCTATCATGCCTGAGAATACGGCAACCCCCATCGCCTGGCGCATTTCAGCACCAGCGCCGGTAGAAATAACCATAGGTAAAACCCCCATAATGAACGCAATTGATGTCATTAAGATTGGACGTAAACGCAAGCGGCTCGCTTCTTTAATGGCAGAAAGCGCATCCATACCACTGTCTTGAAGCTCTTTGGCAAACTCGACTATGAGTATGGCATTTTTAGTGGCAAGCCCTACCAATACAATTAAGCCAATTTGGGTGAAAATATTGTTGTCACCACCGTAAATCTGCACACCTATAAGCGCACTTAGCAGCGTCATTGGCACAATCAGTATGATTGCTAATGGCAAACGCAAGCTTTCATACTGCGCCGCTAACACCAAGAACACTAACAGTACCACCAGCGGGAAAACAAAGGCTGATGCATTACCGGCTAATATTTGCTGATAGGTTAACTCGGTCCATTCGTAGGTCATTCCCAGTGGCAAAGTTTCCGCTAAAATCTCTTCTATCGCCGCTTTTGCTTGGTCAGACGAATAACCAGGCGCTGGGGCACCGTTTATTTCAGCGGTGACATAGCCGTTGTAATGCATAACGCGGTCAGGCCCTGCGCTATGTTGAACGTCTAAGAAAGAACCCAGCGGGATCATCTCTCCTTGGCTGTTTCTAATCTTAAACTGAGTAATATCCCCAATCTCTTGGCGATATTGGGCATCGGCCTGCACATTGACTTGGTATGTTCTGCCAAACAGGTTGAAATCATTGACATACAGCGAGCCTAAATATGCTTGAAGGGTGGTAAATAAGGTATCAATGTTCACCCCCTGACTTACCGCTTTTTCGCGGTCCACATCTACATCTAGCTGGGGGACGGCAACGGTGAAGCTGGTGAATGAACCGGTTAGAGCAGGATGTGCCCATGCTTTGCCAATCACCTCTTGGGCAACACGCTCAAGCGCTTCAAAACCCAAATTCCCTCTGTCTTCTACCTGTAAACGGAAGCCACCAATGGTACCTAGCCCCATTACTGGCGGAGGTGGAAAGATAGCCACATACGCGCCTTTAATAGAAGCAAATTGCTGATTAAGTTTTGCGGCAATCGCGCCCGCCGACAGTTCGGGGGATTGACGTTCATCAAAAGGTTTAAGCGGGGTAAACAAAATACCTGAGCTTGGACTATTAGTGAAACCGTTAATGTTAAGCCCCGGGAAAGCCACTGCGTCAGATACACCAGGGTGCTCCATGGCAATGCGTGACATTTCGCGAATGACCTCTTCAGTTCTATCTAAGCTTGCCGCATTAGGTAACTGCGCAAATGCTACCAAATATTGCTTATCCTGGCCGGGAACGTAGCCGGTAGGCGTCGTTGCAAACTGGTTGTACGTAAGCGCAATAAGCCCCGCATATAACACCACCACAATACCACTCTTACGAATTAACCCACCCACAGCGCCGGTGTATTTTTTTGAGCCTCGCTCGAATACGCGGTTAAAAGGGGTAAACACGAAACGGCCAAACACTTTGTCCATACCGCGGGTTAGCCAGTCGTTAGCTTTACCGTGAGGCTTAAGCAATAGCGCAGACAGTGCAGGACTAAGAGTCAGCGAGTTAATCGCCGATATAACTGTAGATATAGTGATAGTAAGTGCAAACTGTTTATAGAACTGCCCGGTAAGACCACTCATAAAGGCTGTAGGAATGAAAACAGCGGCTAAGACTAGCGTTGTGGCTATAATGGGCCCAGTCACTTCTTTCATTGCCTGAACGGTTGCATCAAAGGGCGACTTACCTTCTGCAATGTTGCGCTCTACGTTTTCCACTACCACAATGGCATCATCTACCACGATACCAATTGCCAGCACCAAACCGAACAATGACAACGCATTAAGAGAGAACCCCATTAGCTGCATAAAAGCAAAGGTACCTACCAATGATATAGGCACGGCAACCAAGGGAATGATAGACGCACGCCATGTTTGAAGAAACAGCACAACTACCAATACAACAAGTAATACAGCTTCAAACAAGGTATCTACCACAGCCTCGATAGAGCCCCTTACAAATACCGTGGGGTCGTAGACAATGTCGTATTCCAAACCATTAGGAAACATTTGTGACAGTTCAGCCATGCGCGCTCGCACATCATCTGATATCTGGATAGCGTTAGAGCCGGGTGCCTGGAAAATAGGAATAGCGGCTGCCGGGTTATTATTTAACAGCGAACGCAAGGCGTAGTTATCTGCACCTAGTTCAATGCGTGCAATGTCTTTTAAGCGTGTAATTTCGCCGTTTTCGCCCGACTTAACGATAATATTTTCAAATTCGGCTTCATCTTTTAAACGGCCGCGCACATTGATAAGCAGCTGAAATTCGCTTGAGCCTGTTGGCTGTGCGCCTAAGCTACCTGCCGCCGCCTGCTGGTTTTGGTCTGCAATAGCAGCTGCTACATCGCCAGGGTTTAATTGGAGTGCAGCCAGTTTGTTAGGGTCTAGCCATACACGCATGCTGAATTCACCCGCACCGAACAGGCGCACTTGCCCTACGCCATTGATTCGCGCTAGCTCATCTTTAACAAACTGGTCGGCATAGTTAGACAGGTATAACATGTCGTAACGGTTATCAGGCGAGGTTAAATGCACCACCATGGTTAAATCTGGCGATGACTTTTCGGTAACAACCCCTAAACGCTGTACTTCCTGTGGCAAGCGCGGTGTCGCGCGGTTAACGCGGTTCTGTACCAGCGTTGTTGCATCATCTGGATCTGTCCCAATGGCGAAAGTGATGGTTAAGGTCATGCGGCCATCGCTGGTTGCCTGCGACGACATATACAGCATGTCTTCAACACCATTAATTTCTTGCTCTAATGGTGTGGCGACGGTTTCAGCAATAACCTCTGGGTTGGCACCCGGGTAATTTGCGGTGACAACCACGGTAGGCGGCACGACTTCTGGGTACTCGGTAATTGGTAGCTGCCACACAGCAATGGCACCACCTATAAAAATAAGTAGGGAAAGCACGCCCGCAAAAATCGGGCGGCTAATGAAAAACTGCGAAATGTTCATTACTTAAGACCTGCTGTTGCTGTACCTGTGGCAAATGAACCACCAGATAAAACATCCTCATACTGCGCCATGTTTTGGGTAACTTGTGATGCGTTATCAACGCGCTGCTGCCAGCTTGATAAGTTTGCCAAAGCATCTTCATCACCCATAGGCACTTCGTTAGCGGCAACTTGGGCACCAGGGCGAACGCGCTGTAAGCCATCAACCACAATGGTGTCGTTTACATTCAAGCCGCTTGTGATGATGCGCATGCTGCCCACTTTGTCGCCTAGCTTAACCGCACGGTATTCCACTTTACTTTCGTCGTTTACAACCAGTACAAACTTATTATTAAGATCTGTGCCAATAGCTTTTTCTTTAATAAGAATGCCCTGTTCATCGGTGTCACCTGCAAGTTTAAGGTGTGCAAATAGGCCAGGAATTAAACGGCCATCTTCGTTGTTAAATACTGCGCGAACGCGCAACGTACCCGTGCTGCCGTTTACTTGGTTATCAATGAAGTCTATTTGGCCCCAGTGCTGATAATCCGATTCATTCGCAAGGCGCATAGCTACAGGTTGATCGCTAACGGCAGTTGATGCTTTTTTATTGCCGTTTGAATTGTCACTCAAATAATTTAAGTAAGTCTGCTCATCAATATCGAAGTACGCGTATAGGCGATCGGTAGAAACAATACGAGTAAGTTCTGTTTGACCTGCAGTAACAAAGTTACCTTCCGTGATATTGGCGCGAGATATACGACCTGAAATAGGCGCTTCAACACGCGCAAAACCGCGATTTAGGCGCGCTACTTCAAGGGCAGCTTGTGTTTGATTTAAACTTGCTAATGCTTGATTCTTTTCTGCTAAACGGGCGTCTAGCACTTCTTCAGACACCGCTTGCGTTTTGCGAAGTTTGAACGCGCGATTATAGTTCTGCTCAGCAAGCTGAACGCGGCTTTTCGCTTCTTCAAGCTGCGCGGTTAAACGGTCAACTTCCGCTTTAAACGTACGGTTATCAATTAGAAATAAAGTTTGGCCTTGCTCGACGTACTCACCTTCGTCAAATGCAACAAAGTCGATATAGCCCGATACACGTGGGCGCAATGCAACGATATGAGGGGACTCTAAGCGGCCGGTAAAATTATCCCACTCGGTTAAACGCTGGGTGATAACCGTAGCCACATCAACAGGCACACCAGCATGTGCGCCAGCGCTCATGGATTGACCTGGATCCTGCTCGTCACCGCATGCAGCGACTAGCGCAGTTAGGCTTACTATTGCCAATAAACGGGTAAAAGTTTTCATTGCAAGATTCTCTAAAAAATTAAACTAAAGTTTGATGCCGCGCATTATGCACACCCCAAAACAATAAAAATAATTATCTTTTCATATGCAACACATCACACGATGTTATATATTGATGCGAATTGAAAAAACGCCTCAAAAGCGTTAATGAAGTGATAAAAAGTGGAAAACTTAGCGTTACAACAAGGTTTCAGGGGCGTAAACTTGAGATGGTATATGTTCGGTTATTTATTAACGTTAGTATTGCGCTAGCTATTAATTTAAATAAAAAAGCGACTAAATATCAGAGCCTTAAATAATAACGAGTGGAATTAAAGGTACTTATCACAAGTATTTTCATGCTGTTTGAAAGCAATGACATAGTACGAGACTTGCTCACAAGCGTTATACTACGTTTAGTTTATATATAATGAGTAAACGATATTTGGAGACGACGATGCGTCCACATGATTTAAATTTATTAATGATTTTTGATGCCATTATGACTGAAGGGGCAATTACCCGTGCAGCAGATAGGCTATCAATGACGCAGCCCGCCGTTTCCAATGCGCTTTCGCGTATGCGCACTGCATGGAACGATGAACTATTCGTGAAAGACGGGCGCGGTATTCAGCCTACCTCTTTTGCTAAAAACTTGTGGAGCCAAATTCAAGGGCCATTGGGCGAGCTTGAGGTTGCAGTAAACCCTACCGACTTTAACCCAGCATCAGCTAAACGTACCTTTCGTATTGCCGCCACCGACAATATTGTCTCTATGGTATGGGGACCGCTGCGTAAGGTTATAGAGAATGAAGCGCCGGGTATCAATATCCACGCTATCCCGAACTATGATATGGAGACGGACAAGATCCTAAAGGACGCCGAAGCCGAACTCACCTTTTCAAAATACCAAGAGCCAGGCTCGGTTATTCGCGCTGAGCACGTGCTTGACCCAAGCTGGGTGGTAGTCATGCGCCCCGACCATCCATTAGCTAAGTCTCAGCTTAGTTTGGAAGACTTTGTAGCGGCCGACCATCTACTGGTTTCAGTAACCGGCGATGTAAGCGGGCCAACTGATCAAGTATTAGCAAATTTAGGCCTTAGGCGCCGTGTTGCTATGTCGGTGAATCAGTTCCACAACGCCACTCCGTTATTAAAAGAGAGTAATCTTATTTGTGTAGCGCCATCGCTTGTAATGGAAAAAGAGATATTTTCTGGCGAGCTGGCCGTGTTTGAAACGCCTATTGAAATCGTCAGTTCGCCGCTGTCAGTGATGTGGCATAAACGTCAAGACCAAGACGCCGGCTTACAGTGGCTTCGCGGTTTAGTGGTAAAGTTTATTCGAGAGCGGGTTCAACGCCACGAAATGTTGCTTTCTCAATGCTGTCGCAAGGCGTACTGCGCTGACACGGTGAAGCGTTTTATGGATGAGAGAAACATGGACTGTGAAGGGTTTACGCCAGCACATTTGAGCACGCCGAGTAATGATGAAGAAGCAAAAGTGATAACTGGGAAGGAAACGGCCTAATCTGTTTCTAAAAAGTAGTTTAGTGTGGCTAGCCAGCTAAGGGCTTCGCTTTCACAATCGCAAAAATAACAGGCAATACTTGCGGCTTTATAAACTCGCTCAAATTGACTTTTCACGAGCGCTGGAATGTCTGCATGGGTAGTAACAAAGGCACATGCTTGCATTCCATATTGCTTTCTCATCCGTACCGAATCTATTAACGCGTGCTCGGCGTCAGGGGTTAATATGCCTACGCCTTTAACAGATATTAAAAAACCCCAGGGCTGCCCACCTAAAGGCAAAGCGAGCTTTTTTTACATCTTCGTGATAAAGTTGGAATAACGCTTTTGTTACTACGCCTTTACCGTCTAGGCGAATAATGTTCCCCTGTAGTTCGATGCTGTATTCACCGTGTTTTGACTGTACTTTAATTGGATCTGTGATTTTTTCCGACATCTACCACCGCTTACTATTTACTAGCGTCCTAAATTTTCGTTTGAAATTAGCACGTGAATTAAAAGCATAGTACAAAAAAGCCCGCTTAGAAGCGGGCTTTCAAAGTATTTTTAAAAGAAGCTATGTTACTTCTTTTTCTTCGCTTTAGGGTTTGGCAGGTCAGTAATGCTTCCTTCGAAGATTTCAGACGCAAGACCAATAGACTCGTTAAGCGTTGGGTGAGCGTGGATAGTCAATGCTACATCTTCAGCATCAGCACCCATTTCAATAGCTAGGCCAATTTCGCCAAGCATTTCGCCCGCATTTGTACCAACCATTGCGCCACCGATAACACGGCCCGTTTCTTTTTCGAAGATCATCTTGGTCATACCGTTAGTTGCATCAGATGCAATGGCACGACCTGAAGCAGCCCATGGGAACGTTGCTGTTTCGTAGCTTACGCCCTGCTCTTTCGCTTCTTTTTCAGTTAGACCAACCCAAGCAACTTCTGGCTCAGTGTACGCTACTGAAGGAATAGCACGTGGGTCGAAGTAGTGCTTCTGTCCAGCAATTACTTCTGCAGCAACGTGACCTTCGTGAACCGCTTTGTGCGCAAGCATAGGCTGACCTACAAGGTCACCAATTGCAAAGATGTGGTCAACGTTAGTACGCATTTGCTTATCAACATTGATAAAGCCACGGTCGTCAACGTTTACGCCAGCTGCATCTGCGCCAACTAGCTTGCCGTTTGGCTTACGGCCAACAGCAACAAGTACTTTGTCGTAGCGTACTGGCTCTGCAGGCGCTTTCTTGCCTTCAAACGTTACATATAGACCATCATCTTTAGCTTCAACCGCAGTAACTTTGGTCTCAAGCATGATGTTAAATTTGTCTTTGTAGTCTTTCATGAATACTTTCATGATGTCTTTGTCAGCAGCTGGAATTAGCTGATCTAAGAATTCAACTACATCGATTTTTGAGCCAAGTGCTTCGTATACTGTACCCATTTCTAGACCGATGATACCACCGCCTAGTACTAGCATCTTCTCTGGAATGTCTTTCATTTCCAGCGCGCCAGTTGAGTCGATTACGCGGTCATCTTCTGGGATAAACGGTAGGCTTACAGGCTCAGAACCCGCAGCGATAATCGCTTTCTCGAAAGTAATAGTAGTAACGTCGTCACCATTTTTTACTTCTAGGGTATTTGCGCCAGTGAACTTGCCGTAGCCTTGTACATGCTTGGTTTTACGCATTTTAGACATACCGCCAAGACCGTTTGTTAGTTGGCTAACAACACTGTCTTTATATTCGCGGATTTTATCTAAATCGATGGTAGGCTCGCCAAACGTGACACCGTGGTTTGCAAGGTGCTTCGCTTCTTTCATCACTTTTGCAACGTGAAGAAGGGCTTTTGAAGGAATACAACCAACGTTAAGACAAACACCACCAAGCGTGTCGCGTGAGTCTACGATAACTGTTTCAATACCTAAGTCAGCCGCACGGAATGCTGCTGAATAACCGCCAGGGCCGCCGCCCAGTACCACCAATTGCGTTTTAATTTCGCTCATTGTGAACCTCAATCCTGTTCTTGTAGGGTCATGCTATTACTTTTACGTAATAGCATAACCTAAATGCCACCAAATGGGCTTATAAAATCGTCGAAAATGTTACTGATATTGTAAACTTTTTCGACATTTTACTTAAAGTATGATTCTGCGTAAGTCAGTTAGGTTTGCAGCAACCTCAGTAGAGAATCTTGCACCTACCGCACCATCGATTACTCGGTGGTCGTAAGACAAGCTTAGCGGCACCATTAAGCGCGGCTCGAACTCTTTACCATTCCACTTAGGCTTCATCTCAGACTTAGACACACCTAATATGGCGACTTCTGGTGCATTTACAATAGGCGTAAACGCCGTACCGCCAATACCACCTAGGCTAGAGATAGTAAACGTACCACCCTGCATGTCAGCCGCTTTAAGCTTACCTTCACGGGCTTTCTTCGATGTTTCGATAAGCTCGCGAGAAAGTTCTTCAATGCCTTTCTTATTCACGTCGCGAATAACAGGAACTACAAGGCCGCCCGGTGTTTCCACCGCAATACCAATGTTAATGAACTTCTTGATAATTAAGCTTTCGCCGTCGTCAGACAGTGATGAGTTAAATACTTCGTATTTCTCAAGGGCTTTCGCTACCGCTTTCATTACGAATACTAGCGGCGTAATCTTAAGACCAGACTTAATCTTCGCGTGGTAAGCGTTTTGCTCTTTACGGAAATCTTCTACGTCTGTGATATCGGCTTCATCAAACTGCGTAACGTGCGGAATCGTCGCCCAGTTACGGTGTAAGAACGGGCCAGAAATCTTCTGAATGCGCGAAAGCTTTTGCTCTTCAATTTCACCAAACTTGCTGTGATCAACAGGTTTAACTGGCACAATTTGAAGTACGTTGTCGCCTACTGGTGCGCTGCCAGAAGCGGCTGCTGTGCGAGGTTTCGCCAGCTCAGCTTTCACGTAAGCTTGAACGTCTTCTTTCAAGATACGGTTTTTAGGGCCAGAGCCGCTAACTTGAGTCAGGTCTACACCAAACTCGCGAGCAATACGGCGAACCGAAGGTGAAGCATGTGCTTTACCTGTATTCTTAGCTTCTGGCGCTGGCGGCACAGGAGAACGGCCTTGAGAGGCTTCTTGCTGTGACGCTTGTTTAGGTGCTTCTTGCTTAGGCGCTTCAGCAGGCTTTTCTGCTTTAGGTGCTGATGGTGCCTGTTCAGATGAGCCACCGCTATTTTCTAGCTTAACAACTAATGTGCCTTGCTTAACTTTATCGCCTGTTTTGATAAAGACTTCTTTAATGGTACCTGCGTGCGTTGAAGGTACATCCATGGTGGCTTTATCAGTTTCTAGCGTAATCAGGCCGTCTTCTTTTTCAACGGTATCGCCTACCGATACAAGCACGTCGATAACGTCAACTTCACCGTCTTCACCAATGTCTGGTACAGCAACTTCGATAGTTTCGCTACTTGCAGACGCCGCAGGAGCTGACTCTTGCTTTTCGCTTTCCTGCGCAGCCGGTGCAGATGCTTCAGAAGAAGCATCGCTAGAAGCCGATTCACTTGAAGACGAGCTTGAACCCGCTATTTCAAGCTTAATAACAACTGTGCCTTCTTTCACTTTATCGCCAGTACTGATGAATACTTCTTTCACTGTACCTGCATGTGTTGAAGGAACGTCCATCGTTGCTTTATCGGTTTCCAGGGTAATAAGACCATCTTCTTTTTCGATGGTGTCGCCCGCTGAAACCAATACATCGATAACGTCAACTTCGTCGTCAGAGCCAATATCCGGTACTGCGACTTCAATCACTTCACTGCCGCCAGACGCAGCTGGTGCTGCCTCTGACTTGCTTTCTTCTTTCGGTGCTTCATCTTGCTTAGGCGCTTCTTCTTGTGAAGCGTTGTCTGAAGATGATTCTTCAGCGGTGCTCTCATCAGAACTGTCGCCACCTGCAGCCTTCATTTCACCAATCACATCGCCTTCTTTGATTTTATCGCCTACTGATACAGACAGACTTACAATTTCACCTTCAAACGGTGCTGGGATGTCCATTGACGCCTTGTCACTTTCAACAGTAACAACGCCTTCATCGGCTTCGATGTTGTCGCCTACGGCAACACATAGCTCGATAACTTCAACTTCGTCACCGCCTACGTCGGGTACGATAATCTTTTGAATATCTGACATATGTAAAATACCTTATCTGGCTTACGCGTAAAGTGGGTTAAGTTTTTCAGCGTTAATATCAAAACGCTTAATGGCTTCTGCTACCACTTTCTTCTCAACGTCGCCGCGCTGAGCCAATTCGTAAAGTGATGCAACCACAATGTATGACGCATTAACTTCAAAGTGAGTACGCAAGTTTTCACGGCTATCACTTCGACCGAAACCGTCTGTACCTAGGCAGCGGTATTCAGTTTCAATGAACGCGCGTACTTGGTCTGAGTAGTTCTTCACATAGTCAGTGGCAGAAATCGCAGGGCCTGCGTCTTTCGTAATTACCTGACCAATGTAAGGTACTTTTTGCTCAGCTTCAGGGTTTAGCATGTTCCAGCGTGCTACGTCTTGACCTTCACGGGCTAGCTCGTTGAACGAGGTCACAGAGTAAACGTCAGAAGATACGCTGTAGTCTTCACACAGAATCTGTGCCGCTTTACGTACTTCGTTTAAGATAGTACCTGAGCCCATTAGCTGTACGTTAAGCTTAGACTTGTCGTTTTCAACGCGCTCAAGCTTGTAAATACCTTTAATGATTTGCTCAGCAACATCATCACCTTCTGGCATTGCAGGGTGCTGATAGTTCTCGTTCATTAGTGTTAGGTAATAGAAGATGTTTTCGTTGTTACCGTACATGCGACGCAGACCGTCTTGAACAATAACCGCTACTTCATAACCGTACGTTGGATCGTAAGTAATACAGTTAGGAATTAGGTTCGCCTGAACGTGTGAATGACCGTCTTGGTGCTGTAGACCTTCGCCGTTAAGCGTAGTTCTACCTGCTGTTGCACCTAGTAGGAAACCACGTGCTTGGCTATCACCCGCTGCCCATGCAAGATCACCAACACGTTGGAAACCAAACATTGAGTAGTAAATGTAGAACGGAATAGTGGTAGCGTTACACGTTGAGTACGACGTACCTGACGCTACCCACGATGCCATTGCACCTAGCTCGTTGATACCTTCTTGAAGTACCTGACCTTTCTTATCTTCACGATAGTAAGCGACTTGGTCGGCATCTTGAGGTACGTATTTCTGACCTTCGTTGGCATAAATACCTACCTGACGGAATAAGCCTTCCATACCGAATGTACGGGCTTCATCAGGAATGATTGGTACTACACGCTTACCAATTTTCTTATCTTTCAACAATGCGTTAAGTACACGTACAAACGTCATGGTTGATGATACTTGACGGTCGCCAGAACCTTTTAAAATAGCATCGAATGCGCTTAGTTCTGGAACTTCTAATTGCTCTTCGGCCTGTTCGCGACGAGAAGGCAGGTAACCACCTAGCGCTTCACGACGTGCGCGAAGGTATTTCATTTCTTCGCTGTCTTCGTCAAACTTGAAGTATGGTAGTTCTTCAATTTTCTCATCAGCTACTGGAATGTTGAAACGGTCGCGGAACTGCTTGATTGATTCAACGTCCATTTTCTTCACGTTGTGCGCTACGTTTTGCGCTTCACCTGAAGAACCTAGACCGAAACCTTTAACCGTTTTAGCAAGGATTACTGTTGGACGACCTTTGGTATCGATGGCTTTTTGGTAAGCTGCAAATACTTTAACTGGGTCGTGACCACCACGGTTCAAGCGCCAGATGTCATCATCAGACATATTTGCTACAAGCGCCGCTGTTTCAGGGTACTTGTTGAAGAAGTTCTCACGAGTGTACTTACCGCCTTTGGCTTTACAGTTCTGGTATTCACCGTCTACCGTTTCACCCATAAGCTGAATCAGCTTGCCCGATTTATCGCGAGCTAGTAGTTCATCCCAGTAACTACCCCAGATTACTTTCACTACTTCCCAGCCTGCGCCGCGGAACGTACCTTCAAGTTCTTGGATAATTTTGCCGTTACCACGTACCGGGCCGTCTAGGCGCTGTAGGTTACAGTTGATAACAAATGTTAGGTTGTCTAGGCCTTCACGAGAAGCAAGACCAATTGCACCTAAGCTCTCTGGCTCATCACACTCACCATCACCCATGTAGCAGTATACGCGCTGACCTGAACAGTCTTTAATACCACGGTTAGTTAGGTACTTAAGGAAGCGTGCTGTATAGATAGCTTGAAGTGGACCAAGACCCATAGATACGGTTGGGAACTGCCAGTAGTCTTTCATCAAGTGAGGGTGTGGGTAAGATGATAGACCATCGCCAGCACACTCTTGACGGAAGTTATTTAACTGCTCTTCAGTTAAATTGCCTTCCATGTAAGAACGGGCATAAATACCAGGAGAAATATGGCCCTGTGCAAAAATAAAGTCGCCGCCTTGATTTTCGTTAGGCGCTTTAAAGAAGTGGTTAAAGCCTACATCGTAAAGCATAGCCGATGATGCGAAGCTACCAATATGGCCACCAAGCTCTAGGTCTTTTTTCGATGCACGCAATACAATCATTAGTGCGTTCCAACGAATAGCGGCACGGATGCGCGCTTCGATGGTCAAGTCGCCAGGCATGTTTGGCTCTTGCGCTGCAGGGATAGTATTGATGTAGGCAGTAGTAGCGTCATACGGTAAATGCGCTCCGCTGCGACGTGCTTTATCAATAAGTTTTTCGAGTAAATAGTGGGCGCGTTCTACGCCTTCCTCTTCTAAAACCGACTCAAGCGCATCAATCCACTCTTTAGTTTCTTGAGGATCTACATCTTGGTGCATCATATCAGACATGGTGCCATCCTATTTTTTGCTTATATAGAAAATCCTCCCTTAGCATTGCCTCTATCTTAAAGGCGCTAAAAGAAGGAAAACTAAATTACGTTGTACTCACAGTGACCCAATCTGGCTCACCTGCTTTTGCAGTGGCACAGGAAAAACCTGACCGGCCTCTGCGAATGAATAGTTACCTATGCCTTGCTTAGCTAGCCTTAGCCAAGTAACTAAATCTCTAATCGACGCAATGCGCGTTGAACCCGTGTATCGCGTTGATTAATGGTTAATAGCGTTTTTTCAATAAACGCTAAATGCGTATTACATGCTTGGCGCGCTGCTTCCGGGTCGCGAGAAGCAATCGCCTCTACAATTTCGCGACGCTGTTTCGCAATGTCTTCCACCGCTTCAGGGTGCGCTGCCAACATGTCAAAATTTCGTTCAATATTGTCTACCAGCATGCTTTGCATGGTGCTCATTACGTGTAACAGCACCATGTTGTGCGATGCTCTTGCCATAATGATGTAGAACTTTCCTAGCGCCTCAGCTTGGGCACGCTTGCTTTCGTGCGCTTTAGGCGTAGGTACATCGTTAAGTGCTTGCTTTAACGCCTCATAATCTTCAGGTTGCCCACGAAGTGCTGCGTAATACGCTGCCATTCCCTCAAGGGCATGACGAAATTCAAGCAAGTCGAATTGGGTTTCAGGGCGTTGGCTGACAAGGTCCATGAGAGGATCTTTCATGGCTGAATTCAGGTTGCGATTTACGAACGTACCGCCACCTTGCTTGCGCTCGACCAGACCGCGTGCCTGCAGGTTACCAATAGCTTCTCGCAGTGAAGGACGGGAAACGTCAAATTCTAACGCGAGCTCTCTTTCTGGCGGTAACTTTTGACCGGCCAATAGCGTACCGTCGAGTATCATTGACTCGAGTTGTTCGGTAATCACATCAGAGAGTTTTTTTCGCTGCTGACGCATGCGCGCTTCGTATCCTTTAAATTAAATCAGTACTGATATAACGGTGGTGAATGTAAAAAATAATCGGAGATAATTTAATCACAGACACAATTGGTAATACCATTTTACCTATCTAGTTTAAGGCAGATCGAATTCGAGGTAAATACTTCCAAGCATAGCAAAGCCACAGAGATTTGCTTTGTGTTAAGCTTTATTATTGAATTTGTTAAGAAAAGTAAAAAGACGACAACTGGTCTGATGAGGCAAAAAGAGCCCGTGATGCGATGCAAAGCATTTGATCTACTTACAGTTAATAAATAGACCAAACGCTCACGAAGTCGTAAATGTTAAAAATATTGATTATGCGAGGCTGCCTACCAGCGTTAATGCAGAGGTGATAACAAGTAGAAAAATAACATTACGTTTTGCTAACTTTACAAGTACTCGCGGCTCAATCGCTGCATTTTCAGCCTGCATTTGGTACTCTTCAGGGGTTAAAACCTCAGCTTTGGCAGAAATATGGGTAAGCACATCATACGCAGGTACATCAAATTGAAGCGCATGACTGAGCCACTCTGGCAAGGCGCGGGAAAAATGTCCCATCATCAACATACCAAATGCCGTCACACGAACCGGAATATAGTCGAGCGCAAACATTAATCTTCCCGCCGCTCCTTTTAAAGGGTGATTAGCCCCGCATAAGGCTTCCGTAGTGCTTCTACTTATGCTGTAAAAAAGTGCCCCTGGTGCACCAAACGCGATAAACCACAACATCACTGCAGCATAATGCTGATAGTTAAGCCATGTAAGGTGCTGGCCAAAGCTTTTTCCTTCTGCACTTGCACTGCCGTCGCTGTCAGATTGACTTGCACAGTGTCCTAGCTGATCGGTATACATGCTGCAGGCTTGCAGATCACCTCGCTGTGCAGCGTTAAGGAAGTTCTTATAAATTTCTCTAAGCACTGGGCAACCTATGCAGATAAACAGCACAATGCTTTGCTCAATAAAGGTAAGAAAAGCGCCTAGCAGCCAATATTCAATAGCCCCTAGCAATAACGCGGGCACTAAAAGGTAAAAGTAAAGTGCCGCCGAAGAGGCTTTCTCACCTAACCACCCTTTTTTCTGCAGAAAATCGCGATATTGGGACGCATACTTTTCAATATGCCAGCTTGGTGTTTTGGATATCAGCCGCTCTAAGCTGAGAACCAACAGTAAACTCATTAGCATCATAGGCGTGTGTTTCCTTTTTAGTTAAACCACTTACGCTTGCGATATTCGCATTCTATAACGTGCCCAATCGAAGGCTTCACCCGGGTCGGTTTTACGCCCCGGTGCAATGTCATTATGTCCTACGATACGCCCTAAAGTGATCCGAGGATAGCGCTTTGTAATAAAATCAGTTAGTTCACCTAAGGCGTGATACTGCGCATCGGTAAATGGCAAGGTGTCTGTACCTTCTAGCTCAATACCAATGGAAAAGTCGTTGCAACGGCTTTTCCCTTGAAACGACGACAGCCCGGCATGCCATGCTCGCTGGTCGAACGGAACAAACTGCTCAACCTCCCCCGTTCTGTATATAACGCAGTGCGCAGACACCCGCAGCCCCGCTATTTCTTTATAGAAAGGGTGCTCGTCTGGGTTGAGCGTTCCGGTAAACAATTCCCGAATGCCAGGCGTACCAAACTGTGATGGCGGCAATGAAATATTGTGTATAACTAAAAGGCTGACGTCGGTGTTGTCAGGCCGAGGGTCTGCATGAGGGCTTTCGGTGAAGATTGCTTGATTATAAAGCACCATAGTGTTTGATTCGATATTTGATTTTTAGCGTAACCGCCTACATTGTATAGTGTTATAAGTGTGGCACTGCAATACTTTAAAAATCAAGCAGCTCGCGCATACTGTCTGTTTGATAAAGCATTGAGGAAACTAAACGCTTAGTTCGCCACCACTTTGAATTAAAAAAGGTTTATGCATGAATGAACAACAAGACCCGACGGCATCAACGGGCAAATGGATGGTTGCACTGGCATGGATCTGTGGTTTCGGCCTTTTAGTGTTCGTTTTCTCAGACTTATTAGAGAAACAGGTTAACCCAAATAGCGAACCTAGGTCTGAACGCATTGGCTCTCAAACCGAAGTGCGCTTAAAGCAGAATCGTCAGGGGCACTATGTAACCACAGGTTATATAAACGGCGAAGAAGTGGTGTTCTTAGTGGATACAGGCGCAACCGATGTTGCAGTACCTGCTCACTTAGCCAATCGCCTTCAGCTGAAAGCCGGCCGCGAAGGTTTAGCCAGTACCGCCAATGGCGTAGTAAGAGTCGCCGAATCTACCATAAATACCTTGCGCATTGGAGACATTGTGGTGCGCAATGTTAAAGCAAACCTAAACCCCGGTATGCAGGATGACCATATACTGCTTGGAATGAGTGTTCTTCGCCAATTAGAGTTTACTCAGCGCGGAGATTGGTTAATATTGCGTACCCTTTAAATAGACCATAGCGATGAAGATGACATCACCAGATATGCAAGCGATACGAGAACAGGTCTCTAACGCGCTTATTGAAGACCTTGGCGGCGAGTTAGATGCCGCGCACGACATAACCGCAAACCTGATAGACGAAAGCGTAAATGCTAAGGCTTCGATAATTACTCGCGAACCATGCGTTGTGTGCGGTATCGCTTGGGCAACACAAGCCTTCGCGCTTATTGATGAATCGGTATCACTAACTTGGCATGTAAAAGATGGCGACAGTGTTGCCGCTGACACCTTGCTTGTTAGCTTGGAAGGCTCTGCCAGAGCGATTCTCACCGCCGAACGCACCGCGCTTAATTTTTTGCAAACACTGTCAGCTACCGCCACAGTCACTGCGTTTTATGTCAAATATTTAGAAGGGTCTACCACTAAAATTCTCGATACGCGCAAAACCCTACCCGGGCTTCGCTATGCGCAGAAATACGCCGTACGCTGCGGCGGTGGACAAAATCACCGTGTTGGCCTATTCGACGCCTTCCTTATCAAAGAAAACCATATCTTTTCATGTGGCAATATTGAAAAGGCGATAAGCCGAGCGAAATCTATGATGCCGGGCAAGCCGGTGGAAGTAGAAGTTGAAAACGTAGCTGAGCTTGAACAAGCCCTGTCTGCAGGAGCCGATATTGTTATGTTAGATAATTTTACTAACGAACAGATCCAAGAGGCAGTAGCGCTTAATAAAGGCCAATGTAAACTGGAAGTATCAGGGAACATTACTGATGAACGACTGGCGTCGCTTGCCAAACTGGGCGTAGATTACATTTCATCTGGCGCGTTAACGAAACACGTTCAGGCTATAGATTTGTCACTACGTATCAATTTGTCTTAGCAAAGCAAGTGATATAACGCAAAACGAAAGAGCACAATTATATTGATATAACGCGAAAGACGATGGTGTTTTCGTAGCACTAAAATGTGTTAACTAATACGAAAACACCCATTTATCCATCGCTAATCGCCGTTTATTTTTTGTGTTTTGTATTTCTTATTTTGTTAGGAATTTAGCGTAAATACTGTTTGTTTAAGCCAATGAATATGAACGTGTAGCGGTATAAACCGAAATACGATAAGTTACTTATATCTTCCGTCATTTCTCTTCGATGTTCTCTGTGTATAGCTAGATATACGTAGATAAGTCATTAACTTTTATACGAAAGTACAAGTGATAAGGCCTGCACAGGCATAACGAACCATGTCATACTGCAAAAGCTAGACATACGTATATTTGCCTATACTTGTCAGCGACTAATAAAATTCTATACTGAGTATCAAGTACCAGGGGCGTTGAAATGGACGACTCGGGTATAAACGTCAATTTGAATTACATTTAAACTTAGCGTGTATACGCGTCCCGGAGAAAAACCATGATGAACATGAACACTAAAAACCAAAAAGGTTTTACCCTAATCGAACTAATGATAGTTGTTGCAATTATCGGTATTCTTGCAGCAATCGCATTGCCTGCTTATCAGACTTACACTGCTCGAGCGACATATAGCGAAGTAATCTCGGCATCAAGTGCAGCTAAAACCGCTGTTGAAGTATGTGCTCAGACGGGCGTACCTGCTGATTGTACTGACATCGCGGTAAACGCAGGTTGGACTAACGCATCAACGGTTAATACCATAGAGATAGGGGGAGATGCTGCTAACGGCTATACAATTACAGTAACTCCAAATGAAGAAAGCGGTATTGTAGCAGCAGACACTCTAATTCTAACCGGTACTATCAATAATGGTGCGGTTACATGGGCAACAACAGGTGGTTGTGTAGATAAAGGCCTTTGCTAATCTAAACGAGTTGAACAAAAACCCGACTAACGTCGGGTTTTTGTTTTTATTTCCCCTCGGTTGAAAGAAGATATTTGAGATAGTTAAATGGCAAAAGCAACGGCAACGTTTACTTGGCAAGGAAAAGACAGGAATGGTCAATCTCGCAAAGGTGAAATTTCGGCCACCTCGCTTTCTGAAGCCAAAAACCTTTTGCGTCGCCAAGGGATTTCTGCGAATAAGGTAAAAAAACTAGCTCAACCACTTTTTGGCAGAACTCAAAAAATAAAACCTGCCGATATATCTGTCATATCACGACAAATTGCCACCATGCTAGCCGCAGGTGTTACGCTGATTCAATCTCTAGAAATGATAGCACAAGGCCATGCAAACCCTGCAGTGCGAAAACTGCTTGGCGAAATTACGGATGAAGTCAAATCCGGTAATCCACTTTCTTCTGCGCTTCGAAAACACCCGCTTTATTTTGACGATTTATACTGTGATTTGGTTTACACGGGCGAACAGTCAGGTGCCCTTGAAACCATTTACGATCGTATTGCCACCTATAAAGAAAAAGCCGAAGCACTAAAATCAAAGATCAAAAAAGCGATGTTTTACCCTATCGCGGTTTTGGTCGTTGCTTTTATTGTTACGACTATTCTTCTTGTTTTCGTTGTGCCTCAGTTTGAAGAAATCTTTAGCAGCTTTGGCGCTGAACTCCCTGCGTTTACCCAGTTCGTACTGGCTATATCGCGGTTTGTACAGGATTACGGTATTTTTATCGCCATGGGCGTGGCAGCCGCAGGCTTTATGTTTGTGCGCGCGCACAGGCGCAGTCAAAAGCTTCGCGATACGGTAGACCGGAATATTTTAAAAATTCCTGTTATCGGCGAGATACTTAAAAAAGCCAGTATCGCACGCTTTACCCGAACCCTTGCCACCACCTTTGCGGCAGGTGTACCGCTAATAGGCGCGTTAGAGTCAGCTGCAGGGGCCTCGGGAAATGCAGTATACCGCGACGCTATTTTATATATTCGCAAAGAAGTGGCCGGTGGTATGCCTATGCATGTAGCCATGCGCGCTACCCAAGTATTTCCAGACATGGTGACGCAAATGATAGCCATAGGTGAAGAGTCTGGCTCTGTCGATGAGATGCTAAGTAAAATTGCCACCATTTACGAAGCAGAAGTTGATGACATGGTAGACGGCTTAACCAGCTTGCTTGAGCCTATGATCATGGCCGTACTTGGCGTGGTTATTGGCGGCTTGATTGTGGCCATGTACCTGCCTATATTCCAGATGGGTAACGTGGTATAACTTACCAAAGCATTTTTACAGATTTAAAAGCAGCGCTTAGAAACGGGTCTATAAAGTAGCGCTTTAGGACACAACCGTTTCAGTTAAACACCAATAAAACTAAAAGAATTGCACTTCATGGACGCTATAATAACCCTTAGCCAGCTATACCCCGCTATATTCTATACCCTTATCTTCTTAGTGAGCTTAATGGTTGGCAGCTTTTTAAATGTAGTGATCTACCGCTTACCCATTATGATGGAGCGCAGCTGGCAGCAGGAATACCAAAGCTATTTTACCGACGGTGATACCAGTTTAGATACACCTAACGCTCCATCGCAAGACGATACCTTTAACCTGGTAAAACCAGACAGCACCTGCCCCAGCTGCGGCCACAAAATTCGCGCATGGGAAAACATTCCTGTTATTAGTTACCTATTTCTAAAGGGCAAATGTGCTAAGTGCAAGGTAGCTATTTCAGTACGCTATCCGCTGGTTGAGCTTTTCACTGCAATCGCCTGCACCTTCGCAGCCTATCAATTTGGTGCAACGCCTCAAGCGCTTTGGGCCGTGGTTTTTACCTACGTACTCGTGGCTTTGCTATTTATCGATTTAGATAAAATGTTGTTGCCAGACCAGCTCACGCTCCCTTTGCTTTGGCTTGGGCTGCTGTTAAGTACTCAAAACATTTTTGTTGGTACGACCGACGCCATTATTGGCGCGACGGCAGGCTATTTAAGCTTGTGGTCAGTATATTGGTTATTTAAGCTTGTTACGGGCAAGGAAGGCATGGGCTATGGCGATTTTAAATTGCTTGCCGCCTTAGGTGCGTTCACAGGCTGGCAAGGGCTCCCCGTTATCATCTTACTTTCATCACTGGTGGGCGCCATTGCAGGTATTGCTATTATGGTTGTGCAAAATAAGGGGAAATCCTTAGCCATCCCCTTTGGCCCTTACCTTGCTGTAGCAGGGTGGCTTACGCTGCTTTTTAAAGCTGAAATTATCACTACTTACCTTGATTACGTGCTTTAAACCGATAAGGCTAGAATGATTATGGCAACATCCCGACCTCCATTTGTAGTAGGGTTAACTGGCGGCATTGGTAGTGGAAAAACTGCTGCCACCGACCTTTTTAAACAACGCGGTATAGATATTGTTGACGCAGACGAGGTCGCTCGGGATGTGGTAGCGCTTGGGTCTGAAGGCTTAAGTAAGATTACAGAGCGCTTTAGCCCCACTATTTTACTTGAAGATGGCAGCCTCAACCGTGCGGCGCTTCGGGAAAAAGTGTTTGCAAACAGCGAAGAGAAAAACTGGCTAAATGGATTACTTCACCCCCTTATTCGCACGCGTATGCAACAGCTTATTGGCGAATCATCCTCGCCCTACTGCATTTTATCAGTACCGCTTTTAGTGGAAAACAAGCTTACGGAAATGTGTAACTATGTCGTAGTGGTAGATTGCCCTGAAACCATGCAGCTTGAACGCGCGCTAAAGCGAGACGGTAGTTCAGCAGAGACCATAAAAAGTATTATGGCGTCTCAAGCCAGCCGAGAAGAACGAATAAAAGCGGCAGATAAAGTTTTGGATAACAGTACAANCTTATCCGCCCTTGAAGACCAAGTCTCAAAACTTCACGAAATGCTGTTGAAACGTTATGCCAAATAAATGTGCGTTTAACGGTATATCTAGCGAATACGCAAGCTTCCCCCATTGTAAGCACACTTTTTGAAACTTTTTTGAACAAATAGCGTCAAACAGAAGATTTGTCGAACAAGTGTACTTGGCTTAAACGCTTTGATGCTTTAGGCTTATTGCCGTTCGCTGTTTTATTGCATTTCTGGTGCAATTTCTCCAAATCAACGTGTTTTAAGGGGTTTCATGGGTAACGCTGTTTTCGAATTTCCGCTAAAGGAAAAAGTACGTAACTATCTACGTGTTGAGCAGCTGCTTGGACAACTAAAAATTACGGCTAAATCTGAGCATACTCACCTGCAGCTTGTTTTCTTTGAGCAACTTTTCGAACTTTTAGATTTAATTGAAAGGCTAGATTTACGCTCTGATTTAACGAAAGATCTTGAAGCCCACGAAAAGAATCTCGTCTATTGGTCGAAACACCCTAAAATTGACAGCGCAGCGTTAGAGCAAGCCCTTAAAACCGTACTGACATTAAGGCAAAAACTGAAGACCGATCGCCGATTTGGCAGTATGTTAAAAGACGACAAACTGCTTGGTGCTATTCGTCAACGGTTTGCGATTCCAGGCGGTGCATGCAGTTTCGACTTGCCTAATTTGCACTTCTGGCTACAGCAACCTCTTGAGCAGCGACACGCTGATATACATCAATGGCTCGATACCTTAGGTCTGCTTGATGATGCTATTGCCGTCAGCCTTTCTTTTATTCGTGAACGTGGTCAGTTTGTCGATGCCGTTGCAGATAATGGCTTTTATCAAGGTGCAGCCGAAGATAAAAATGAACTCATTCGCGTGAAGTGTAGTGTAGACGATGGCTACTACCCTACCCTTAGTGGAAATAAATACCGGTATGCACTGCGCTTCATGCTGTTTTCTCCAGAAGAAGGCCAAAGCGGCGCAGTAGAAAGCAATATTCAGTTTCGCCTCGCTGCCTGTTAAACTATCACCAATTCCTTTTCCCTTTGTTATCGCAACAGTATTCATAATTGAGTATTCAGCTTTGCGTGACGTATTTCACTGGAGCGTATTATGGAAGTGAAGTGTCCTATTTGTGCTAAACAGGTCGTGTGGAGCCCTGAAAGTGAGTTTCGCCCTTTTTGCAGTAAGAAATGCCAGCTTATCGATTTAGGTGAGTGGGCGGCTGAAGATAGAAAGATTGCCGGTAAACCAGCAGAAGATGCCACCCCAAAGCATATTGATGTTGAAGAAATAGAAGCCATGCTAGCCGAGCAGTCTGACGACTTTTTTAAGCACTAAGTTTTTCAAATAGGTGAACAGACGAACTTTAGGTAAAGTCCCGAGGCATGGTTTTAAGTGTGTTGTACCGCGGGGTAGTATCAAGCTATTGTCTGGTAATGCGAGATACACTTTTCAATGATTGCATGGCTAGTTCACTTTAACGGGTTGCCCTGTGGCTTCCCCATCATCAATTTTTTTAAAAGGAACATGAATGTTTAATTCTATCGCGCTTGTTGGTGGTACACATGGAAATGAAACCAGTGGTATTCAACTGATTCGAAACTGGCAACAGTTCGGCCTTCCTGCTCGATTCGACGAACTAAACGTTTCTTTATCTATTGCCAACGAAGCAGCGCTGGCTGCTAATGTTCGTTTTGTTGAAGAAGACCTAAATAGGCAGTTCACCTTAGCGGGACTTGCGAATGAGAGTCGCGCCAAAGAAGCAGTACTGGCTAAGTCATTAAACCAACAACTCGGCCCTAAGGGGAATTCAAAGACTGACTTTGTGATTGACATTCACAACACCACCAGCGAAATGGGCGCAACGTTAATCATTCTGGAAGTTGACGAATTCCATACCCAGTTAGCGCGTTATGTGAAGCATCACATGCCCGAAGCCAATATTCTGGTGGAAGACGAAAAGCCTTATCTTGACCATGGTTACTTGTGTACCACGGGCAAAAAAGGCGTGATGATAGAAGTGGGCGGCCAGCCACAGGGGATGTTACGAGAAGATGTGTACCTTCTAACGCAAACCATGGCCGAGGTCATTTTAGACTTCTGCATGGCTTATAACAACGGCAGTATATCAACTGACAACTTGCCACAATGCGAAGCATTTCGCTTAGGTGAAAACGTCGGGTTTCCGCTGGATGAAAATGGTCAGCGTACTGCAATGATTCACCACGCCCTTCAAGATAGTGATTTCAAGCCGTTAATGCCGGGTATGCCTGTGTTTAGAACGTTTGACGGGAAAGATATTACTTGGAACAGTGATAAAGAAACTTACCCTCACTTCATTAACGAAGCCGCTTACTTCAAGCTAGACGTGGCGTTTGCTACGGCCCAGCGTATTATTCTGTAAGGATAAGGCTTTGGTTTCGTTCTCCCCTAAGAAACTTGTCACATTGTTTAAATGCGTCTTCAAAAAAAATTGAGCTTAGACTCATTAAGTATTAGGTTTTGAAATTGCCAGTCAGTGGAGCTGACTGGCAATTTGACAGTAGTGAAATCCCTTACCTACGTACCCGTATTAACTTTCACGGCTTCTAATCATTGTTACTGTCAGCCCCGAGCTATTTTTTAGAACTCTTATTAAAACAGTTCTATCTTAGGCTCTCTTGCCTCTTCAAACTCATTCTTTTCTTCTGGCGAAGATTCATTAATATCAAAGTGGATTTTACGCTGGTCTTCCATCACATATTTTTCAAACATTTCTTTGGTGCTTAAATTAAACGACTCATCAAAATGCTCGCGGTTGTTAATGTAAGAAGAAAACTGTCCAAACAGACTAACAATGGCATCTTGCTCTAGCTTCACATGTTCGGTACGCTGGCGAATAATATCTTGGAATTGAATTTTTGCGATTGCCCCACTTACTTTAAATGCAACCTCTGTTGCACTTTGTGAGAAGCACGCCAGCATCTTGGGGTTAAGATCTTCTAGTGCACGATAGTGTGCAGTTATATTTTCCAGCGACTCAGAAAACCCTGTTAGTAATTCGCACGTGTCATTTGCTCGTGTTGAGTTCAGCATTTTTTCGCCCTGCATATGCGCTGCATCGAGGGCAGATTTAATACCCGTTTCAATTTTTTCTGCTGCATCTGAGGACTGAGACGATAGAATGCGCACTTGTTCAGCTACCACGGCAAACCCGCGCCCATATTCGCCAGCACGCGCCGCTTCAATTGCAGCATTAAGGGCTAATAAATTGGTTTGCGAAGCAATATTTTTTACCAGCTCTGTTAGTTCTTTAAGGTTCTCTACCTCGCGCATAACGCCTTGAATTGCCTCGGTATCGGCAATTTGCTGTTCCCGTTGCGTGCGTATCATTTCTTTAATGTTAGACAAGCGCTGTGCGGCCAACTCAAACTCATCGGCGCTTTTCTCTTTACAGCTAAGGGCATCTTTCTGGCCTAGTTCAACGTTGTCTATACTATCTTGAATACTGCTTTCAATTTCATACAGCGCTTTCATTAGCTCCATTGAAGCGTCTTCAGTTATTGCACTTATGCCGTCCATCTGGCCTTTCAATATGGCCACGTAATCATTAACCTGAGTATGGGTTTCGCTTAATTGTGAGGAGGTTTCCTGCAGATAACTCTCTTGGCTTTTTAGCTTATTCGTAAACACTTGGTTTTGTCTGCGTACATACCATGGCATAAAACTGGCCATTCCTAAGATAGTCATTAAGACACCAGCTTGAACGCCCATTAACTCAAGAGGAATGTTCAAAGACCCAACAATTCCAACTAATGCCACGCTCAATAGCCCGCCCCAAAGTAAAAGCGAATCCTGCATGCTACCTGTCTTTTCCTTAAGCACTTTTATTTTCTCAGCGAGCACTGTTTCGTAATACTGCTTTGCTTTTTCAAGTACTTTCATGTCTCTACCTTATGCAGCTGGTACCAACTGCTTTACTACACCTAACAATTGCTCTGGCTCGACGGGTTTGACAAGCCAGCCTGTAGCACCAGCAGCTTTCGCTTCTTCTCGACGACTTTGCTGCGACTCCGTGGTTAACATCAACATGGGGGTAAATCTAAATTTAGATTGCTGCTTTAGTGTTTTTATTAGCTCTATACCGTTCATACCCGGCATGTTTAGATCTGTTATTATCAATTTGGGGGATATGGACTCAAGTGCCGCCATCGCTGCCTCCGCACTTTCTGATTTTGTCACTGTATACCCTGCCCGTTTAAGCAGCATTTCCATACTCATTAGCATTGTTGCTGAATCATCTACTAAGTGTATTGCGCTCATTGCATTACCTCTGTTTTTTAGCCGATTAGTTGTTTACATAATTCAGTATAGTCGTGCGCGCCACGACTGTTAGGCGCATAAGCAAAAACCGGTTTGTTTTGTGCAAATGCCTCGGCTAATTTGATGCTCTTTCTTATAGGTACTAGCACTTTGCTGCGCCCGTAGCGCTCGTACCATTCACTCAGTTGCTGGCGATGAAGCTTTAGGTTTTGCTCAACCATAACGGGCAATATAGTCAGCGTAGTGGCTCTAAATTTTTGTTGCGCCATGGCGTTTCTGCAGGCTGTTAATAGTTTTTGTACGCCATCAGTGGCAAGTGGCAAAGGTGTAGCTGGGATCACAATATCAGTCGCGGCTGATAGCGCGGCCATCAATTGCGGACTTAATGTTGGCGGTGTATCGATAAGTACAACGTCAAAATGCCTTGTAACGCAATCTGAATCACACCAGTTTCGTAGGGTATCTAGCGTAACGTTATCGTTGGTATTAGCCTTGTTCGTATCCACATCCGTAGCGTATATGTTTTCTGAACATTTCAAAATTGACGTAAAGAAATGGCTAATCGGTAACTCAGTCACCTCGTTTTGAGGCGCGCACCCTAGCGCTTTTAAACCGTGCATTACGTGACCTTGATTATCGAGATCTATCACCATTACTCGCTTGCCCGCCTGTGCAAACCCATAGGCAAGATTTACGACCGTCGTCGTTTTTGCAGTACCGCCCTTGCGATTAGCTACCGTGATCACTTTCATTCGCACCACACGTTGCTCTTGTTGTTCATCATTTGAGTTAACCAAAATAGCTTCTCGGACTCAGGCCATACACTTACCTTCGGTTTTTTCCCAAGTAGCACTTGAAACACGGCAGTATGTGCGCTCGCCAAAGCCTTCAGGTTAACTTGCCGAGAGTTTTCTTCGTTTAACCAAGTAAACAGGCTTTCCGCTTCTTCAATTTCGCAGTGTCCGGTCATCACCGCCACTTTCTTCTTAAACGCTATAGGCATTTGGCTAACACCTCTTGTACATTGATGATTAATAACACTCGCCCATCGCCAAGCAATGCGGTTCCTGAAAAGTGTGCATACCCTGCAAGAACACCTTCGAGTGGCTTTTGAATGACATCGATACCTTCATGAAATTTGTCAATGACGAGTCCAAACTCTCCTTGGGGTGTAGAAACCACAAGGATTGACTGCTCCTCTTTATCTTGGGCCTCATCAAAACCCAGCGCCTCACGCAAATTACACACCGGAATAAGCTTCTCTCGAATCACCAAAACATGTTCGTTGCGAATGCGCTGAATGTCAGAGGTAGGCACTTTCACAGTTTCAACCACCGCATCCATTCCTACACCAAACATTTGGTCGTTTACTTCAAACATCATTACGCGATTAACCGACATAGTTTGAGGTAATAACAACTTAAAGGTCGTACCCACACCTACTTCGCTGTGCATTTCGATAGTCCCGCCTGCTTGGCTTACCATGGTTTTTACCGCATCCATGCCGACACCGCGTCCAGATAAATCTGAGACTTGTTCTGAGGTAGAAAAACCGGCAGCGAATATGAGCTGCAAGGCTTCATTATCGTCTAGGCTCTCTAGTTGGGCTTCGCTAATGACCCCTTTTTGAAAGGCGAGTAGTTTAATTTTATGCGGGTCTATCCCTTTACCATCATCGCGAATTTCAATAATTACGCTGTCATCAAGGGGCGTAGCAATAAGGTCAATACGCCCCATTTCTGATTTGCCCGCTTCAATCCGCTCCGAAGGTGACTCAATACCGTGATCGATGCTGTTTCTCAACAAATGGATGAGCGGCTCTGACAGGGATTCGATTAAGTTTTTATCGAACTCTGTGTCTTCACCCTGCATACAAAGCTCAATTTTTTTATCGAGCTTCCTCGCTAAGTCCCTCACTAAGCGAGGATAGCGTTGGAAAACATGAGAAACAGGTACCATGCGTATCTGCAATACCGCGCTTTGCAGCGACTCAGTTAAGCGATTAACAATAGAAAAATGCGCTTTAATCTGCTTACTGAGCTTTCTGCTTCCTCCTTCCTCCTCGGCTTGTTTGGCCAGATAAGGCAATGAGTTTTTCGCCACCGTGAGTTCGCCAACAATATCCATTAAGTAGTCAATTTTAGCTTGGTCGACTTTTAGCATCTTAACCGCTTGACGCTCGGCTTTAGCCGGTTGCGGGCTGTCACCTTGACTGTTTACTGCGTTACTTTCTGGGGAATCAACTGTGCTTTCTGAGGGATCAGCTTTGCTTTCTGATGTATTTGCCGCCTGCGTAGCCTCTGCTGACGCTGCTTCTGTACTTTGTTGCTTCTGTGTTTCTTCAGCTTGCTCATTGATTGTTTCGTCATCTAGCGCATTACAAATGGCAACCGCCACGGCGTCTTCGTCACTAAAGGTTTCGCCTAAGATATTTCCTACCAGCCCTGCGATAGAGGGGAACATAAACTCTGACTTATAGTTGTCTGAATTCAAAAGAGTAAGTTGCTGAGTAAGAATTGCCTTTTCATGGAGAGCTAGAATTTTTTCGGTGCGTGCTGAAATATCTGATGGCTTGGCGTTAAATTCAAAAGGAGCGTCTTCATCTGCGTTGCCCAAGATGCTGGCACTTGACGTATCTGCTGTACTGGCAACCGCGTCATTGCTCTGGCTTTGGCTTATGCTTTCGTTGGCGCTTTCTGCTGTTTCCGCGTTACTGCCTGACTCTGCCTCACGAAGAAAATCCAGCTCACTTGCGGTTGATAAAAATTGCAATGTCGCGCGCTTGGCATCATCACAGTCAGCGTCACTAAAATCCTGAGAGGCAAGCAACAGCCCTGCACTTGCATTAATTTGTTCAAGATTATTATCTGCTAACGCACCGGTTAATGTTTCATCAGGGATTTTGGCAATATTTTCTGCGATTTTGCTAGCGCAACTGGCGCACAACGCCTGAGTTGAGAAAAAAGTAGCCTTATATTGCCCTTCGTAGTAGGCCATGTGCTGTTTAATCGCATTTTCTTCTGCACAACCTAGCGCGTTAATACTGGTCGCGCAGTTATAAATGTCTGCGTCATGGTCTAGTTCAGGCATGGCAATATTGAAAGCCTTAAGGCCAGGTAAAGCTAGCGCAACATTAATAGGGTCTTCGCCGCGAAAGAAACAGCCTTCATCAGGTGTGTATTGAATAAGATAGCAATGCGGCCCGTCAGTCTGACACAACAGCTTAAGGTCTGCGTTTTCGCTAAAGTCAGCCAAAAGCTCTCTTTGAGTGTCAGTGAGACTTTGATTAACTGATGACGATTCGTTACTTAATACCGCTTTATGTTCGTAACTAGTGCTTTCTGATGCATCGGGATCGATAAAATGCCTTAGCTGTGCACCTAGGCTAACCGATATAGGTTGCCATTGCTCAAGGTCTTGGGAACCCACCTCTAGTTCGTCGAACCATATGGAAATTTGATCTAAAGCCTCAAGCAATAAATCGCCAATACCCTCACTAAAAGCCACCTCGTTCGCTCTTATACTATCGAGCAAGTCCTCTGCCGCATGGGCTAACCGAGTTAAGGGTTTAATATCAAATAAATCGGACGACCCTTTGATGGTGTGTAAGTCCCGGAAGATTTTATCTACGCGTTCTGACGCAGGCCCCGAAGATTGAATTTCTAGTAATTCTTGGCTCGCCGACTCTAGGTTTTCTCGCGACTCTCCGATGAATACATCAAGTAACTCACTCATTGGCGCTCTCTCCAATCACTGCACTTACCACCGACTTCAGCATGTCTGCCTCAACAGGCTTGGTCATATAGTAATTTGCGCCGCATTGGTAAGCGCGCTCGGCATCTTGATTTGCTGATTCAGTGCTGATCATAATAATGGGTACCGCGCGAAGCGCCTCGTTACGGCGGATTTCTTTGCACAGTCGATATCCGTCCATTTTGGGCATATTCACGTCAACCAAAAACAAATCGACTTGTGTTCCAATGGCTTTTTCAAGTGCTTCTACACCGTTTTCAGCTTCTTCGATTATTCGGTCGCGGGAAGACACCAGCATTTTATGAAACATCCTCACTGTAGAGGCATCATCAACAATCATTACTGTTTTCATGTTATGCCCCTCCTGCAAGCGGCTTTTGATAGGCAATTACATCGCCAAACTTGCGTACTTTAAACATGGATGAAATGCGACTCATCGACTCACTGTGACCTAAAAAGATATAACCACCAGGCTTCATCGCGTCATAAAGTACATGCGCCGCCTTTTTGCGAGATTCGTCGTCGAAATAAATAAGCAGGTTGCGACAAAAAATAAGGTCAAAGTGACGGAACTGTTTCATATTGCTACCAGACAATATATTGGCGAGAGTAAATGACACTGATTCCCGAATATCTTCGCTTAGCTGATATTGCCCGTTTGTTTCTTTGAAGTATTTTTTTACCAGCGGAAGCGGAATGTTTTGCACGGAGCGCTTCGAATACAGCCCTTTTTTCGCTGATGCCAAAACGTTACTGTCGATATCGGAAGAAATCAGTTCCACATCTCTGTGAGCTAAACCTTTCCAGTACTCAATAAGATAGATCGCTATTGAATACGGCTCTTCACCCGTGCTTGACGGTACTGACCAAATTCTTAAATCTTCTCCAGGCGGTCGATAGCTGTCTAGCTCATCCATAATTTCTCTTGTCATGGCTTCGAACTGATATTCCTCTCGGAAGAAGTAGGTTTCATTTACCGTCATCGAATTTACGAGATTTTGAAACTCTTCGCCGGATGCCTGGAACCTCATGTATGTGAAGTAGCTTTTAAAATTCGGATGCCCCGTGGCTTTCATGCGTTCGTGGAGACGTTTATCCACAAAATAGCGCTTCGAATCTTCGAAGTGGATCCCGGTTTTGCGATAAAACATAGAGCGAAACCGTTCGAAATCGGCAGCATCTATTTTTTCTAATGCTGCATTACTCATCGACGCCCCTTACCTGACTTCTTATCAAAGAAATGACAAATTGAATGTAGCTATGATTCGGAAAGCGACTTTCTACGGTCTGCAAAATGTCGAGGGTTGATGCATCGGCAATCTCAGCAAGTTTATCCAGCGCTGTACCCACAACATTTTCATTGTCATCGTTTAGAGCAAACTGGTGCAGCCAATTTACCGCTTCAATGTGCGCTACGGCGCCAATGATATCTACACAAAAAATACGTGTATCTGGATCTTTATCCTGCATTAGAAGGTTAACATTCGCCGCAAAGACACCTGGGTTTTGTTGCATTAACTCTATGGCACCGTTTCGAAGCTGCACATGTTCGCTTTTAAGCATAGTGAGTACTTGTGACGCGTGACTCTCTGACATATCGTGCTCGAGTGCACTGAATAGCGCTTCAATAACCGTGGGGTCTTCTTCAAAAGGTAACCGTTTAAGAAACGCGTCGTGAGCTCCTTTTTGACCACTCAAATCCCTAACCGCCCATCGACGAACGTCACGGTCAGTTGAGTCAAGGTCGCTAACAAGTTGCTGAGTGGTTCGCGGATATTGGCGTTTTTCTTCAAACTCATCGCAGCTGCTTGCAATAGGATCCGCTTTCTTTTTTAACCCCATTATGACTTCTCCTGTTAACGGCAAAGCGCATTCAGTTTCGATGCTACCTTGGGACTGTCTAGGACGAAACTGGCACAACCAGCTTCAATAAGCTCTTTAGGCATACCAAACACCACCGAGGTGGCTTCGCTCTCTGCGATAGTTGTTGCTCCCTCTTTAAAAGCTTTACTCATGGCGGCAACACCGTCGCATCCCATTCCCGTCAGCTGAACGCATAACATGGACAGCGGCTTGTAACAGGTGAGCGCACTATCAACCATACGATCTATGCTGGGGTGCCATAAAAAACTTGGGCTCGACGGCACGGGCCGTGCAAAAACGTCCTTTCCTACTTTCGAAAAAGCAAGGTCCGCATCACCTTTCGCTAAATAAACCGTGCCTGGTTTCATTGGCATCTTGCTGTCGACTTCAACGACACTCAGTGGGCTTAATCCATCCAACCGCTTTGCCAATGCATTAGTGAAAGATGCCGGCATATGCTGAGAAATAACAACGGGAGCAGGAAAAGAAGAGCTTAGGTTTGCCACCAGATGCTCTAGCTTCTTAGGCCCACCGGTTGAAACCCCGACTAACACCACTTCAAAGGGTACATTTTTGTTACTCCGAACCACTTTTTGTTTAACGACAGGCGGTGTTTTGGTGGTGGGACGTTGGGGCTTACCTGTTTTCGTGAGTGCGTGAATTTTGTTGATAAGTGGGATTTCTAAATCTGAAATGTCCCTTGAAACAGTGCCGCCAGTTTTTAGAACAAAGTCACTAGCACCGAGCGCCAGTGCCTCTAACGTAATAGTCGCGCCTTTTTGTGTTAATGAAGACACCATAATGATGGGGCAGGTATAAAGCTTTTTCAGCATAGCTAAGCATGTCATACCGTCCATTACCGGCATGTTAATATCTAATGTTATGCAGTCTGGTTCGAACTCTACGGCTTTGGTTAAGGCTTCTTCACCATTGCGCGCTACCCGAACGATAAAGCCCTCTTTCTCGAAGAGCTCCGTAAATAACTTTCGCATTAACGCTGAATCATCAACAATAAGCACTTTAACTGACATAGATAGCCTCAAACGTTAGCTAACATTGCTCTTGGGCCGCTGCTACGGCATTGTCGTTGAGCAACACATTGGGTTCGATGATTTGGATGATGCGCTTTTCGTCGTTCAGCTTTATCAAACGGTTTAAAAATTCAGACTGCATCTCTGATAGCGATGGGGCCTCTTCGATAGTTTGCCTGACCACCGTTTTTACCTCCGCTACACCGTCCACGATAAAACCTGTGCGCTGTTTATCTTTTGTGAGGACAACGATTCGTTGACGCTCTGAAGTCTCACTACACGGCATCCCCAAACGGCTGCGCAGATCAATAACAGGCAGTACCGTTCCGCGAAGATTGACGATGCCTTTGAGATAATCTGGCGTGCTCGGCACGCTTTCTAGCTTTTCGGGCACCCTCGTAATCTCTTGTGTATCGTCAATACTTACGCCAAATTCCTGACCATTAATCCAGAAAATCACGTATTGCTCGCAATCATCTTCATCAAACGCAACTTCGTTACTTTCGCTCATTTGCGACTCCTGCTTAATATCATCATCGATACTCGTAAGCGCACTCATGAGCGCGCGCCCATAGATATTAGGAAGGTTAATAATGGAGACCAGACGCTTTCCACCATCGCTGCGGTACACAGCTTCTAGAAGTCCAGATTCCGCACCGTCGTTACAGACTGATGGCACGCTTTCTAGCTCAGTTTCGGAAATGGATACGACGTTACTGACCTTAGCAACAATAAAGCCCACACTGCCAAACTCAGTGTTTTGGGTGACCACAATGCGAGATGTTTCATTAATTTGTGTGGGCATCATGCCAATGGCATTTGATAAGTCGACTATAGGAATAATGCGGCCGCGCAGATTAACCAAACCGAGGACAGCCGGGGCACTTTCTGGTAGTTGTGATATCTCTGCGGGAACTCTCACAATCTCTTGCACATCTTGAAGATGGAAAGCAAATTCTTGGTCTTCTAGCGAAAAACAGACTAGCTGCTGTAAGCTGTCATCAGCGTCTATACACTCACTTTCATCGGTATCTATGCGCTGCATACCGGATAATTGCATTGCGCTTCCGCCTTGCTTGGTCACCGCTTGCGCTTTTGCCAATGCTAATACATCTAAAATTTGCTCTACCGGCTCTTCGCTTTGTTTAATAATGCCAAGCATATAGTCATAAGCGATAGAATCGGTCATTGATGCTTTATCGATAACAGCGCCTTCAGCCACACTGTAAACGCGAAGCACTCGGTCAACTAAAAAGCCTATACTTCCAAGGTCAGTTTCCACCACAACAACACGAGTAGCATCACTAACTTCTGCATGGCGACCAAGCAAAATAGCGCTTAAGTCATAAACTGGAAGCACATTTCCCCGTAGGTTTGCTAACCCCATCATTTGCGGTGGGCCGAGAGGCACTGAAACCATAGTCGGTACACGAATAATTTCACCCACCGATAACATGGGAAAGGTAAAGCGTTCTTGTTCGACTAAGAAAGATACGAACTGTTGCTCACCATCTGAAACCTGCTCCAGGTTAGCGTCAGTTTCATTGAATGTAGTGTCGTTACTCATGAGGCAAGCTCCCCCTGTAAAGTCTTTTGCGATGAACTAGCCGTTTTGCATTTCGTCAGCTACCGAAGCAATTTCTTCAATAGACTTGGCTAACATTTCCATACCTTTACTTTGCTGCTCAGCTGCGCTAAGCGCTTGCTGACAATTGCTGCTCGCTTGTTCGTTGGCCGTTGCAATTTGTTCTAAACCGCGCTGGGCCTGAGTCACTCCTGCAGCAATTTCTTCACCACGCTCTTTCATTGCCTTGTTGTAATCCACCACTTCGCCTATGTCTGTTGAGATTTGTTCAACATCTCTTGTAGTCTGTTTGGCTTTCATTACCTCTCTCGAAGCGCTTTCAGCAACATTAGTTAGGTCGGTCTTTACACTTACTGTCTGATCTTGAATCGCTTTGATTAGGTCTTTTATTTGCTCTACATTTTCTGCTGCTTCATCAGCTAGGCTTTGTATATCCGCGGACACCACCGCAAAACCTTTACCGTACTCACCTGCGCGTGCAGCCTCTACCGCACCATTAACGGCCAGCATGCTGGTTTTAACCGAAACCGTTGTGATCGTATCTATCACTTTATCTATTTGGCGTGTCATAACTTCCATCTCACTGATGGCGCTGACGTTTTCTTTACTGGTTTCCAAGGCCAAATTTATACCGCTAACCATTTCTTCAATCAGTGAACGGTTCTCTTGAAGTAACTTGGTAATTGCTCCACCTTTTTCGAGTGCTGAGTCACTTTGCGTTGATGCTCTTTCAACGCCATCTCTTAGCAGATCAATATTACCTACAGCCTGATCGACAGAGCTCGCCGCCTGTTGGGCACCGTTATTAACCTGGGTAAGTGCTGTCATTATTTCACTTGATGAGCGATTAATTTCTTCTAAACTCGCCGACAGCTCCTCTGCAGAAGATGCCACCTCTTCTGCGCTCTTATTTATGTCGGTACTGTTTTTAAGCTCTTCAGTAATGATTTCTAGCGACTGAGATGCCTGCTCAGCCTGTGACAAAGCGACACTCTGCTCAGAAACATTTGACGATACTTCTTGTGCCGCAGTGGATTGTTCATCGGCAGCACAAGAGATAGTTTCTGAACCAGCTTGAATTTCGCGAGCCGCAGCGTCCATTGACTTCACCTGTGCCTGCAATTCTTCTGCGCCGTCAGCAATGCTTTGCATATCCGCTTTGATAGTGGTGAGCTGTTCGGTAACGGCTTCCCCTTTATTCACTTCTTCAAGCGCTGCTTCCGAAGAAGATTTAACAGCATCTGAAACGCGATTTGACTGCTCTTGAATTTGTTCTATCTGCTTTGCAATATCCGCCGCACTTTTATCTGACACTTCGGCAAGTGCACGGACAGTATCAGCGACCACCGCAAATCCTTTTCCGTGTTTACCTGCGCGGCCTGCCTCTATTGCGGCATTGAGGGCTAGCAAGTTGGTTTGATCTGCAATTCGGGTAACTTGCTTAACAGCTTCACCGATGTTTGAGGCTTGCTGCTCAAGTTTCCCCATCATTATGACCGAACGCGACTGGTGCTCAGACGCAGTTTTAACGCTGGACATCATGGCGCTTAAATCACCAACTACCCGTTCAAGGTAGGTTTGAAGCTCGTTGGTTTTACCCATTGTAGCGCCAGCTAGTTCAAGCTGTGCTACTAAACCACCGGAAATCTGCGTCACTGCCGCCAAGCTTTCTTGGCTCGCACTGCTAGACTCTTCCGCTCCTGCGGCAATTTCGTTAACAGCAGTGGACAGTTGATCTGTAGCGCTTGAGGCCTGATTAATACCGCTAGCGAGCTCGGCTGTTGCTGATGCTACGCGCTCTGCAGCTTGTTGCTGCCTTGCTAGGGTTCTTGCTTTGCGGCGCTCCTCTTCCGCTTCCTTTCTCATTTTAGCGTCTACGCGGACGGTAGGGGTTACAGCTTGTTCAGTGGACTTTTTGAGCGCCATAATTAACCTCGATATTTAAATGGCCATTAATTGACTGCGTTAAGTATCGTTAAAAAAAAGCGCCATTTGAGTATAAAACCAAATACCTTTGTATGATTATTATTACGATAAGTCCCTTTTCCGTGCTCTTCAAAACAATATGACGCAAATGTCACAAAAGACACAATCTCGTATATTTATATAAAAACAAAAGCTTATATATGTAGTGAAGCTGAAGACGACAAGACCGATTTTGTCAAAGTACAAAAGTCTAATAGGGTTAACTTTAGGGTGAAGTTTTTTGGAGATAAACTACTTAGAAATGATTAACTTATACCTAAGTATAGGAAAAAAGCGGCTATTAGCCGCTTTGATATTATAACGATGCTTCGCTTCTGCTGTGAGCTGATACAAATTATGTTAGCTGTATCACTGTATAAGTGGACCAGGTATCAGCTTTGCAATGCGTTGATTATAGGAACGTTCGCTTCTGGGAAGTCTGCTGCGTTAAGCGCCTGCACATTGACCCACCGCGACTTTTGGCCTTCTTTGCCATGGGGCTCACCGGTAAAGTCATAAACGCGATGAACGTCTAGCTTAACTTGCTTGTCGCCGTAATCATGAGTTATCACAATCACAGGCTCGCTGTGGTTCACGCTAATACCCACTTCTTCAGCAAGTTCTCGCTTTAATGCCTGAAGCACGGTTTCGCTTGCTTCCACTTTACCGCCGGGAAACTCCCATTTCCCGCCCTGATGGACATTGTCTGGGCGAAGGGTAATGAAGATTTCATCGCCGCGGGCAATAACGCCCACAGCAACGTGTACTACTTTCATTACTTAAGCTTACCGTGGCACTGCTTGTACTTTTTGCCTGAACCACAAGGGCATGGGTCGTTACGGCCTACTTTGGCTCCCTCGCGAACCTGTGTACGCACCTGATCGCTCGCTTCCTCTGGCGCTGCGGTGGCGTCTTCATGCTCAAAGTTCTTTGGTACATCGTCAGCTTGGCGACGTTGTTCTTCTACTTTTTGCACGTCTTCTTCTGCTTGCACTTTTACGCGGGCAAGGATAGTAATAACCTCGACCTTAAGCGCTTCTAGCATTTCAGAGAACAGCGCAAACGACTCACGCTTGTATTCTTGCTTAGGGTTTTTCTGCGCGTAGCCACGTAAGTGAATACCTTGACGAAGGTGATCCATAGCCGCTAAATGCTCTTTCCAGTGGCTGTCTAGGTTTTGTAGCATTACTGCTTTTTCAAACTGGCGTAGCACCTGCTCGCCCACAACCGCTTCTTTCTGTTTATACGCATCGACGACTTCATTTAAAATGCGCTCGCGAAGCTTCTCTTCATACAGCTTGTCGTCATTTTCAAGCCATGTCTTAATAGGCAGGTCTACCGCGAAGTCGGCGCGCATACGCTCTTCTAAGCCGCTTACGTCCCACATCTCTTCTAGTGATTGTGGCGGAATGTATTCGTCCACGACGCTTGAAACAACATCTTCGCGGATTACAGCGATAGTTTCACTAATGTCGCCTTCATCTAGCAACTCGTTGCGCTGCTCGTAAATAACCTTACGCTGATCGTTAGCCACATCATCGTACTCAAGCAGTTGCTTACGAATATCGAAGTTACGACCTTCTACTTTGCGCTGGGCATTTTCAATAGCGCGGGTCACCCACGGATGCTCAATCGCTTCACCGCGTTCCATACCTAAACGCTTCATCATGTTGCCCATTTTCTCAGAGGCAAAGATGCGCATTAGGGCATCGTCTAGTGATAGGTAGAAACGGCTTGATCCAGGGTCACCCTGACGGCCTGAACGGCCACGTAGCTGGTTATCAATACGGCGTGACTCGTGACGCTCGGTTCCAATTATATGAAGACCGCCTGCCGCTAGTACCGCATCGTGGCTTTCTTTCCACGCCGCTTTTACTTTTTCAATTTGTGATTCGGTCGGATTCTCGATTTTCTCAAGCTCGGCCTGCCAGTTACCACCAAGTACGATATCCGTACCACGGCCAGCCATGTTAGTTGCAATGGTGACAGCGCCAGGCTTACCTGCTTGAGCAACAATATCAGCTTCGTGTTCGTGGAACTTGGCGTTTAGTACCTTATGAGGAATTTTCGATTTCTTAAGAATGCGAGAAATAAGCTCAGAGTTTTCGATAGACACGGTGCCCACAAGGGTTGGCTGTCCGCGCTTAACACACGCTTTAATATCTTCAACAATAGCCTCGTACTTCTCTTCCGCCGTTAGGTAGATAAGATCTGGCATATCTTTACGCTGCATAGGGCGGTTAGTTGGGATCACTACCGTTTCTAGGCCGTAAATATGGTTGAATTCAAACGCTTCGGTATCAGCTGTACCTGTCATACCCGCAAGTTTGTTGTACAGGCGGAAGTAGTTCTGGAAAGTAATAGAGGCTAGCGTCTGGTTTTCGTTTTGAATACGAACGCCTTCTTTTGCCTCTACCGCTTGGTGTAAACCTTCAGACCAACGACGTCCTTCCATGGTACGACCCGTGTGCTCGTCAACAATAACGATTTGGTCTTCTTTAACGATGTAATCTACGTCTTTCGAGAACAACTTGTGCGCGCGAAGTGCAGCATTGATATGGTGAAGCAATGAAATATTACCAGCAGCGAACAGCGACTCACCTTCAGGCAATAAGCTTTCTTCGTGAAGTATCTCTTCAACGTGTAACTGACCGCGCTCGGTAAGATGAATTTGTTTTGCTTTAAGGTCGATAGTGTAATCACCGTCGCCTTCTTGGCCTTCTTCATCTTCTTTTTCTTGCTGAACAAGCTTAGGAATAATGGTGTTGATGCGGCGATAAAGCTCTGAACTATCCTCGGCCTGACCTGAAATAATAAGCGGCGTACGGGCTTCG
The DNA here is from genome assembly GCF_000020585.3 of Alteromonas mediterranea DE. Lineage (NCBI taxonomy): Bacteria > Pseudomonadati > Pseudomonadota > Gammaproteobacteria > Alteromonadales > Alteromonadaceae > Alteromonas > Alteromonas mediterranea. Next base: position 3,354,121 of record NC_011138.3, read on the forward strand.
TCAATAAGAATGGAGTCAACTTCATCCACTACTGCATAGTTAAGGGGGCGCTGTACGCGGTCTTGAGGGCTAAATGCCATGTTGTCACGCAGGTAATCAAAACCAAACTCGTTGTTGGTTCCATAAGTCACATCAGCTTGGTAAGCGTCACGCTTTTGCTCAGGTGACATACCCGGTATGTTGCAGCCTACACGCATACCAAGGAAGGTAAATAACTGATTACTCCACTCAGCGTCACGACGGGCAAGGTAGTCGTTCACGGTAACAACGTGGACACCTTTGCCTGACAATGCATTTAAATACGTAGGTAACGTCGCGGTAAGGGTTTTACCTTCACCCGTACGCATTTCTGAGATTTTGCCTTCGTGCAAAACTTGACCACCAAGCATTTGCACGTCGAAATGACGCATGCCGTATACACGCTTACTGGCTTCTCGCACTGTAGCGAACGCTTCTACAAGAATATTGTCTAGCGCTTCGCCTTTTTCTATACGGGCTTTAAATTCGTCGGTCTTTGCCTTTAGCGCCTCATCAGAAAGCTTTTCAAATTCTGCTTCCAGTGCATTAATGGCATCTACGTTTTTGCGTAATTTTTTTAATAGTCGGTCGTTTCTACTACCGAATACTTTTCGAAGGATGCTTGAAAACATTAGCTTTTATATTCCACTACTTGTCGAGGCGCCGCACAACGTGCACAGCTAAATTAAACCTATAAAACACAGCCCTAATTAAGGGGTGTTTAGCGATGTTCTAAAAAAATGTTTCGTCGTCATTAGTGCTTTATTAATAAAACGCACCTACTACGCGAATTTACCTGGCTGCTGCCTCTATCTACTTTTTATAGACAAAAGGCAGAGGATCGACTTGTTTTCCGTTTCTTATTACTTCGTAGTGAACATGCACGCCGGTTGAGCGCCCAGTGTTGCCCATTTTAGCGATAGCTTCACCTTTAGTGACCACATCACCGATTGAAACAGTAAGGGAGTCGTTATGCCCATATCGGGTAACAAAACCATCACCGTGATCAATTTCGACTAGCTGGCCATAACCGTAGCGTTCGCCTGCCCAGGTCACTATACCTGCTGCTGTGGCGACTACGTTCTCCCCTGCTTTACCGGCGAAGTCTAAACCCTTATGCATGGCTGATTTGCCGGTAAACGGGTCGGCCCGCATACCGTAATAAGAAGACAACCATCCTGACTCAATGGGACGACCAGATAATTGGCTCTGTTCGTTTATATGGTGACCCCTAACCAAACTTTCAAGCATAGATAACTGTTGAGACTTCAAATCGAGAGATTGCTCTAGTTTAGCTATTTCGTTAAGGATGGGATCTTCTTGAAGGTTATCCGGTATCGATACCGGCACGAAAGCGTCCAGGTCAGCCGCTGACATACCTAATTCTGTTGCTATTTGCTTACCTTTCTCATCTAGCAATGTAACTTGTGCTGAAAGTTCAGCAACGTGAGAAAGTAAGGCTTTTATCTTTACGGAGGTTTGTTGCTTTAGCGCCTCAACATCTTTTTGTTGTTCGTTGACTTCTGTTTGGGCTAAACGCACACGAGCAATATCTTCGGATACCGATTCGGTAGAACGGCTCGACACTAACATAAAAATTGACGATAACACGGTAGCACTAACAAGCGTACGGACACGAATGCTGTGTCTGTAACGTTTATTTTTACCAGCCAATGTAATAGTTAGTTTCATACCACGGAGATTATTGCTGTTTCACGCCTGTGTTATGACTTTACGTTAAGGCGAGTGCCTTACCTTGCCACTTTTTACACATGGGTGAAATTTATATTAATTATTCGGCTACTGTATCATTAATTTCAGTAATTGCCATACGAAAAAAAGCCGCCCGTAAGGCGGCTTTTTAAAAATCTTACGCTAACACGGGTTGAGCATAACGTATTGGTGCTGATTCCTGCGAGTCGTAAGTCACGAACTCCCAGCACTCTTTTTGCGCTAACACTGCATTAAGCAGTTTGTTATTCAGGCCGTGGCCCGTTTTATATGCACGCAATTCACCAATCAAGCTGTGTCCGCCAAGATATAAATCACCAATGGCGTCCAATATCTTGTGCTTCAAGAATTCATCATCGTAACGCAACCCTTCAGGGTTAAGCACGCGGAATTCGTCTAGCGCCACTGCGTTTTCCATGCTACCACCTAACGCTAGGTTGTTAGCATTCATATACTCTAAATCGCTCATAAAACCGAAGGTACGCGCGCGACTTACTTCGTTCACATAAGAACATGAATCGAAGTCCATGACCATGTGTTGACGAGTTTGACTGATCACCGGGTGGTCGAAGTCAATTTGGAAATCAACGCGGAAGCCATCGTAAGGTACCAATTCGGCCCACTTGTCGCCATCTTCTACGCGAACAGGCTTTTTAATACGAATAAATTGCTTAGGCGCGTTTAGCTCTTCAATACCTGCAGATTGAAGTAAAAATACGAACGGGCTAGCACTTCCGTCCATAATTGGCAGCTCGTTACTGTCTACTTCAACAATAATATTGTCGATACCTAAACCCGCTAACGCAGACGCTAAGTGCTCTACCGTTTGGATAGTTACACCGTCTTCATTATTTAAACACGTACACAGCATGGTATTACCTACCGCGTTCGCACGCGAAGGTATGTCAACATGTGGTTCAAGGTCAACACGCCTAAACACGATACCCGTGTTTGCTGGCGCAGGTCGGAGAGTCATTGTGACCTTTTCCCCTTTATGAAGCCCAATTCCGGTCTCTTGTACCGATTGCTTGATTGTACGTTGTCTAATCATCTGCTTAAGCTTTTACCTATTAAAAAAGCGGGCGCGAATTATAGTGAGTTCTTACTCACATGTCAAAAAATACCCGATCTGACGGATTTCACTCAGTCAAATTACGTATTTTTTTAACCTATTCACGCGAATTCTTCACGTTGTGTTTTTACACCTTATAAGGTGAGACAACACAAACGTAAAATAATTCCCTTCGTTTTCAGGCAGCTAAATTAGTCTGCCTGCTTGCGCAGAAACGCAGGAATATCCAAGTACTCCAAATCGTTGTCTGGCTGAGCACTATCATCTGCTTTAAGTGCCTGGTTACCTTCTGTACCGCCTACAGCCGAACGCGGTTCACTTGTTTGTGTGTTACCGTATTCTTTAGCAGGCTGCGTTAGCCGAGAACCTTCAGAGCTTACTAGCGAAATGTCAGGCTTGCGCTCTGCGCCAATACCCGTTGCAACAACGGTAACGCGAAGCTCTTCTGTCATTTCCATATCGATAACCGTACCTACTACCACAGTCGCGTTTTCTGATGCGAAAGCTTTAACGGCGTTACCTACCGTTTCAAACTCATCGATAGCGAAATCTGGGCCGGCTGTGATATTCACAAGAATACCGCGCGCGCCTGACAGGTCGATATCTTCAAGCAGTGGGCTGGCAATTGCTGACTCAGCTGCTTCTTCGGCACGATCTGGGCCGCTCGCTGCGCCGCTACCCATCATGGCTTTACCCATTTCAGACATAACAGTACGTACGTCTGCAAAGTCAACGTTGATAAGACCAGGGCGAGTAATTAGCTCGGCAATACCTTGAACCGCACCGCGTAGCACGTCATTCGCCGCGCTAAAGGCTTGAAGTAGTGGCGTGCCTGGACCCATTACTTTTAATAGCTTTTCGTTAGGAATAGTAATTAACGAGTCTACGTTGTTAGCAAGCTCTACAATGCCTTGCTCTGCAAACGAGGTACGCTTTTTACCTTCGAACGGGAATGGTTTAGTAACAACCGCCACCGTAAGAATACCCATTTCACGGGCAATCTTTGCCACTTCTGGCGCTGCACCCGTTCCTGTACCACCACCCATGCCGGCGGTGATGAAAACCATGTCTGCGCCGTCTAGTGCCTGGCGGATGGTTTCTCTGTCTTCTTGTGCGGCTTCGCGACCAATGTTCGGATCGGCACCTGCACCTAGTCCTTTGGTTACGCTTGAACCAATTTGAAGCGTAACGTCTGCGCTTGAGCTACGAAGCACCTGCGCATCGGTGTTAACTGCAATAAATTCTACGCCTTCAATGCTTTGAGACACCATGTGCTCAACTGCATTACCACCGCCGCCACCGACACCGATGACTTTGATTACGGCTTCTTCGCCGTGACTATCCATTAATTCGAACATACTTACTCTCCGGTTGTACGTCTTTTAAACACTACGCCAGGTCATTCCCTTAGGCTAATTGCATCCTGCTAGCCTTAATGCCGTAGCTATAGCGCCCCCAAAATAAAATTAAAATTCACCTTTAAACCAGCTTTGCACTCGATGAAACAAGCTTTCACCGGTCTTCTGCGTACTGGACTTCTTATTCTCAGATTGTACTTTGCCATATTGCAGCAGTCCTACGACTGTCGCAAATNCTGCGTCATCAACGTATTCAGATAAACCTTTTACGTTAATGGGCTTGCCCACGCGCACGGGCATCTGGAAAAGTTCTTCGGCAAATTCCACAGCACCTTCCATCTTAGCGGTACCGCCTGTAAGTACAAGGCCTGCTGCGATTTGCTCTTCCAGACCGCTGGCGCGAATTTCGTCATGCACCAGCTCAAAAAGTTCTTGGTAGCGAGGCTCAATTACCTCAGCTAACGTATGACGAGACATTACTCTAGCCGGGCGTCCACCCACACTAGGTACTTCAATACTGTCTTCCATACTCACCATATCTTTCAATGCACAGGCATAATTAACCTTAATTTCTTCTGCATTGCTGATAGGCGTTCTAAATATTTTTGCGATGTCGCTGGTAATTTGATTACCCGCAACCGGTATAACTGCAGTGTGTCTGATAGCGCCGTCAGTATAGATAACCATATCCATAGTACCGCCGCCAATATCAACTACACAAACGCCTAGCTCACGCTCGTCGTCAGTTAATACCGCATAGCTTGACGCCAACGCTGAGAAAATCAGCTGATCGGCGTTCAGCTCACAGCGCTCTACACATTTCACCATGTTTTTCGCCATATCATCGGCACAGGTAATAATGTGAGCGTCTGCTTCCATTCGTACTCCTGACATGCCAATCGGGTTTTTAATTCCTTCCTGCACATCAATAGTAAACTCTTGAGGTAGCACATGAAGCAGACGACGTTCAGCAGCAATAGGCACGCTGCGCGCCGCATGAATAACATTGTCTACGTCTTCTTGTGTTACTTCTTGGTTGTTAATCGGTACCATGCCATTTTCGTTCTGGCATTTCACATGGCGGCCCGAGATAGACATGAACACTGAAGACACACGGCAATCTGCCATTAACTCCATCTCGTTTACCGCACGCTGTACCGATTTAACCACCAAGTTCAAATCGTTAACGCCGCCCTTATCCATCCCTTTCGATGCATGGGTGCCCACGCCAACAATACTGATTTGATCATCTTCTAGTAATTCACCCACCACAGCCTTTACCTGGCTGGTGCCGATATCTAGTCCTACAATCAAATTGCGTTCAGCAGGTTTTGACATGGTTTCCTTAACTCTCTTCATCTGTGGTGCTGTCGTCTTTCCATCCAACGGCGACACCCGTGTCATAGCGAANGTCGACGTATTTCACCGCCTTCTCTTGTTGCGCCAAAAGAGGATACACATCAATAAAGCGTTGTAGCCTATCGATAAACTCCTGACGCCCTAAATTCAACTTAATGCCGTTTTTTAACTGCACTTGCCATGCAAATCGCTCACTTAACGACAACTCATCTAATGTCATGTTTGTCGTCGATATCAGCGCGTGCATAGCGTTGTAACCCTCAANGGCCGTTTTTTCACTGCCACCAGGCCCGTAAAGGCGCGGTAAATCAAGCTTTATGCCTTCGTCGTTGAACGTATCTCCGTAGGGGTTCAACAACAAGTCTTCGTTCCACTGTGCTACAGGCTGTTGCTCGACCAAATAAATCTTTAGCGTGTTTGGCCACTTTTTTCTTACCGATGCACGATACACCCAAGGTTGGGCTTCAACCAACTCAAACACTTCGTTGACATCGAGCGCAAAAAAGCTTTCCGGCTGCGCTTTGCGTATTAACCGCTCTAGTTTAGTAATATCGATGTGCTGATAATCACCAGAAAAATCGATAACCTGTACCGGCATTTGCTGTTCGTCCTGCAAATACTGGTTCGTTTTAAGCCCGCCAAATACTAACCCTGCTATAACGAAAAGTAAGAAAGCGACACCGCCCCATACTGCCGTTTTGCTTTTGCCGCCCTTTTCAGTAGCGCGCTTGTCTTGACTAGTATTCGTATTAGCCACGCCTACGCCTTATTTGCAACATCATCAAAGCTGGTCGAAAGAATACTCAACACCAACTCGTCAAACGTTAAGCCTGCAACTTTGGCCGCTTTAGGCACCAAACTTTTTTCTGTCATGCCAGGCACTGTATTTGCCTCTAGCAAATAAAACTGCCTTTGATTGTCCTGCATAACATCAATTCTGCCCCAACCGCTGCCTGAAATAGCATCAAACGCACGAGAAGCTAACTTTGCAAGCTGTGCTTCTTGCTCTTCAGACAAACCGCTTGGGCAATAGTATTCTGTTGTATTATCCTGATATTTCGCAGCATAATCATAGAATGTATGTGGAGTAGACATGCGAATAGACGGCAACGCCTGCCCCTGTATCACAGAAACAGTGAATTCGGGGCCGTCTATATACTGCTCTAACAGGACTTGATTATCGTATTTAAAAGCGTCCTGAATGGCAGTTTCGAGTTGTTTAGCGCTTGTCACTCTTGCCATGCCAATACTCGACCCTTCTCTGGCCGGTTTTACCATGACTTCATTCCCCAATTTATCCATTATAGCGCTGCACTTACCAGCTTCAAAGTGCCTTTTATCAGCAATTTCATATTTTGCAGTGGGTAAACCTAAACTTTGCCACACTTGCTTAGTATGAATTTTATCCATTGCCAGCGCAGAGCCTAAAACTCGGCTTCCCGTGTAGGGTATTTTTAAAAACTGAAGAGCCCCCTGCATAGCGCCATCTTCACCGCCACGACCGTGAAGCATAATGAGGGCTCTATCAACATCTAGCGACAGCAAATCGTTAAGTGGGCGCTCTGCGGGGTCAAAGGCAAATGCATTTACCCCTTGTCTTAACAGTGCGTTTAGCACCGCATTCCCCGAATTTAGCGATACTTCACGCTCGGCCGAGTCACCACCTAAAAGTACAGCTACTTTCCCATACTTTTCAGGTGAGTGTGTACTTACTGAAGGTTTAAACATCTTATTTTCCTTCCTTTGTAAGTGTATTCGGCTCTAACTCGTGACGAGCCAACAACTTAGCTATTTGCCCAATATTTCCTGCACCTTGGGTCATCACGATATCGCCGTCCTGCATAATGTTCGCTAGAATTCCCGGCAGAGCATCTTTATCACCCACGTAAACAGGCTCAATCTGACCACGCTGGCGAATAGAGCGGCATAGCGATTTGCTATCCGCTCCCTCAATAGGCTGCTCGCTTGCAGCATAAACATCAAGCAATAACAGCGCATCAACACTTGATAAAACTTCCACGAAGTCCTCATAGAGATCTCGGGTACGCGTGAAGCGGTGAGGCTGGTACACCATAACAAGGCGCTTATCTGGCCAGTTGGCTCGCGCTGCGGCTATTGTGGCTCTGACTTCTGTAGGGTGGTGTCCGTAGTCATCTACCAAACAAACTTCACCTTTACTGGTATTAAACGTACCTAATTGCTCGAATCGACGGCCAATACCGCCAAAACCTGCCAACGCTCGAATAATCGCCTCATCGTTGACCCCTTCATCTGTGGCCACAGCGATTGCTGCAAGGGCGTTAAGCACGTTGTGATTCCCGGTAAGGTTCAGCGTAATCTTAAGGGGGTCGTGGTCGGGACGAATAACCGTAAAGTTTGCTTTGCCAAACGACAGGCTGATATTTTCAGCGCGATAGTCGTTATGAGACTCAAACCCGTAAGTGATGATGCTACGGCCTATGCGAGGGCGAATCTCTTGAATATTAGCATCGTCACCGCACACTATAGCCTGCCCGTAAAATGGCAAGTTAGACAGGAAATCAACAAAGGTGTCTTTTACCTTTGAGAAATCACCGCCGTAGGTGTCCATATGATCAGCTTCGATATTAGTTACCACAGATACCATGGGCTGAAGGTGCAGGAACGACGCATCGCTTTCATCAGCCTCAGCAATTAGGTAGCGGCTTTTGCCTAAGCGTGCATTGGTGCCCGCGCTATTTAACAAACCACCGATAACAAACGTTGGGTCGTACTCTGCTTCCGCGAAGATAGTGGAAATCAAACTGGTTGTTGTGGTTTTACCGTGGGTGCCCGCTATGGCAATACCGTGACGGAATCGCATGAGTTCGGCGAGCATTTCTGCTCGGCGAATGATAGGAATGCGCTGTTCGCGCGCTACTATAATTTCCGGGTTCTGTTCATTGATAGCGCTAGACACAACAATGACGTCCATGCCCTCTACGTTTTCTGCACGATGACCAATTTTTACATCAGCGCCTAATTCGCTTAAGCGTTTTGTCATAGGCCCTTCTTGAATATCTGAGCCTGAAATTGCATAACCTTCATTTAGCAGTACTTCTGCAATACCGCCCATACCGGCACCGCCGATGCCGATAAAAAATATATTTTTCACCCTGCGCATTTGCGGGCTTTCAAATGGGGTTTTAAAAACCATTAGTCCCCTTCTCCTACCACGCTTTTAACGTGGCTTACTACATTTTCCGTGGCATGAATGCTTGCACATGTTTTTGCTAGCGCACCCATTTTTAAGCAGTCTTCGGGGTGTTCTAACCATCGACGCACTGCCTGCCCTAAGTTCTGTTTCAATACAGATTGTGCAATCATTAGCGCTGCATTTTGCTTCACTAACGACTGCGCGTTTTTTGTTTGATGATCATCTACTGCAAATGGCAGGGGGACAAAAATCGCGGCGCGGCCAGACGCAGCCACTTCACTAACGGTAAGCGCGCCGGCTCTACATACAATAAAATCAGCCCATTCGTAAGCGGCTGCCATGTTGTCGATGAAGTCGCTTAGCTCCACGTTAGCCATGTCAGCCCCTACGCTCTCGTAGGCTTTTACAACTCCGTCGCTGTTTCCTTTTCCGCACTGGTGCTTTATAGATAGACCATTTAGTACGCCGCAGGTTTCCGGCACGGTTTCATTTAAAATTTGTGCCCCTAAACTTCCACCGACCACGAGCATATTAAGGGATGTAGCCCCTGCGTATGACTCTCGCTTTTTGGGTTTAACCTGCCAGATGTCATCGCGAACGGGGTTACCCACAGTATGCACGTTATCCGCGGCGCCTGAAAATTGTTCTTTAGCATCATCAAAGCCAAGAAGCACGCGACTTGCGAGTTTGCTCAGCAGCTTATTGGTCATACCTGCCGCAGCATTTTGCTCGTGAACAATGACAGGGATCCCTAAACTCTTGGCCGCAACGCCGCCCGGCCCACTGGCATAGCCGCCAAACCCAACAACAATATCAGGCTGTAGCCGCTTTATGATTCGACGCGCTGAAAACAAGCTTTTAACCAATGCCACTGCACCTTGGATACGCGCTGAAATGCCCTTGCCTCGCAGCCCCTTCACAGGGATAAAGTGAATGGGAATATCGTGTTTAGGCACCACTTGCGCTTCCATTCGCTCGGCGGTGCCTAGCCAATGAATATCCCAGCCTTCCGCTCGAAGCGCATTGGCGACGGCAAGACCTGGGAAAACATGGCCGCCTGTACCCCCAGCCATAATTAAGCAACGCTTAGCCATTGTCAGCCTCCTGTGCTACGCGAGCGAGTATGGCTTTTATGCCGGCTTTGCCTTCATCTTCTGCCGATGAAGCTTTTGTGGCTGGCTTAGCTTCTACCGTTGACGAGGCAAAGTTATCGTCATCATCAACCGTTTTATCTTTGCCATTGTTGTCTGCGTCTTTCGCTACGCCGGCAGCTATAGGCTTTTTCCTGCGTGGCTTTTGCTTAGCATCTCTTGCATCGCCGCGCCCTATTGCCTGCACACCATCAACCCGTAACTCAAAGTCAATGCGAAGTAATATTGCTACCGCTATCGACATGATAATAAGCGAAGAGCCACCATAGCTTACCAAGGGTAACGTCAATCCTTTGGTAGGCAAAATGCCTGCGCTTGCGCCAATGTTTACTGCCGTTTGAAAGCTAAACCAAATGCCGATGCTATATGCGAGGTAGCCATCGAATGCGCGGCCTTTTTCAAGCGCCTGATTTCCAATACGCAATGCTCTAAGTACCATCCACAAAATAAGCCCCAGTACCGCTACTACGCCCACGAAACCTAACTCTTCAGCTAAAATCGCCATGACAAAATCGGTGTGTGCTTCTGGTAAAAATTCGAGTTTTTGTAAGCTATTGCCAAGCCCCTGTCCGAACCAATTACCTCGGCCATAAGCCATCAATGACTGAGTAAGCTGGTAGCCTGCGCCGAAAGGGTCGGCCCAAGGGTCGAGAAATGATGTCACCCGCTTTAATCGATATTCCTCGAACACGATAAGGGCGACCACTGCCAAAATCCCTACGAATACCAGTGCGAAAAACTGCCACAGCCTTGCACCAGCTAAAAACAACAAGCCAATAGTCGTGGCAAACATAACAACCACCGTTCCCAAATCAGGCTGAAGTAATAGCAGCATCGCTAATACGAAGAACACCACCAGCGGCTTTAAAAAGCCTTTTAGGTTTTCCGTTACCTCTTCATAACGGCGCACTAAGTAACCAGCAAGATAAGCAAAGAAAAAGAGCTTGGCTGGCTCAGCGGCTTGAATAGTAATAGGCCCGATTGCTAGCCAGCGGGTACTGCCGTTAACTGTCCTTCCCACAACAAGTACGGCAAGGAGTAGCACTATTGCAGCTAGCAATAAATAAGGGTTGGTCATGCGCCAAAATTGCATCGGTAAATTAAGCACAATCATGGCGGCGATAATGGCCCCCACAATGTAAATACCGTGGCGAATTGCAAAGTAGAAAGGGTTATCGTGTAGTCTGTCAGCCACAGGCATCGACGCAGACGTAACAATAATTACGCCTATGCTCATCAGTGCGAGCGCGATAAGAATAAGCGTAACATCATAGGGGTGTTTCGCCGCTGCTTGACCATCGTGTTTGGCGGCAAACAACGCACTTAACTTAGTAGAGGCTGTGATCATGATAGGGCCTCCTGCTTTATATCAAGTAAGTCATGCACGGTTTGCTTAAACATTTCGCCACGATGCATGTAGTTTTTAAACATATCTATACTTGCACAGGCTGGCGATAGTAATACGGCATCACCTGGCGCTGCTAATCGTAAAGCCCCTTTCACCGCTTCTTTCATGGTCGCGACTTGGGTTGTATGTGCAAAGCTTTGCGCAAACAGGTGGGCGTCTTTGCCTAAGGCAAAAACATGTGACACGTATTGCGTAAGATAAGGGGCTAGGCTACTTATGTCTGCGCCTTTGGCGTCTCCACCCGCAATAAGTAAAAGTTTACCCGCAATTGTGGGGCTTATCCCTTCTAAAGCAGCAATGGTTGCACCGATGTTTGTTGCCTTAGAATCGTCGATATAGCGCACGCTATTCACCCGCGCAACTTCCACACAGCGATGCGGCGCAGACTTAAAGCTATGTAAATGCTTAACCGCTTGGTCTGGTGAAACCCCGAGCTTACAGCAAATGCCCAGCGCGGCCATGATATTCAATACATTGTGCATGCCCGCTAAGTGAATATCGCTAAGCGCAATAATTGGCTTGCCGTTAAATGCGATATGTTTGCTGTCCAACATTGTGACTATTGAAAAGCCGCTATCAGAGGCACCAAGACCGTATTCTATCGCGCTTCGCAAAAGCCCATTTTGATTTGCTTTTTGCGCATTAGCCTGACCTTCGACATTCAAGGCGTCGTCTGGCGCGACAAACTCGCCATCGCGCCACACTACCGCTGACTTGGCGTTAGCGAAAATACGATGTTTTGCATCAACATAATGCTCAAGGGTGCCGTGGCGGTCTAAGTGATCATCGGAAATATTAAGCACAGTGGCAGCCTCTAGAACTAGGCTTGAGGTTGTTTCAAGTTGAAAGCTCGATAGTTCCATCACCACTACATCTGCGTCGCTTTCAAGGGCTTCAAGTACAGGTCGCCCAACGTTGCCTGCCTCAATGCTCTTTACGCCGCATGCGTTAAGTAGGTGGTTTACCAACAACGTGACCGTGGTTTTACCGTTAGACCCCGTTATACCGACAACGCGTTTCGCTGGTGTGTCGCTCTTAAATGATGTATTCAAACGAGCAAACAGCTCAACGTCACCAATCACTTCAACGCCGCACTGTTTCGCTAATTCCACCTGCTCGATATCTAGCGCCAAACCCGGGCTTAACACCAAGGTATCAACGCCGTCAAAGTAATCGGCGCTAAGAGCGCGACAAGTTACCTTTTCAGCCAGGAATGCTTGCATGCTTGTATCAAGGTTTTCAGGTGCACTAAAGGTAGGCCGCGTATCGAACGCTTTCACGGTTGCCTTGTGTTGCAACAAGAAGCGCACGCAAGCCTGACCTGTAACACCTAGGCCACCGACTACATAACTATGCTCACGTACGTTATACGACATTAATGTGTGTCTCTTTAGCGCTTATCTAAGTTTGAGGGTCGCAAGACCAACCAATACCAAAATGATAGAAATGATCCAAAAGCGCACGATAACGCGCGGTTCTGGCCAGCCCTTTAATTCATAGTGGTGATGAATAGGTGCCATACGGAAAATGCGCTGGCCACGCAATTTGTAAGAGCCCACCTGAAGAATGACCGACAAGGTTTCCATTACAAAAACACCGCCCATGATGATTAACACCAGCTCTTGGCGCACTAATACGGCGAGCACCCCTAAGGTACCGCCTAGCGCTAATGAACCAACATCACCCATAAAGACTTGTGCCGGGTATGTGTTAAACCATAAAAAACCTAAGCCTGCTCCAACCATGGCGGTGCACACAATCACCAGTTCACTGGTAAGCGGAATATGTGGAATGTTGAGGTATTCAGCAAAGTTGGCATTACCTGTTACATAGGCAAAAATAGCAAACGCACCTGCCACCAAGATGGTAGGGACAATCGCTAAGCCGTCTAATCCATCGGTAAGGTTTACCGCATTACTGGTCCCCACAATGGCAAAGTAAGTGATAATGATGAAGAAGATCCCTAACTGCGGGAACACTTCCTTGAAAAAGGGCACCAATAGCGAGGTTTCAGCGCTCATGGTTGCGCTGCTATACAGATAAAAGGCCACGCCTAACGCCACCACCGATTGCCAGAAATACTTCCAGCGGGCGATGAGCCCTTTAGAGTCTTTGCGAATGACTTTTCTGTAGTCGTCAACAAATCCGATAATACCGTAGGCCACCACTACAGTAAGGGTAACCAAAACGTATCGGTTAGTTAGGTCGGCCCACAGCAGACCACTTACTACGATTGCTGCAAGGATCAACAACCCACCCATAGTAGGCGTGCCAGATTTTGACAAATGACTTTGAGGGCCATCGTCACGTACCGTTTGCCCTATTTGCATGCGCTGCAAATAACGAATCATCTTAGGGCCAATAAGAATGGCAATAAGCAACGCGGTCAGCGTACTTAAAATTGCGCGAAGGGTAAGGTATGAAAATACGTTAAACCCTGAATCAAATTGTGTCAGCCAGTCGGCTAGCCAAATTAACATGCTATTCGCTCCCGACGGCTATCGTGCTTTCCCAGCGCAGAGGCCTCGACCGCCTCTACCACGCGTTCCATTTTGGAACTGCGTGAACCCTTAACTAAAATTGAAATATCGCGCTGCTGCACTAACAAATCACTCTCCATTGCGGCCAACAAACTTTCAACATCGCTGAAATGACCGCCATTTTCATTAAACACAGCACTGGCTGATTGACTCAAAACACCCATGGTATACAGGTAGTTAATTCCTTTTTGTTTGGCGTACTCCCCCACCTGCTCGTGGTAAAAACGCGCCTTTTCCCCTAACTCTTTCATATCGCCTAGCACAAGAACGCGGATGCCTGAAAAACTACTTAACGTATCAATTGCTGCATTAACTGACGCTACATTGGCGTTGTAAGTATCATCTAATAGCCGAACTTGGTCGGTAAGCTGTTTTACATTTAAACGCCCGCTGACTTGCTGCATGGCAATCAATCCGTCGCGCACGTTTTCAAGGTTTGCGCCTACTTGAAGCGTTAATGCTGCAGCCACTAGGGCATTACCAACGTTGTGAACGCCAGGAATAGTAAGCTGAATAGCGATTTCGCCTTGCGGGCATACTAGGTGGAATGACGCACAGCCATCTAGACCAATGGTGATATCTTCGGCTTGAAAATCTGCGTCGTTTTTCTGCTGCGGGGAAAATGTTAGCGTTTTAGTTTGTTTAAGTTTGCCTTGCCAAAATTCTGCAAACTGGCTGTCGACATTGACAATAGCGACACCGTCTTTTTCTAACCCTTTAAAAATTTCACTTTTGGCGCGCGCTACGCCAAGCAAGCTACCAAAGCCTTCTAAGTGCGATGCTGCGGCGTTCACAATGGTTGCAACATCCGGCTTCACTAGATTTGTGGTGTAAGCTATTTCGCCTAAGTGATTGGCGCCTAATTCCATCACGGCATATTCATGGTGTGGCTCTAGGCGAAGAAGAGTAAGCGGTACACCAATATCGTTATTAAAGTTACCGTTAGTAGCAAGCACATTGCCTCTGCGCGCTAAAATAGCAGCGCACATCTCTTTTACTGTGGTTTTACCGCTACTGCCGGTAATGGCAATCGTCTTTGGGGCTATATGTTGTTTAACCGCAGCGCCTAATAACCCCAAGGCCTCTTTGGTATCTTCAACTGATATCACGGGTAACGAAGTCGTTACGTTTTCGCTGGCAATAACTGCGCTTGCACCTGCATTTTCGGCTGCTTCAATAAAGTCGTGGCCGTTAAAATTCGGCCCTTTCAGCGCCAAATACACGGCGCCACTTTCAATGGTGCGCGTGTCAGTACTGACGGCCAACACTTGCGTGTCAGCATTACCATTTACTAATTTTCCGTTAACCTTGCCGGCTATCCATGACAGCGTTGTTGTTATCATTTGCTGTACTCCTGTTGCAGCCGCGCCACAACCGCACGTTCGTTATAGTTAGTCTTTTTGTCACCGATAATTTGGTAATCTTCATGGCCTTTTCCGGCCACAATGATGATGTCGCTTTTATCAGCATGCGCTAGGCAATGACGAATAGCTTGCTCTCTGTCAGGAATTGACACCGCAAGGCTACTGTCTTTTAAACCGGTAATAATGTCCTGCGCGATAGATTCAGGGTCTTCGCTACGGCTGTTATCAGTGGTGATAACAATGGCATCAGCGCCAGCTTCAGCAGCCTGCCCCATTAATGGGCGCTTTCCTGTGTCTCTATCACCGCCACAACCAAATACACACCACACTTTTCCAGCGGTATGAAACTTGGCGCTTAGCAGCACCTTTTCCAGTGCGTCAGGGGTGTGGGCGTAGTCCACCACCAAATTGGCAGCACCGGGTACTGGAAACACTTCCATTCGCCCTGGCACAGGGGTGATCGCATTAACCGCTTTTACCACCGCGTCAAAACGCTCACCTTCTGCCAGAAGTGTTCCTATTGCGCTTAGCACATTACTAATATTGAATTTACCGAAAAGCGGTAGGGAAATGGCGGCACTTCCCCACGAGCTCACCAGTTCAAAGCTACATCCACCGGAATGATAAGAAGCATTTGTGGCGAAACAATGGCGACTTTGAGGATTGTTGTGGGCGCGAAATAACGCACCATCAGCACTTTCATCAATACCCGTCCAAATGCGGGTAATAGCATTGTCAGCAACATTGTCCCATTTATTACTTTCATCATCGTTAGCGTTTAACACCACCGCTTTTAACCCAGGCTGACAAAGCAGTAAGCGCTTAGCCTTACCGTATTCCTCCATCGTGCCGTGATAATCGAGATGATCCCGTGTAAGGTTGGTGAAAACAGCTATATCGGTTTTAACCGTACCAAGTCGCCCCTGAACCAACGCGTGAGAACTGGCCTCAAAGGCGGCATGGCGCACTTCGCTTTGCACAAAGTCTGCCAACAAGTACTGCATACGTATGGCATCTGGCGTGGTATTGGCCGCAGGCGTGTTCGACCATTGCGTCGCATCGCCTTCAAACACACTGCTACCTAGGGTACCTATGCTTGCACTACGCGTACCTAACGCGTCTTTAAGTTGCGTAAGCAATTGAACTGTAGAGGTTTTTCCGTTAGTTCCAGTAACCGCTACCGTTGTCATCTTTTGTGCGGGATAGTCATAAAAGGCTGCAGCTAATGCAGAGAGCATTTGGGGTAGCTCATAAAGAGAAATGATAACGCTGTGGTCGCGCATTTCCATTTGGCCATGAGCTTCACTGTCGTCAGTTTGCGCCAGAATTACACGGGCCCCTAAACTTATTGCCTGAGGGATAAAATCACGGCCGTCGCGCTCATGCCCTTTAATGGCTAAAAAAGCTAACCGCGTGTTCACTTCGCGGCTATCTAAAGTAAGGCCTTCAATACGTATATCCGGTGCGTCTACACCAAACTTCGCCAGCAATGCTTTGGTACTTTGAATAAAGGCACTAACTACCACTTTGACCTCCTTTCAATAAGCGGCTCGAGGTAACGTGCTTATCGTCAGGTGTGACATTTAACATGTGTAATGCGCCGCCCATGATTGACGAAAACACAGGTGCAGCAGTGTCACCCGCATGATACAAGTCGCCACCCGGTTCATTGATAAGCACTATAGTAACTAATCGAGGGTTTGAAACCGGTGCGATCCCCGCAAAAATATTGACGTACTCTTCACCGTATCCCCCGGCCACGGCTTTACGGCTAGTTCCGGTTTTGCCGGCAACACGATAACCGGGTACCGCTGCTTTTGTCGCAGTCCCGCCACGCTGGGTAACGCTTTCCATCATTTGAACAATGGCGTTTGCATTTTCTTCACTAATAACGCGTTCAGACTGGGCCTGCCAAGACGGTTGTTCCGGCGACTTAATAATATTAAGTGGCGTTTTTATACCGCCGTTCGCGAGGGTTGCATAAAGACGGCCTAACTGTGCGGTAGTTACTGAAATGCCGTAGCCAAATGAAAGTGTGGCTAATTCAAATTCAGACCAACGGCTGCGCTCGTGAAAGATACCGCTGCTCTCGCCTGCCATGTTAAGCCCGGTATCACTCATCAGCCCCATGTTGTAATAAGTATCAAGCAAGAAGTGCTTTGGTACCGACAACGCTAGCTTTGACGTTCCCATATTCGAGGAGTGTTGAATAATTTCTTCTAGCGTTAGCTCGCCATAGTTGCGTGAGTCTTTTACTAGACTGCCGCCTAACCGCATCCAGCCTGGATTAGTATCAACTGAATCCTCAGGTTCTACTTCACCAAACTCAAGCGCGGTTAATACCGCAAGCGGCTTAAGCGATGAACCGGGTTCAAAAGCGTCGGTAATTACGCGATTACGCATGCGATGGGGGCTGATATTACTTCTGTCGTTCGGATTAAATGACGGCGCGTTGACCATGGCCAATACATCGCCGCTTTTAACGTCAATGACAATGGCAGAAGCCGAGCTTGATTGGTAATAAATCATGGCTTCTTTAATTTCTTTGTAGGCTAACGCCTGAATACGCTGGTCGATAGTAAGCTGCAAATCGCCCGCTTTTTCGCCGGAAGTGGTTTCTAGAATTTCTACCTGGCGTCCTTTGGCATCACGACGAATTTTGCGAGAGCCCGGCGTACCCGTTAACCACTCGTCGTACATGCGCTCTAAGCCTTCAACGCCCGTATCATCAACATCAGTAACACCAATAAGCTGGGCTGAAACCTCGCCTGTTGGGTAATAACGGCGGCTTTCACGACGAAGGTAAATACCAGGGATATCTAGCTTATCAACGTACTCTGCCATTGCTGGAGACACCTGACGCTGTAAATACACAAAGCGGCGTTTTGGATTTGCCACTTTTTCTTTAAGTTCATTAACGTCTTGGCGCAATACATCGGCTAACGCTTCCCACCGGCGCTCTTCCTCAAACCCATTATTCTCGTGAATAATTTTCGGGTCGGCATAAATAGCACGAACCGGCACACTCACCGCCAGTTCAACACCGTTTCTATCGGTAATAAGCCCGCGATAGGTCGGCATGTCGCGGGTTCTTAGCGTGCGGTTGTCGCCTTGCTGAATAAGCTCATCTGGCTCGATAACTTGAATATAAGCTGCGCGGGCGGCAAGCACGCCAAAAACGAACATAATAACCACAAGCACAACCACAAAGCGCCAGTGCACTAGGCTTGGCGTTACATTTTGCTTTGCGCCGGTTTTCTTGCGCTGGCGTGGGCTTGATGAATTCATTTCAATTTCACCACTACTTCATCGTCGGCGGTGGGGCGGTACATTTCTAACTGTTTTTCAACAAGGTTTTCAATGCGGTTATGTTCGGTTAACGCCCGCTGCTCTAACACTAGATTGCGCCACTCAACGTCCAACTCGTCCTTCTCTTGCATTAAGTCTTCAAGGGCTATGACCTGCTGGCGATTGTGGTGACTACTAAGCGTTACGGCCATGGCACTTGTGATAACCATTAAATACAACAAAACCCGCAACTTGTTGCGGGTTAAATCTGAAACAATAATGAGCAATAATTTGAAATTAGTGCTGCCTTTGTCTGGCGTGACTTTGGTCATAACTTTTCTGCCACACGCAATACCGAACTGCGGGAGCGAACATTATTCGCAATCTCCTGTTCAGATGGTTTTATTGCTTTACCCAGGGCTTTTAACACTTTATCGGCGTCAATTTCTGCCTGTGTTATCGGTAGGTTGTGGGGTACGACTTTCCCTTTGCTTTGATCCTTTATAAAACGTTTTACTAAGCGGTCTTCAAGCGAGTGAAATGAGATAACCGCAAGACGCCCTTCTTTCGCCAATACCTGTGTGGCCGCTTTTAGCCCAACGCGCAATTGCTCTAGCTCAGCATTGATATAAATGCGGATCCCCTGGAATGCGCGGGTTGCAGGGTGTTTGAATTTGTCTTTTACAGGTACAGCTTCATCGATGATTTTGGCAAGCTGTGCGGTACGCGTAATAGGTGTATCTTTACGTGTGTTAACAATAGCGTGAGCAATGCGCTTGCCGAATTTTTCTTCGCCAAACTCTTTAATGACCTGTGTAATGTCTTGCTCTTCTGCGCTAGCCAGCCAATCAGCAGCACTTTGACCGCGAGACGTGTCCATGCGCATGTCGAGCGGGCCGTCGCGCAGGAAGCTAAAGCCCCGTTCAGCATCGTCAAGTTGAGGTGACGATACGCCTAAGTCCATAAGCACACCGTCAATCTTGCCGGTTAATCCTAGCGCCTCGATTTCTTCTGCCATATCCCCAAACGGTGAGTGGATAATGCTAAAGCGCTTATCATCGGCAAAGCGTTCAGCGGCCTTGATAGCCTGTGGGTCACGGTCAAAGGCAATGAGTCGCCCCTTCTCGCCTAACGCGTCTAAAATATGCGCCGAATGCCCGCCACGGCCAAACGTAGCATCAATATAAATGCCGTTTGGTTTAATCGCCAATGCTTCAATGCACTCGTCAAGAAGTACGGAAATGTGTTTAAATTCATTAGGCTGCGTCATAGCGAGAAGTCCTGTAATCGTTCGGTAAGTTCAAATTCGCCTTTGCGTTCGGTGTCTATATCAGCTTCAACTTGTTGTGCCCAAATATCGGCATCCCAAATTTCGAATTTGTTTAACTGACCAACTAACATGACTTCTTTTGAGAGTTTTGCGAAACTTCGCAGTGGAGTAGGAACAAGAATACGCCCGCTTTTATCCATCTCACCTTCTGAAGCATAACCTAGTAGCAATCGCTGCAAGCGACGCTCGGCTGGGATCATGCTTGAAAGTTTAGAAAGTTTAAGCTCAATCTCTTCCCATTCGGGAAGTGGGTAAAGTAGCAAACAACTTTGTTGTGTATCGACTGTGCAAACTAGTTGTCCCTGACAATCATCCAGCAGCGACTGACGATACTTCGTCGGTATAGCCAGTCTGCCTTTTGTATCCAGATTGATTGCGTTAGCGCCGCGGAACATTCCCCTAGCCTTTTATTATTTGCTCTTGTTTTTCTTGTTTTTTGAGTACTAATCTGCAAAGTGATGATGATTTGATCCACAATTCGCCACATTTACCCACTGAGATACAGTTTAGGTATCAATGATCCCCACTGTCAAGTAGAAAAAAGGCGTGAAAGCCGCATAAACACTGGGTTTAAACTGGTTGGATATACAGTGTTTTTAGGAAGTGTATGATTAGACGTGCAAAAAAGATTAAAAAATATTCAGGTGGGTAAAATTAAACTTAAAATTTATCGATGAACGGCTGTTTTTACTTGTATTGAACGTGCTTGCTAACTCAAAAGCGACGTATAGGAATAAATGCAAAAAAATGAACTACCAACCGAAGCTGATAGTTCATTGTTAATTATTGCTAGCTATCAATAGTTGATGGCTGAACTACTTTAAAAACGGTAAGAAGCTGTAAGTGACGCTACATCGCTCTCGGTATCGCTATCAATATCGGTTTCATAGCTGGCCGATAAAGAGAATTGCTCATTTACCCAGTAATCTAAAGCCACCCCTGCTGTTTTTAAGTTGTCGAAACCGTCTGGCGCATTGGTATAGCTATAGCTGCCTTGAACACTTAAACCTGGACTAAAGAAGTAACGTGCACTTCCAGATAATACATCAACATCATCGGCAGTGTATTGGGCGGTGAAGTCCCAACCGGTCCCCCCGTTACCTACTGTGGTATAGCGTGTGAACACTAGAGGTGAAGTTTCATTCTCGCTTTCGCTGTAACTTTCTCCACCGGCATTAAAGTCGTAAGTGGCACGCTGATAGATAACACCTGCGCCTATTTGCCATTGGCGTGACAAGTTAAACCCTACTTTTAAATCGATATTGGTGTAATCCCCATCACCAAAGTCGTCGTCGAGTTTACTGTGCGCACCTTCAATAGCTAGCATCCACGTATCGTCGAAATAAAAAGTTGTACCTAAATTAAACACGTCGATACCGTCTAAATTAGCGTACCCACCAGACAGACTTGATACGCGCTGTAGATAAGGGTTAATAAGGTAAGCGCCGCTGTTGCCACTCACCTCGTCAAGGTAGCGCACATATCTAGCACCGTAGAGGTTGTCATCTAACCCTTCAAAATCGACAGCGGT
The DNA here is from genome assembly GCF_000020585.3 of Alteromonas mediterranea DE. NCBI lineage: Bacteria > Pseudomonadati > Pseudomonadota > Gammaproteobacteria > Alteromonadales > Alteromonadaceae > Alteromonas > Alteromonas mediterranea. Next base: position 3,375,446 of record NC_011138.3, read on the forward strand.
AACCTGTACTTCGTTTTGCGTAGCTGCATGTGCTGCTGAAACTGTAAATACCGAAGCTGTAATAAGTGATAGTGCAGTTAGCGTTGTTGAGAGTTTATTAGATTTGATGTTCATGTCTTTTGTCCTTAAAAAATGTGTTGGGAACTGTAATAACCAGCCCGCATAAGATAAGACATTCAAACTTAACGATTTCTGAACGAAACATGACGAAGTCTGAACGAGTGCAAAAAACATAAAAAAACCCGCTGTTAAGCAGGTTTTTAAACTTCAGAATTGAGAAGCAATTAAGCGTTTGGCGCCGCCTCAGGTGTAGCTTCTTCTGCTTTAACCGCTGAAAGCTGCATGTTGCGAATTGGATTATCTGTATCGTTAGAAAGCTCAACAAGACGGTTTAGCTGACCAACTGACATCATTACCGCATAGATTGCACCTAGGAAGCCTTGTTTATGTAGCTCAAGTACTTGCTCTTCAGGTAGCTCAAGAAGTTTCTTCTCGTTGATGCTCATCATGCCTGTAACATTGCGCTGCTTACCGTCTTGGTAAGTAAGGCGAATTTGAATTGGATCAAGTAGGTCTAGCTCAACAACTTTCGCTACAAAACGCTGTGTTAGCATTTCGCTGTTTGCAAGGTCTGCTAGGAATTTTTGACGGTTGTCTAGGAATTCACTTGCTTCGCCAGCTTCTGTAAATAGCGCTTGGCCTTCATCAGAAATAAGATCAGAGTTTTCGTCGATGTAAACACCAAGCTTGTCGCCGTCAGGACGTACGTCGAACGGGTAGCGAAGGATGTTCATTGGAACGTGAGGACCTTTCCAGCTGTCGCCAGTTAGGAAAAGGTTTTGACCCTGTTCCATACCAAGCATAGTAACTACGTGGTGGCGCTTAGCATTCGTGTCTTCAATGAAAACAAGCGGCATAGTTGCTGCTAGTTGTGCGAACTCACGGATTGTTGCTGCTGCAAGGTGTGTATTTTTAGCAAAGCTGAAAGAAGTGTTTACCGCAACCTTTAGGTCTTTATGCTTTTCTTTATCTAGCGGTACAAAGTTAATAGCCATATTTATTTCTCATACTTGTTAGCTGTGGCCCCGGCTTAATTATGTGAGAAGAGCGGGTGCCACTAAAAAATTACGTCGGCCGCGCTGATGTATATTATCCATCGATAGTTGGCGGAGCGCTTGGGAGTATCCCGTATTCGCGCAATGAAGTCACGCAGTCTTCACCATAACAAGTTTTAAATTTTTATTGCAATGTAAACTTTAAGTGAATGAGCCCAAGCGCTCTAAAAATGAGCAATTCCGACGAATTTGAAGAATTACGCGAGCAATGAAGGGGAAACGAAAGCCTATTGTCGCGGTATGAATTATCCTTTAGTCTCTAGTTGCTATTCATTTTAGGGGCTGATGGCCTAAGTGATTAAAAACAAAATAAGGACTTTCTATGAAGGGGCGCTTCCCACTTTCATCTTGCGCATTAGTTATCTCTGCGCTTTTTGCTTCACACACCGCACTGGCAGAAACACCGACCTACTCTGCCTCTGAACGAGCGGTAAATATCGCGAAGGAAACCATTATCGTAGATGGTCATATTGACGTACCTTACCGCGTTAAAGAAAAATGGGTGGATGTAACCAACGCAACTGAAGACGGCGATTTTGACTACCCGCGTGCCGTTGCGGGCGGTTTAAACGCCCCTTTTATGAGCATTTACGTACCGGCAAGCTTAGATAATTCACCAGAGTCTACACAGCTCGCTCATGAACTTATCGACTCAGTAGAAGCGATTGTTGCGCGAGCGCCTGATAAATTTGCCATTGCCAAAAGTCCTTCTGACGTAAAAGCGCAGTTTGAAAAAGGCCTCATTTCGTTGCCAATGGGCATGGAGAACGGCTCACCTATTCAAGGTGATTTAGCAAACTTAAATGCCTTTTACGAGCGCGGCATACGCTACATTACTCTTGCTCACAGCCAGGCTAATCACATTTCAGATTCCTCTTATGACCTGCGTAGAAAGTGGAAAGGACTGAGCCCATTTGGCAAAGCGCTAGTAGGAGAAATGAATAACATCGGCATTATGTTAGATATTTCTCATGTGTCTGACGATGCCTTTTACCAAGTCATTGAGCTAACAAAAGCGCCGGTTATTGCGTCGCATTCATCGCTTCGCCGTTTTACCCCGGGTTTCGAGCGCAATATGAACGACGACATGATTAAAAAGCTAGGTGAGAATGGCGGCGTTATCATGATTAACTTTGGCTCTAGTTTTGTATCAAAATAGGCCGGTGAATGGCGAAGAGGCCTATCAGCTGCCCGTAAAGCGTTGATTGAAAAAGAAGGGGAAGATAGCCCTAAACTTGAGAACTTTGAAAAAGCCTACCGTAAGGAAGTACCTTATCCTTACTCCACGTTAGATGAAGTGCTTGACCACATTGACCATGTTGTAAAGCTAATAGGTGTTGAGCACGTGGGCATTGGGTCTGACTACGACGGCGTGGGCGACTCGCTGCCAATTGGGCTTAAAGACGTGGCGAGCTTTCCAAACTTAGTTCAAGGGTTGCTGGATAGAGGCTACAGCCGTACTGATATTGAAAAAATATTAAGCGGAAACCTTCTGCGCGTATGGCAGCAGGTGGAAGACTATGCGGCAGCGCACTAACACCTTTTCAGCCCCCTGCTATAAATAGCAATTTAACCAAAGGGAAGCCATAAGCGCTTCCCTTTGCATTTATTTAGCGCTTTCTACCGCGGGTTATGCTTAAGTAAAACACGCATGGTAATACCAAAAGCGTTAACACCAACGCACTTGCCATACCGCCCACCATTGGCGCTGCAATGCGGTGCATTACTTCACTACCGGTGCCCGATGCGTAAACAACCGGTAACAAACCCGCAATAATAGACAAAGACGTCATCATGACAGGACGAAGTCTTGCCGACGCAGCGTGTACGATTGCACTTCTGACCACGCAGTCTCTATGCGCTAGGGATGCATCGATTGCTCTATCATTATCGCGACCAGTTTCAGTGTCGCCGTTAGCGTCATTTCGACTATTCGACATAATGCCTTCCTGATGCTTAGCGAGGGCATCTTCAACATATTGTTTTAAATAGACCAACATAATTACCCCAATCTCTACCGCAACGCCTGCTAGCGCAATAAATCCAACGCCCACGGCTACCGACAGATTAAAATCAAGGAAGTACAGCAGCCAGACGCTACCCACAAGGGCTAGAGGGAGGGTTGCTAATATGAGTGCCACGTCGCGCAAACGTTTAAAGGCTAAGTATAATAGCAAGCAAATAATGGCTAGCGTTGCTGGAATAACCAGCGATAACTTGGCTTTCGCCCGTTCTAAATAAGCAAACTGGCCCGCCCAGGAAATGGAGTAGCCCGGCGGCAATTTAAGGTGTTTCTGCAAATGCGCTTTAGCCTGCTCAACATACCCCCCTAAATCTATACCTGTGGCTGAGTCAGAAGCAATATCAATATAAACCCACCCGTTTAGACGCGCATTCTCGCTTTTAATTGCGGCAGGGCCATCTGCTATTCGAACCTTGGCAATATCCCCTAACGTAATATGAGCGCCACTCGGTGTTACAAAGGGCATTGACGACAAGGATTCAGGTGTATCGCGATAGTGCTGCAAAAATCGCATGCTAACGGGAAAGCGCTCGCGCCCTTCTACAGACTGAGTTACCACTTTTGTACCTACAGCGCTGGCCAGAATACTGTGGACATCATCAATACTAAGACCATAGCGCGCCGCTAATTGGCGGTCGATATCAATATTAACGTAGCGACCGCCCACCACCCGCTCTGCGTATACCGAAGCGGTGTTAGGTACGTCCTTTAGCTGCATTTCAATATCTTTACCTATGGCTTCAATTCCCGCCAAATCAGGCCCGGCGATTTTAATCCCCACCGGGGTTTTAATTCCTGTCGCCAACATATCGATTCGGGTTTTGATAGGCATGACCCATGCATTAGTGAGCCCGGGGAACTGTACCAGTGCATTAAGCGCTTCTTTAAGTTTCTCTGTTGTCATGCCGTCTCTCCATTCAGCTTTCGGCTTTAACTGAATAAAGGTCTCAATCATAGTGAGTGGCGCTGGGTCAGTAGCGGTATCCGCTCGCCCTACCTTTCCAAATACGCTTTCCACTTCGGGTAACGTTGCTATAAGCTTGTCTGTTTGCTGTAAAACTTCTCTGGCTTTACCCACCGAAATTCCCGGATACGTGGTGGGCATGTACATCAGGTCACCTTCATCTAATTCAGGCATAAATTCACTACCTAAATGACTTAGTGGCCAATACATTGAAACCAGCAGGCATATAGCGCCCGCAACAGTAGCTAGCGGATAATGAAGCAGGCGCATTAACACCGGCTTATAGAGGTTGCTTAACGTACGATTGACCGGATTTTCCGCTTCTGAACGTATCTTACCCCGGACAAAGTAACCCGCCAGTACGGGCACTAGCGTTACTGCTAGCGCTGCCGCCGCTGCCATGGCATAAGTCTTGGTGAATGCAAGGGGGGCAAATAGTCGCCCTTCTTGTGCTTCTAACGCAAAGACAGGAATAAACGACACCGTAATAATAAGCAGCGAAAAGAACAGCGCAGGCCCAACTTCTGATGTTGACTTTATGACTAACTCCCACCGTTTCGCTGCGCTAAGCGGCATTGGCTTTAGCGACTTTTGTTTACTTGAAATTGCGTGTTGATGAATATGTTTATGCAGGTTTTCAACGACTACGATGGCCCCATCCACCATAGCGCCTATCGCAATAGCAATTCCCCCCAGCGACATAATGTTGGCGTTAAGCCCCTGTAGTTTCATTACGATAAACGCGGCGAGTATGCCAATAGGTAAGCTTATTAGCGCTACAACAGACGAGCGCAAATGGAATAAAAAGAGGGCACAAACCGCGCCAACTACCAGCAGCTCCTCCATTAGCTTATTCGAGAGCGTTTCTACCGATTTATCGATAAGCGTGGAGCGGTCGTACACAGGGACAATATTAACGCCCTCTGGCAAGCCTGCCTTTAATGCCTCGAGCTTCGTTTTTATGGCGTCGATAGTGGCTTTCGCGTTTTCGCCATAACGCATAACGATAATACCGCCCACAGTTTCGCCCTGACCATTAAGTTCCGCCACACCCCTTCGCATTAAAGGGCTTTCGACGACGTGGGCAACATCGTTAATGGTTATACTCACACCATCTTTGATAACCCCAGTAGGCAGCCGTTTAATATCGTTTATGCTTTGAATATAACTTTGCGCAGTAACCATGTATTCCGCTTCGGCCATTTCAACGACCGACGCGCCCGTCGCGCGATTGCCTCGCGCTAGCGCAAGTTCAATCATAGAAGGCATAATGTTATAAGCGCGCAATTTTTCCGGGTCGACAATAACCTGGTATTGCTTCACCATGCCGCCCACCGAGGCAACTTCTGACACACCTTGTACAGACTGCAGTTCAAACTTTAAGAACCAGTCTTGCAGTGCTCTTAACTCCCCGGCATCCAGTGCGTTAGGCTGACTAGTGTCATTTTCTAAGGCATAGATATACACCCAACCTACGCCCGTCGCATCAGGCCCTAGCTGCGGCGTTACACCCGGCGGAAGTTGAGATGACGCTTGGCTTAAGTACTCTAAAACGCGACTTCTCGCCCAGTACATGTCCGTATCGTCATCGAAAATGACGTAAACGTAAGCATCACCAAAAAAAAGAATAACCACGAACTGTCTGAGCGCCGGGTACGGACATGAGCGCAGACGTAAGCGGAAATGTCACTTGATCTTCCACTACCTGTGGCGACTGCCCCGGGTAGCTTACCTTAACAATAACTTGAACATCTGACAGATCAGGTATGGCATCGACCGGGGTGTTTTTTACTGCCCACACTCCAGCAATGCTCAGCACAATCGCGCTTAGCAGCACCATAATGCGGTTATTTACCGACCAGCGAATGACTGACTCAATCATGGTGCATGTGCTCTTTGTGATTCATTGCCTTGGTGTCGCTATTGCCCTCGCGTTGTGGGCCACTTTCACTGTTATGGCCGCTTGTTGCGTCATGCTCACCGTGACGCATTTCATGGGGTATGGTTTCACTTGGCATAGCTGCCGACTTTGCTCGCCATCACCTGATATTTTTTTTGGCTATAGTGGTTTTCATCACCGCGGGGCAGCTGTTGTTTAAACCCTACTTTAATTTGACTCATGGGCTCTTGGTCAATTGCAAACCCATCTGTAGGTAAGTTTTGCATCGATACAGACATTTGCGGGTTAGACCAATAAGACGCTGCATCTGCGTCTGCTTTAAACCCTTGCTCACGATAGGCATTCCCTTTTAGCAAGGGGTCGTGTTGAATGGCCAACTGAACCGCTTGCTCTAAACTAAAGGTATCGGCCGTGGCTATCTTAGAAAACCCTATCGAACACAGACACACTAATAGCGACAAAAGCAGCGTATATTGAGCGTACAGGCCCCGTAGTTGAGAACATGTGCCAAAAACCAGATGGACTTTTGGGGTTACCAATAAATTACTCATGTGAATATTACTTTTCAGGTGCAATGCGCGTTGTGAAAGCCAACTTTTAAGCGTTATAAATATAAGCTTTTTTAATAACGAAGGGCCAAGACACTAAAAGCGCATTACATAGACAAACAGTGTTTGCGAAGGCCTTTCACCCATGTCACTTCACTAGTGTTTCGGGCAAGGGTCGCAAACGCGAGATAGATCTATGCTGCGAAAAGGGTTTTAGGTGGGCGAAACTGCCCAAAATGAAGGGTTGTGTATTGCTGCGAAACAAACGACAAGGCAGCCGTTCTGTTGACCGTTACTTCAGCTTCCATGAGCGGCTGTAACAGTGCTGTAGCGCTAAAGTTGTAACAGTGATCAGTGGGGCACTGACACTCGTCATTACAACAAGACATATCAGCATTTTGTGCCATGGTTGCTTCTTCCAACGAGGCATCCAATTTCTGCTCCTTTGCTATTTCGCGCATTAGCATCCCCTGATGCTGACAATGCGGTGCATCGGCCTCGTGTTGAGAAAGGTCCGAAGGTACAGGCTTCATTGCCATTTCTGACATTGAAAAGTTTTGATTATGCAAATGAGATGACGTTTCAAAAGATACAGCATTCCCTGACGACACAAGGGACATCATTAAAAAGAGCATAAAAGCGGCCAAACTCACGCGTTTTTTGACCTTGTTGCCTAGGTTTTATGGGCATAAAACTGTGCTGTACCTTTTTAGGTTTACCTGCTTTCAGTAATACCACTTTACAAGAGGGTGGCTATAGTTGCTATTTGCAGCTTAAATAATAGCGCGTTAAAAGGCCCCGGTAAACTCTGTGCGCAGGGCCCGTTCGTCTTATTTTAAAACTGATTCAAGTAATCGGTTAGCATAAAGCGCATAGTAGAAAACAATGGGTTTGCTTTAGGCACCGCGCATTCTTCTTGCTGGTTAACCATGTTAGCATTGAAATTCATGTCGTTCAGTAAAGTGGAATTAACGACTAAGTCAGCATGGCACAGTGAATAAGACTCATCAATAACGAAAAACGTATTCGGCCCTTTGCTAGCATCCATCAACCCTTCAACACCCGCAATAGGCGTAGTGACATCGGCTTGAGAATGGGCTGCAAATAAGGGCACCTCAATATTGTTACCTTCTTCTATCTTTTCGCGAATTGTATTAATTAAATCCATTAGCTCTAGCCCGGCGAACCCTGCTACGTTAGGATATTTGTAAGGGTTTGGCCCATGTGTCACGTAGCTTCCGTCTATCATTTTAGCTAATAGCTTAATACCCCAAATACGCGACATGCCTTCAGCGTTATCGGATAGTGCAAGAGCCCCTGAAAACAACATTAAGCCGTCTATGTTATCGGCCCCGTCCAAATAGTGTTCTACTGCAAGCGCGCCACCCGTAGAGAACCCTCCTACAATGAGTGTGTCACCCATGCTGTCAGCTAATGTTATGATTTCATCAACATGACTCTGCCAACGTTCAGCCAAATCCCAGTCAGACATGTCGTCATCCGCGTCACGCTTGCCGTGGCCGGGTAGTAACGGCACCACAACGGTAAAACCTTGTTCGAATAAGATATTTGCTATTTCACGCATGAAAAAGGGAGAGTCGCTTAGCCCGTGAATTAACACAGCGACCTTGTCACTTGCGCTGTTGGTAAGCATAAAAGGCCCGTTGCCTTCATTGCGCAACACATTGCTACACACAGAAAAACGGTTAAGCGCGGTTTCCCTACAAGGCTGGGTTTGCCCCCACTCTTTCTCGTAAAAAGCTTTAAACTGCGCCTGCGACTCTTTTATTTCATTATTTTGGGCCAGCGCATTATTGGCACTAGCTAGCGCAATACAACACGCAAGCATTTTTACAAAAGACTTCAACGACACCATTTTTCTCCGCTATGGAATTTCAATAAAAAACGGGAGCATATTAACATGCTCCCGTTTTTGTGACGATTAAAACACAAGTTGGGTTAGCTAAAGTAAGCCTCTAGGTCGTCAGAGCCACCAATATGCTTCCCACCAATAAATACCTGAGGCACGGTTTCACGGCCACTAATAGCCGTTAGGCTTGTGAGTGACGCACCTTTACCCAGCACAATTTCTTCGTACTCATAGCCTTTTTCGTCTAGCAAGGCTTTGGCTTTTGCGCAGAACGGGCAACTGGGTTTAGTTAAAATTGAAACCGGTGGATTGTTTTGCTCTTCTGGGGCGATATAAGCCAACATAGTATCGGCATCCGACACTTCAAAGGGGTCGCCAGCAACGTCTGGTTCGATAAACATTTTGTCTACCACACCGTCTTTCACCAGCATAGAATAACGCCAGCTTCGTTTTCCAAAGCCTAAATCGGCCTTATCCACCAGCATTCCCATACCGTCAGTAAACTCGCCATTACCATCGGGGATAACCGTAATGTTATCAGCCTCTTGATCAGCAGCCCACGCATTCATTACAAACGTATCGTTTACCGACATACACACGATGTCATCAATACCGTGTTTGGCAAACTTTTTCGCCAGCGCGTTGTAGCGAGGTAAATGCGTAGAAGAACAGGTTGGCGTAAACGCGCCAGGAAGTGAGAACACTACAACATTTTTGCCAGAAAATAGCGCTTCTGTCGTTTTCGTTACCCACGCATCGCCTTCTCGACACTGAAATGAAACACTCGGGATTTTTTGGCCTTCTTTTGAAGTAAAGCGACTCTCTGACATAACAACCTCTCGTTAGAAATAGTAATTGTAAACTTTCTATAGGCTTAGAAGCCTAGAATGAGTTAGAGCACAAATCAATAGGTATCGCCCTACATTCGTTAATATCGATTTTGATGCTGAAGTTAACGCCTACCCTGCCTATGCTTTGATTCGAAGGTAAGTACGTTTGCAAGCGTAATTACGGACTATTGGTAGCGCAAATTTTTAATGTAAAGCGACATTCGAGGGTTATCACCATGATTATTCTAGTTGGTGGAGAAAAAGGCGGCAGCGGTAAAAGTTGCTTGGCACAAAACATTGCCGTATATCTTCGCACCGAAAAAGGTGCCAAGGTATTAATGGTGGACTGCGATCCTCAACGGACCACCTCAGACTGGATTCAGGAACGCAAAGCCAACCCTCGCCTTGCAGAAATTAACTGTGTCCAACTTTATGGAAAAATTCGCAACGAATTACTAAGTCTGCGTCAGCACTATGATTACGTAGTCATCGACTGTGGTGGGCAAGATAACTTGGCCCTGCGCTCGTCGATGGCTGTTGCTGACCATATCCTCATCCCCTTAAGGCCGAAAAGACGGGACTTGAAAACGGTACCGCACATGGAAGACATTTTATCTACCTGTAAAATGGTAAACCCTAAAATGAACGCGGCGTTTGTGATCACCCAGTGCCCCTCTTTACCAAGTCTAGCTAGCCGCATTTTGGAGGCAAAAGAAGTCTGCCGCTCATTTGGCATTCCGGTATTAAACGCGGTAACGTTTAGCCGCAACATGTACGACGATTCTGAAGAATCGGGACAGTCGGTGATAGAGAGCGAACCTGAAGGCAAAGCAGCAACCGAAATCAGAACATTATTTGAAGAGCTATTGGCTGGCAAAATGGAGGATGCTTATGAGTTTGCTCAACCTAAAAAAGTCGAAGCCATTAGCTAAGCCCAACCTTCGTACGGTTGAAGACTTTATCGATGACGCCTTACTTTACGCACAGGGTAAAGTGGATTTCGCTAGCAAGCAGTCAACGGAAGAAAACAGTAAAGCCACGGCAGCAAATTGTGTTGTGCCGCTTAAAAAGCCAGACAAAGTACAAGGTATGCGTCACGCTACCTTTACTTTGACACCACAATGTATTGATATGCTTGCCGAGTTAGCCGCTAGGACAGGAAAAGCAAAGTCTGCATTGATTCGGGAGTGGATTAACGAACAGCACCAAAAATTAGACTAAAGTATAGATACATGTACGTATTTTTTTCGTTTTATCCTCCATTATTATAGTATTGCTACGGAAACAGCCTGCTGGAATATTCTGCAACAGCAAACTTAGTCACTGTATAGGAGATAGAGCCAAATGGGCCGTGAAGGATTTAGCACATTGCGCGTGCTCATGTGTGCCCTACTCGTTGCTGTGCACTTTGCTCATGTTAACCCGGTAAAAGCGTTAACGATTTTTGATAAGGAGTTCGCCGACGTTGAATCGCTGTTACACGCAAAACAATATGCCAACGCAGACACCAAGGCACTTCTCCTTCTAGAGCAAGCCCTTCAGCAGCAGCACATGCCTGCAGATATGTTCTCAAGCCTAGGTGAACTGCTTCAAAATGCTTCGCGCTTTGAAGTATCCAAAGCGATATTCAACGCAGCATTAGAGCGATACACCACAGAAGGTGAGCTGGAAAAGATGGCGTCAACGCTGTTGCAGCTTGCGACTTCGGAACGACACCTTTCAAACTACGACACCGCCCTTACCTATGTACGTCGCGCTATGTCTATCGCGCACATTGAGCGCAACGACCTACTAAAAGCCAAACTGAATTTAGAGCTTGGCATTATCCGCCAGCAACAAAACCAGATTGAAGTCGCCCTTGAACCTTTAAAGCAAGCACTCGATTTCTTCAGAGAAAATCGCATGTCCAATGAAATGAGTCTTTCGCTACTGCGCATTGGTGATATCTACAGCCTTCTTAACCAAACCTCTCTTGCGCATACCTATTACCAGGATGCTTTCGACAGTATCGAAGGGTCTACTGACCCGCGTCTTCTTGGCACTATTAAAACCCGTATCGGCGCCCTTTTACTTAAAACTGGCGCCAGTGCGCAAGCAACAGTTGCCATCAAAGAGGGGCTTGAGCTTCTACAGGTGACAAACGATGTGGGCGCTATCGCTGAAGCGAAAATGCTGATGGGCCGCGCCCTAGTAGAAAACGGTGAGACGGCTAAAGGACGCGAGCTGTTAATGGAAGCCATGCGCTTTGCAAGCTCTTCAGGGCAAGCCAAACTCATGATTGATGGTCGCTTGGCGCTGGCTCAGGCTTACATGAAAGAACAGGATTTTGAGCGTGCGTTAGCAGAAGCCAGGTCTGGGACTATCGACGCAAGGAAAAGCCGGGATTTACGCGGCCAGCTCAGCTTTTTATCGTTGCAACTTAGTGCTTTCGTATCCTTAGGCGAGTTTAAAAAAGCCCTAGATATTCAATCTGTAATCCAGCAGTTACGTGAAGTCTTACTCGATTCTGAAAATAAGTCGGCTATCGAAGGGCTTCAGGCTGAAATAGAGCTTATCAGGCAATCGCGTACGCTAGAAAAGCTAGAGGAGTCAAAACAGCTAGCACTTGCCCAAGCAGAAAGGGAGAAGTTGCAAACCACACTTGTCTGGAGCGTGTCGCTAGCGGTAATGCTGTTGACCTTTTTAGTGTGGAGTAGATACAAGCAGCGACGACAAACCATCATTTTACGCCGCGAAGTTCGTCAACAAACCCTTGATCTTCACAAAAAGAATGAGGAGCTCCAAGCCGCCTACAAAACCCTTGAAGAAGTTAGCTTGCGAGACCCATTAACCGGTTTGTACAACAGACACTGCCTCGAGTCTCAGCTACCTGGAGAAATTAGGCGCAGTCAATTTTCTGCACGCCAAAGCCCTACTACCGATAAGGCAAAGCAAGATTTACTTTGCCTCCTTATAGACATTGATCATTTTAAACGTGTTAACGACGATTATGGCCATATTGCTGGTGATAAAGTTCTGTCGTCTTTTGCTCAGGTTTTAAAAAATGTGTTTAGACAAACCGATCTCATTATCCGTTGGGGCGGAGAAGAGTTTTTAGTGGTATGCAGACAGTCTAATCGAGAAGAGCTTCCCGAACTCGCCGAGCGTTGCCGGGAAATGGTGGCAAGTACGCCGTTTGATATCGGCTTAGACAAGCCCATAAAAATTACCTGCAGCATAGGGTTCTCGCTACTTTCTCCTGATAAGAAAGACAACTCCGATGTGGCATGGGAACGCACGTTCGCCGTTATTGACTACGCGCTGTATGCATCAAAACTCTCAGGAAGAAACGGTTGGGTAGGTGTTATTGAGACCCTTGATACAGACTTTAAGAACCGCACGCCAATAGATGAAAAATTTAATTTTACTGGCTCCAGAATTGCGACATCATTTAACAACATCGCAAGCATTCAGTGGCCTGATACCCTCGATAATAAGCAGTAGAGGTCTAGCATTATGTATAGAGGAAGTTGTAATTGCCAAGCTATTCAATATGAAGTTGACCACATTGATGAACGTGATGCCGACAATGAAACCTTGTCTCTTGCAGATACACGTACGTTTCGTGTAACGGTTTCAAAAGAGCAACTACTGATAGATTGCGCACCGTCAGCGTTAGCCACTTTACACGAAGCAAATGGTGAAACCCACCACGTCTGTAACCTGTGTGGCAGCGTCATTTATGTTGAGCGTAGCCCGCATAGTGTGGTGGTTGAAGTTACTTACAGCGGCCATGACATTTTATCTGAACCTCACTGCCAATTTGTTATCTAGCGACAAGGCTAGATGTTTGTTTTTAGTACCGGTGGAAGCTCCTCTCACCGGTACTACAAGCGGCTTGTTAGTCGCTGCTTTTAATGTCTTCCATGTGGTATTTGTCGATCAGCGAATAAAGTGTTGGCCGGGTTACACCAAGTAATTCGGCGGTTTTCGACATGTTTTTTTCCGCTTTTTGATAGGCTTTGCGAATAGCGCGACTTTCGGCAATCTCTCTAACTTCACGCAGATTAAGAGTTTCAGGCTCATTTTGAGCATCAACCGGCATTAAGCCTAAGTCGTCAGGCTGAATAACGGTTCCTTCAGCCATAATTACCGCTGATTTTAATTTGTTTTGCATCTCGCGAATATTGCCAGGCCATTTGTGTCCCAGCATAGCGTTCACTGCAGACTCAGAGAAGCTCTTTGCCTTTGCTTTAAACTCTTCTCTGTAAATATTGAGAAAGGTCCGAGCTAAGAGAATAATATCTTGGTCACGTTCACGAAGCGGTGGGATCAGGATCGGCATTTCCCCTACCCGATAATATAAATCTTCCCTGAAGGTTTCCTCTGCCACCATTTTTTGTAAATCCCGGTGAGTAGCACAGATTACCCGAATATCCACGGGTATTTCGTTACGCCCCCCAACCCGTTCTATAACCCGCTCTTGTAAAAAGCGAAGCATTTTAGCCTGAAGGCCAATGGGCATATCCCCAATTTCGTCTAAAAACAGGGTGCCGCCCTGCGCTGTTTCTATTTTACCGAGCGTGGTTTTATTAGCCCCCGTAAAGGCGCCTTTTTCATAACCAAACAGTTCACTTTCCAAAAGGTTTTCAGGGATAGATGCACAGTTAATAGCTACAAATGGCTTGTCTCTTCTTGGGCTATGTTCATGAATACTGCGCGCGAATACCTCTTTACCTGTGCCACTTTCGCCAAGTAAAAGGGTGCTAATGTCAGTGTTAGCAATTTTCTCTGCGCGACGTACGACTTTCTGAATGGCTTCGCTGTTACCGACTATGCGAGACATTCCCGAGCGGGTGCGAGCAAGAATACTATTTTCATGCTCTAACGTAGCTAGATTAAGCGCGCGGTGAACTAACAGCTTTATAGTGTCAGAATCTATGGGCTTTTGGTAAAAGTCATAGGCACCAAAATCTATCGCTTTAAGCGCATGCTGTTTGTCGTTATTGCCCGTTACAACAATAACTTTGGTACGCGGCGCTAATGAAATGATGTCGTGAAGAATTCTCAACCCTTCAGACGCGTTTGCCGGGTCTGGTGGCAACCCCAAATCCAGGGTGACAACTTTAGGTTCAAAACGACGTAGCTGGGCTATGGCAGACGTATGATCATCAGCAAAAACAACATTGTAATCGGTAAGGCTCCATTTAAGCTGCTTTTGAATACCTAAATCATCGTCTACTACCAAAATGGTATCGGTCATTTCATCATCCTATTATTATACTTCATCCATTAAGGGCACGGGGACTGACCCGTGTCTACTACGGCCTTGTCACTGATAATCTCTATCCTATCGGAAAATACAGCGTAAAACAGCTACCGCGACCAGGTTCACTTTGCACAGTCAGTTTACCACCAATTGATTCTATGTAGGTTTTCGCGTCATAGGCGCCAATTCCCATGCCAGCATTGCCTTTGGTGGTATCAAACGGTTTAAACAAACGCGTTTCAATAAACTCGTTATCCATGCCTATTCCGTTGTCTTCTATCATGACGAGCTGCGTATTATCATCGGAATTACTTGTAATAACCACATCAACTTCACCGTCATCTGCGGTAGCCTGCTGAGCGTTACTGATAAGGTGATAAAGCACGTTTGCTACCTTTTCCCTATCCACCATCACAGCGCGCTCTCTGACAATATGTACAGAAGGAGTTGGGCTTAACCCCATACAGCGGTTTTCTACAACATCATTGGCAATATCGGAAAGTAAAAACTCTGAATTCACGCCCTCTTCTACCGCTTTTTTATCTGTCAGCTGTTTGAGCATTTTCTCCATTCTCGCCTTGGTGTGCTCCAAGGTTTCGAACGTATCGTCGATAAATTCTGGGTTGTGTTTGTGTTGTTGAGCATTGGCTAAAATTAAATCAACCTGGGCCAGCACGTTCTTTAAGTCGTGCAAGACGAATGCAGACATACGGTTGAATGCAGCGAATTGAGCGTTCTCGGCTACCACCTGTGCAGCCTCGTGGTGCTGCATATACGTACCCACCTGCTCCGATACCGCCGTTAAGTAGTCTTTAACTTCCCAATTTAGACTAATCTTTTCTTTATCTCCCGATGCAAGTACGGCGAAGCCCCATAACCCACCGTCTTTCAAAAAAGGGACAAAAAGTTGATAGCCCCATTTTTTTAACGCCTCGCGGTCTAGATTGAGCCCCTCATAGTCAAAGGGCTTTACAAGATAAGCGTCTGTGTCAATTATCCAACCATTCTTGTCGCTGTAGTGGGCTAGTACATCAAGTGTCGTGTGAATATTGCCATTATTTGCAACAGGTGACGCTTCAGCCACACATTCGTAACCGTTTTGAGTCACTTTAAACAGCAACCCCGACTCGTATTGAATGGCATTCAGTACGCCAGTTAGACCCGCGTAATACACCTGTGGCGACGTATCTCCAGCGCGAGTAAGCCACTGAGTCAGCTTCACCCATTCAACGCGGTAATCAAATTGGTTGGCGAAAAAATGTTTGGTAATAAATATTTTAATTTTTGTTCGAAAGGCATTCGACAAAAACACCGTTGCCAATAGGGCAAAAGACATCACCACCAGTATAATTTGAACCGTCGCGCCCCAGTTCCCCCCTAAATAGTTAATCGCGTATCCCACCACCGCCATCACAAACAAGTAGCCGCCTGCCACTAATAAAAGTGAGCTGTGTAGAACAACGTCTCGGGAGATAAATATATCGATTCCCCAATGGTGGATACGTCTGATAGAAATCACCAATAGCGGCATCAATAAAAAATAGATATAACCTCGCGCAGCGATATAGCCAATTTCTACCTGATTAACCATAGTTGCATTGGCGTAGGTAACAAACTCGAATAAGTTGGTAGCGCCAAGATAAATAATGAGAGGCTTAAACGCCCACTTCTCTCTGCCAGCTTGCCGGTAGACCACTTCTAGCAGCACCAGTACTTCTAAGGAAAGTACAATAAGTACTAGAAAGCTCCAGGCCGGATTTACCGCTAACAAGTAAGGAGTAAGAAGCGCAAAAAGAGCCGGCGCTACAATAATTAACGTAACCGGGCGTTTTAATACATCGGAAAAGCGATTAAAGCTACTTTGCAAACAGCCCGCTAAAAACAATAGCCACACTAGCTGTTTAAGCACATCTGCACTTAACAACCAACTAAGCGAGATGGGCCCGAAAAGAGAGGTTATCAGGCTGGTGGACCACAGCGTTGTAGCGGCCGTGGCCAGCACCAAAAGATGCTTGGCCACGCCAGGCTTTCGTACCGTAAATAACAATAATAAAAGGGCTAAGTGCGCCAGACTATTTAACCCATAGCCTATATCTGAAATCATCCTTTTATCTCACCCTTATTATCATTGTTATGAGAACTACAACAGCAGCCGCGCGCACCGTCTCTGTATTCATTGCACCCGATAACGCGCAGAACTTCCCTTTACGCTAGTTGATTACCTTTTACGGATAACCAACGATCCAATTGAGTAGCCAGCGCCGAACGAACAAAGCACACCCACATCGCCGCTAACCAAATCTTCGTGATTTAAGCCAAAAGCAATAACAGAACCTGCAGACGCGGTATTGGCAAACTCATCTAACACGATAGGTGCTTCAGTACGGTCTGCGTCTCGACCTAGCAACCTTTTGCAGATTAAGGTGTTCATATTAATATTCGCTTGGTGTAGCCACCAGCGTTTCACACCCTCAGGGGTAAGATCATGACTTGCCAAATGCGCTTCTATATGTGCTGCAGCCATAGGGCATACTTCTTTAAACACCTTTCGCCCAGCTTGATGGAACAGCTTGTCAGGTCCGTAGGGGTCAACATCTTCTGCGCGGGTCATGTAACCAAAATTTGACCGGATGTTGTTGGAAAACTTGGTCAGCGCTTTGGTGCTTAGCACATCGTAAACGTGCTCGCTTTTAGCGGTTTCAGCTAGCTCCAATACGGTAGCCGTTGCGACGTCGCCAAAAATGAAGTGGCTGTCGCGATCTGTATAATTGATTTGTGGGGAAACTAGCTCAGGGTTGATAACCAATACCCGCGACGCATTTTTCGCACAAAGCATCTCGTAGGCCCGGTGCATACCGAAGGTGGCCGCTGAACAGGCTACCAACATATCAAAGCCAAAACCTTCAATGTTTAACGCCTCTTGAACCTCAATGGCAATAGCAGGATAAGCGCGTTGCGTGTAAGCACACGATACAATTACCGCGTCTATATCCGCTGCTTCTAGATTAGCCGATGCTAATGCTAGCTTAGCGGCTTCAACGGCAATTTCAGCTTGATGCGAAAGCTCATCATCGCCACGGGGGGAGATTTTCGGCTTCATTCGCTTAATATCAAGCGCACCCTCTTTTTGATAAATGTAGCGGCTTTTGATACCTGATGCCTTTTCAATAAACTCGGCACTTGAGTAAGGCATCGCGGCGATTTCACCTGCGTCTATCTGGGCTTTATTGTCTTCGTTAAACGCATCAACGTAAGCGTTATAACTATCTACTAATTCTTCGTTCGTAACACTGTCTTTAGGGTGCCATACACCAACACCGCTAATCACAACTTGCTGAGACATAAGCATTCTCTACTATTAGTTAATACCACACGTGTATTGAGCATTGCGTTACTGTGTGTCCTGAACGCACTACTACTCGCGCAATTTACCGCTCTCTTACCTCCACAGGGGTAGCGACGGCGTTTTATGACCTATAGCTTACCTCAATCCTCTTTCAGTGTAACCATAGCTAACGTACCCAAACCCACTTTCAGCGGCATATCAGTACCTCAACAAAATTGACCTGACCAATAAAACACCAAAATGGGATTATTCAGTTTAAAATCTGTTTCCGTCAATTCTCCCCCCGCACTCTATTTCAAAATCAGTTCAAAATTCGCTACGCTAAAAACCTAAGAACATGAAAGTTAATACTTATTTAGATTGGCACACAATAAATAGGCAGAAAATACATTATCTTCCACCTCCCTTCCTCAACAAAATATTTACAAAAAAATGACCTCCCCCCTGTTATTGGTTGACAAATTGGCAAGATAGAAATAGGGTTAAATTACAAAATTGGTAATAACAACAGTCATGAACTTATAGCAGCTTGCAAGTAAACGACTAGCTGATACCAATGGTGACAAGGTTGTATCGAACCTTTAGAAATTTAAAGAAGAGGAAAAGATAATGTCTAAACCAGCTATTGGTTTCATCGGGCTTGGCCTTATGGGCAATGGCGAACTACAATACAGAAATGTAGGGCAAGTTTATTCGTGGTAACTTTGGCGTACGCGTTGTAAATACTGAGGTTACGTCTATTGGTTTTAGAAGCGCTTTTGAAGTTATTGAAGGTGAGCTTGGTACGTTAACGCTAGTTGAAGACGATTCGATTGTAGAGCGTATTGAAGGCGGTGGCAGCTACACTGAAGTCCTACCAAGCGCAAACTTTGTTATGGATTACAGTGATGACATTTTATTGCGTGCGGGTATTTATCGCGGTATGTCACGCGCAGACCCGTCAGACTTGGGTTACAGCCGCACATTCCAAACTGATGACGAGGTTGCCCCTACCACTATCTCAGACTTAATTGTAGGCGTTACCGCTAAGTACTAATAAAACGTACAAACAATGCCTCGGCAATGCTGAGGCGTTTGTGAAAAGCCAATAAAAAACCCGCTTCATGAAGCGGGTTTTCTTATCTCGTTTAAGCGACAAGTTATAGTTGGTTGATTTGCCAAACGGTTACTGTACCGCTTACTTCATTACCTACCACTAACAGCGGCACACCACTAGGGCTGTCTTCTGCGCTGACAAATACCAGGCTCTCAGGAGCAAGGTCGCCAATCACGTCATCAGCAGTTAGGCCTTCTGTAAGGTCACGATTAATCACATACTCTGCAAACTGAACGTCGTAGGGGTTGGTGACGTCATAGACGAAAATACCGCCCATGCGCTCTGTACCGATGAACGCATAAGTGCGATCGCCAATTTGGCCCACGGTGAGTGCTTCTGGCTCTGGTCCTTTATTCTCAGAGCGAGAATCGCCTTCGTTTTCATCATCACCGTTATTAAACTGCGCACCATGCACAGAAGCCGTAATACGCTCGAAGTCATCACCTGAATCATAAACAACTAAACCGTTTTGATCCCAAATGGTAAATGAACGGGCACCGTATGCGTACGCGGCGTCATACTCGCCATTGCCATCCGCATCACCCATGGCTGAAGTAACGCGTAAATTATCTGCTTCGCCAGTAGCTTGAAGCATAGCTAACTCAGAATTTGCAGCAGCCGTCAGGTCTTCTACTTTGACTTCGTCGGTGTAAGCTAAACAACCATCATCTTCATCGAAGTCTACGCCACCCGCTGCCGTGCAGGCTGCTTCGTCTGCCGCGTCAAAGAAATACTCTCGTGCGTCACCTTCATTAGCCGTCACAATAAACGTAGCATCTTTCCACGTGAAGTTAGCGATGGTATCCGGTTGATATACACCGTAAAGCCCAGTGTATTGACCAAAACTAACCGAACCGTCTTCTTGTATGTCGATATTAAGGCCGGCCCACGTCTTCGTGCCCAACCCTACAACATCTATCGTTAGCTCTTCTAAATCTAAAATAGCAAGGCCGTTGTTTTCCTGAAGGCTGATATAAGCCACATCGTTGGTTGCTGTAATGTACTCAGGCTCAAGGTCTTTAGCGACAGATGAGGTAATAGCAGTGCCATTGATTGTGCGCCCTGCTGGGTTAGGGAACATCATGCCCTGAGCCATCAAGTCGGCTTCGCTGCCGTTTAGCGCACTAAAGCCCACGGTAGTGCCAGTTTCTTCAGGCTCACCGCTTGCAAGAATATTAATAACAGAAACTGAACCTTCAGGGTCGACGGTGTAATCGTCAGATGGCTCACCTTCGTTTGCAACCAATACCTTTCCGCCGTCTGGCGTGAAGGTAACCATATCAGGTAATGCACCAACTTCTACCGAATCTAGGAAGGCAGGTGCTGAACTGTCTAGCCCGTTGTAAAACAGTACAAAACCATTATCTGTTTTAACAGCGGCGGGTACCGCCACCGCCATAAGGTCACCGCTTATGGCAATACTGGTAAGGCTACCAAGCGCTACACCATTGATATCTGCTGGCAGTGCAATAGTGGTAGGCGTAAGCGAAGTGGTGTTAATTGGGTCTGCCATAGTGGCTGAACTCACACCAGACGCGTCGATGATAGCTATGGTATTGGTTTCACCATTGGTTGCATAAATCGTGCTGGTTTCAGCATGGTACTGAACAATTTCAGCAGCCGTTTGATTACCTAAAAATGCGCGACCAACAATGTCCATAGCAATACCGATTGATGCATCGGTACCATCGCTACCGTCTGTACCGGGTTCACCCTGCTCACCTTGTGGCCCTTGTGCACCGGTCTCCCCTTGCGCTCCATCGTCGCCGTCAAGGCCACATCCCGTAAGTGCCGCTGAAACTAAAAATGCGAGTAATCCATATTTAAACTTATTACGCACTGCCATTTGATTTCCTTTTTATTTGTATTTTTGTCGTACGTTACGAGGTTTCAGAAATCTCAGAGTTTTCCATTTCTTCCTGAGAAAAGTATTAGGGAAAACGGTGATTTCACGAACTAGTACACCAGAAAATTTATGTAACTTCTATGTATAAATTAGAATCAGTTTATGACACAAATATTAAATAGGCAAAGGTGGGTAACTTTTCTATAACACAGACAAGTATTTAAGCCATACTCGCCTAATTGTAACCACACATTTCAAATAATCGTGTTAGCGCTCTACTGTCTAAAATTTAAAGGAAAAAAGTAAGACGTCTACCGCAAAGGTATAGTTTTATTTATAAGCACTATCTGATACTAATATCGCCATATAAACGTACCACCTAAACAACATAGCGTTTTTTTGCAGGGTTTACTGCGTGTACTATTAAGTTTGGCTATTAAAAGGATTAACCATGAAATTGAAATTCACAGCCTCGGCAGTGATGGCAGCAGCGCTCACGTTAACAGCTTGCGCAACCTCACCGACGGGAAGAAACCAAGTACTACTTTATTCTGAAAGCCAATTGGCGCAAATGGGCGATCAAGCTTTCACAGGTATGAAAGAAGAGTTAAAAATTTCAAATAAGGCCGTGCAAAACTCTTACGTAGAATGCGTTGCAAACGCGATTACCGCGCAAGTTCCGGCGAGTGTTTTTAACGGGCAATGGGAAGTCGTTGTTTTTGATGATGAACAAGTGAACGCGTTCGCACTGCCTGGCGGTAAAATTGGCGTGTACACCGGGTTGTTGAAAGTCGCTGAGAATCAGCATCAACTTGCCGCGGTTATTGGTCACGAAGTAGGCCACGTTATCGCTGAGCACGGTAACGAACGTATGTCTCAATCTACCCTAATAAACGTGGGCAGCCAAGCTGTTGGCCAAGTGCTTGCGGCGAACGAAGTCCCCCAATCTGGCCCGATAATGGCGGCGATAGGCTTAGGTGTTCAAGTTGGTGTTCAACTTCCTTTTAGCAGGACTCATGAATCGGAAGCAGACGTTATCGGTTTACAACTCATGGCAAAATCGGGGTTTGACCCAAGACAATCTGTTAACTTGTGGCAGAATATGGATGCAGCGAGTAGCGGCGACCGCCCTATGGAACTCTTATCCACTCACCCCGCGCCACAAACCCGTATAGATAACTTGCAAGCAAATATGCCTGACGCGTACGCCGATTATCAAGCAACGGCGTATAGACCAAACTGCCGATAGGTTGAATACACTTACGCGATATTGACTCTTCAATTCGCTTTTTACACGCAAAAAAAACGCTGCAAATTAGCAGCGTTTTTTTCGTGATAGAAACAAGCGATTATTCGCTGTCTTCTTTGTGAAGGTGCACATCCATTTGTGGGAATGGAATTGAAATACCTTCTTTGTCGAAGCGCAGCTTAACTTGTTCTGTAAAGTCGAACTTCACAGCCCAGAAGTCTGCAGCATTTACCCAAGGACGTACGACAAAGTTAACGCTACTATCGGCCAATTCAGAAACCGCTACGGTTGGCGCAGGCTCAGCAAGAATTCGATCGTCCGCTGCAATCATTTCTTGCA
Organism: Alteromonas mediterranea DE; assembly: GCF_000020585.3. Classification (NCBI taxonomy): domain Bacteria; kingdom Pseudomonadati; phylum Pseudomonadota; class Gammaproteobacteria; order Alteromonadales; family Alteromonadaceae; genus Alteromonas; species Alteromonas mediterranea. The sequence continues at coordinate 3,397,820 of NC_011138.3, forward strand.
GCACTTGCTTAGCTTTTAGCAAGTCAGCGTCGTAACCAATGCCTACAACCATATCTACACGGCGAGTATCTTTAGCCGAGTAGTTAGTGATGTTACCGCTGTAGACATTCCCATTTGGAACGATAATTTCTTTGTTGTCTGGCGTATTCATTGTGGTTGTGAAAATGCCAATCTTTTTGATTGAACCAGCAGTACCTGCAGCTTCAACGAAGTCGCCCGCTTTAAACGGCTTAAATACCAGTAGCATTACGCCAGCGGCGAAGTTCTTCAAAGAATCCTGCAACGATAGACCAATCGCTAAACCAGCAGCACCGAGAATAGCAACCAACGATGTGGTATCTACACCTAGCTGATCAAGTGATGCCACAATAACAAAGAGCATCAAGATAGCGCTTAGAATAGCTTCTAGGAAATCTACTAGCATGTCGTCATATTTAGACTTTGACATCACACGTCTAAATATAGAAAGAAGGAATCCAACTACAATCCTACCTATTACATAAATCGCAATCGCCATCGCAATGTTAATACCCCACGGGATAGCGTAATCGTTTATGTACCTTTCAACATCGCTTGCAGAAAAAAGCGAAAGTTTCTCTTCCATAATATGGTCCTTGTCATGGTTAGTTGTTAAATGCGCAATTACGTTAGCAGCAATTCGTATGAACACCAATACAATATAGGCCCAAACAGCTTAAATTTGCTCTAAAGTCTAAGCTTCATAGCCCTTTGAAAGTGTTAGTATTATCCGAAAGTAGTGATGTAAACCTCCGTTCGCGCACTCTCCTTAGACTAAAGTTTGAGTATACTTTTGAATAATTGTCACACCTTTGTCACGCAGTCAAAGCAAACTTGTCTATGAAGCCTAAATGCGCTTTTTACTTTTCAGATTGCTGGAAGTTACCGAGTTTTAAGATAATTTTTTTGATGATTTTTTAGCCGTAAAGCTTTAGACTAAAGTCTCATTCAACGCGTCGATCTATTCCCTTTTTCTACTGGCGACGATCGACGGTATGAACGAGCTTTAGCAAACTATGTCAATTAAAGGATTAACGCATGTTGCTTCTCATAACACTCTTTTCAGTTGTTTTGTGTTTATTTTTGTACTCACTGCGCACTGATAAAGGAAAACATACCAAGTATGCAAGAGCGGACTACCGCCCAGCACCAAAGTCGAAGCCATCAACCTCAGTGTTGAAATCAACTTCGGACAACTCTTCGCCTTATGCGGCTTAGAGCAACCACACGAGTCAAGTGATTCTAAAATAGGCAGCGTGCTGCCGTTTATGTAAATTCTGAAGTAATTATTTACATGATGTCGTCGGTAGCATTGCAACCTGTATTTACACACGTATTATACGCAGTAAAAGCAAACACCTAATTTACTATGCGTATACCTAGAGTTTATTACCCCAATCCTATTCCGTTAGAGCAAGAATTCGAGTTAACCGAAGATGCAGGGCATCACATTGCTACCGTACTGCGCATAAAGCCCAATCGTCCCATTGTACTTTTTAACGGCGACGGCAATGAATACAGCGCACAAGTTATCAGTGTTCAAAGAAAGAAAGTAATCGTAGAAGCCGATGCTTGCCTTTCCCTAGCTAAAGAATCTCCTCTTCACCTACATCTCGGCCAAGGTGTATCTAAAGGCGACAGGATGGATACGGTTCTTCAGAAAAGCGTTGAGCTTGGTGTGTCAGAGATAACACCAGTGATTACCGAACGCTGCACCGTGAAGCTCGATGAGTCTCGCTGGGAAAAGAAAATCCAGCAATGGCAGAAGATTGTTATCGGAGCTTGTGAGCAAAGTGGGCGTAATATTATCCCTAAGCTAAACGCGCCGGTGAGCCTAAACACTTGGCTATCATCTTCAACCAATACCACACGACTGGTGCTTGCACCAGGCGCTGAACAGCCGCTAGCAAGACAGCCATACAACGCACAGGGGTTTCGTTTATTAATTGGTCCAGAAGGCGGGTTATCAGACACGGAAATACATCAAGCCAACGAAAATGGGTACCAATCTGTTAGTTTGGGACCGCGTATTTTGCGAACTGAAACCGCGGCCATAACAAGTTTAAGCATACTTCAAGCGCAGCACGGCGATTTTTAGTTCCCACTATTAGACTGGTGCCCTATCAAGTAAAATAGGGCTTACTCCGTGTTATAAAGAGTGCTATTTTCAACAACTTGATATTTGTTGCTAAGGTACAAAGCGCCCTAACCTTTAGGCGTCACGTATCTTGAAGAATTCAGCTACGTCCCAATATTAACAATCTATCAGATAAGCCCTGTGTGCAGGCACTTTATAAACATTCAAGGTGAAAACATTATGCAATATACCGTTGGCGTAATCATGGACCCCATTGCGAACATTAAGCCACATAAAGATACGAGCTTCGCGATGATGCTTGAAGCACAGCGCCGCGGTGCAAAGGTTGTTTATTTTGAATTGAAAGACTTGTATTTAGACAATGGTAAGCCGATGGGTCTGGCTAAAACCGTATTGGTGAAAGACCAAGCAACCGACTTCTACACCATTGAAGATGAGTCTACCGTTCATTTGGGCGACATTGATGTGCTGCTTATGCGCAAGGATCCGCCGTTTGACAGTGAATTTTTATATGCCACTCAGGTACTCTCATTAGCGCAAGATGCAGGTGCGCTGGTGGTGAATAATCCGCAGGCTCTTCGCGATTACAACGAGAAGTTGTTTACTTCGTATTTTCCAGAGCATATCCCCCATACCATGGTGTCGAACAATCAAGCGTTAATTCGCGAGTTCCACGCTAAGCACCAAGATATTATTTGTAAACCGCTAGATGGCATGGGCGGCGCCTCTATCTTTCGCGTGAAGCCTGATGGCAATAACCTAGGTGTTATTATTGAGACGCTAACTCAGTTGGGCACGCGATATATGATGGTGCAGGAATACTTGCCAGAAATTAAAGATGGCGACAAGCGCGTGCTAATTGTCGATGGCGAAGTGATGCCCTACTGCCTAGCACGCCTGCCCACCAAAGGGGAAACCCGAGGAAACTTGGCCGCAGGGGGTACGGGACGTCCACAGCCAATTTCAGACTCGGATAAAGCGTTAGCAGAAGCGATTGCGCCCACCTTGAAAGAAAACAACATTCTTTTTGTGGGGCTTGATGTTATTGGCAATAAGATTACCGAAATAAACATAACCAGCCCAACGTGCGTAAGAGAAATAGAAGCAGCCTACGACGTTAATATAATGGGTGCATTATTTGACGCCATTGAAAAGCGCTTAGCTAAGTAATAGGTATAAAACTAGTGTCCAGTTGCCACTGCTTATAACGCATAACGAAACATGAGTGTACAAAATGCAGCCGCTATTAATTGGCAGCGAAAGACAAATGAAAGAAGATTTATGACGGAATTGAAAAGCTTACAAAACCACTTTTTAGTCGCGATGCCCAGTTTGGACGATCCGTACTTTTCTCGTTCACTTATTTATGTATGCGAGCACAACGCAGAAGGCGCAATGGGCATAGTGGTAAACCAACCTTCTACGATGAACGTTAAGCAGCTTTTAGAGCAAACAGACAAAGCGCTTATGGTATCTGATGATAAAGCTGAGCAAATAGTGTTAGCCGGCGGCCCGGTAAACCAAGAGCGAGGGTTTGTGCTTCATTCATCCCAAAAAGAATGGGCATCTAGCCTTAAGCTTGCGCCTGGGGTCATGGTGACTACGTCGAAGGACATACTTACCGCTATTGCCAATGACGAAGGCCCAGATGATGTTTTAATTGCCCTTGGGTACGCAGGGTGGACAGCCGGTCAGCTAGAAAAGGAAATGCAGGAGAACGCATGGCTCACCATCGAGGCCGATGAAGAAATCCTCTTTAATACGCCTATGCACAAAAAATGGCAGGCCACTGTGAATAAACTCGGTGTGGATGTTTGGCAGCTAGCACCAGGAGCCGGTCATGCCTGAGTTAGGCAGTCGTACTGTATTAGCGTTCGACTTTGGCACTAAGAGTATTGGTGTGGCAGTTGGCCAAGAAATTACCGGTACAGCCTCACCTCTTCCCGCGTTAAAAGCTCGCGACGGTATTCCAGACTGGAATGTAATTGAAAAGCTTTACGAAGAGTGGCAGCCTCACGTGGTAGTGGTAGGCTTGCCCCTTAATATGGACGGCACCGAACAGGAAATGACGCAGCGTGCGCGAAAGTTCGCTAACCGCCTTCACGGGCGTTTTCGCGTTGCAGTAGAAACGTGTGATGAGCGCCTCACCACAACTGACGCCAAATCTATGCTATTTGAATTAGGTGGGTACAAAAAACTGACAAAAGACAAAGTCGATAGCGTGTCGGCCTGCGTTATTTTCGCCAGTTGGAATGAAAGCCAATACGAGTAGCGTTTAACGCAGCAAAGTTTCACTGCGACATTTCCCTTTTAGCCTTGTAGGCTCACCGGGTATAAACCCTATAACGAATTAGGCCAGAACTATTCAGGCCGCGTTCCCGCATGGCATTGCCAGCAGAGCTCGAACGCGCCGCCGTTTTCCTCACCGCACTGTTGGCAGCGCCAGTCCGATTGGATATCCGCTTTGTCGCTCGTTCGCCCTATCAATGCCTCTACTACTTTTGATGCTCTCGTATACCAAGTATCGTCAACAAGCCATACCTCTTGTTGCGAGTCCTGCCAAGGTAATTCGCCTATTGCCCCACTGGCAAACTCATTTTTTACCATATAAGGAATAGACAACGCATCTAATTCGCTGCGAACAGCTTGTAATTCAAAAGCATCTTGCGAAGAGAACAGTTTTTTCAAAGGCTATATCCACGCTCTACAACCATTAATCGTCCATATCAATCGACACGTTAGACAGCGTACCTAGGCTTGAGCCATCGCTGGTATCCAGCTTAATCATTAAGCGTAAATCATTCGGAGAGTCAGCATGATGCAGCGCCTGATCCATGTCAATTCGGCCGGCCTTGTAAAGGTCGTAGAGCGCCATATCAAAACTTTGCATGCCCTGCTCTTTGCCCTTTTTCATGGCTTCTTTCAACGCGCCTATTTCATTGCGCTGAATAAGGTCACGCACTAATGGTGAATTAAGCAGTATCTCGATGGCAGCCACACGCCCTTTACCGTCTGGCGTCGGCACCAGTTGCTGGGCAACAATAGCACGAATGTTCAAGCTTAAATCAAAGCGCAGCTTGTCGTGCTGATCTTTAGGCGCTAAGTGCATAATACGCTCTATGGCTTGGTTCGCGTTGTTCGCATGCAGCGTTGCCACACACAGGTGGCCCGTATCGGCGAACGACATGGCATATTCCATGGTTTCCATAGACCGAATCTCACCAATTAGAATAACGTCTGGCGCTTGTCGTAACGAGCTCTTAAGCGCATCGTCGAATGACTGGGTATCAATACCCACCTCACGCTGTGTAATCACACAGTTTTTATGCTCGTGTACAAATTCAATAGGGTCCTCAATGGTCAGTATATGCCCGTGAGAGTTTTCATTCCTATGCCCAATAAGTGCAGCTAGCGAGGTTGATTTACCCGTACCTGTCCCACCTACGAATAGAACAAGACCGCGCTTAGACATGATAATTTCTTTTAATACTCGGGGCAGACCCAAGTCATCGGCTTTCGGTATTTGCGTCACAATACGACGGATAACCATACCCGCTTGGTCTCGCTGCCAAAATGCAGAACAGCGAAAACGACCAATGCCATCACGCACGATAGCAAAGTTGCATTCCTTCGACGTATGAAACTCGTCACGCTGCTTATCGGTCATGGCTTCATGAACCAGCGCGAGTGATGCCTCTTCTGACGTTGCGCTATCAGTGACAGGGGTAAGTTTACCGTTTATTTTAGCGCTAACCGGAAAGCCCGCAGTGACAAATAAATCTGACGCGTTGGTATCAACCATTTTTTGAAGTAGTGAATCTAGCATAACGGCCTCTAGAAATTGTTCATCGACTGTTTATCCACTGACTTTGCAGCCGCGTCTTCTTTACTTATAACTCCCATGGCGACCAGGCGCTGTAAGCACTGATCCATGGTTTGCATACCGTGGGCCTGACCGGTTTGGATAACCGAATACATCTGAGGCACTTTATCTTCGCGAATGAGGTTACGAATAGCTGGGATACCTACCATGATTTCGTGAGCCGCCACTCGGCCTCCCCCTACTTTCTTTAGCAGTGTTTGAGAAATAACCGCGCGTAAAGACTCAGATAACATAGAGCGCACCATGGCTTTTTCTTCTGCAGGAAAAACGTCAATAATCCGGTCAATAGTTTTAGGCGCTGAGTTAGTATGTAGCGTACCAAATACTAAGTGACCTGTTTCCGCGGCCGAGATAGCAAGGCGAATGGTTTCGAGGTCACGCAGCTCACCGACAAGAATAACGTCTGGGTCTTCACGTAACGCGGAACGCAATGCATTGTTAAAAGAGTGGGTATCGCGATGCACTTCACGCTGGTTTACCAAACTGAGCTTATTGTCGTGCACGAATTCGATGGGGTCTTCAATGGTCAGAATATGTTCGCGTTTGTGCGTATTAATATGGTCGACCATGGCCGCCAAGGTAGTACTTTTACCCGAACCTGTGGCACCGGTTACCAGCACAATACCTGTAGGCTGATTGATGATCTCTTTAAATATTTCCGGGGCACCAAGGTCGTCTAACGTTAATACTTTGCTGGGGATAGTACGCAGAACAGCGGCGGCACCGCGGTTCTGAACAAAGGCATTGACACGAAAACGAGATAACCCATTCACTTCAAAAGAAAAATCGGTTTCTAAGTTTTCTTCGTATTCTTTGCGCTGCATGTCGTTCATAATCTCGTAAACGAGACTATGTACTTGCTTGTGATCGAGGGCAGGCACGTTCAGTTTACGCATCTCGCCATCTACACGAATAATTGGTGGTAGGCCCGCTGATAAGTGTAAATCTGAGGCGTTATTCTTAACACTGAAAGCCAAAAGTTCGGTAATATCCACAACCACTTCTCCAAAACAAGGTGAATAATGCAAACAATAGCAGAAAGACTAAATTCCGCACGAAAAGGAATAGACCAAGCCGCTAATAGTGCACATCGTCCACCAAATTCCGTTAAATTGCTAGCGGTTAGCAAAACAAAACCCGTATCAGATATCATTGAAGCGTATGAAGCGGGACAACGAATGTTTGGTGAAAACTACGTGCAGGAAGGTGTTGAAAAGGTTCAGGAACTTTCCAACCTCGACAATATCGAGTGGCATATGATTGGCCCTATTCAGTCGAATAAAACTAAAGTAGTAGCCGAACATTTCGATTGGGTACAATCGGTAGACAGAGAAAAGATTGCGCGAAGATTAAATGAACAGCGCCCAGAATCACTGCCGCCCTTAAACGTGTGCATACAGGTTAATGTCGATGACGAAGACAGTAAGTCGGGTGTTTCGCTTAGTGAATTAGCTTCGCTAGTTGAGTTTGTTTCATCGCAAGAGCGCCTTTGTCTGCGAGGGTTGATGGCTATTCCAAAGGCAAACCCTGACGATGAGCAACAGCGTCAAACCCTATCTAAGCTCAAAGAATTATTTGACCACTACCATACATCACTGAGCAATTTTGATACCCTATCCGTAGGAATGAGTAGTGATATGGTAGAGGCCATCCACCATGGGTCGACTATGGTAAGAGTTGGGACGGCTATTTTTGGTAAGCGAGATTACCCAAACCGGTAGCGTAAACTCGTCACTACACAAACTAAAACGCAACCAACAAATAGGATTTACATGCAACAGAAAAAATTAGCATTTATTGGCGCGGGCAATATGAGCCGCAGCATCATCAGTGGTCTTATCAAATCTGGATATGCAAAGGAAAATATTCTTGCTGCCAACCCATCAACGCCCAAGCTTGATGGCTTAAAAGCCGAGTTTGGTATTCACACCACACAGTCAAACGATGAAGCCTGCCAATTCGCTGATGCCATTGTGCTTGCGGTAAAACCACAAATTATGGGTGATATGTGCGGCGAACTGCAAAAGAATAACGATCTATCGGGTAAGTTATTCTTAAGCATTGCAGCCGGTCTACCCGTTGCACGATTGCAAGAAATGCTGGGCGGTGAATACCCTGTTGTTCGCATTATGCCAAATACACCAAGTTTGCTAGGTAAAGGCATGTCGGGTATGTATGCCGATAGCACAGTTTCTGAAGCAGACAGACAATATGTTGACGATGTGATGAACAGCGTTGGCGAAACCGTTTGGGTAAATGAAGAAGCGGGCATTAATGGTGTGATTGCCGCAGCGGGCAGTAGCCCAGCGTATTTCTTCTTGTTCTTACAAAACATGCAAGAAGAAGCCATGAACATGGGCTTTGACAAAGAGCAATCGCGCTTAATGGTGCAGCAAGCGATGCTCGGTGCAGCCGAAATGGTTTGTAACAACCCAGACCTTGAATTAAGCGAGCTTCGCGCCCAAGTTACGTCAAAGGGCGGCACGACAGCAGAAGCCGTCAACACTTTCATTAATGAAGGGTTAAAAGACATTGTCAGCAAGTCAATGCGCGCAGCAGTTGCACGTGCTGACGAAATGGCAAAACAGCTATAACGTTTTAGGAACAACTTAACATGAACGCAACGGTATTTTTGGTTGATACCTTATTCAACCTTTATTTGATGGTGGTTATTCTGCGCCTTTGGTTACAAATGGTACAGGCAGACTTTTATAACCCGCTGAGTCAATTTGTAGTAAAAGCAACCCACCCTATTGTGGGGCCGTTGCGCCGCATCATTCCTTCAATCGGCAGGTTTGACACTGCCACCTTTGTACTTGCCGTAGCTGTTTGCGCGTTAAAATTAGTTACGCTCGGGCTTATGTTTGGTGGTAGTCTTAACCCCATCGGCATTGCTATTTTGTCGGTCATTGGCGTAGTGAAAGAAACCTTGTCTCTGATGTTTTGGGTTTTGCTATTACGCGCCATTTTAAGCTGGGTTTCACAAGGCCAGTCGCCTGTGGACTATGTGCTTTATCAACTTACTGAGCCTTTTTTAGCTCCTATTCGAAAAATCATCCCACCTCTTGGCGGGTTAGATTTATCAGTGCTCATTGCCATTATCGCATTACAGTTTTTACAGCTTCTGATCCAAGACACCTTCCCCATGTAACTAATGGCAAAGGTTATATTCGACAGTACATTAAGCGGTAAAAATTTACGCTTGAATAATGGTAAACGTACAATAGGTTTTATTATGAGTAAGTTGAAATTAGGCTTGGTTGCGCTGCTAGCGGGTATATTATCTGCCCTAAGCGCCTCTGCGTTCGCTGAACAAAAGCAAACGCTTGGAGAGTGGGACGTGCACTACATGGTGGTAAGTACGCCCTTTTTAACACCGGAAGTGGCAGCAAACTACGGCATTGTAAGAAGTAAGTTTAACGCACTGGTTAACATTTCTGTGCTAGACAAAGTTTCAGGGGCGGCCCAGCGCGCTGACGTGACGGGTACGGCGAAGAACTTAATAGGTAACGCCCGTAAGCTCACCTTTAAAAAGGTAGAGGAAGGCGATGCTATTTACTATTTAGCTGTATTGCCGTTTCGCGACCAGGAAACCTTCAGGTTTGAAATTGATGTTCAAAAAGGCTCGAGTAAACAAACCTTAAAATTCCAACAAAAAATGTACGTTGATGAGTAGCCCTTTATTGGCCTTGTGTTACTAACATAGCAACACAAGTCGCAACGTTTAGCGCAAGGATTTGGCGCGTTAATAAGAAAAACCAAACTAAAATAGATAAGCGAGATAACCGTTAAGTGGGTGTCTCGCTTTTTTATTATGTTAAAAATTTGCCAGCTTTGCTTTACCAATTCGTTACAGTAGTAAATAATCAAAACAACTGGTCGGGCAAGTTCACCTACTCACGCGCCATAATAAAACGTTGTGCGCCAACTGCCCTCATAACCAATAACAACAGAGAATAATTATGAGCACGCCCTCACCGCAGCCTTCGCCTTTTTACCCTAACTTATTAGCCCCGCTAGACTTGGGCTTCACCACACTGAAAAACCGCACGCTAATGGGCTCTATGCACTTGGGTCTGGAAGAAGAAAAAGGCGGGTTTGACAAGCTTGCGGCGTTTTACGCCGAGCGAGCTAAAGGAGGCGCAGGTCTTATCGTAACCGGTGGGATAAGCCCTAACATTTCAGGCTGGGTAGCCCCTTTTGCCGGCAGAATGACCCGCTCTCGTCATGCTAAAAAGCACCGCGTAATTACCGATGCCGTGCACCAAGAAGACGGTAAAATCTGTATGCAAATACTGCATTCAGGTCGCTACGGCTATCACCCTTTAGCGGTTTCTGCTTCGCCTATGAAATCGCCTATCACGCCATTTAAACCTCGTGAGCTTTCCTCTCGCGGCGTAAGAGGCACCATTAAAGATTACATTAAGTGCTCAAGCCTTGCGCAAAAGGCGGGGTACGATGGCGTTGAGATCATGGGTTCTGAAGGCTACCTCATTAACCAGTTTTTTTGTGAGCGCACCAACCACAGAAACGATGAGTGGGGCGGCAGTTTAGAAAATCGTGCGCGTTTAGCCCTAGAGATAGTAAAAGGCGTTCGTGAAAAAGTGGGCACTAACTTCATTATAATCTATCGCTTGTCTATGCTGGATTTGGTTGAAGGCGGGGCAAAGTGGGATGAGGTGGTCTACTTAGCCAAAGAAATTGAAAAGGCAGGGGCAACGCTTATTAATACCGGCATTGGCTGGCATGAAGCGCGAGTGCCAACAATTTCGACTTCCGTACCGCGCGCAGCGTTTACCTGGATCACCCAGCGTATGAAAAAGGAAGTGTCTATTCCCCTTGTTACCACTAACCGAATTAATACTCCAGAGGTAGCAGAGTCGGTGTTGGCTGAAGGCCATGCTGACATGGTGTCGATGGCACGACCATTTCTTGCCGATGCACATTTCGTTGCCAAGGCCATGCGCAATGAATCTAAGCTTATCAACACGTGTATTGCATGTAATCAGGCGTGCCTAGACCATGCATTTGAACAAAAACGTGCTAGTTGCCTGGTAAACCCTCAGGCCTGCTATGAAACCGAACTGACCTTTACGCCTACCCAAGCCAAGAAAAAGCTAGCGGTTGTAGGAGCTGGCCCTGCTGGGTTGGCGTTTTCTATGTATGCCGCCGACCGTGGGCACGAGGTACACCTATTTGATAAAGCGAGTGAAATTGGCGGCCAGTTTAATTATGCAAAACAAGTACCTGGCAAAGAAGAGTTTTACGAAACTCTACGCTATTTCGATAACCAGCTAGCTCGCGTTGGCGTGACGATTCATCTTAACCACGAGGTTAATGCTGAAAGCCTTTTAAATATGGGCTTTGATGAAGTTGTGTTGGCAACAGGTATAAACCCACGCAAGCTGACAATTGAAGGGCACGATCACCGAAAAGTAATGAGTTACTTGGATGTGCTTCGCGACCATAAACCGGTTGGAAAAAAAGTCGCAATTATTGGTGCGGGCGGCATAGGCTTTGATGTGGCCGAGTTCTTAGTTGAACATGAGCACTTGGCACAAGACAAGGAAAAATGGCTGGACCATTGGGGAATCGATAAAGGTTATTCAGCGCCTGGCGCGCTAAAAGAAAAAGCCATAGAGCCCTCTGAGCGTGAAGTGTATTTACTACAACGTAAGACCTCAAAAGTCGGAAAAGGACTTGGCAAAACAACGGGCTGGATCCATCGTCAGTCATTGAAACATCACAATGTTCAAATGATAAATGGCGTGAGCTACGAAAAGGTGGACGATGAAGGTCTACACGTCTTTATTAACGACGCGCCGAAGGTGTTGCCTGTAGACAATATTATCGTGTGTGCAGGGCAAGAGCCCTTTAAGCCACTACAGCAACCGCTTGAAGAGGCTGGCGTAAGTGTTCACATTATTGGCGGTGCCGACGTAGCGGCTGAACTCGACGCTAAACGGGCTATTCGCCAAGGCGCTGAGCTAGCAGCCCGAATCTAGAACTGATCGAACATGATAGCGTTGCCGTCTGGGTCTTTGACAATTAAATGCCCAGGGCCGCTATCACCTTTTACAGGAACTTCTAGGGCTAGCCCCTGCTCCACTAAGTTAGCTTGAAGGGCTCTCACGTCATTGGGATTAAAAGTCATGATGTTGTCTTCAAACATCCCCTCAAACAAGCCAATCATGGTAGACCCGTTTTTCATCATTAACCATTTATCTTCAATAGATCCACAGGAGGGCATGGCTTCGAAACCCAGTGCTTCATAAAATGTTTTCGATTTACTGATATCCTTAACGGCCAAACTCAACGAAAAAAGCCCTAATTCCACGTTTTCTCTCCATTACTTTTAGTAAAAAACTGTCTACTAATTACTCTAGTGAAGGGATGCAACAAGATCACTGCCATTGGTCGCAAAAACTAAAAAGCCAGTAAGGTCTATACTTACTGGCTTTAAGATGTTTTAAGATTTACTTATTTTCTCGTTATTTACGCGCTTTTTTGACTCGCGATCCATCGGTCAATTTTCTGCTCTAAAATAGCCAGTGGAATACCGCCTGTGTTGAGCACTTGGGCGTGGAATTCACGAATATCGAAATCATCGCCAAGGGCTTTTTCAGCACGAGCGCGCAGCTCTTGAATCTTAAGTGCGCCAACTTTATAAGACAGCGCTTGCGAAGGAATAGCGATATAACGCTCTACTTCTGCTACCACTTCCGTACGCGTCATACCTGAGTTATCAAGCATGAAGTCGATGGCTTGTTCACGGGTCCAACCTTTAGCATGAATACCGGTATCTACTACCAAACGCATTGCGCGAAGTTGTTCGTCTTGAAGCGTGCCGTAACGGTTCCACGGGTCTTCAAAGAAGCCCATTTCATAGCCTAGCGTTTCAGAATACAGCGCCCACCCCTCGCCAAACGCAGGTAGGAAACTAAAGCGCATGAACGACGGTAGCGCTTCATTTTCTTGCGCAAGACTCACTTGGAAATGATGACCTGGCGCGCCTTCGTGTAGGTATAAGGTAACGTTGCCCGTTGTTAAGCGGCTTGGCAAGTCGTACGCGTTAAAGTAGAAGGTTCCCGGGCGAGAACCATCTGGGGTGCCCGGCTGATAAGAGCCACCCGCGCTAAATTGCTCAATAGCAGGGTCGTAGGGCTTTATTTCTAACTCAGACTTAGGCAGCAATGAAAAGTATTGGTCAATTTTTTCGTCCACTTCACGACCAATATCATAATAGCTCTGGGTTAGCGCCTCACGACTTTCAGGCTTAAACTTGGGATCGGTGCGCACATAGTCGAAGAACTCGTTTAACGTGCCCTCAAATTTCACCTCGTCTTTAATCTCAAGCATGTCATTTTTGATACGCTTAACTTCTTTTAAGCCCAGCTTGTGAAGCTCATCAGGCGTCATTGGCAGTGTCGTTGAACCTTCTACCATCAATTGATAAAGCTTTGCACCACCTTTCATATCGCTAAGGCCAATACTTTCACGGGCAACAGGCAAATACTCATCCCGAAGAAAGTCGCGCATACGCGTGGTTGCATCGTAAATCTCTTGCGTCGCTTTCTCGTAGTCAGCGCTCAAACGCGCTTTTTCCTCGTCGGAAAAGCTCTCTGGAAACATGGTGATTGGTCCCCAGAACTGCGACTCTTTGATAGGGATAGCCAGCTGAGTATCAAACTGTTTTATCACACGGTCGATAGTTAGCTTAGTTTCAAGCACCCCACTTTCCATCCCTTCGCGAAACTTACCAATAGCACGGTCAGAAATCGCGATGTAATCCTTATGGCGAGATAAATTGTTCTCGTAATCTTCTACCGTTTTAAATGGTGCAGCGCCCTTTCCGCTCGCAAACGTAGGGTAAAAGGTATGGAATCCACTGAAGTGGTTCACAGGACGTACTTCTGTAAGCGCTTCAATTTCGTCTGACGACATCTTTAGCGAGCGCTCTTGGTTGTATTTAAATACATCGTAGGCAAGCTTATCAGTATCGCTTAACTTGCTGCGGTCAATTTGTTTAAGTTCTGACAAATTAAGCTGTGTAGCCGTTTTTCCCGCTAATGCGTGGGAGTCTGTCAAGAAGTCACCCATTCTGTCGGCATAGCGCATATCACCACGGAAAATCGCCATAATCGGATTAAGCTCTATATTTCGCTGATCAGCGGCAGCAAACAAGGCGAAGAGCTTCTCATGCTCAGTGTGCGCCGCTTTGGCGACCATTTCATTATCACCCTGATGATTGTGCGCATAGGTAACCGCAAGCGGTGAACTTAACGCAATTGCAACTGCACTGCTAACTAGCAACGTTTTGAATAATTTCATGATATTTCCTTGGATAGGAGCTTTTGCTCTGTCGTAATTATTATTGGCACTATATAGGCTACACAATAAAACCTATCTTATTGAGCGGGTAAGTGCGACATTTCGCCGCGCCACGCACGCTCATAGGCTTCTCGTGACAGTACACGTTGTGCGTAGTCACTTATATTTTGAAAGTCGATTGCTAACTTACTGCCCTTAGCCCACGCTAAAATATGCCCTGCAATAACGTCGGCCATAGTAAACATGTTACCGCAAACAAATTCGTTACCGCCAAGCATAGAAGCAAACACCCTGAGCGCACGCTGAAACTCCCACGCACTAACGCCGTGCATTTCCTCCAATCTTTGCGATTCGGGTAAAGCAAACGTGTGCTTGGCTAAATTCCAAACCGGCTGTTCTAGCTCACTGGTGAGAAATAGCATCATCTCTTCGTACTTAGCCCGCGAGAAACTGCCAGGCTCGGGAATAAATTCTTGCATACCGTGGCGCTCAGCCAAGTAAGTGACAATGGCAGCTGACTCAGACAGTGTGCCCTCGGGGGTTGCCAATACCGGTATTTTCGCCGATGGGCTTACTGCTTTATAGTCATCAGACAAATGCTGACCTTGTTTCAAGTCGATTAGTTTGTATTCGTAAGGTAAACCAATTTCTTCCAGCGCCCACGCTACACGAACCGAGCGGGTTTTAGGGTAACCGTAAAGTGTATACATGCCCTTGCCTCTAATGTGAATTTATATGCGCTAACTGTAAGGCTAATAGGATAAAAGTGCTACTTAGATATTGTTACTGAGTTTTACCGCCGTAACATGAATCTTCCATCTGTACGTCTTCAAAGAAATGAAACGTCCAAGGTAAAGCATACAGTAACTTTTTCATACACAGGGTATAACCCTTTCATTATGCGCTGCGGTTAATTTTGTTTAGCTAAACGCTGGCTTCCTTAGAGTCTACATTGGTAAAGGCCTTAACAGCTTTGCTGTAGAGTTCGCGCAACTGGTTTACTTTATGCTCGTTAAGGTTTGTAGTTTTCAAAAATACGTCATTAATCTAGTGAAGGAGAACACGATGAAAAAACGTTTATTATCTACCCTAGCAGGGTCTATCTCACTGATTCTAAGTGCAGGCAGCTTAGCAGGTCATCACCAACACGAAGGAAAAGAGGTGGTGATGAATAACCTTAAAACCAACCAGAGCATGGGTACTGTAAAGGTAAGCAGTTACGACGATGATGGTGTGGTTTTTACGCCTAACCTTTCCGGTTTAACGCCGGGTATACACGGGTTTCATGTTCATCAAAATGGTGATTGCTCAACGGCTATGAAAGACGGTAAAAAAATACTTGGTGGTGCTGCCGGCGGACACTTCGACCCAGAAGATACCAATAAACACAGAGCTCCATGGTCTGAGAAAGGGCACGAAGGCGATCTTCCCGTGCTGTATGTTGATGAAAACGGAAAAGCCACGCAGCCTATTTTCGCCCCAGAGCTAGAGCTTGAAGATATTGAAGGTCGTGCACTTATGATTCACGCAGGCGGCGACAACTACTCAGACTCCCCTAAAAAACTAGGTGGTGGCGGCGAACGCGTTGCTTGTGGCCTAATCGGTAAATAGGTTAATGGCAGTTAACCGCTAGCTACCCTAACAGAAGCGTTTAAACTAAAAGCCCCCGGTAATCAAACATCTCAATTACTGGGGGCTTTTTACATCTAAATTTTTAAGCGGATATAAATAAAGCTCGCTAACAGAAGCGAGCTTTTTAAAATGTGTTTACTGTTTTCTAGCGCCTAGCGCGTTTACCTCAACGGCCAGTAACCCTCAGTGCTAACACCTCAGCTATTATTTAGCTTATATTCCAACGTAATGTTGGCATTAAGTAATTGAGACACAGGGCAGTTTTCTTTCGCTTCCTGAGCAATCTTCTCAAACTCGTCTTCTGTGATACCTTCAACTTCAGCGTCTAATGTTAACGCCGACTTGGTAATTTCAAAACCGTCATCGCTTTTGTCTAGGCTTATTTTGGCTGTGGTATTTAATTCGCCGTCATCATACCCTGCATCGGATAATGCAAAAGAAAGCGCCATGGTGAAACAACTCGCATGGGCGGCACCAATCAATTCTTCGGGGTTAGTCCCTTTTCCATCTTCAAAACGTGTATTAAAACCATAGGGCTGATTAGATAAGGCGCCCGTTTCCGTGGAAATACTGCCCTTTCCTTCTTTACCCAGCGGTTTGTATGCTGCACTACCTGATTTGACTATCGACATATTATCTTCCTTACTTTCTACTTAATTAAATCTGAGCCAAGCTCTTTTAGAGACCTGAACAAACGACAACCGGCTGCACGAAGTAAAGCAACGCTTGATTAGCGTTAAGCAAAACTGACCTACCTCACAGAGTGAAATCACACGTTGTCGCGTATTTTGACTCACACGTAATTGCTGAGATGCAAATGCTCTGCCGATCGAAAGGCTCTTACTACAGTCCTTGTCATGGCAGGGCTACAGAGCAGTCGGGTGAAAAAAGATGGCGTTCACTTTGCTACCAGTGAACGCAGGCTACAGAGTCTGATGAAAATTTTACTTACCCTCTTTTGGCATTAATTGTTTTTGATTCTAGTGCGATACTGTTAATCGCTAGCTAAGCTTTTTCTTTTATAAGCGAGGAAAAAGAGATGCTACAAACTGCGATAAAATTAATTGCAGCCTAAACCGTTCTTTGACCCTTTTGATGACAGAGGGCAGTTTTGCGACAAAGGTCCCAGCTACCTAAGCGCTATTTTTGTTGCGAACGATAAAGAACGTGCTATCGCCGAAAAAACAAAAGCTGACGTAATCACCCAGTTTCCGAATAAAGACGTGGTAATACCAATACTTGATGCTTCTACTTTTTATCCAATTAAAGGTGATGAAATAGGCCACCAAGATTTCTATAAGAAAAGTCCTGTTCGGTACAAATTCTACCGTTGGAACTGTGGTCGCGATCAGCGCTTAAAAGAAATCTGGGGCGACAAAGCCATGGGAAAAATAAAATAGTGTACAGCGAGTTTGTCTAAGCATAAATCTCAACGCTTCGACTCAACGTATTGCTAATACTCTATGTAAACAAATGGATATTGATGCTATAGCAATATGAGGAGATGTGTATGTTTAGCGCTAGCCCAACGCTCGACTTGATATGTAGAGGCCTTTTTCTTACCACGATGGTAATGGTATGGGTAGTATTGCTGGTTCGTATTAACGGCTTACGTTCTTTCTCGAAAATGACAAACTTCGACTTCGTAATGACGGTAGCGGTAGGCTCATTGCTCGCCAGTGCTTCTCAAACGACCACGTGGGAAGCGTTTTTGCAAGCCATGGTTGCTATGGCCGCCCTATTTATTGTGCAATCGGTTAGCGCCAGACTACGCAGACGGTCTGATAAAATTGAAGCAATAATGCAAAACACGCCGGTTATTTTAATGAGAAACGGCGAAATTATTGACGGCGCGCTTGAAGAAACTCGGGTGGCACGCAGCGATTTGCTCGCTAAGCTTCGGGAAGCTAACGTATTAGACTTAAATGAAGTGAGAGCAGTAGTCCTTGAAACTACTGGCGACATCTCGGTGCTCCATGGCGAGCACTGTTCAGAAGCCTTGCTAAAAGGTACGAAAGCATAAAAAGCTAACTATTTATCTCCCGTTTAGCCTGCGTAATAACTATAAGAAATGCAAAGCGCACCAGTATATTACGCCAAAAACGGCGACGCCGAAGAATACAGGCAGGCCCAATGCCTTGGTCTTACGCCAAACGAGTATTGTTATCACAGTTGCAACGCCTGTGGCTATCCAACTGGCCGCAGACGGGGCTTTAGGAATAAGCGAAGCGCCCAACATAGCTGCAATCATCAATGGACCTAGCACACTTAACCAAGTAGGCAAGCGCGCTTGGGTATTGTTGGCCTTGTGTTTGTTGAAGTGACGCTGTGTCCATAATAACGGCGCTACGCGCAACACGTAGGTGCCTATCGCCGCCACGATAATTGCTATCCAAATATCAGTTTGCATGAGACTGCGTCCTTTCAACATGGGAAGTAAGCAAATAGAACGTGAGCGCACCGCATAGCGCCGCCAGCGGAATAGCTGCATTTTTAAAACTACTAAGCGCAACAAAAAGCGCTATGGATATCGTTACCAGCAAGGTAACGCTCCACAGTTTATTAGAAAATTTTGGCGCTAATAACACAACAAACAACGCCGGTAAGGCAAAGGGCATCACGCTATCAAGAATTGGCCATTTCTGTGTAAGCGAGTCTCCCGCTATACCTCCAAGTGCTGTACCCAGAATCCAACTAAACCACGCCACCATTGATACACCTTTAAACCAATCTACTTTCTTGGTGTCTTCCATAGAAGGTAAACGTGTATGGGCTAGCGCAAAAATTTGATCAGTAAGGCCATGCATTAAATAGGGCCACGCTTTGCTTTGCGGTAAATAAGGCACTAAGTTGGGCGCGTAAACCACATGGCGTACGTTGACCAATAGTGTCATACACACGGCTAGCCAAAGGGGAGCACCTGATGCCACCATGGCAACTAAAAGAAATTGCGACGCACCTGCGTAAATGAACACAGAAATTAGCGTAGCCTCTAATGTTGAAAAGCCAGCTTGAATGGCAATAACGCCGAATGAAATGGCTACCGGGATATACCCTCCGAGCAAGGGTAACCCATCTATGATCCCCTGCTTTAGCCCACTTTTTGATGAAACCTGGCTCATTTTATTGCCTCTTTGTGATAAACGATAGTGATAAGGCACGTTACCCACTCATCTTGAGTTTTGTAGACGTGAGGTAAATCGGCGCTGAAAGCAATACTTTGACCGGGTAGCAGTAGTTGGGTACTGCCAATATTCCCTGCTTCTAACGTACCGCTTATCACGGTAATGGTTTCTTGTGTTTCAGTCGCGTGAGCCTCGGCTTCTCGCCGCGTATTAGGTGCAACAGACATCCAGTAAGCATCGACATTGGGTACTCCCTGCCCTTGCTCAATGAGACGCACTTCTACTCCGTTCTCTCCCACGCTTGTGCTAAGGGGCTGCACAAGTTGACCAAATGGCACGTCTAATTGCTTAGCTAATCGCCAAATAGTATCTAACGTAGGATTACCGTTACCCTGCTCTAGCCTAGAAAGATTTGACTTGGCAATACCTGCCCCTGCGGCTAATTGCGACAGCGAGACACCTTTATCTTGCCTAAGTTTCTTAAGATGCCTACCTAGAATATTAAGGGTGGCTTGATTCACACGGCGCCAACTTATATTTGTTCTATTTATGGAATGTTCTATATATAGAACAATTTAAAGTCAAGAAGTTTGTTTTTTAATGTGATTGTAGGTTTGAAAACATAAACACGAATATAGCGGTTAACCCGACTGAAAATGTTAATAAGCGACTAAATGCCAGCTTTTTCAATCACAAACATTTACGCACAGAAAACAATTACTTTAGTGTTGATAGAAAATCCATGCGCATCGCTAAGCAAATAACGCGACTCAAGTCATTAACAAACACACTACATTTAAATCGTTGAAATGATTAAGAAATCTTATCAGCTACCGTTACTTAACGTTCATTCACTGCTAGGATCTTAAGTAATAGATAAACAAATAAAGCACAAGCTTGGGGCTTTTGGCCTTTCTGAATAGCCAAAGCAATGGCTTTCAAACATAGAAAACCGGCAAACATACCATTTGCCGGTTTTTGTATTTTAATCTTGTGCCAGTGCGCCGTGCTCAAGCAGCTAGCAGGCGACACAATGGTAAGAAATGAAGGAACAAAGCTAGCTTATGACGAATCAAACTGACGATATCACTTCTACTCAGACAGCTTCTCATCGGGTCTGTTCAGAAGAAAGTTCAGCGACGGGAGAATATTCACTGGCAACTATTACATTCTGGCTAGCTTTCGGTACTTTTGTAATAGGTTGCAGCGAATTTGCTGCTATGGGGTTACTGCCCTACTTCGCGGAAGATTTTGGTATTACTGAAAACGTTGCAGGTCATGCAATTAGTGCCTATGCCATTGGCGTTGTAGTAGGCGCACCGCTTATCACTATCTTCTTTTCTCGCCTTGCTAGGCGCACCATGCTTATTTCAATGATGATATTTTATGCCGGTGGGAATCTGCTAACAGCACTAGCATGGTCAGAATGGACAATGAATATAGCGCGCTTTATTGCTGGCCTTCCTCACGGTGCCTATTTCGGTATTGCCATGCTTTTTGCAGCTGACATTGCGGGTAAAAATAAACGGGCCCAGGCGGTGAGTAACGTCATCATGGGTTTAGCTATTGCTAATATTATTGGGGTGCCGTCAATTAGCGGTATCGGGCAAATGTTTGGCTGGAGAACCGGCTTTTTCATGATTTCTGCCTTTGCACTAGCGACCGCTTTAATGGTCTGGAAAACTGCACCTTACCGCGGTCCAAACCCAGATGCCAAGCCTCTAACTGAACTCAAAGCGCTAAAAAATAAAGACGTACTGCTGGTATTGCTCATGGGCGCTATTGGCTTTGGGGGCATGTTCTCGGTGTACTCCTATTTTAGTGCCTCGTACTTAAACACGACCTCGGCACCCGAATGGGGAATTTCTGCAACCTTGCTTATCTATGGCATTGGCGTGACCCTGGGCAACATTATCGCTGGGCGCTATTCTGAAGGCCGACTGCTAACTTCAGCCATCGTTTTTCAGGTTCTACTTGGTTTATCTGCAGCCGCGTACGCCGCGTCTATGGGCCAGCCATATCTAATGGCAGCCTCATTGTTTTTCATCGGCATCGGGGGCGGTATGGTAGTGCCACTGCAAACCCGTTTAATGGATGTGGCGGGCGAAGCGCAAACCTTAGCAGGAGCCATGAACCATGCCGCTTTCAATACGGCAAACGCCTTGGGCCCTTGGCTGGCGGGTATGACGTTGTCAGCCGGCTATGGTTATGCTTCAACAGGTTGGGTAGGTTTAGCGCTGGCCGGTGGTGGCGTGTTGGTATGGCTAGCCATTGTTATGACTGCACGCAATACCCAAGTACAGACAGTAACCGTATCTGGTTGAGCTACCAGTTAGTGCTGACAACCTCAGTTGTCAGCACTAACTCAATTACTCTCAGAACTATTCCGCGTCCTTTTCACTCTCAGAACTGTTACTAGAAGCCGTTCCCCACACATTGTCAGGAATATCTCTTTTAGGCGCAGGCGCATCATCTATCGCTGCAGCTTGCTTTTTCTCTTGATTTGACCACTTAACACGAATTTTCTTACCGTCGATAACCTTGGCGTTAAGCTTTTCAATCGCTTTATCGGTTTCTTCTTGTGTGCTCATTTCAACGAAACCGAAGCCTTTAGATAGGTTTGTAGCCTCATCCATTACCAGATCGCACGATGCTATGGTGCCAAACTCAAAAAACAGATCCTCAAGATTTTCCTGAGTGAATGATTTAGGTAAATTGCGAACTAATATGCTCAAGGTTATGCCCTACTTGGTGGGTGATTGGTAGTGAACATAGTGTAGCATGCAGCAGTGTGTTTGTTTGCTAATCTTATTGTCTGTGAGTAGATGAGGATTCGTTCTGACAAAGAAGCGGGAAGGCATAGCTGGTATCAAATTGGGCTTCAGATTGAATCTGAACATTTACATCACCACCGCAGAAGTGCGATGGCAATGTTTTAGGAGCATAGTGGTTCGAACTCGCGCTAACTTTGCGTGTTAGCGCCAATTTGATTGATTTATCACTATCCGCTGAAACGCGTTATTCGCTTTCTTGATTGCGAAGATACACCAGTTCCGTCGATGAGCTTTGTTCTTCGCTAAACACATAGCCGTCTACATCGAAGTTTTTCAAGCCTTCTACATCTTCAACACGATTTTCAAGGATGTAACGCGCCATAAGACCCCGCGCTTTCTTTGCAAAGAAGCTGATAATTTTATACTGGCCATTTTTGCAATCTTTGAAGGTTGGCGTAATGATCATGCCGTCTAGAGACTTTTTCTTCACGGCTTTGAAGTACTCGTTAGAGGCAAGGTTAATAAGTACATTATCGCCCTGTGCTTCTAATGCTTTATTCAACACATAGGTAATACGATCATCCCAGAACGCATATAAGTCTTTGCCTTCAGGGTTCGCTAATTTAGTGCCCATTTCCAAGCGATAAGCCTGCATCAAATCAAGGGGGCGTAATAAGCCATAGAGGCCTGACAAAATGCGTAAATGTTTCTGTGCGTACGCAACTGTGTCGCTATCTAGCGAGTATGCGTCCAGCCCGGTATACACGTCGCCGTTAAACGCATACATAGCTTGACGCGCGTTGTCAGGAGTAAATGGCGTAGTAAACTCGGCGAAGCGGTTAGCATTTAAGGTGGCTAACTTGTCGCTGATTTTCATTAACGATGATAAATCGGCAGGCGATAACGTGCGACAGACTTCCATCAGCTTTTCCGTGTCTTCGAGCATGGCAGGCTGAGTAAACTGTTTTACTGGAATGTCGCTTTCAAAATCTAGATTTTTCGCTGGGGATACTACAACTAACATTTCGACTCCTTAAATTCTTATACCAATCCGCATAGATCATTGCCGACTCAGAAGGCGCTGGCAAGTTTCCTAGCAAAGCGTGGGAATGCAGGAATGGCTGTTCCCTTTCAAATTCCCAGAATGAAGCTAGGAAGCTTGCCAGACCTTCCCGAAGGGCGAGTTTAAAATGCCCGTACTCTTTGTTGTGCCACCTTGATGTAGGACCACTATACCTGCGGTGACACGCCGCGATTACGAACATTTTAACTCTCGCTGAGTGGGTAATGATCTATGCGGAATGGTATTACCCCATATTGTACCACCTGATACGCTTGAAAAAGCAAAATGGCATAAGAAAGACGCAAATTGGCTTAACAGAGAAATCCGATTAGCCATTTTGTCATTATCTTATGTATGAATTGTCACACGGGTTTGATATAAATAGCATTACAATTAATTATTCAAACAATAATTCAGATACACCTCTGGTTGTGTGTCTTGAAGATCAAAGCGCTATATTCGCATTTGCCCTTTTCCCCATGGGATACAAAAGAGAGCAGAAAGAAAACGCAAGCGCAAAACCCTACACACGCGCAAGCGAACCGTTTTATTCAACTGGCTTTTCCAGCGAGTTGTCCAAACTTATTATTGATAAAGAACAGAGAGAATTATGAGCAATCAGTTAGCTTCATTACGTGATATCACCACCGTAGTTGCCGACACGGGCGACATCGATGCCATTAAAAAATATCAGCCGGTTGATGCCACTACCAACCCGTCGCTACTTTTGAAAGCGGCTGGTCTTCCTCAATATGCAAGCCTAATTGATGACGCTGTAGCATGGGCAAAGCTGCAGTCTAACGATGCAGAACAGCAACTAACAGACGCGTCTGACAAGCTTGCCGTGGCTATTGGTAAAGAAATTTCTGGCACTATCCCGGGCCGAATTTCTACCGAAGTTGATGCTCGCCTATCGTTTGATACCGCAGCAACCATCGAAAAAGCAGAGCGCTTAGTTCAGCTTTATGAAGACGCTGGCATCGATAAGTCACGTATCTTAATTAAAATTGCATCAACGTGGGAAGGTATTCAAGCGGCAGAAGCACTAGAGAAAAAAGGTATTCAATGCAACCTTACTTTGCTATTTAGCTTTGCCCAAGCTCAAGCGTGTGCCGAAGCGGGCGTATACCTTATTTCGCCTTTCGTAGGCCGTATTTTAGACTGGTACAAGAAAGCAACCGGTACCGAATCTTACGCACCAGATGAAGACCCAGGTGTAGTATCTGTAACGAAAATTTACAACTACTACAAAGAACATGGCTACAAGACGGTAGTGATGGGCGCAAGCTTCCGTAACATTGGCGAAATTCAGGCGCTAGCGGGCTGCGACCGCTTAACGATAAGCCCTGCACTACTTGAAGAATTGGCAAACGAGCCAGGCGACTTGGAAGTGAAACTTAAAGACAACGACGCAACCAAAACACCAGGTGAGCGTTTAACTGAAAGCGAATTCCGCTGGGCAATGAACGAAGATGCGATGGCAACTGAAAAGCTATCTGAAGGCATTCGCAACTTTGCTGCCGACCAAGAAAAACTTGAAGCTACGCTTCGCGAAAAACTAAGCGCATAAGGGCTATTGAAACAATGAGTGTTTTAACTTCTCTTCCTGAATGGAAAAACTTATCTGATATTGCTGCATCAGTGAAAAGTGCGCATATGCGCGACTGGTTTGCACAAGACACAAGCCGCGCGGATAAGATGCAGCTAGAAGCTTGCGGTATTTTTCTAGACTACTCGAAAAACCGCGTAAACGAAGACGCGTTAAAAGGCCTATTTGATCTTGCTCGTGCCTGTAAGTTAGAAACCCTTCGCGACGCGATGTTTTCTGGTGAGCAAATCAACTCAACCGAAGGTCGCGCAGTGCTTCACACCGCGCTTCGTAACTTCTCTGACCGCAAAGTGTTGGTAGACGGCGAAGACGTAATGCCTGAAGTACATGCAACGCTTGAAAAAATTGAAGCGTTTACCGCGTCTATTCACAGCGGCGAGCATAAAGGGTACACCGGCAAGCCTATTAAGCACATTGTGGCAATTGGTATTGGAGGCTCGTTCCTTGGGCCTAAAATAATGACCGAGGCGTTAAAACCCCATACGGTTGACGCAGTGAAAGTACACTTCGTTGCCAACGTTGACGGCTGTCATATTCACGACGTGCTATCTAGCATTGATTTTGAAGAGACCTTGGTGGTGATGTCATCGAAGTCTTTCTCTACTCAAGAGACGCTTCAAAATACACTTACAGCTAAAGACTGGTTCTTAAAGTCTGGCGGTACTCAGGAAGATATCGCAAAACACTTTGTAGCAGTGTCTTCAAACGTTAAAGCAGCTACCGACTTCGGTATTAGCGCAGACAACATCTTCCCAATGTGGGACTGGGTAGGCGGGCGCTATTCACTCTGGTCTGCTATTGGCCTGCCTATTTCATTAGCATTGGGTTTTGAAAACTTTAAGGGCTTACTTGAAGGCGCGTTTGAAATGGATAACCATTTCACTACCGCGCCTTTAGAAGAAAACATGCCCGTATTGCTTGGCCTATTAGGTATTTGGTACAGAAACTTTTTCGATGCACAGTCTCATGTATTACTGCCTTATTACCATTACCTGCGCGGTCTACCTGCCTACGTACAGCAGTTAGATATGGAAAGTAACGGTAAAGAAGTGACTCAAGAAGGGGAAAGCGTAGACTACCCTACTGGCCCAATTATTTGGGGTAGTGAAGGGACTAACGGTCAGCATAGCTTCCACCAGCTTATTCACCAAGGTTCAGGCGTTATTCCAGCTGATTTCATGCTGCCGCTTAACGTACCAAACCAAGATGATACGCACCACGCCATGCTCGCGTCTAACTGCTTCGGACAAACTCAGGCACTGATGCAGGGTAAATCCTTTGAAGAGTGTTATGCGGACTTAGATGGCAAGGGCCTAGACGACGCAGAACGTAAGCGTTTAGCGGCTCACAAAACCATGCCGGGTAACAAGCCAAGCAACACCTTCTTGTTTGATTCACTCACGCCTCAAACACTTGGCGCGTTGGTTGCAATGTATGAGCATAAGGTATTCGTTCAGGGTGTTATCTGGAACCTTAACTCATTCGACCAATGGGGCGTAGAGTTAGGTAAAGTATTAGGAAACCAAGTACTTGCTGGCATTCAAGGCGAAGCAGACAAAGACAATT
Organism: Alteromonas mediterranea DE; assembly: GCF_000020585.3. Taxonomy (NCBI): domain Bacteria; kingdom Pseudomonadati; phylum Pseudomonadota; class Gammaproteobacteria; order Alteromonadales; family Alteromonadaceae; genus Alteromonas; species Alteromonas mediterranea. Next base: position 3,423,919 of record NC_011138.3, read on the forward strand.
TCGATGCTTCAACACAACAATTGATTGCCAAATTCAGAGCAGCGAATGCACCAAAATAAGGAATGAGAGGTGATGTAAAATCACCCACTTGGTGCAAATAACAAACTGAACGGCCAGCTTTTTCGGAAGCTGGCCGTTTTTTGTTGCGGTATTCATCGGCTATACGACAGACACTTTTTGACATCCGTAACACTGTGTATTTGGTCACTAATAAAACAAATAGGATCATATACATACAGCATTTGTTTACGCTTTAAACACACTGGACATTTTCTTACCGTTGTCATCATATCGTCACAATTTGTTAATAAAAGGTAAATTAAACTATTTTATTTTAGTGACGGCTGTGATACAAAATCGTACAGAGGGAATTAAAAACATAAAACTCTGTATTAGTTGTAGTGGTATAAAAAGGAGATCCCAGTGGATAAATCAGATCTATTTGCCATGTTAGACATCGAAGCAAGCCCAGCAAAAACCAAAAGTAAAAAACGTAAGTGGAGAGAAATCGAAGCGCTACAAGATCGCTACAAATTAGAAAAAGAACTGGCTGAACTCGATTGTGGTTTCGAGTACGAGCTAGAAACACTGGAAAGATAAACTGAAGGCCGCCTGATAAAACAGACGGCCTTTTTACTTTCTGGCTTTGGAAAGCGTGCTGCAGTCATGTGTGCTAGGCATAGCTGTGCTTTGAATAGTGCTACCTATCACTCATGTAAGTACGCATGCAGGTACTTATATAAGCTCATATTTAGCGCTGCATGCTATACCGCAATGTGTAGATGTTCTGCTACCCAAGGTGTTGGTTGCGTTGCTACATATTCTTCTAAATAGAGCACGATGCTAACTAGATTTACACCTGCCAGTTGATTGGGGTTTTGCCTTTCTCAACAAGGTATTCGTTGGTTTGGCTAAAATGCTTACACCCTAGAAAGCCTCTATGGGCTGAAAGCGGCGAAGGGTGCGGTGCGTGTAACACTTTGTGTTTTTCGCGGTCTATATGCTTACCCTTCTTTTGCGCATGACTGCCCCACAAAAGAAATACCACGTTCTCGCAGTTCGCATTTACCACATCGATAACTTTGTCGGTGAAGGTTTCCCACCCCCACTTCGCATGGCTGTGTGCCTTGCCCTGCTCTACGGTAAGTACGGTATTAAGTAACAACACACCTTGCTCTGCCCATGGCGTCAGCGTACCGTGATTAGGCTCGACAAAGCCGTCGATATCGGTCAATAGTTCCTTGTACATGTTTTTAAGCGACGGCGGCGTTTTCACACCTGCTTGAACAGAAAAACAAAGGCCGTGGGCTTGATTAGGGCCGTGATAAGGATCTTGCCCTAGTATCACCACATTAACTTTATCGAGCGGCGTGTATTTTAGCGCATTGAATACATCAGGCTGAGGCGGGTAAATAACACTACCCGCTTCACGCGCTTGCTTTACGCGCTCAAGTAACTCAACAAAGTACTCTTTTTGTTTCTCGTTACCTAGCGCGCTTTGCCATGTTAGTGATGTCATTACTTAAGCAAGTTCATCATGTGCTGCTTAAGCGCATCATAGGACGCAGGTAAGTCTACCGCTAGGCTGTCTTCGCCCGCTACGTCTGCTAACGGCTTTGGCAAGCTTATTGGGTTACCCAATACGTTTTCTACCGTTTCTCTGAACTTAGCTGGGTGAGCAGTACCTAAAAACAGGCCAATTTCACCGTCTTGCAGGTCGTGGCTTACCGCGCGATAGGCAATAGCAGCGTGTGGCTCACTGGTGTAGCCTTGCTGCGCTAGCTGGCGCATGGCAAGCTGAGTATATTCTTCATCAACCATTTCACCCTTAAGGCACGCTTTGTCGATGTAACCACGCTCAATTAACGCTTCAATACGCGGCCAGTTGTTCGGCTGGCTAACATCCATTGCGTTCGACATAGTGGCAACCGTCGCTTTCGGGTCCCACTCCCCCGTTTTTAAGTAACGAGGCACGGTATCGTTTAAGTTAGTTGCGGCAATGAAGCGTTTAATCGGTAGGCCTAACGATTTAGCGATCATGCCTGCCGTAAGATTACCGAAGTTACCGCTAGGTACCGAAATAACAAGCTGGTCGCGCTTCTCTTTGGGCAGTTGGCTAACCGCTTCAAAGTAGTAACATACCTGTGCCAGTAAACGACTTATATTAATGGAGTTCGCAGAGTTGAGGTGAAGACCTTCACGCACATCTGGGTCGTCAAACGCAGTTTTCACAAGGGACTGGCATGCATCAAAATCTGATTCGATTGCTACAGTGTGAATATTACCGCCCAACGTAGTGAAAAGCTTTTCTTGCAACGCGCTGATCTTGCCCTTAGGGAACAAGATAACCACGTTGATATTGTCGATACCGTGGAACGCATGAGCAACAGCTGCACCTGTATCGCCTGACGTGGCGGTTAGGATAGTCACAGGCTTACCTTCGCTTATACGCGAGAGCGTTTGTGCCATAAAACGGCCACCAAAGTCTTTAAACGCAAGGGTTGGGCCGTGGAAAAGCTCTAGGCTATAAACGTTATCGTTAACCTGTTCAACCGGCGCACCAAATGCGAAAGCTGTTTTGACAATTTCTTCAAGCTCGCCGTTATTAAGCTCGTCTCCAATAAGCGCACGAAGCACATCAATGCTGCGCTCTACAAATGGCTTTTCCAGCAATTCGTCAATATTGTCTAAGGTAGGAATATGCTCTGGAAAATAAAGCCCTTGGTTCTTACCTAAACCACGCTTTACCGCTTCAGCAAAGCTCGCTGTGTCCGATGAATCTTTTAAATTTACCAATTCCACTTGCTGTTACCTTTTTTATTGGGCGAATTCTCCGCCCTTTCAAACTTTTAATTTGTTTCTTTGCTTACTCGCATGGCCTGCATTATTCGCGTTGGCTTGCGAGCGTTGCGCTGCCCAGTTTTCTATGTAGTGAAATTAGGCAGATTTAGTTATTGCGTCAATTATTCAGAAATTAGCGTGCCCTGGCTAGGGATTTGGCACACATGACTAAAACCGTCTTCGTTCTGAATGTAGTTCTCAGTTAAATAGGCTGCGACCTTTTCTGCCTGCGCTTTCGATGAGCAAACCGCAAACACCGTTGGGCCTGAGCCGGAAATACCGAACGCCAGCGCGCCGGTTTCTTCGCTAAACGCGCGGGCTTCATCGAAGCCTGGCAGTAGCGACTTTCTGTAGGGCTCGGCGATAACATCTTTCATGACCGACGCAGCTAAGTCAAAGTTGCCTGCATGTAACGCGTGTACAAATACGCCAAGCTGGCGGCCAAACGTAAGTGCTGTTGCCATGTCTACTTGCTTAGGCAATATATCTCGTGCAGCCGCTGTCGACACGCTAATGCCCGAATAACAAATGGCGTAGTACCAGTCGTCGTTCAGAGGTAATGACAGTGTGACAGGCGCCTCGCTCCCCGTCATTAGCGTCATGCCGCCCAAATAACACGGTGCTACGTTGTCATAGTGAACGCTACCGCTAATTTGCCCTTCTAATTCGCCCATCATGATAAGTAACGTATCTTGGTCAAACGGCGTATCGAAGTAAGCATTTAGCGCTGCGAACGCCGCCACTATTGAACTGGCGCTTGATCCTAGGCCACTGCCGATAGGCAAGTTCTTGTGAAGTGTCAGAGCAACCGGCGATGTTGGCTTACCTGCTTTTTCCATTTGCTCACAAAAATAGTGATAGCACTTAGTGACAATATTGCTATCTGTATCACCTGGAAGCTTATGGGCAAAGCGCCCTACTGTTTCTAACGAAAATGATTCAGCGGATGTTATTTCAACCTCGTCACCTAGCTTAGTGCCGTCAACAGGCGCAAGGGCCGCGCCAAGTACGTCAAAGCCTAAGCTTACATTTCCTATTGATGCCGGCGCGAAGGCCTTTAATGCTTTCATATTATTTCTCTTACTTCGCTGGCGACTAAGCATCTGCCACATGCTTTGCTTAGCTCGCCTAATCGAATGACTTACTTAAACCGCTTATTATTTACGTTTCGCTTTTACAAGGCTTCAGTTAGCCTTTAGTGCGCCATTTGCTTCCACGGCATGGTACGCAAAATATCTGCAAACACACCCGCTGCGGTCACCGTACCACCAGCGCCGTAGCCTCTTATCACATAAGGAATTGGGCTATAGTAGTCACTGTTGATAGCCAGCGCGTTTTCACCGTCTTTTACTTGTGAAAGCGGGTTGCTTGCCGGCACAGCCTGAATGCTTACTTTGCACTTACCGTCTTCAATGCTGCCGATATAGCGAAGTACTTTGCCTTCTGCTTTGGCTGCTTCCACTTTTTCATTTATCGCAGCATCTAATTCAGGTAGCTGCTGCATAAATTCGTCAATGGAACAATCTTCAGCAAAACCTGCTGGCAATACTGACTCAATCTCTATATCGGAAAGCTCAAGTTCTAGGTCGGCTTCGCGGGCCATAATAAGCAGCTTACGCGCTACGTCCATACCGCTTAAATCATCGCGAGGATCTGGCTCGGTAAAGCCATTGTCTTTTGCTGTTTGCGTCGCTTGCGACAGGCTCATGCCCTCGTCAAGCTTGCCGAACACGTAAGACAAGCTGCCTGATAAAATACCTTCAAAGCGATGCAGAACGTCACCGGCGCTAAACAGCTTTTGCAGGTTATCAATAACCGGAAGGCCTGCGCCCACTGTCGTCTCATAAAGGTATTGACGGTTAGTAGAAAGTGCCGTTTTGCGCAGCTTACGGTAATAAGCCATGGCGCTGGTATTCGCCTTTTTGTTCGGCGTCACTACGTGGAAACCACTTTCCATCATATCAACGTACTGATTGGCAATAGCTTCATGGCTGGTGCAGTCAACAATAACTGGGTTCACTAAGCTGTTGTCATTAGCAAACTGGTGTAAGCGCTCAACGCTCAACCCTTCGCTCGCTGAATCAAGTGCTGCGCTCCAGTCACCGCTTAAATCTATACCTTGGCTGTTTAACAGTAGCTTACGGCTATTGGCAATACCGTAAACACGCAGCTGAATATTGCGCTTTAACAGTGCCGGCTGCTGCTTTTCAATCTGCCCTAGCAGCTCAGTCCCCACGTTGCCACACCCTACTAGGAATACGTCTATGGTATGACGGTCAGAGAAAAAATTCTGATGAATGACTTTTACCGCTTTTTTCGCACGCTTGCTTTCAATAACCGTAGAGATTGAGCGCTCAGAAGAGCCCTGCGCGATGGCTACGTTGTTAACTCTCGCTTGCGCAAGCGAGTTAAAGAAACGGGCCGCCAAGCCTTTGGTTTGACGCATACCGTCACCCACTAAGGTAACAATGGCAAGATCATGACGCACTTCGATTGGATCAAGCAGCTGATTTTGTAACTCTAGTGCAAACGCATCTTCAAGTAAGGTTAACGCACGCTGGGCGTCCTTGCTTTGAATACAGAAACTGATTGAGTACTCAGAGGAAGACTGAGTAATTAAACTGATAGAGATATTCGCATTCGACATGACTTCAAACACGCGACTTGCCATGCCTACCATGCCTTTAAGACCAGGGCCTGCAACGTTAAACATAGTAACGTTATCAAGCTGTGAAATACCTTTAACCGACGTCCATACTTCACTTTTTTCGTTGCTGATAAGCGTACCCGGCGCCGCTGGATTAAGCGTATTGCGGATTAAACACGGGATGTGATGTTGAGCGATAGGGCCAATGGTTTTCGGGTGAAGTACTTTAGCGCCAAAATAAGACAGTTCCATGGCTTCTTGATAAGTCAATTTATCAAGCAGTACCGCACCTTCTACTTGGTTCGGGTCAGCATTGTAAACACCATCTACGTCTGTCCAAATCTCGCAACAGCTTGCGTCGATACACGCCGCTAAAATTGCTGCGGAATAATCTGAACCGTTGCGTCCCAGCGTTACTTTTTCGCCCGCTTCATTAGCGGCGACGAAACCCGGCATTATTAAGAACTCACTGCCATCGTTTGGTACGTCTGAAAAACGCGCCTTACTTAGCGACACATCGGCAATGCTGTCTAGGTATTCGCCATCGGCAAGCACATATTTTACCGGGTCGATAACGCGGTTAGCGATGCCCTTCGCTGAAAGCATGGCGCTGAAAAGCGTAACCGAAATATATTCACCAATGCTTAGGATACCCGCTGAAACATTATCTGGCGCTACGCCAAGCAACTTTATGCCTTCAAGGTGCTGCTTTAATACACTGAGGTGACTGTTGATGAAATCTACCACGCTTGCGTGGGCAAAGCCGTCGAGTTCTTCGTTAAGGTTGTTGGCAATGCCGGTAACCGTGTCGTTCAGTTTAGTGAATAACGGTTGGAAATCTTCACCCGCGGCTGCTTGTTCACACAATAGTGAAAGCGCGTTCGTTACCCCCTTAGGGGCAGAGAGTACAACCGCAGCACCGTCGGTTTGGTGGGTTGCCGTGCTAATTTCCATAACGCGCATGTATCGCGGTGCATCGGCTAGAGAAGAACCCCCAAACTTTAAGACTTTCATATGCTGCTCCTTAAGGTTACGCATGCTAAAACGTGTGTAAAAAAAAGCCCGCTCTGTGTTAGGCGGGCTTTCGTTGTCTTTTGCTTACTTGCACTAGCCAGCGACCGCCCTTTTTAAGGTGGTAATCGACATCATGGTGGTGCGAGTAAGTAGAATCATTTTCATACAAGCAATTTGCCGTATAGACGTCTATAAGTCAACCGCAGTTTTCACCACACTGTATTGCAAAAAGTGAAACACTCTTTCAAAAACATTTCTTTTTAAGGTACAAACCCGTTTTACCTCACTACGGCGTTTAAGTGTGATACTGCATATTGGCTTCTCCAAGCCCTATTGCACAGTGGTTGCTGCTATGACAAAGATACGGCATGCGAAATGAGTAAACAAATGAGCGACCGGCGGCCTTTGCCGATTAATTTATTTTGCAAGCTTGCTTTAAAAAGGGCGCAGTTGCGCTTTTCTTATTTTTCGCAACGTCTTTTGGTGTGCCCCACGCCACGATTTGTCCACCGTCTTCGCCAGCTCCCGGCCCCATATCAATCACGTGGTCACTAGCGGCGGCCACTTGCATATTATGCTCAACCATCACCACGGTATTACCGCTATCCACAAGCGTACTTAAGTGCTCCAAAAGCAGTGCAGTATCTGAAAGGTGCAAACCTGTGGTTGGTTCGTCCAGCACATAAAGGGTGTTATTGTTTTGCGCACGCTTAAGTTCAGAGGCCAACTTAATACGCTGGGCCTCCCCTCCCGATAGCTCGGTGGCACTTTGCCCCAGTGTAAGATAACCAAGGCCAACGTTAATTAGTGTTTTAAGCCCTCGCAAAACTGCGCTGTTATCCTCAAAGACATCCTGCGCCTCGTTGACTGTAAGAGATAAAATATCGGCAATAGAGTGTTTTTTATAGTGAACATCTAAAACCTCATCCTTAAACCGTGAACCATTACAGACCGAACAAGGTGAATACACACTGGGCATAAATAGTAATTCTACCGACACTACACCTAGTCCTTCACAGTTGGGACATCGGCCTTTGGTCACGTTAAAAGAAAAATGACCGGCATCATACTCACGGCTTTTCGCGTCGTCAGTGGTAGCAAATAAGCGTCTGATTTGGTCGAACATGCCCGTGTAGGTTGCGAGCGTCGAGCGTGGTGTTCTGCCTATAGGAGACTGATCTACAACCACTAAGCGACTTATATTATCTGACCCGCTGGCGATAAAGCCCTCTTGGGTAACCTTATCTTCGGATGAAAGTAACGCGACCTCATTAACTTCACCGTCAGTTTTATCTTTAACGCTACCCAATCCCTCTTTTACTAGCTCCACCAATGCTTGGCTAATAAGACTCGACTTTCCAGAGCCTGAAACGCCAGTAACCGTCGTCATAACACCAAGGGGAATATCAATATCAATGTTGTTTACATTGTTTCTGCTCACGTTTTTAAGACTTAGCGTCAATGATGAGTTACATTTTTCTCTTGATACGAGGGGTTTGTCATTGAAAACAAATTCTGCGGTTGGCGAAGTCTCTACCTTCGCGAGTTCATCAACTGGCCCACTGAATATCAGCTCACCACCCTCTTTACCGGCACTAGGGCCAATATCTACTACCCACTTAGCCCCTTTAATCACATAGGGGTTATGCTCAACAACCAACAGAGAATTACCCGCTTTAGTAATATCATGAAGCGCATTAACTAAGGACTCGACATCGCGAGGGTGCAACCCAGCCGAAGGTTCATCCATAACATAAACCACGCCAAATAAATTGGATTTTAGCTGAGTAGCGAGGCGCAGTCGCTGTAACTCGCCAACCGAAATAGTAGTAGTGCTTCTATCTAATGAAAGGTAATGCAGACCTAGCGCGATAATAGGTTTAATTCTATCGATGACATCGTCCGCTATGTTTCTTATGACTTGTGCCCTTTCTGAGGTATTACCTGCTACTGAACCCCGCAGCTTATTCATTTTTTCATTAACCTCGCGCAGCGGTAGCCTTGAAAAGTCAATAATATCGACACCCTCTACCGTAACGTTAAGGGCTTTTTTCTTAAGCTTTTTACCATGACAACGGGGGCACGGTGTAACGGAGAGGAAACGAGAAATACGCTGCTTAATTTTTTCTTTTTGTGAGGTTTTAAAGGTATCTAAAACGTGACGCCTGGCACTTATAAACTTCCCCTTATAGCTAGCAGGTTCGCCCTCTGCTAGCGCTTTGCGCGTTTGTTCTAGGTTGTAATTTCGATAGACAGGCATCTGTGGCGCCTCGTCTGTATATAAGATCCAATCGCGCGTCGCTTTCGGCAATTCACGCCACGGCACATCCACGTCAATATCAAGAGACAGCAGCACCCGGACAAGATTTTTACCTTGCCACGCACCGGGCCAAGCCGCCACAGCCCCTTCTCGAATGGTTAGAGTATCGTCAGGCACTAAAAGCTGAGCTTGAGTATCAAACACTTTACCGATACCGTCGCACCGCTCGCATGCGCCTTCAGGTGTGTTGGGTGAAAAGCCGTCTGCATAAATAATAGCTTGGCCTTCTGGGTAATCCCCTGCTCGGGAATAAAGCATACGCAGGCTGTTAGAAAGGGTAGTTATACTGCCTATAGATGAACGCACTGACGGCGCTTGGCGACGCTGATGTAAGCCAACGGCTGGCGGTAATCCCTCCAAGGCATCAACTTCTGGCTTTTCGACTTGTTCTATTAGACGCCGGGCGTAGGGCGATATGGAATCTAAATAACGATGCTGCGCCTCGGCGTACAGCGTACCAAACGCCAACGAGGACTTGCCTGAGCCAGATACGCCGGTAAAAACGACAACGCAATCTCGAGGTATATCAACGTTGATATTCTTTAAGTTATGTACGCGAGCACCGCGTATCTGAATTCGCCCTTCATCCTTATGCACCTATTCACCTATATCGTTATTTGCACTGAAACTGCGGCCCTTTTTAACAATGTAAAGACCGACAGACGTTATAGTGTGTAGAGATTTTGGCTTTTTTTCGATCAGTAAATCAGGCAGCTTGCTAACTATCTGAGACGATATGTTGAGCCAAAAAATCCACTAATAATCTAATTTTAGGCGCGACATTACGGTTTGAAGGGAACACCGCCCATATCGCTTCTTGCTTATCTTTGTATTGGGGAAATACTTCAATTAACTTACCCGAAGCCAACGCCTCTCGCACATAAAAGCCAGGCAGCTGGGCGAGCCCTAAACCTGCAATAGCTGCACTGCACAGCGCATTTCCACTGTTGTATCTAACGCGCCCCTGTACCGGTATCGCACGTATGGTTTTATCAACTAGAAAACGCCAATAGGGCTGCGACCCCACCAATAGTGTGTGTTTTTTTAAGTCTTCTAAGGTCTTTGGACGACCATTTTCCTTAAAGTATTGCTCGCTTGCGCACACGTATAAATGACGTGTGGAAAGCTTTTTAGCCACCAGCGTCGAGTCTTCCAACTTTCCAATGCGAATGGCTAAATCGAGGCCCATATCCACGATATCGAGCTTTTCATTCGAGAAAATGCACTGCACGCTAATACCTGAATACTTCTGCATAAATGCATTGAGTAGCGGTGCTATAAATGCTTCGCCAAATGCTACAGGCGCTGTGAGTTTAATTAAACCCTGCGGTGAGTTTTGCAAAGCGCTAACTGATAGCTGGGCATCTTCGAGCGCTTTTAATGCTGGCAGTGCTTGTTCACAATATAAAGTACCGGCTTCGGTGAGTGAAACGCTTCGCGTAGTACGATGCAGTAATTTTACGCCAAGCTGCTTTTCTAAAGACGCCACTTTTCGGCTTATTTGTGCCACCGACGTATCCAGCTTATTGGCAGCACCGGTAAAATTACCTACCTCGGCAACGGCGCAAAACTCCGCTATGCCCTCTAAATATTTCATCAATGCTACCCGTAAATTCGTCAGCCATTAACACGCACGTCGCGCTCCACTCCCCTAATATTATTCATTCGTCGAAATTATTACAAATATGCAAAAGTGATTTACTAAAACTGTATTTATCAATAGTAATCTGTCTCCTATACTTTGGCTTATAAAGCGTTATCAAATAATTGATATAAAGGAGTCATAACATGGCATCGTTCAAAGATTCATTGCAAGAAGGTCAAACCCACATTAAGTCTAAAGCCGCCGTAGCCTGGGCCGCGGGTGAGCCGTTAAAAATGGAGGAAGTTGACGTAGAGCTGCCTAAAAAAGGTGAAGTTCTCGTTCGGATCGTTGCTACTGGCGTATGCCACACTGACGCGTTTACCCTTTCGGGTGACGATCCAGAAGGCGTATTCCCTTCAATTCTGGGTCACGAGGGTGGCGGTATCGTTGAAATGGTCGGTGAAGGTGTTACTAGTGTAAACGTTGGCGATCATGTTATTCCACTTTATACCGCTGAGTGTGGCGAGTGTAAGTTCTGTAAATCAGGCAAAACTAACCTTTGCCAAGCGGTACGCGAAACCCAAGGTAAAGGCCTAATGCCAGACGGCACAAGCCGTTTCTCTAAAGATGGCGAGCCAATTTATCACTATATGGGCTGTTCAACGTTTTCTGAGTACACAGTTCTACCTGAAATATCGCTAGCGAAAGTAAACAAAAATGCCCCGCTGGACGAAGTTTGCCTATTGGGTTGTGGTGTAACTACAGGTATGGGTGCAGTACTTAAAACGGCTAAGGTTCAAGAAGGTGACACGGTTGCTATCTTTGGTTTAGGCGGCATCGGTTTATCAGCCATTATCGGCGCACGTATGGCAGGCGCGGGTCGCATTATTGGTATTGATATCAACGAAAGTAAATTCGACCTAGCCAAACAGCTTGGCGCAACTGATGTAGTAAACCCTAAGAATTTCGACAAGCCTATTCAGGAAGTCATTGTTGAAATGACCGACGGTGGCGTTGACTACTCGTTTGAGTGTATCGGTAATGTGAACGTAATGCGCTCTGCCCTTGAGTGCTGCCACAAAGGCTGGGGCGAGTCAGTAATTATCGGTGTAGCCGGTGCGGGCCAAGAAATTTCAACTCGTCCATTTCAGCTAGTGACAGGTCGTGTATGGCGCGGCTCTGCCTTTGGTGGTGTAAAAGGTCGTTCAGAGCTTCCTGGCATTGTTGAACAATACCTTAATGGTGACTTTGGTCTTCAAGAGTTCATTACTCACACCATGGGCCTTGATGAAATCAATGACGCCTTTGACTTAATGCACAAAGGCGAAAGTATTCGCTCTGTTGTGCATATGGATAAGTAAGCGTTAGCTACTTGTAAGAACGCAAAGGAGAGGTTAGGCCTCTCCTTTTTTTATTCTCTTCAAATCACGCCCTGCTCTAACGCCCCATGGTACTTAATGCTAAAGCCGATAGTAAATACTTAACAATGGCTTTTATACCTTGGACAATAAGTAAGCAAATGTGTAACGTAAGAAGGTATTAACAACGTCACTATTTAGCCGTGTCAGCATTGGGCTTTCCATTATGAAAAAGACCCAACTTGCAGTACTTGCAAAAATGAAAAATACACCATCGCTTCAAAAGTCTAAATTAGGTCGCGTTGTTACTATTGCGTGTATTAGCGTAGGGCTAGGATTGAGTTTATGCGCAAACGCTTATCATGAAGACAGTTCAACACAGCAAGCAGGTGACGAAACGCCGATGAGTACCGCACCGCCCCTTACAACACTCACCAACTACCAACAAAACGCGCCCTTTATGTATTCTTCTGGCTTGCCTGATGCCTCTCATCTTTCTTTGCTAAAGGAGAAAGGGCTAACTCACGTTATAGATTTGATCCCGGGAGATCGAGCGAGTGAGATTTTAACTACCTCAGAATTAGGGCTCGATTACTTTAATGTACCCGTTGATTGGGAAGGCCCTACGCTCGCTAACTTTTTAAATTACGCAGCGTTTATGCAAAACGTAGATGTCAATAAAGATAAGGTACTCACTCACTGTAAACTGAATTGGCGGGGTGCCGCTTTTACCTACCTATACAGAATTAACGTACTTGGAGAAAATGAACAAACTGCCAAGAAAGATCTTATGGCTATTTGGCACCCTAACCCTACGTGGTATGCCTTTATGAATGAAGTTATCACCCACTACAATGGGGTAAACGGTAAACAAGTAGCGATGTCGTTTGAGGCCGCCTCTGAAAGCCAATAAATTTCAGCGCTTCCTTAATTAGTTTTTTAAACCACTTCATTCCTATTACACATATATGAAATTTCAGATACCTTATTGACACATATGAAATTTCATATACGATACATCACATACGAAATTTCATATGTGATGGAACTTATGTCTACGTGCTTACTTTCGCCCTTAACATTTTTTAAGTGCCTGTCAGAAGACACCCGCCTAAAAACGCTTCTTATGCTTAGCGTGAAAGGTGAATTGTGTGTGTGTGACCTTACCGACGCCCTGCAATTAAGCCAGCCAAAAATTTCTCGACATCTTGCAGACCTTCGCAAGTGCGGCTTAGTGCTTGATACGCGTAAAGGTAAATGGGTGTACTACAAACTTCACCCTGAATTACCGTCTTGGGCATTAGAGGTTATAACCAATACAGCCGCACACAACGGTGAGTACATCAACGGCCCATTGGCCAAGTTAACGTGCGCTGACTGTTAATATTTCTACCCACAACATTAACCATAAAACGTTAGTTTAAGACCGGTGTTCACCATCAACCGTTTCATATCTACAAAGGTTACTTCGGTAACACAAGACTATTAAAAGGTGCTTCATGAAGATTCTATATATTTGTACGCATAACCGTTGTCGCAGCATCCTGTGCGAAGCTATCACCAATGCATCTAAAGGTAATGTGGAAGCACGCAGTGCGGGAAGCCAGCCCGTAGGTGAAGTACACCCGCTCTCCCTTAAATATTTGGCCGAGCGTGGGATTGATACCCAGGGCCTTAGAAGCCAATCTTGGGATGAGTTTGAAGACTATAATGCCGACCTTGTGGTGACGGTATGTGACTCGGCAGCAGGCGAATCGTGCCCCGTGTATTTTGGTAAATCACTTAAAGTTCACTGGGGCTTGGAAGACCCTTCGAAACTAAAAGGCACAGAGGAAGAAAAAGCGAAGGCGTTCAATACCACCATCGATATTATCGAAAAGCGTGTTGCCGCGTTAGCTGAGCTTGCTGACAAAAATCTAGATAAAGCCGCGCTTAAAGAGGCGCTATCAAATTTAGGAGCGAATTAATGAGCAAGGAGGTATCAAACAACAGCACACCCTCTGTGCAATCACCGTCTGATAATGCGGTAATGGAACACATGCACAAGCCCATAATGGCAAACTTTGCTTCAACGCTCTCACAGCATAAACCCCGTATTTTATTGCTTTATGGCTCACTTCGCGAACGCTCATACAGCCGCTTGGTCATTGAAGAATCCGCGCGTTTGCTTGAATACTTTGGTGCAGAAGCCAAAATCTTTGATCCTCGCGGTTTACCCCAACCCGACACCGAAGATGATTCACACCCGAAGGTTAAAGAGCTACGGGAATTGATGATGTGGTCTGAAGGGCAAATATGGTGCTCACCAGAGCGTCACGGCAGCATTACTGGGATCATGAAAAGCATTATAGATTGGGTGCCGCTCAGCCTTGGCGGCGTGCGCCCTACGCAAGGTAAAACCTTGGCAATTATGCAGGTCTCAGGGGGGTCTCAATCGTTTAACGCGGTAAACCAAATGCGTATTTTAGGTCGTTGGATGCGTATGTTAACTATTCCTAATCAGTCTTCGGTAGCAAAAGCGTTTCTCGAGTTTGAAGAAGATGGCCGAATGAAACCTTCTCCCTACTACAACCGCATAGTAGACGTGGTGGAGGAGTTAGTTAAATTCACCTTGCTTACCCGCGACAACAAAGCGTTCTTGGTTGATCGCTACTCTGAGCGCGTCGAAAGCGCCGAAGAAGTCAGCAAACGCGTTAACCAAAAATCGATATAAGAGAGTTATAAAATGGGATTTTTTGAACGTTATTTATCGGTATGGGTCGGCCTTTGTATTATAGCCGGGGTTGGCTTAGGCTATGCTGTTCCGGGCCTATTCGAGTCGATTGCGGCGTTAGAATACGCGCATGTTAACTTAGTGGTTGCCGTACTTATTTGGCTAATGATTTACCCGATGATGGTGCAGATTGACTTTGGCTCTATCAAAGACGTGGGTAAAAAGCCAAAAGGCTTAGTGCTTACCCTTGTTGTGAATTGGCTAATCAAACCCTTTACCATGGCCCTTTTAGGCTGGCTATTTTTTAAAGGCATTTTTGCCGACTGGGTAGACCCGCAAACGGCCACTGAATATATCGCCGGTATGATCTTACTTGGTGTAGCACCTTGCACAGCCATGGTATTTGTATGGAGTCATTTAACCAAAGGTGATGCTAACTACACACTGGTTCAGGTGTCGATTAACGACCTTATTATGGTTATTGCGTTTGCGCCACTTACCGCCATGCTGCTGGGCGTAACAGATATTACGGTACCCTGGGATACGCTGCTTCTTTCGGTGGCCCTTTACGTGGTACTTCCCCTTGTAGCTGGCTATATAACCCGTCGTAGTTTAGAAAAGAAGAAGGCGACTACGTCAGGCCAAAATGCTGGCACAGACACAGGCGCTATCGATGCACTGGTAAATAAGTTTAAGCCGTTTTCAGTTATTGGCTTGCTCTTGACCATTGTGATTCTGTTTGGCCTGCAGGCAGAAACTATTCTCTCGCAGCCACAGGATATTGTGCTAATAGCAATACCTTTGCTTATTCAAACCTACGGTATTTTTGCTATCGCCTATTTTGCCGCAAAACGCCTGAAGCTGCCTCACAACATTGCAGCCCCTGCATGCATGATTGGTACGTCTAACTTTTTTGAACTGGCCGTAGCCGTAGCAATTTCCCTGTTCGGGCTACACAGCGGTGCCGCGTTAGCGACCGTAGTGGGCGTTCTGGTTGAAGTACCAGTAATGTTGTCGCTTGTGTGGTTTGCTAACAGAACGCGTCACTGGTTCGATGGGGCGAACTGATATCGTTTCAGACCAGTAAACACTGCGCTGGTGTAACATTGTGGATACCACGCCGATTGTAAAAGCAGCGCTTTAACGAAGAGATAACAAAGAAGGGCGAACCATGGGTTCGCCCTTCTTTTTTAACCAGTTACGCGGTTTTGCAGCTACACAGCAATAGCAGTTTGATAGGTATCAGGAAGAATAAAACCGAAGCGGTGTAACAAGGCTTTTAACTCGTCTTGCTTAATGGGCTTTTCTATAAAGCCCAATGCACCTAACGACATTACCTTTTCTTGCATCATTGGCTGAATGTCGCCGGAAACCACGATGACAAAGGTTTCTAACTGACGGTGTTTAATTTCACTTAGAACACTAATACCACCTAAGATAGGCATGGTGAGGTCGAGCAATACCAAATCTATGGTGTGATGCGCTAGTACTTCTAAAGCGTCCATACCGTTAGACACTTCATAAATGGTTTCAGCAAAGCCCGTAGGTAAATTGCTTCTTGCCATTTTTCGTGCGAGCGCTGAGTCATCACAAATTAATATATTAAAACCCATCAGCTTCAATCGTATAATTGGTTATTAATCCGTCATCAGAATACCTTAAACGAAAGTATAATAAAACAAAAAGTACCTGATTTATGGCTACTTACGCGCTATGTTCAGCAAACTCCCCTCACTTAAGGGCCGGTTTTGTGGTAGATATAACGTGGAGTGAAAAAAGGAATACATGCCCATGCAAGAGTTAGCTGCAAGCCAAGATAAGAATTTGGTGCGAAAGGTGGCCTATCAAATTTTATCCCATTTCGACAAGAGTTATCGGTGGTTCACCCGCATCACCCGTGGCGCTCAAGAGCGGTTTGAAAAGGGCAATTGGAAAGAAACCCAACTCGCCTCAAAAGAACGCATCACCATATACGAGCAAAGTTTATCTGATGCCGTTGCTGAAATTTATCAGTTAACGCAGGTCCATCAAAAAGACGACGCTTTCTGGCAACAGCTTAAAAAAGTGTTCGCCTTACAGCTAGAGGGCCACCCGCAGTTCGAGTTGGCAGAAACCTTTTATAATTCTGTTATCGGCAGACTTTTCAAGCATCGCAAAATTGACAATGACATGATGTTCGTATTGCCCAGCCGTTGCTTTTTACCAGGGCAAGACAGGGACAAGGTAGTTAATAGCTTCGATACAACAACAACCGTGCGTGAGATGTACGAGTCTATTTTCAAAATTTACCGCTACAATATTCCATTCGAGAATTTTGAGCGCGACCTTCAGCACTTAGAAGAAGCTCTTCGCGCACGCCTTGACAAAGCGCAACTAGCAAGTGTTCAGGCAGTAGAAATTCTTAAACCTACGTTTTTCAGAGGTAAAGCAGCTTACCTCATTGGGCGTATTTGCATGCCAGATGAAACCCTGCCTTTTGTTATCGCCATGCGACGATACAATGACCCCAACATGTTCGTTGATGCACTGCTTACCGACCGCAAAGATTTAAGCGTTATATTCGGGTTTGCCCGCAGCTACTTTATGGCTGATACTCAAAACCCTGCAGAAGTGGCTGCCTTTCTTCAAGAACTACTTCCCAACAAAAAGCACTTTGAGCTTTATATGTCGATGGGCCACTACAAACACGGCAAAACGGTTTTCTACCGTAACTTTTTGCAGCACTTGAGTGAGTCAACCGATAAATTTGAAGCGGCCCCGGGAATACGCGGCCTTGTTATGATGGTATTCCACCTACCCTCTTATGGTGTGGTGTTTAAAATCATCAAAGACGAATTCGCTGAAAGTAAAAAGATCACGCGCCAGCACGTTAAAGAATGCTACAAGCTGGTAAAAATGTCAGACCGCGTGGGCCGAATGGCTGACACCCACGAATACGTAAACTTTAGATTTCCGCTAGATAGAATTGAGCCTGAATTAATCGAAGAACTAAAAGAGACGTGCGCCTCGAGCTTAGAATTCACTGAATCTGAACTCATCATTAAACATATGTACATTGAGCGGAAAATGACGCCGCTTAACTTATATCTACAGCAAGAAACAGACGAAGAAAAGGTAACACGAGCGTTAGACGAGTTGGGGCTTTGCATAAAACAAATAGCAATGGCCAATATATTTCCGGGAGACATGCTACACAAAAACTTTGGCATCACCCGTCATGGCCGTGTGATATTTTACGACTATGATGAAATATGTATAATGAACGAGCGTAACTTTAGGGCGTTGCCAAAGTCGGATGACCCATATGCTATTGATACCCTCTCCGTTGCCCCAAACGACGTATTTCCCGAACAATTCGAACACTTCATTGTAGGGAAGCGCAAGTTTAAAGATATTCTAAAGTCGCTACATGGTGATCTTATGACCCCCGAGTACTGGCATGAAGTACAAAAAAAGTGCGCCCGCGGCGATGTTCAACATTTTACGCCATACCGGGCAAACAGGCGATTTGACCGAGACGAGTAAGGCTTAGCCATAAGTCTAAGCCTTGGTAAACACGACTAATTCCGAGCTACATACCAAGGCTTAAAAGTGATCGTTTCATTACTTAACACTCGTAAAAGCATAAGAAAGCTTAATGCTTTGCGACTGTTTGAGTTCGCTTGCTGTAAAATAATCTCCTTTTTAGGGTAGCAGCAATGCCAATCAAGCGTGTGAATGTAGATAAACAAAAGAAGCGTAATAATGAAAGTGCTACTTGTAGAAGATGATCCTAAAGTTGCCTCGCACATTGCAAATGGACTATTGGGTGAAGGGCATGAATGTATTACCGTTGGTGACGGCGCATCAGGCTTCAACGAAGCCTCAAGTAATGAGTTAGATGCGGTAATTTTAGACGTAATGCTGCCGGAACTTGACGGTTTTTCTGTCTTGGAAAAACTACGAGAGGAAGGTAACACCACACCCGTTCTGCTATTAAGTGCCAAGAGCCAAGTTGAAGACAAGGTAAAAGGTCTACGCACAGGCGCAAACGACTACCTGACCAAACCTTTCGCCTTCGAGGAATTGTTGGCGCGTGTTGAAGGTTTAGCTGGTCGCAACAAAGACGGTGAAGATAAAACCCTCATCAAAGTCGGCGATCTCACCCTCGATTTAGTAAATCGCAAAGTGTTGCGAGGCGATCAAGAAATTGATCTTCAATCGAAAGAGTTTCAGCTTTTAGAGTGTTTGCTTCGTCACAAGGGTAAGGTTGTTACCCGGAGCATGCTGCTAGAGCAAGTTTGGAATTATCATTTCGATCCGCAAACCAATGTTATCGACGTGCATATTAGCCGCTTGCGACAAAAAGTTGATAAAGCGTTTAATGTTCCGCTTATTGAAACCGTTCGCGGTACCGGTTATCGCATAGCGGATGGGCTTGCATGATAGCGATACGCGACTTTACGCGTAGCTCCAGTTTTCGCGTAGGCGTATTGCTCACAACCCTAGCTTGCATAGCCATTGTTCTAATTGTTTATTTTTGGCGATTAACGAGTAGCGATTTATTTATTTCCGAATCTAATGCTGCCGTTAACGCCAAAACAAATGCGCTTGTCACCCTGTACGAAAGCCTTGGCATTGAGGCAGTGAGAACGGCTATTGCCTCTAATAGTCTCACATCTGGCGTTACTGCCTCGGATACCGCTCATGGTCAACCCTCTGATAATACACGCTCTTTCGTAGTACTTAGCAAAGATAACCAGATTGTAGCGGGCAATTTATCATCCATTCCATTGGTGTTAGAACGCCATACTGGGGCGAGCTTCGATACCGCAGAAATAGTAATTACCCGCCCTGGTAATGCGGCTCGCAAAACACTCCATCAAGCCCTAATGAGAGAAGAAGCCCTTGGCGACTATACGCTTTATGTTGGACGTGGCATTGATGATTTGTACAGCGCCCAGTGGTTTGGAAAAACCTTCAGCTGGATTATTGTTGTCCTTTTATGCACCTTGAGTATTCTTAGTTTTGCTATTGCGGTTTACGTGGTGAATCGAATAAATCGTATGTCTCAAACTGCAGATAAAATCATTAAAACCGGTAGCCTGCAGGAGCGACTTCAAATTGACAGCAACTGGGATGATTTAAGCAGCCTTTCCATTGTATTCAATCAAATGCTCGATACTATCGAAAGCTCGGTAAACAACATCAAGTCGGTAACCGATAGCATCGCACATGACTTGCGTACCCCGCTTTCAAGACTTCGCAACACCCTAGAAAAAATTGAAGACGACGAACTTCGCACCGACACCACGCAAGAAGCCGACAACTTACTTAACATGTTCAACAGCTTGCTGCGTATTAGTGGACTTGAGACAACAAACAAGAAAGAAGGGTTTTGCACTACCGATGTCCGTGCCATTGTCGAGGACGTTGTCGACCTTTATCATCCACTGGCAGAAGAGCGTAATATTCATTTATCAAGCAGCCTTGCACCGGTCACCATGACGGTGGACCCTAATTTGCTTTTTCAAGCAGTGGCTAACGTACTTGACAACGCCATCAAATACTCTCACGACGATAGCGAAGTAACCGTTGAACTATGTCAAACACCTCACCATTTCGTTATATCTGTTTTTGATGAAGGGGTGGGCGTAGGTGAAAACGAAATTATCAATTTAGAGCGCCGCTTTTATCGCGCAGATGGCAGCAGAACCAGCAAAGGAAATGGGCTGGGCTTATCTCTTGTATCGGCTATTGTAAGGCTTCATGAAGGGAAAACATGGTTCGTTCACGACCCTTTAATGAAAGGGCATGGCCTGGGCGTCGTGTTTACATTCAAACGTTAACGTAGAAGCAGCCTTAAGGCTGCTTTTGCATAAATATGGTCACTTCGGCCATGACAATACCAAACTTACGAATGTACGAGCGGTTCATCATGGTGCTGTCATCAAATGCCCAAAACCAATCGTCAAAGGTCACCGAATAGGTTGTGTCATCCACCGGTAAATCCATTTCGTAGTGAAAGTTAAACGCATTGCCGTAGCTCGTGCCTTTAGCCGGTCCGTCGATGTCACCAGCCCGCCCTACATAGGTATTATCACTCTGTTTCACAATTTTCCAGGTACGTGAACCCGGCCCCTCGCCTACACCGTAATCAAACGTTTCGTCTAGCGTGAGTGTATTGCCGTTAATTGAACCGTCAATATCAACTACAAACCTCTGTACCACCTCGCCTGAGCGATTTTGAACAATACCCCATGCCTTCACATTTCCATCGAAGAACTGTTCAATATTAAACGTAGGGGCTATCGACTGATAATCTTCCCCTTCAACTGACACAGAGCAGCCCGAAAGGCCTAGTACACTTAAACTAGCTATGCTTAAACCCAGCACTACTTTCATCGCATTTTTTATCATTGTTATATTCCTGACATACCAAAAGATCCGCAATATGTTAAAAGGGAGATGATTCTCTTATCCTTCCCCGAGTAACTTTTTCCTAAACTTAGGCTCTGACGTTTTCTCGCTCAGCCAAATATCGAAAAAGCGCTGGGTGAATGTCGCGTCTTGAATTTCATCTGACATTTCCCCATTGACGTAAAACACACTGTTACCGCCTTTTGTCGCAATACCGGTAATGACATCGCCTTCTGTAACATCAGGAAAAATATCTTCCATCAACGCCAGCCATCGCTCGGCATTGTCCGAAGATACATCGCCTTGCTTTTTCATTTCATCAATGGAGCGCTTGGCTATTTTCTTCCCTTCAAGGTCACGCTGATAAGTTAAACGCAACGCAAAGGGCGGTTCGTTGTTGTACGTACCGTTAGGCGCGATTAACTCTCCGGTATAAACATCCCAAAAGTAGTAAGAAAACATTCCTTTGCCCACTAATTTGGCATTAGGCACATACTGCGAAATAGGCTCAGACTGTACTTTTTTTGAGCTCGCTGCTGCCGCAAAAGCGTTATCTTCCATGAACATCGCCCCCGCAATGAGCGCTATAGAAAATATCAACGTCGATTTTATAGCCATAAATTTGCTCGAATTAGGTGTAATAATAGTTAGGTTCTTTTCTTAACTCGCTATCTGGTTATACTCTTTCCACCATGCATTTGATCAATAACAGATAGGCGCTTACCGTGCTATCCCTTGAAGATTTCAAAACTTCACTCACACTTCCTTCGCCTGTAGAACCGTTTTTTCCAAAATGGAAAGGGGCTGAGAAGGTATCGCTCTTCGTTAAGCGAGACGACGCCATACACCCTATTATGTCGGGGAACAAATGGCGCAAGTTAAGTAACGCTCTTCCCCCTTCTCTACCCAAGGCAATAGTGAGTTTCGGGGGCGGTTTCTCTAATCACCTCCACGCCCTAGGCTTTATCTGCTTTAAGTTGGGTATCCCTTTCACCGCGATTATTCGAGGTGACTATTCGGCTACCCCCTCACCGATGATTAAAGACTTGATACAGTGGCAAACTCACATTGAATATGTGGACCGTATAACCTACAAAAAACGTAGCGATAGCGCTTATTTAAATGAACTAAAGCTGCAGTTTCCCGATGCGATTATCATCCCAGAGGGCGGAAGCCAAGCCCAAGCGCTTCAAGGGATAAAAGATTTGGTCGATGAAATCGAGGTAGACTTTGATTTTATCGTCGCGCCAGTCGCAAGCGGCGCAACCTTGGCGGGAATTATAAATGCATTAAATAAACGTAATCGTACAACGGCTACTGACTTTCGTTCTCTTCATAAAGTCATTGGCATAGGCGTACTAAAAGGTGAAGGCTATTTAGAGGGGTTGGTTCAGAAATTTCTTCCGATATCTAAACACCAGACAAGTTGGCATATTGATCATAACTATCATTTTGGTGGCTACGCCAAAGCGCCAAATGAGCTTCAAACCTTTTGCAACGACTTCAATGACAACATGGAATTTAAAATAGAGCCAGTTTACTCAGGCAAAGCCTTCTGGGCAGTTAAAGATATGTTGGCTAAAGGTAAGTTCGAAGACCGTTCTCGCATTGTTGTATTGCACACGGGCGGTTTGCAAGGTGCAAGGTAACGTATTGTTATTACAAAGCATTGTTTTAACTATGTTTGAGTGATACAACTAAGTACGTGGGCTTGCTCACATTACTCGTAAATTATAAACCAACAATAACAAAAAGAAGTTTGTCGCAGGATGCGGTATAAAAACTAAAGCTTGCTACCTGCAAACTTCATCAAGGAATGATTATGAAAGATATTTTCTTTTTCGACTCAATGCTAACCCCTAAAATAATTACTTTTGTCTATTGGCTGCTATTATTGGGCTCTGTAGTCAGTGGCGTATCTACAATGTTTGTTGGATACGATGCGAGTTTCGTATACGGGCTATTTATCGTTGTATCAGGGTGTATTGGTGCAAGAATTTGGTGTGAACTACTTATCGTTCTTTTCAAAATTCACAGTAACCTTCAAAAAATTGCCAATAAAGAGTAACTTTACTTCTGATTAAGGGTGCAGCTCTACGCAGCACCTTTAATCAAAACGAAATACCTGAAGCAAAAATCACGCTACGGCAACAGTCTCCGAATAACGTGTTAGCGTATCCAAGTATTCCAGTTTACGACTTTCAGAAAGCCAACTGGTTTTAAAACTGTTCGCAACGAGCGTAACCAAGTCCTCTTTACTAAATTGCCCTTCTTCTTGTAACGCTATCAGGTTTTCATTTAAGTAAGCTCTAAAATAAGAAGGGTCATCCGAATTGATACTTGGCAGCAACCCTTGTTGCAGCATCTTTTTCAATTCTTTAGAGGTAAGTGATTGAACTACAAACTTGTTCGAAACCGGACACACGGTCAATCCCAAACCTTTCGATTTTGCAAGCTCACATAACGCGTCAGATTCTAGGATATTTACACCATGGTCGATCCTGTCTACTTTAATATCCTCGATAACCTGCCGAATATGCTCTAGCGTATTATTTTGATTAACATCGCAGTGCATCGTCAATTTAAGGCCCCACATTCGTGCCTTTGAAAACACCTCGGCAAACTTCAATGGTGGGTTATTCTTCTCATCGGAATCAAGGCCTACTCCTATTAGTTTGTCAAGATGAGGCTCAGCCATATTTAGGTGCTCCATTGCTGATTCTGCGGACATGTCTCGCAAAAAACATAAGATAAGCTGGCTTTCTATGCCTAATTCAGAATGCGCATCCTTCTGCGCTGCGTGTATTCCACTAATAACGGTATCGAAATGCACGCCTCGTATTGTATGAGCCTGTGGATCAAAGAAGAGTTCTACATAAACTATGTTTTGCGCTGCGGCTCTCTTAAGGTATGCCATAGTGAGTTGGTAGAAGTCGTCCTCTTCTATAAGAACGCTCATACCCGCATAGTAAATATCGAGAAAAGAAGGTAAATCGTAAAAATCATACGCATTTATCATTTCTTCAGGCGACTTTGCTTTCAGTGCAACCTTGTTTTTCTGTGCCAAAGCAAAACTTAGTTCCGGTTCTAACGTGCCTTCGATATGAACGTGAAGCTCAGCTTTTGGCATTTTTTCTATAAACTCTTTCATTGTAACTCCCCTACTACTGAGCGCCTTCTTAATTAATGTAAAAACTTGGCGAGCATAATTTTGTCACCCAGAAAGAAATGAAAGGCAAAAAATGTGCCCGTATAAGAACCAGCTTTGGCTCTTCACCTTTCCTCAGTATTTTAGTTAGGGCTTGAAGAAAGTTTTATTTCCGCTTCGTCGTATCTAGCGCTGCTTTATTGCTTTAATTCGGTGCGTTATTGAACTCTAAATCGTGCAAATTGAAAGTTTTGGCTGTGCTATAACTTTAATGCACTAAAGTTATTTCATCAATTTTCAACAGGGTAACCAAACAGCCTTTTGAGCTTGGCTTTTAATCCTTTATCCTGCTGAAGCTGGTCAACAAGTACGCCAAGCTGACTGAGATTGGCGCTAAGTGGGTTATCCTTCGGCATCTTCCCAACAATGCCGTACTTTATCGTTATCGTTTTGTCTTCACGAACAAAGGTGCCAAATAACTTGTCCCAAATGATAAGCACGCCACCGTAATTTTTATCAATATAGGGAGCGTTCGTCGCGTGGTGAATGCGATGGTGCGTAGGCGTATTGAAAATATGTTCAACCCAGCCTAAATGTCCAATTGTTTGCGTGTGAACAAAAAACTGATAGGCCAAATTTATAGCTACAATGGCAAAAACTAAGCTTGGCGTGAACCCAATTAAAATCATTGGCACCCAAAAGAGCCACATGCCCACAAATGGGTACAAAATGCTTTGCCTAAACGCCGTGGTGAAATTCATTTTTGTTGAGCTGTGATGCACCACATGAGCCAGCCAAAACCAGTGTATGTTGTGTGAAGCCCGGTGAAACCAATAATACAAAAAGTCTTGCAGGATGAAACCTGCAAAAAGTGATAATGCCGTAAGCTCTATGTTAAATAACGAAAACTGGTGTAACCATAGAAACAAAGGCATTAATAGTAGTAATACCAAAGCATCAGAGCCCTGATGAAGCAGTGCAAGTAAGGCATTGTTCACACTGTCTTTTACGTTATAAAACTGCCGTGCCTTGTTAAACTCCACAAAAACACACAGTAAAAAAACCGGGCTTAAACCAAGTAAAATAAGCTCAACGGGAATCAAAACGAGCTCCTAATCTATTCAAACATTGTTCAACATCGTTTTGTAAAAGGCGTTGAAGCAGCCAGCGTGGTATATACCAAGGCGCACGACACCTTATGCGATAAGAAACCAAAGTAGCATTCTCTTGAGGCACAAACTCGATAGACCCTGTATGCGCTTTTACGGGGAAATCACCGACAACACGATATTCAATACGCTTATCATCAGCGTGAACCATTTCCTCTTTAAACCGAACGCCTAGTATTGATACTTCTCGAACGCAGCCTTTCCCCCCCGCTTATTTCATTTGTATTTTCTTGCCGTAACACGCTAAAAGAGGCGTTGAAAAAATCACTCAAGTTGTGGTGGTCTAGCAAAATATCACGCAGCGCTTGGGGTTTCGCTGCTATTTTCTTCTGGTAATAAACATTGACCATTTGACACTTATCTTCTTTTCTTATTGTGACACCAACGCTATCAAGCATAATTTGACATTCACTATTTATCTTGCGCTAATGCGTCAGTGTTTTTGTTATTTTGCGACAAGCCTATGCCATCAGTTTCACCGCCTTATGCACAAAGTATAGTGAACTATCTTGTAAGTTTAGGGTTTAATGAAATAGAAATTACAACCCAAGTCAGCGCGCCAGCAGTTTCCCCTTCTTCCTCTCGGGTTTCTATGCAGGACTATGTTTCGCTATTAAACAAAGGCGCATTACTTACCAATAATTCCCTGTTCGGCTTTGAGCTAGGTAAACATATTCAAGCGAAAGACTACGGCGTACTCGGCTACTTGGTGGAAAGTTGTGAAAATTTAGCTCAGGCCATTCAAGCGTTAACTCGCTTCGACGCATTGGTGGCAAACATAGGTAACACCACCGTCGTTAATGAATCGACCAACGTGCATATCAATTGGAAACCAAAAAGTGACGATTGCAAACAAATGGTATTGCGCAATACAACCGCTTGGGTTGCCACCGTCTACAAAATATTGGGGCAGGCGTGCCAAATACATGCTATCACGTTTACCTTTCCGCTCAGTGTTCGTGAACGGGGCACGCTGGAAGCGTGGTTCAACTGCGATGTGATGGGTGAAGCTGATACCAATGCCATCATTTTCCCCCAGTCGCTATTACATATACCCTTTACTAGCGAAAATAGGGCAATGTTTAGCGCGCTTATAGCAGTAACAGAGACAGAACTTCGTCGATGCTATCAGCAGGGTAATTCACCGGGTGAAACTGATGTATTTGAACACATTAGAGTTAGCGTTGAGGCACTATTAAAAGCCCAGCCGACGTTAAAAGAGTGCAACCAACAGCGTATTGCTAGCGCACTTTTCATTAGCCCTCGCACCTTACAACGAAAACTAAAGCTAAGCGGAACTAGTTTTCAACAGTTGCTTAACGATGAAAGAAAATGTCGCTTAGACGAACTGCTAAAGCACCACTCCATTGCTGACACCGCAGATTTACTTGGATTTAAGGAGCAGTCCTCGTTTACTCACGCATTTAAAAAGTGGTATTCAACTACTCCTTTGCGGTATCAAAAGCAATTAGTGAAATAAGCGCTAACACGAAACCTGCGTGTCAGGAGTACTGTGCTTTAGCGTTGCGTTGCATTGTTTTGGTTGCGCACATATTAAAAACGCTAATCAAAGTTTCCCAAAAGTCACAGAACAGGGCAAAAAACACGGGTTGCCGACCAAAAATAAGACTGATTTCACTATCGCTTAAGCGATTATTAAACTAATGTGTCAGTGGAAGCGTAGGAATTGGTAAGTGTCAAGCAACGCTAACTCAAAGGAGATACGCTATGATCGACCGTCCAGTTACATTGCCAACGCCTTTAAATACACTGGTGACAAAGTCACTAGAGTTGTGTGAGCTCATGCTACCCGTATGTGATGTGTTTTACCCCTTTGCCGCTATTTACGAGAATGGTCGGGTTGGCTGTATTTTTGCCGATGAAACCGGCAAAAAAAAGCGAGAGTCTCAGCTTATAGAGCAGCTGCAATGGCGCATTATTGATACTACCACTGATACAAATAGTTACAGTGTGTTGGTATACGCTGCAACAGTGAATACACAGGACAGCAAAACCTTAGACGCCATTGCTATCGCAACAGCTACCCCTAATCACGAGGAACGCCTTATCCTTTACCCTTACTATAGAGTAGATGATAAGATAGTTATCTCACCCCCCATTGACACAGTAACGCGTTAACGTTTACACAGCAGGGTGTGTACTACCTTTTACATTCGTTGTTACGATTAAAATTTTTTGGGCTGTCTTTGCTTGCCAAATCCCCTTGGTCTGCTAGCATTCAGCCCAAATTTCATTAGCCAAATTAGGGATTAGTTATTATGTCTCGCGTTTTAATTATTGGTGCTGGCGGCGTTGCGTCGGTAACTGTGAAAAAATGTGCACGTTTACCGCAGCATTTCGACGAAATTTACTTAGCCAGTCGCACAGTATCTAAGTGTGAAGCACTTCAACAAGAAGTGGGTGCCGACCGCGTAAAAGGCGTTTTCGCTGTTGATGCCGACAATGCAAAAGAAGTTGAAGCACTGATCAACGAAGTAAAACCAGACCTAGTAATCAACCTTGCGTTGCCTTACCAAGACCTTCCTATTATGGACGCGTGTCTTGCGACCAATACGCATTACCTTGATACTGCTAACTACGAGCCTAAAGACGTAGCGAAATTCGAATATTCGTGGCAGTGGGCTTACCAAGACAAATTCAAAGATGCAGGTATTATGGCGCTGCTAGGCAGCGGCTTTGATCCAGGCGTAACTAACGTTTACACGGCATATGCAGCGAAGCACTACTTCGACGAAATCCACTACCTTGATATCGTAGACTGTAATGGCGGCGACCACGGTCAGGCTTTTGCGACTAACTTCAATCCAGAGATCAACATTCGTGAAATTACCCAGCGCGGTCGTTTCTGGGAAAATGGCGAGTGGAAAGAAACCGATCCGCTAAGCGTTCGTGAAGATCTGGATTATCAGAACATTGGTGTTCGCGCATCTTACCTAATGTTCCACGAAGAGCTGGAATCTATTGTTAAGCACTTCCCTACCCTTAAGCGTGCACGCTTCTGGATGACATTTGGCGATGCTTACTTAAACCACCTGCGTGTACTTGAAGGCATTGGTATGACGAGCATTGAGCCCGTGGAATTCCAAGGTCAACAGATTGTGCCGTTAGAGTTCTTAAAAGCGGTACTTCCTAACCCAGGTTCACTTGCTGAAGGCTATAGCGGCATGACGTGCATTGGCACCTACATCACGGGTATTAAAGATGGCAAAGAAAAGACCATCTTTATTTATAACAACTGTGAGCATGCTAAGTGCAACGAAGAAGTAGGCGCACAAGCGGTGTCTTACACCACGGGCGTACCGGCCATGATTGGCGCAGCACTTATGCTTAACGGTACTTGGAAAGAAGCCGGTGTTTGGAACATGGAGCAATTCGATCCAGACCCATTCATGGATATGCTTAACGAGCACGGCCTACCATGGCACGTACTTGAGTGTGAAAGCAGCCCTTTCACCAAATAAGTAAGACATAAGGGCGCTTTATTAAGCGCCCTTTTTAATTGAAGCCTCAGATATTAATCTCACTCATTGTCACTTTGAGCTATGAGAAAAGGTGTAATACAGTAGTGCTTCTTAAATGTTAAAAGCAGTTTTATTTTTGGAGCTTTACCCCATTGACCGATTTAACCCAACGCACTGATATCCCTTCTCCTTGCTACGTGTTAGAGGAAGCTAAACTAATTCGAAACCTTGAGCTTATGAAACGAGTTCAAGAGGAGTCTGGTGCCCGCATTATTTTAGCGCTGAAAGGCTTTTCGATGTGGTCATGCTTCGACATTATTAAACAGTATTTACACGGTGCGACGGCGAGTTCGGTATGGGAAGCTAAACTTGCCGCTGAAATGGGGAAAGAGGTGCATGCTTACTCTCCAGCGTATAAAGCAAACGACGCAAAAGAACTAGCAGGCTTAGTTAATCACTTATCGTTCAATAGCCTTAGTCAATGGAACACGCATAAAGAAGCCTTAGCTAATGTTTCACTAGGTCTTCGCATCAATCCAGAGCATCAAGAAGCCGATACACCCTTGTACGACCCAGCGGCGCCAGGTTCGCGCTTAGGCATACGCGCTAGCGAGCTAGAAGATGTGGATCTGACGGGTATAGAGGGCTTTCACTGCCACAATCTTTGTGAGTGTGATTCTTTTGCCACGGCACGCACCCTTGAAGCTATCGAAAAGCGCTTTGGCAAATGGCTCGGTCAATTGAAATGGTTGAACCTAGGTGGCGGACACTTAATGACGAGCGAAGGTTACGATGTTGACCACCTTATATCTACTTTGAAAGATTTCAAAACGCGCTACTCTCATTTAGATGTGATTTTAGAGCCAGGGTCTGCCGTTGCGTGGCAAACAGGCCCGCTTATTTGTGAGGTCGTGGATATGGTGGAAAACGACGGGGATATCGCTATTTTGGACATTTCAGCGACAGCACACATGCCAGACGTACTGGAAATGCCCTACCGCCCTACAATTCTGGGCGCCGGAATGCCCGATGAAAAAGCGTATAACGTGAAGCTTGGTGGTAATTCGTGCCTTGCAGGCGATGTTATTGATACCTACTCCTTCGACGAGCCGCTAAAAGCCGGTGACCGCTTGCAGTTTGAAGATATGATGCACTACACCATGGTAAAAACCACGTTCTTTAACGGTGTAGAGCACCCTGCTATTGGTATTTTACGTGCTAATGGCGACTTTGAACTGGTTCGCGAATTCAGCTACGAAGACTTTAAAGGACGTTTGTCGTAAACACGTTACAAACACAAAACCCGCCAGTTGGCGGGTTTTGTTTGTCTAAGCTTTACGACTAAACCACGCCGCTTCCCGACGCGGTTTCAGAGTTATCAATCTCGCCTTCAGCTAACACTTCATTATCTAGCTCGATTTTGAAAGATGTACCTGGCTTGCCTTGTAGGCTATAGCGAAATCCGTACATCTCACCTTCGTTTAATGAAACGTCCGTAACACCGTTTGGATGGATTAAATCGTAAACGCCAGAGTCGTTGGCTTGAGAAAATATATCTACCAGCCATTTACCGTCAGGCATGGTAATTTTAAGTGTCTTTGTCATCTGCATCTCCTTTAGCACTTAGCCTTTTATTTACCGAGGGCTAACGTAGAACGTACTACTTTGTATTTTGCCAAAGGCACTTAAGATCAATCTTGCTTAACAGGGCTTATGCTTTTGCATCGAGTCCTGCTTGATACAGCGCATTCTTTTTTAAATCGTAATGGCTGGCTACCACGGCTGCCGCTTTTTTAAGCGGCATATGTTCACATAACGTGTTTAATAGCGACATTGCTTCGCTTGGAATTGCCTGTTCATTTATTTGAGCCGGCGCAATCATCACCACGAACTCTCCCTTTTGGTGCGCAGGTTCTGCGGTTAGATAGTCGATGACATCTTGCGCACTACCACTAGCGTAGGTTTCAAATGTCTTAGTAAGCTCTTTAGCGACTACTATATTGCGCTCTCCCAATACCCGCTGAATATCGGTAACCGTATCGAGAATACGGCGAGGGGCTTCGTAGAAAACCGTGGTAAAAGGTCTGTCTAAAAGCGCTGACAATGCGCCTTCTCGCGCCTGGGTTTTAACCGGTAAGAAGCCTTCAAATATAAATTTATCTGTGGGTAGGCCCGAAGCACTTAACGCCGTAATTGCCGCACACGGGCCGGGAAGCGCACTCACTGAGATACCCAGCTCTCTGCACTTACGCACCAAAACAAAGCCGGGATCGCTAATTAAAGGGGTACCTGCATCACTAATAAGCGCCACAGACTCGCCGCCCTTCAACCGCTCACAAAGCATGGCCGTTCGCTTATCTTCGTTGTGTTCATGAAGCGAAAGGGTTTTGGTTCCAATACTAAAATGTTGTAACAGACGAGCGCTATGGCGAGTGTCTTCAGCAGCAATCCAGTTAACTTCACTAAGTACACGAATTGCTCGTGCGCTCATGTCGTCTAAATTGCCGATTGGCGTAGGAACAATATATAAGGTGGCGGTGTCTGTCATAGCAGTGGTGTAGTCTTTCGTTAAATATGAAGATAATGCCACAAGTGTAACACGCCATTAGTCCAGATTATGCTGGCAAGCGTAGATTTTCACAGTGGTTAAGATAAACTTGGCCTATAACGATGTAAAAGGAATGAAACTGTGCGTCATCTCGGACAAGCTGGAAAAATTTTTACGCTATCAGCCGTTGCTTCTGTGTTGGTATTATCGGGCTGTGGCAGCACCCCAAAGCCGCAATCTAAACCTGTGGCGGTAAATCCTACGCCTATTGAAACTACAAAGGTTGAAGAAAACGTCACGCCAGAGCACAAACTTCTTGAAGCCAAAAAAGCTTGGGAACGCACTCGCGACAAAAATAAGCGCGATGCACTTTTACTTCAAGCGGCGGATTTATACATTCAAAATAATCAGCCTGTTTTAGCACAACAAGTGCTTTATGAAGTGAAAGAAGACGGGGTTTCAAATGCGAACAACGCTTACTATTCCTTACTGGTAACGAGAACATATGCTGGCATGCCTGATGCATCACCTGATGCATTACTTGCGATGTTAGACAGTGTGGATAGCACTGGCGAAACTGGTTACGAAAAAGCACAGTTGCAAGCACAGCTTTATTCACAGCAGGGTAATTTGGCTGCGGCAGCAAATAGTGTACTAAAAACCAATATGCCTGATGCGCAAAAAGTAGAGCAAGTGTGGCAATGGGTAACGGCAATACCCAAAGAGTCTCTAGCGCAGGTAGGAGAAACGTACCCGGCACTTTCGCCCTTTATAACACTGCGCAAACTGACCGAAGAAAATGCCGCATCACCCGCTGAGTTAGCGCGAAACCTACAGCAATTCCAACAAGTATTTCGTGGCCACGTGCTAGCGACATCGTTACCAGAAAACGTTCTTGAAGCAACCCAGCTTACCGAAGCTGGCGCGAATGACATTGCAGTGCTTCTTCCTCTTTCAGGAAGGTTAGCTCGCACCGGCCAAGTGGTGAAAAACGGCATTATGGCCGCATATTATACCGATGTAGAAAAACGCCAAGATGAAAAGCTTCTACCTAGATTGCGATTTATTGACACTCACGGGGCAGATAGCCAACAGCTCGTCGACGAGATTGGTTCCACCAAGTTCGTCATTGGCCCGCTTTTAAAAGATACTATCGAGCATTTAGTGCCTAATTTACCCATTGGCGTCAATGTACTGGCTTTGAATCGCCCCGATGACTTACCAGTACATGGTGAGTTAAAAAGCCCACTGGATGCTTCAGCAACACAGGTATTACGTTCAGATAATAAAGCCGAAGCCACCGCGCTTAAACAGCCAAGCATGCAAAGTGAATTCAGTGAATTAGGTTTACCCACCTCTTTGAACTACTACGGGCTTGCGCCCGAGGATGAAGCAAAGCAGCTTGCCGAATTTATCTTTAATAAGGGGTATAGAGCCCCCATCGTTATTGCTGCGCAAAGTAGCTTGTACCAGCGAATGGATGATACGTTCAAGAAACACTGGAAAACCTTAAATAGCGCAGAGAACAAGCAGCGTACGAATATTACCTCTGTTACGTTTAACGACAGTAATTCACTTCGAGAGGGTATTACCCAAGCGCTAGACGTTGCGCAAAGTAACGAACGCATTAATCAAATTGAGTACATGACCAACGACGAAGTGTATAACATGCCTCGTAGTCGCCGTGACATCGACGCTATCGTTGCTTTTGCTTCACCGCAAGACACCGAACTGCTCAACCCAATTATTGAAGCAAGCCTAAACCCCTACGACGGTAAACAAGTGCCTGTTTATGCTACTTCTCGCTCAATGGATTACGATAGTGGTAAAAACCAGTGGCGGGATTTGCAAAACGTTCACTTTATTGATATGCCATGGTTAATGCCTTCACATAAGTGGCAGCCGTTGCAAAAAGAAGTTGAGCAAGCGTGGGATAATCAAAATACTATGCAAAAGCGTTTGTTTGCGTTCGGCTTTGATGCCTACAAACTCCTTCCACAGCTAGGCATGCTTAACACGCTGAATTATTTATCCCACGACGGGCTGACAGGAACACTTTCACTCAACCAGAAAGGCGAAGTGATACGCAAACAACCTCAAGCCATTATTCGTAACGAAAAAGTGCAAATGCTTTCGGAGTAAAGAAATGTCTAAACTGCAAGGGAATGCAGCGGAAGACAAGGCCTGTGAATATTTACTTCAACAAGGCCTCACTCTTCGTTGTCGCAACTACCATACAAGGCGTGGTGAACTCGATATTGTAATGCAAGACGGGAATACCATAGTGTGTATTGAAGTGAAATATCGAAAGCAAAATCGCTTTGGCAGTGCAGTGGAATTTGTCACGGCCAAAAAACTTCAGCGAATTCAGGCTGCGTTTGGTTTCTATTTGTTAGATAATGGTCTAAATCCAGCGTCTACCCCCTTAAGGATAGACGTTATTGCCATAGACGGAGACAACCTCGAATGGCTGAAGAGCGTAGGCTAAAGGCTGACAACATAAGCACTATGGCTGACGTTGCCGAAAGCGAACTGAATGCGTATGCCAAAGGTAATCGCGTTCGAGAATCAATGAAAACGTCTTTATGCTAGTAATATTTCGTTTTTTTATCTTATGATTTGCACCCTTTTGTCTGTTTGATGAAAGTATCTTAGGTTCCCACAAATAATGAGTCATCCCAATAACAAGACTTCGCTAAGCAGCGTTGATAACCAAGAAATTGAATTGATAGTCGGCAACTCCAGCGCCAACTTTTCTGGTGTAACGTCTACCATGCTGCAAGTGACATCGCTTCAAAAACACATGATTAATTTGCGAATAATGGGCAAGCATTTTGTTCCAGACCCATCAATGACTATTACTTTTTGGGAGGTCGCCAAGATGTGTCGACGCCCGCTTAGTAATGGTAAGTGGCGAATTTTTCATGCGCGTCGCGTTGACGAGATGATTCAGGGTGTGATCCTCAAATACGTGTTTCGCGCCAAGATAAAGCTTGTATTTAGCTCTGCCGCTCAGCGAAAGCGTTCGGCTTCTACGGTGTGGTTAAGCAATAAAATGGATGCGGTGATTGCGATGAGTAATCGCTCTGCAAAATATCTAAATAAGCCCCCCGCCAAGATAAATCTCCACGGTGTGCAAATAGACAACTACACGCCAGCAGAAAACAAGCAAGAAGCATGGCAAGCATTAGGGTACGGCGGCAAGTACGGCATTGGTATTCTGGGCAGAGTGAGAGAGCAAAAAGGCGTTCACCTATTTGTTGACGCGTGTATCAAAGTATTGCCCAAATACCCTGACGTGAACGCGGTAGTTGTAGGTGCCATATCCTCGAGTAACCAAGAATTTGTAAACGAGCTTAAAGAAAAAATTTCTAAAGCCGGGTTAACTGACCGAATTGTTTTCACCGGTGAGTTGCCGTTTGAGCAAATTCCTAAAATCTTCAGTGCACTGTCATTAGTAAGTGCACTTAGCTATAACGAAGGGTTTGGATTAACTGTACCTGAAGCCATGAGTGCTGGAGCTGCGGTATTAGCTACTCAGGCGGGCGCATGGGAAGACATCATTAGGCCAGGCGTTGATGGGTATATTGTACCGACCAAAGATCAGCAAGCTGTCACAGAAAAGATGGATTTACTGCTTTCAGATATGGACAAACTTGCAGAAATGGGCAAAGCCGGACGCGAACACGTTGTGAAAAATTTTAAAGTTGAAGATGAAGCAAGAAACCTGGTTGAGTTTTTTCGCACGCTTCAATAGCAAATGCGGGTTGATTATCGCGAGCGATAAACGTTAGGCCGTTTCTCTCTCGCGCTGAGGCCACAGTTTAAACCTCTGACTTTCAGATACTGGCCATTACAAAAATCAAGACGCTGTAATGCAGCGCAAAAAATTTCACTAAATGGTCTGCCGTTTGGTGAAAACAAAGAGATGACACATGATTGAACAGATAAAAGCGAATTTTACCGAGAGCATACAAACCAAAATAGCGGCATCGGAAATATTGCCAGAGCATATTGAGAAAGCGGCGTACATGATCGTTGAAGCCTTAATTAGAGGGAATAAAGTATTGAGCTGTGGTAATGGCGGGTCTGCAGGTGATGCGCAACATTTTGCTTCCAACATGCTCAATCGCTACGAGCGCGACCGACCGAGCCTACCGGCCATTGCGTTAAGTACAGATACTTCGACAATTACATCTATCGCCAACGATTACAGCTACGACGAGATTTTTGCTAAGCAAGTTCGCGCGCTTGGTCAGCCTGGCGATATCCTTCTAGCTATCTCAACTAGCGGTAATTCGCGTAACGTTATTGCGGCAATGGAAGCTGCCCTTTCCCGTGATATGACAATTGTTGCGCTTACCGGTAAAGACGGCGGTGAAATGGCGGGCTTTTTAAGCGAACACGATGTGGAAATTCGCGTTCCTTCTAACCGTACCGCGCGTATACAAGAAGTGCACTTGTTGGTCATTCACAACTTATGTGAATGTATTGATGACAGTTTGTTCCCTGCCGATCACGGCGATGAGTAAATAAGTAGACTATGAGGAAACATGTGAAAAATTTAGGACTACTGGGTTCTTTATTAGCCCTGATTCTTACATTACAAGGGTGCGTTGTGGCCGTAGGTGCTGCCGGAGCCATGGCTGCAAAAGTCGCTAATGACAGACGTACTGTGGGTACGCAGCTTGACGATCAAAACGCCGATGCAGCGGTATCCTATCAATGGTCTAAAAGCGACGCACTGAAAGAGCAAGCCAACCTTCAAGTGGACTTATATAACGGCGTAGCGCTGTTAACTGGGCAAGCGCCAAGTCAAAGTCTCATCGATGAAGCCGTTAGGCGCGCTCAGGAAGTAAGTTATATTAAGAAGATACACAATCAAATTCGCATAGGCGACCCCATCGGCGCGGGAACACAAGCTAACGATATTTGGCTAGCATCAAAGGTGCGCACCAAAATTGTGGCAGATGAGCGCGTTCCTGCTCTTCAAATTAAAGTGGTTGTGCAAGATTCAGAAGTCTTTTTAATGGGCAGATTAACTAACCTTGAAGCCACTGCCGCTGTAGATATTGCTCGCAATATCACGGGTGTCGCGCGAGTCGTCAGAGCCTTTGAAATTGTTCAATAGAGAGTTAGCCACTGCCCTTCTGGTTGCAGGGGCACTCTTTATGGAAATTTTAGATGCCACGGTTATTACCACTGCGCTTCCCGTTATTGCTGCTGACTTTAATGTACCGGCAGCCCACCTTTCTATTGGCGTGTCGGCCTATTTAGTGGCCGTTACGCTCTTCATTCCTTTAAGCGGCTACGCTGCTGACAAATTTGGTGCTCGCACAATATTTATAGCGGCGATTGCCATTTTTACTTTGGCGTCGGTGCTGTGTGGCTTAAGCACAACCTTATTCGAATTTACCCTATCTCGAATTCTGCAGGGCTTAGGCGGCGCCATGATGGTCCCCGTGGGCAGGTTAGTGGTTCTGCGGGATTTGCCCAAAGAAAAACTAGTAAAAACCGTAGCCATTATCACATGGCCCGCCTTGAGTGCACCGCTATTAGGCCCCGTGTTAGGCGGCTATATAGCGACTCACTTTAGCTGGCAGTGGATTTTTTATATGAATATTCCACTGGGTATCATTGCCATCATCGCGTCTCTCTATCTGCTTAGAAATACCAAAGGCGATGTGGGTAAATTCGACGTTAAAGGTTTTCTACTTACCGGCGTCGGCTTCGCGCTGTTTATGGCAGGCATTGAATTTCTTGCCAGCACCAGCGATAAACTTCTTCAATCGCTAGGCATCATCGCCATTGGCCTAGTGCTCATGGTATTTGCAATACGGCATGTCAAAAAAGCCAAAAAACCACTATTTTCATTTGATGCCATGCAGCACAAAACGTTCAGGCTTTCTGTTTACGGTGGTTCTGTTGTGCGTGTAGCACTTGGCAGCGCCCCGTTTCTTGTGCCGCTAATGCTACAGCTAGGGCTAGGCTACTCGCCTGTAGAGGCTGGCTCTTTGTTGCTATGGCTTTTTGCTGGAAACCTAGCAATAAAGCCAGCGACAACGTGGATCATGAATACCTTCGGATTCAAACGCGTACTTGTAGTAAACGGCGTACTGATTGCTCTTGGCTTTGTCGCATTTGCTTTTGTTAACCAAAATACTTCTTCCTTCGCTATTGCCACAATACTGTTTGTAAATGGCATGACTCGCTCAATGCACTTAACGCTGTTAAACACCATAGCCTTCGCCGATGTCCCTCCAAACAAAATGCGAGATGCGAACACGCTAGGCGCTATTTTAATGCAGATGAATCGAGGCTTAGGGATCACGCTCTCAGCCCTTGCTATCGCTGTTGCGGCGCTTATATTGAAACAGAGCCCTGATACACCTAACTTGCAGACATTCTCTATTGCCATGATGTTTATGGGAGCGATAGCCCTTGTCAGTATTTATGACAGCCTATTATTGTCAAAAGAAGACGGTGTGTCTGTGTTAAATAAACGCAAAGCAAAGAAAAAGCAGCAAACGCAATAATCTTTAAAGTACTTGCAGTAACTTAAACTAAGCAATTATTTATTCTCGCCATTCGACCTTTTTCAATTAGCCTGTTCTGCGCATTTGGTGACAAATGTCACATACTATTGATGATTTTTGTGACTAACCCAAAGCACAACACTCACGCATACTTGCCCTATCGAAATAACCAAGAAAGGTAAGAAAGAAATGGAACAGGTATCGTCATCTCGCACAGCTGTTAGCTTAAAAAGAACTCAGCCAACGCTTGAACAGCAACGCGAAAGCTTCAAACAGAACAGGTTCATCGCAATGCCGCTGGCCGGTACTATTGTTTGGGCAATATTAGGCGCGAGCGCTCCCTTTGTATCAGAATTAACAATCACGTGGATGCTGTATATCGGTACTGGCGCTATTTTTTACTTAGGTGCTGGTCTTTCATACCTCACTGGCGAGCGATTTTTTGCTAAAAAGGCCACATCAAATAGCTTCGATCGCCTTTTTTTCGTTGGCATGCTAATGAGCCTTTTGGTGTTTGCCATCGCACTTCCGGTTGCGGCGATAGACCATACAACGGTTTCTCTTAGCATAGGAATTTTAGCTGGACTGATGTGGATGCCATTATCTTGGGCTATTGAACACTGGGTAGGTTATTTCCACACTATCGCAAGAACCTTTGGCATTGTTGGCGCTTGGTATCTGTTCCCGGATGCTCGTGTCGAAGCCATATCTGCGGTCATAGTTTCAGTTTATATCGTCTCTTTAATTGCACTCGAACGTCGCTTTCAAACCTGCAGTGAGAAGAAAAGAGCAAATGCTCAGATATCAATTTAAGCACGATTTACCGCAATAGAATACGCTCTACAACAAAACAACCAAAAGGAATTCATCATGACTTACTTATTATTAGCCATTGCTATCGTTACGGAAGTTACCGCTACCCTGCTACTTAAAATGTCTAATGGCTGGGAAAAGTGGGCGTTCGGCTACGGCGCTATCTTTTTCTACACCGTCTCAGGGATGCTCTTTGCGATGGTACTAAAGAATATGGGAATTGGCGTTGCCTATGCGATTTGGTCAGGTATGGGTATCGCGCTAATCACCGCTGCATCAGTGGTATTTTGGAAACAAACTTTCGACATTTATGCCGTGCTAGGTATTATGTTAATTATCTCGGGCACCTTGCTTATCACTAGCAAGTCAGCCGTTGTATTTCAGTAAGGACGAAATACTCGCAATGCGCAGCCAAAACCACATAATAAATAACACCAGCGCAGTGCCTACCGCTCATGTAGGTGAAGGCACTGCGAAAATGGGTGAATCTATAAGCCATGTAGACAAGAACGAAATGGCGCCGGTCATGCCGCTTTTGGGAAATGGACGCAAAAAACGCTGGTCGCACGGCAGTTTGTTTTTTTCGCTGTTTTTCTTTGTCCCACTAATTATTTCACGCCCACTACCTGTTGAAACATGGATATTTCAATCAGCAGGATATATTTGCTTCGTTACTCTTTACATTAAAGCTATAAAACAACCCGCTAAAACACTGCCGAGCTATTTGCTTCTGATGTTTTTATTATCAGTGGCTTGCAGCTTCCAAAATCCAGGAGCTGCAACAATTGTAGGTTTTATTGCTTTCATCGTCGGGTACTATAACTCGCTGAGAACGGGCATACTTACCATCAGCACCATGATGGTACTACTTACATCGTTAAACTTTTCCGTATTTGACGGTGCTGGTTTCCTCCTTCTTGCCTCCTTGTTGAACAGCATCGTTCTATTTGGCTTTGGCGTTATGGAGCGAAAAGAAACGCTTCACGGCTTAAAAGAAAGTCAGCAGGCGGAAGCCCTTCGGGTTCTATCAGCGATAGCCGAGCGTGAGCGTATAGGTCGAGATTTACATGATGTAGCAGGACACGCTCTCAGCTCCATTTCCTTGAAGGCACAGTTGGCCGATAAACTGATAAGTAAAGACAAAATTGAAGAGGCTCATCGTGAAGTGAGAGCATTAGCCCAGCTTTCGCAGTCTTTGTTAAGCGATATTCGCCAAGCAGTATCAGATATTAAGCAGCTTTCGCTTTGCGATGAAATAGCCAAAGATAAGGCGCTTTTAGAAGAAAATGGCTTTACCGTCATTACCAATATTGAAGACAAAGTAGACGCACGTTTAAGTGCAAAACAAGAAAGTCAGCTCTCTCTTATTATCAAGGAACTGACGACAAATACACTGCGCTACTCAACAGGAAATACGGTGTCACTCAATGTTGAAGTTAACGAGCAGACAGTGAAAGTGACTTATAAAGACCATGGCATTATTGAGAGCAATGGGTCGATAAAAGAAGGGAACGGCCTAATGGGAATTAGAGAGCGCGCCGCATCTATCCATGCCAATGTGGACATTTCCTTTGCTCCCCACCCTATTGTGATTCTCCAACTCAATGTTGATCAAATTTCGTCGAGGAAGGCTGCGCTATGAATTCAAAAGTCACTACTATTTTGATTGTTGAAGATCAGTCTTTGGTTCGCGATGCCATAGCCATGCTTTTGTCATTAGAAGACGACCTAACTGTTGTCGATAAGTACAGCAATGGACAAGAAGCGATTAATTACTTAAATGAACACCCTGCGCCCGATATCATTTTAAGCGATATAGAAATGCCGCTGGTATCTGGACTAGATTTAGCGGCTCATATCGCCAATGGAAGCCTCAGTACCAAGATGGTCCTTATGACCACGTTTTCAAAACCAGGTTATATCAAGCGGGCGTTAAGTTTAGGGGTTAAAGGGTTTATTTTAAAAGAATCGGATAGCGACTATCTAATAAAGGCAATTCACGATGTATCTGCCGGAAAAAAGGTAATTTCCACCGAGCTTGCGATCATGGCATTAGATGACAACAACCCGCTGTCAAAAAAAGAAATGTCGGCTCTTAAGCTGGCATCAGAAGGGCTGAAAACTCAAGATATAGCCCGGTCGCTGTTTTTATCTGAAGGAACCGTAAGAAACTACTTGTCAGAAGCGATATCTAAGCTAGACGCCACAAACCGAGTAGACGCTGCCCGCATAGCGAAACAAAAAGGCTGGCTCTAATCGATGGCCAAAAATGCTAGTTTAAAACCAAGGTGTCGTGATAGTTTTAGATGTAGAGACTTTTAGCTTTTCAGATAGTCCTGTAAGCACCCGTTCAGGCCCATATACAATACCTTGGTGGTTAGCTGTCCAAATGCAGGTGAGAATACTGGTTCCTTTGCGTAATTCGCATTGCCAATTTGACGTATTTTCTGCCAGCCTTTCATAGTCATCCTCAATCTCCCAACCACTGTCAACATGGTCGATAATAAGTTGTTCAAATTGAGCGAATGGAATAGGCTGAATAATTACCCATTCCTTTTTCTTGAATTTGTTCTCTAATCTCGATTTCTTAAAACTGGTAAACAACCCCACGCTTCAACTCCGTATGATTGATAGGTCTCACGACTATAAGCGCTTTTAGTATTTCGACACCGTTCCCATAATTTGCCCTGACGGTGTGGGGCACGAACACGAAGTTCCTACCATTTCACCATTTGACGTAGGGCATACGCCGTATTCGCCATCACCACTATAGCGACATTGATTACCAAACTCTGGTTTAGCAGTCGCGACTCTTTCACCCCTAGTGGTGTTATCCTCTTCATCGTCAGGTAAATACACAGTGTAAGTGCAGCCAAATACAAGCATAGATACTGCAAGTAAAGTAATGCCGTAGAGCGCTCTTTTTTTCATAGATAATCGTCGGACATTGCTAGAACAGTTTTAAAATTATGCCAATAATGAAGATAAAACAAGAAAAAATAAGCAAAAAAAAGCCAGTCGGAAGACTGGCTTTTTAATCATAACTCGTTGTAGCTATTAGAATTCAGTGGTGAATCTAACACCGAACTCGCTCGCGTCATTGCTTAGAATTTGCAGGATATAGTCACCTGTATTCAAGCGCGCGTTGTCGTAACGCTCATCGAAAATGTTGCGACCGTAAAGTGCGACTGTGTACGCTTCATTCGCTGGCGTATAC
Source organism: Alteromonas mediterranea DE (assembly GCF_000020585.3). Taxonomy (NCBI): domain Bacteria; kingdom Pseudomonadati; phylum Pseudomonadota; class Gammaproteobacteria; order Alteromonadales; family Alteromonadaceae; genus Alteromonas; species Alteromonas mediterranea. The sequence continues at coordinate 3,465,709 of NC_011138.3, forward strand.
GCAATATCAAAGTTAACTAACGCTCGGCTATCAAGCTCTGTCATACGCTCTGGTGCAGATGTTGGCTCACCGTACATTTCTGAACGGTAAGAGTAATCAGCACGCACGCGAATTGAATCGCCACCATCGAGTTCGAAGGTGTACTGAGGACCAATTGCTAGCGTAAGGTCTGGAGTCAGTGGTGCTACCGGGTTAAATCCATCTTGCTCTTCCACATCAACATCCATGTAACCAATGCTGGTCATCATGCTGAAGTTGCCATAGCTAAACGTTGCATCTGCTTCAATACCACGAGAAGTTTGTTCAACAACAAGGTTTGCTGTGTCGAAACCGCCTTCACTTACGCGACTTACTTGGTAAGGCAGATCTTCAAACTCAGTGTTAAAGACAGCAACACTGATATCGAAGTAATCGTTAACGCGACCTTTAATACCTACTTCATAGTTAGTAGCGGTAATGTTGTCAGATGCCGTAAAGCAGTTATTTGCGCGAACGGCTGCTTGTGCGCCTTCGATATCATCGAAGCCACCCGCACCGAAAAACTGGCCGATTAGACAGTAAGGACGCGCTGGGAACTGACCAGACTGGTAGCCCGACTGAATAGTCGCATATCCTGTCATGCCATTATCAAAAGTATAGTTAGTAGCAAACTCCCAGGTTACTTCATCCCATTCGTTTGAGTCGAAGATAGTTCCAAGTGCTGAGAATACGTTCGCAGAGGCTTCTTTCTCGTCTTCGGTGTAACGAATACCACCTGACACACTTAGCTCATCAGTTAAGTCATGACGCACGTTCACGTATACCGCTTTCGACGTGGTTTCTTGGTCTAGCTCAAGTAAGTTTGGGCCGCCGTCGAAGTTAGAATCATCGCCCTGGCGGTTGCTCCCTTCTTCATTGAAGTAGTAAAGGCCCGTTACGAAGTCAGTATATTCGTTAATATAACCATTAAGCTGAAGTTCGATTGACGTTTGGTCTGCTTCGCCACGCTCCGGGAACTGGTCTAGTGAGAATACTGTACCGTCATCATCAAGGCCTGCTTTATATTTAGATGTACGCTGGCTAGCAACAACCTTCGCCGTATAGTCGTCATTGATATCCCACTCAGTCGTTAGTGAAAGGCCGCGCGCTTCATTAGACACGCCAGTGACTGCTTCAGTACCTGTTGCGTTATCATAAATGTCTGCACCTTCAGGCGTTACGTCAGTATTACGCAACTCAACACCTAAGCCGTTACCACCACCAAAGTAGCGCGCAGAACCCACTTCATCAATAAGCACAGTGTAAGGACGTAAACCACCGTCACCGTTGTTAGCATCTGCGGTTAGCACCATGCGGAAATCGTTTGAAGGCTCCCACTTAAGTGATACACGACCAGAAATATCTTCAGTCTCACCTACATCGTATTCAGCATTTGGTACGTTAATGAACTCACCAAGGCCGTCGCGTTTGTTGAACGCTAGGTTCATGTTAAACGCAACAGTTTCAGATAGACCATGGTTAACAAAAATATCGGCTTTAACACGGCCGCGCGTGCCGAACTCGGTGTTTACTTTAGTTACATCACCTTGATCTGGCTCTTTAGTAATGATGTTAATTGCACCACCAATTGAGTTACGACCATAAAGGGTACCTTGAGGACCACGAAGTACCTCAATACGCTCAATATTGTTTAAGCTCCAGTTTTGACCTACTTGACGGCCTAGGTAAACGCCATCAACGTAAACACTAACACCAGGGTCGGTAGTGATAAGGTGATCTTGAAGACCGATACCACGAATGAAAGGGTTTACAGAAGACGTGTGGCCCGCAGAGAAACCCGTAACGTTAAGGTTTGGAACGAACTTACCAACGTCGGTTAGGTCTGTAATACCTTGGGCAGCTAGCTTGTCACCATCAAAAGCACTGATAGCGATAGGAACTTCATAAATAACTTGAGGGCGTTTTGTTGCGGTAACGGTAATGGCTTCAAACTGTTGTTCTTCTGTTGCTTCGGCTTCTTGAGCAACCGCAATGTTTGAAAGAGCTGGAACGGTCATCGCTACTGCTAGTGCGACAGGTGAAAGCTTACTGGCGAGTGTCTTAGACACGTCAGTATTGGTTTTCATGGTGTAACCCCTTTGCGTGAGTGTTAGGTGTAATAATATTTTTAGGCCGCTTCAAGTTCTTCTTTGGAACTTTGAAAGACTAAACTCACTAATTTGAGAGGCGCACATAACCTTGTGCTTATACTGGATTACAGGCAATAAAAAAGTAAGTCGCAATAAAACATTACAAACTTACTTTCAATGAAACTCTGCTTTAAAAGTAGAACTTACTTTCCCAGCCCTCTAAAATTCAGTAGAAGAATTTAGGCTTGAAGACTGGAACGATATGTTACCGTTAGATTACGATCTTGCAAAGTAAAATATTACACTTTTACTAAAATAAGACTTCAAAATTAGACTAATTGGTTAGGTTAAGCATCAAACACAAAGTATGTATAAATTTCAAAAAAACAAATAGATATCATAAAGATAATTTACTCTATCTCTTCACAACACCTAAGCGAATAAAGTAAAGAAGACCTAGACCAGATGGACAAACTTTAAACAAATTACCACTAACTTGAATCATTCTTTAGCTCAGAACCTCTGTATGTAACTTTCGTTACCAAATTCCCTCCTCCGTCCGGGCAGTAGCTATCAATATGGTTGCGCAAGGTTCGCCTAATAGACGTAAGCTGACACATGGCTCTGTTTGCGTATGCCATTAAACCATTGCACAACTGTCAACACAGGCCGCTAAACAAGACTATCAGACTAATATCTTACTCTCGTTGTCGACAATCCAAACCTTTTAAGGTTGAAAAAACGCCAAAATGGGCATATATTGTCGACATTAGTCATTTAAAGATTCTATACAGTGTTAGTAAAAAGCGAACAAGCCATCACCAATGCCGACCGTACCTTCTTTCAATTAAGGAAGGATATCGTTGAGGGCATCATTCCAGCAGGCAGTAAGCTGAGTGAAATGGAATTGTCGACAAAGTACGAAGTCAGCCGTGCAGTTATTCGCGAGGCAATTAATCGCTTAGCCACCTGCCATCTTGTCGAACGCAAAGCGAATGTAGGTGCGCGGGTGGTGGAGCTTTCGCCTGCAGGGCTTATCCAACTATATCAAGTGCGCGAAGCGCTAGAAGGTATGGCTGCGCGCTTAGCCGCTCGTTATATGAGTGATGATGAAATTGCCGACATGCAGGCGCTGCTAGACAGCCACTTCGACAAAGTTAAAGATAGCCACAGCTATTATCAAGAAGCCGGCGATGTAGACTTTCACTACCGAATTGTAACTGGCAGCAAAAACGATCACCTTATTAGCGTGCTTATTGATGGGCTCTACCATTTAGTTCGTATGTACCGCGTACAGCTTGGTATGGCAGGACCTCGGGTAAGCACGGCGTTTGATGAGCACAGACACATTGTTAACGCCATTGCCAATCGTGACGAAGAGTTAGCAGAAATGCTCATGCGTCGCCACATTCTTTATTCAAAAAATAATATCGAGAAGAAGCTCAACAATGACTAATACACATAAGGCTTCTCCTTACCTATTACACCTCTACCCTACTTTCAATTAAGCGAGTGACTATCATGAGTGCAGGAAAGAAATTCAGAACCGCGTTAGAGAATAACAAACCTCTTCAAATCGTAGGCACTATTAATGCCTACACGGCCATGATGGCGAAGACCATTGGTCATCAAGCTATTTACCTTTCAGGTGGCGGCGTAGCTAACGCCTCGTATGGCTTGCCAGATTTAGGCATGACCTCGCTCAATGACGTGATTGCTGATGTTCAGCGTATTACCAGTGCGTGTGACCTACCGCTTATGGTGGATATCGACACAGGCTGGGGCGGTGCATTTAACATTGCCAAAACCATTCGCGATATGGAAAAAGCCGGCGCGGCCGCGGTACATATGGAAGACCAAGTCGCACAAAAGCGCTGTGGTCACCGCCCTAATAAAGAAATTGTGAGTACAGCGGAAATGGTAGATCGCATTAAAGCTGCCGTTGATGCCAGAACCGACCCTGACTTTTTCATTATGGCGCGCACCGACGCATTCGCGCAAGAAGGCTTAGAAAAAGCCATTGAACGCGCAAAAGCCTACGTTGAAGCGGGCGCAGACGGTATTTTTGCAGAAGCAGTGCAGACCGAAGAACACTATCGCGCATTTGCAGAAGCACTAGACGTTCCTATTCTTGCCAATATCACTGAGTTCGGCAAAACCGAACTATGGAACAAAGAAGAACTTGGTGAATGGGGTGCTGATATGGTGCTTTACCCGCTAAGTGCGTTCCGCGCCATGAATAAAGCAGCAGAAATGGTGTACAAATCTATACTTGAAAATGGCGATCAAAAGGCTGTCGTCGACACCATGCAAACACGCATGGAGCTATACGATTACCTTGGCTACCACGAATACGAGCAAAAGCTAGATGCGCTATTTGCCGACGGCAAAAACTAAGTAAATAAACGATTGCAGCTTGAAGTTGGCGAGCACGAGGATGCAGGGGTGAAGTACAGTTCCCTGCCCCTCTTAAGGCATGGATGCCGAAGCGGAGCCCCCATGGATGGGTTTACGGCGTGGCAGGGAACTGTGCTTTGCTCCTGCAGCCAATGTGCCCGCAACTTCAAGCGCCAAATGTCGAAGATATCACACTAAAAAGTACCTTACATATTATACAAGACCGGAGACAACAAGATGGCTAAACAGTTAAGTGGCGCGGGTTTACGCGGCCAAGTTGCAGGTAAAACAGCTTTATCAACGGTAGGTAAATCAGGTTCAGGTTTAACCTATCGCGGCTACGACGTGAAAGATTTAGCAGAAAAGTGTCAGTTTGAAGAAGTCGCTTATCTTATCCTAAAGGGTCACTTGCCAAATCAAGCTGAGCTTGATGACTATAAAACCAAACTTCGCGGTATGCGCGGCCTTCCTGACGCACTGAAAGACGTGCTTGAACGCATTCCTAAAAACGCCCACCCTATGGACGTGCTTCGCACTGGCTGTTCAATGCTAGGTAACCTTGAAATGGAAACTAGCTTTGATGAGCAGCAAGATGTGACGGATCGCATGTTAGCGTGCTTCCCAAGTATTATTTGTTACTGGTATCGCTTCTCACACGATGGTGTGCGCATTGATGTGGAAACCGATGACGACTCCATTGGCGGTCACTTCCTTCACATGCTTCACGGCGAAAAGCCACGTGAGCTTCACGAACAAGTGATGCATGTGTCTCTCATTCTTTATGCCGAGCACGAGTTCAATGCGTCTACATTCACAGCGCGCGTATGTGCCTCTACCCTTTCTGATATGCATTCATGTGTAACCGGCGCGATTGGCTCTCTTCGCGGGCCACTTCACGGCGGTGCAAACGAAGCCGCAATGGAAATGATAGAAGGCTTCACGTCAGCCGATGACGCAGAAGAAAAAATGATGGGCATGCTAGAGCGCAAAGAGAAAATCATGGGCTTTGGTCACGCGATTTATTCAGACTCTGACCCACGTAACGAAATTATTAAGCAATGGTCTAAAAAGCTAGCGACCGATGTAGGCGATGAGGTGCTTTACCCTGTATCTGTGCGCTGTGAAGAAGTCATGTGGCGCGAGAAGAAGCTTTTCTGTAATGCAGACTTTTTCCACGCCTCTGCCTATAACTTCATGGGAATCCCTACGCCGCTGTTTACCCCAATATTCGTTATGTCTCGCCTTACAGGCTGGGCTGCACATGTAATGGAACAGCGCGCTGATAACCGTATTATTCGTCCATCGGCAGAATACACAGGCGAAGAATTACGCCCTGTTCCTGCAATCAGCGAACGCTAAGAGAATAGGTGGTTTATGAATATTGATTACCGTAAACCGCTTCCAAATGCGGGTATCGATTTTTTCGATACCCGTGAAGCGGTTGATGCCATAGAGCCAGGTGCATACGCCAAGCTGCCTTACACGTCACGTGTATTGGCTGAAAACTTGGTACGTAAATGCGACCCTGCCATGCTAAACGATTCACTCAAACAGCTGATATACCGCAAGCGCGACCTCGATTTTCCGTGGTTCCCAGCACGTGTGGTATGTCACGACATTTTGGGTCAAACCGCACTGGTTGATTTAGCGGGCCTTCGCGATGCCATTGCGGCGAAAGGCGGCGACCCGGCGAAAGTAAACCCGGTTGTGCCTACTCAGCTAATAGTGGACCACTCCCTCGCCGTAGAGCACGCAGGCTTCGAAAAAGACGCGTTTGAAAAGAACCGTGCTATTGAAGACAGACGAAACGATGACCGTTTTCACTTCATCAACTGGACAAAAACCGCGTTTAAAAACGTAGATGTTATTCCGCCGGGTAACGGCATTATGCATCAGATTAACTTGGAGCGTATGTCGCCAGTTATTCAAAACCGTGACGGCGTAGCCTTCCCTGACACACTAGTAGGTACCGACAGCCACACGCCGCACGTTGATGCACTTGGTGTAATTGCGGTAGGCGTGGGCGGCCTTGAAGCAGAAAGCGTTATGCTAGGTCGTGCGTCTTACATGCGTTTGCCTGATATTGTAGGGGTCGAACTTACCGGTAAGCCTCAGCCAGGTATTACGGCTACCGACATTGTATTAGCGCTTACTGAATTCTTGCGTAAAGAGCGTGTAGTATCTGCGTATCTTGAATTCTATGGTGAAGGTGCATCCCACTTAACCCTTGGCGACCGTGCCACCATTTCGAACATGACACCAGAATACGGCGCAACAGCGGCCATGTTCTATATTGATCAGCAAACTATTGATTACTTGCGATTAACGGGTCGTGAAGAAAAGCAAATTGCGCTTGTAGAGCAGTACGCTAAACACACAGGTTTATGGGCAGATGACTTAGAAACTGCCGAGTACGAACGCGTGCTTACGTTTGATTTGTCTGCAGTAGGCAGAAACATGGCCGGGCCGTCTAACCCACATGCACGCTTACCTACCAGCGACTTAGAAAGCCGCGGTATCGCAGCAAAATGGGAAGAGGAAGACGGTAAAATGCCAGATGGCGCGGTGATTATCGCGGCTATCACCAGCTGTACTAATACCTCTAACCCGCGCAATGTTATTGCAGCAGGCTTACTTGCCAGAAACGCAAACGCGCGCGGTTTAACCCGCAAGCCATGGGTGAAAAGCTCTCTGGCGCCAGGTTCTAAAGCTGTTAAGTTATACCTTGAAGAAGCCAACTTAATGAGCGAGTTGGAAGACTTAGGCTTCGGGGTTGTGGCATTTGCATGTACCACCTGTAACGGTATGAGTGGCGCGCTAGACCCTAAAATTCAGCAAGAAATTATCGACCGCGATTTATACGCCACGGCGGTACTTTCGGGCAACCGTAACTTCGATGGGCGTATTCATCCCTATGCGAAGCAAGCCTTCTTGGCATCACCACCCTTGGTCGTTGCATACGCCATAGCCGGTACCATTCGCTTTGATATCGAAAAGGACGTGTTAGGCACCGATAAAGATGGCAACCCAGTAACGCTTAAAGATATCTGGCCAAGCGATGAAGAGATTGACGCTATTGTTGCTAAATCTGTCAAGCCTGAGCATTTCAGAAAAGTGTACGAGCCAATGTTCGACTTGAGTGTGGATTACGGTAAAGACATTAACCCGCTCTACGACTGGCGTGAAATGAGCACCTACATTCGCCGCCCACCTTACTGGGAAGGCGCAATGGATGCCGAGCGTACCATGAAAGGTATGCGACCGCTGGCCATTTTGGGTGACAACATCACCACCGATCACCTATCACCTTCGAACGCCATTATGGCAAGCAGTGCCGCCGGGGAATACTTAGCGAAAATGGGGTTACCTGAGGAAGACTTCAACTCCTACGCCACCCACCGAGGCGATCACTTAACGGCGCAGCGCGCTACCCTTGCGAACCCCAAAGTGTTCAACGAAATGGTGCTGGAAAACGGCGAAGTTAAGCAAGGATCGCTTGCCCGCGTAGAGCCAGAAGGCAAAGTCGTGCGCATGTGGGAAGCCATTGAAACCTATATGAACCGCAAACAGCCGCTCATCATTGTAGCGGGCGCGGACTACGGTCAGGGTTCATCGCGAGACTGGGCAGCGAAAGGCGTGCGTCTTGCGGGCGTTGAAGTCATTGTAGCTGAAGGTTTTGAGCGTATTCACCGTACTAACCTTATTGGTATGGGCGTTTTACCGCTAGAGTTTAAGCCTGGCACAACCCGAAAAACCCTTGAGCTAGACGGTACAGAAACCTACGACGTAAGCGGAGAACCTTCGCCGGGCGCAACACTGACGCTGGTAGTAAACCGTAAAAACGGCGAGCAACTAGAAGTGCCCGTAACCTGTCGTTTAGATACAGGTGAGGAAGTCTCAATTTACAGCGCAGGCGGCGTATTACAACGCTTCGCAAAGGACTTCTTAGAAGCAGAAGCTAGCTGATTCGGCTGGGAAGAACTGAGCCGGTTGCAGGACACGCCGTGAATACATCCATGTAGGCTCCCAATTCGCATCCATGCGAATTGAGGGTCCCACCCCCAACTCAGTTTTCCCTAAACAAGCTAACTTCTTTTGGCAGGATTTGTTACTTTTNGGCAGGAGGTNGNTTGNGATTTGAAACCTTCCAGCCGCATGGATGCGGCTGGGGAGCGCACACGGACGTGTTCACAGCGTGTTTCAAATCGCAACCAACTTCCGCTCACCACAACAAGGAAAAAACATGACAAAGTATGCGCCACAACTTCGAGTACCGGCTACCTACATGCGTGGCGGTACTAGCAAGGGTGTGTTTTTTAATTTATCCGACTTACCAGAGGCAGCACAAAAACCGGGACCAGCCCGTGATGCGCTGCTTCTTCGGGTGATAGGTAGCCCAGACCCGTACGGTAAACAAACCGACGGTATGGGCGGTGCTACCTCTAGCACCAGTAAAACCGTGATTTTAAGTAAAAGCGAGCGTGAAGGTTACGATGTAGACTACTTGTTTGGCCAAGTTGCCATCGACAAGCCTTTCGTAGATTGGAGCGGTAACTGCGGTAACCTAACCGCGGCCGTTGGCGCTTTTGCCATTAGCAATGGATTGGTTGATGCCAGCAAAATTCCACAAAACGGTGTTGCTACGGTAAATATTTGGCAGGCCAATATCAACAAAGCGATTATTGCTAACGTGCCAATTACTGATGGTGAAGTACAGGAAACTGGCGATTTTGAGCTTGATGGTGTGACCTTTCCTGCTGCAGAAGTCGAGGTCGCATTTGTGGACCCTGCCGATGGCGAGGGCGCGATATTCCCAACTGGACGTTTAGTCGACACCTTGGAAGTGCCGGGCGTTGGTAGCTTGCAGGCCACCATGATCAACGCAGGTATCCCTACTATTTTTATCAACGCTGAAGATATCGGTTACACAGGAACCGAACTTCAAGATGATATAAATAGTGATGCCGAAGCACTTGGGAAATTTGAAGCTATTCGTGCACATGGCGCTGTGCAAATGGGTTTGATAAAAGATATTGGCGAAGCTGCAACGCGCCAACATACTCCTAAAGTGGCTTTTGTAGCAACGCCTAAAGGCTACAAAGCGTCTAGCGGCAAAGACATATTGGGCTCTGATATTGATGTACTCGTTCGCGCCCTGTCTATGGGTAAACTGCACCATGCGATGATGGGCACGGCAGCCGTTGCTATAGCTGCAGCAGCCGCTATTCCCGGCACGCTGGTTAATCTAGCGGCAGGTGGGGAGAACAGAGAGTCGGTTACCTTTGGCCATCCCTCTGGTACTTTACGGGTTGGCGCGAAAGCGACTTTTGATAATAACCAATGGCATATTCAACAAGCTGTCATGAGCCGAAGTGCACGAGTTTTAATGGAAGGCTTTGTTCGCGTCCCCGTTGAGCAAAGTTAATACAACCTAGTGATTCCACTTTACCAATTGATTTAGACATAAGTATGAAACGCCCTCTGTAAGAGGGCTTTTTTTTCTTTTATTGGTTATTATCAAAGCTAAGATATTAAGAGTAGATCTCATGTATAAAGTTCTTGTAGTAGAAGACAGCTCGACTGTCCGAAAGATAGTTAATAAACTTATTGAGGATAATCCTCACTTTACGTGTGATCTGTGTGAAGATCTGGCTGAGGCGAAAAGTGCTCTTGAAAGTGACAATGAATATTTAGCGGCTATTGTTGATTTAAACCTTCCCGATGCGCCTAACGGCGAAAGCGTTGAGTTAGCCCTTTCTTATAACTTACCAACGATTGTATTGACTGGTAATTTCGATGAGTTCACCCGCGCACAATTGCTCGATCAAGGGGTATTAGACTACATAACCAAAGAGTCTCGCTATTCATACCTTCAAGTTTCTAAACTTGTGGATCGCTTAAGAAAGAACTTAACCACAAAAGTACTCGTGGTAGAAGATTCAAAAACCAGCCGTAACCACATTTGCTCGTTACTCCGTAAATTTCAATTTCAGGTGCACGAAGCCAACGATGGTTTAGAAGCGCTGGAAGTGCTAGATAACCATCGAGATATTAAAATGGTCATTGCTGACCACCGTATGCCTAATATGGATGGCTATGAGCTTGTTAGGACAATTCGTCACGAAAAACGCTTACAGGATTTGGTTTTCATCGGTCTGTCCGCTTCCGGTGACAGCGTTTTAACTTCTAAGTTTATCAAGAGCGGCGCGAACGATTTTCTTTCTAAGCCTTTTTATCACGAAGAATTCTACTGCCGAATCATGCAGAACCTTGAGTCTCAGGAAATGATTCAAACTATTCGCAATTCGGCTAATTTAGATCCGCTAACCAAGGTCTACAATCGTCGCTTTCTTTATGAAAAAGCAGACGAGCTCTTCTCCCGCAAGGCCACGAGAAGCAATGTGATTGTTTCAATGATTGATGCTGATAATTTTAAAGGCGTTAATGATACCTACGGACACAAAACCGGTGACGTGCTTTTACAAGAGTTCTCGGCCTTGATGAAGGACTATTTCCCAGACGATCTTATTGTGCGTTACGGCGGAGAGGAGTTTACGGTGGTGTCAGTGAGACCGCCCAAAGTTTACCTTTCTGCGCTCTCTGCATTTATGGATGCAGTTCGCACAACACAATTCACCAATCACAAATTCAACATTACCTGTAGTATTGGCGTTTGCGCTGAAGAACACCCGAGCTTAGAGTCACAATTAGAGGTGGCTGATGCCCGTTTATACAATGCGAAACGTGCAGGCCGAGATCAAATAATGCTCAGGGATACTGCTTCTAAATCCGCTCAGTTAGTCTAACCCTATTACAAAAACCAATCTCTAATTGGTAAGGTAGCTGCCCCAACGGCTACCGGGCATTCGGTTACGCCGGCACACACTATTTCAGGCATGGGGCGCTTCGCGCCTCGTCTAAATTGTGCATAAACATCTATTCTAGGAATAACTTTTTCAGCCAGTTTAGTGGGAATATGCCCACCAATGATAATAGCTTGGCTGTCCAGTAATGCTGAACTTGCGGTAGCAACCAAATCAAATGAGTCCTGAACTTTATAAATCCATTCATCAACCCCGGGCCAATTTGGATCGAAGACTTCATTTAATCGGTACATCGACGGTACTTCTACGCCATGTTTTAAGAGTATGCGCTCTAAAAGCTGGAGATTAGGATGACTGTAGAGTTTGGCAGGTAACATATCGCCGAGTTCTCCAGCGTTTCCATGAGTTCCGCGGATCATATCGCCATTGTTAATAAGGCCACCACCAAAGGCACTCGATACAAAGAAGTACACAAAGTTTTTGTACTTCCTGCCCACTCCAGCTATTCCCTCACCCGCTGCTGCGCCTGTACCGTCGTTTACCACCCAAGAGGGTAAATTAAACGCCTCGGCAACGGTATCGGCAATATTAATATCTGCCCACTCTTCTATGGCATGGTGCGTATTCATTCTACCATCTGTGGAACTGAAGAAGCCTGATATACCCACGCCAATACCCAGTATACGAGCACTATCAATATTAAACTTAGTGGACATCGACTCTACCTCTGAAGCCGCTTTAGATAGGACCGATGCAATGCCCATGTCATCTAATTCCACATGCTTTGTCGCAACGACTTCGCCTTTAAGATTCATTAACGCTATCGATATTGCGTCTAACAGCACCGATAGCCCATAGCAATAAGCAAAGTCTGGGTTAGGCTCTAAACCTGATGAAGGCTTGCCTGAGTCGCTTACACTATGAATAAGGCCGTCTTCCACTAGACTGTTTACCAATCGTGAAACGGTTTGCTGAGGAATTTTAGTACGGCTTGATATTTCCCGTTGGGTAATGCCGTGTGTCCAAAACACCTCTTTCACAATGGCTTTCTGGTTATCTTGAAGCAACTTATCCCCCTTTCCTAGGGTAAAGGCGCTGCGCAATAACTGATTATTTCTCGCCGATGTAAGCATAGATTTTACTTTCAACATGTTCGAATTAAGCTAGCGCTATTATACGTAAGTGATAGGCAGATCTCACCAACATAGCGCACTTAAGCAATACAAATCACTCTAAAATCATTTACGTTAGTGCGTGTAGGGCCAATTTTGATATGGCTGCCCAACGCATCAAAAAAGCCAAAACTATCGTGTTCCGCTAATAGTGCGTTTATATCTAGTCCATTTTGCGTCGCTCGGGTAAGGGTATGCTCGTCTATGAAACCACCGGCAACGTCTTTACTTCCATCTACACCATCAGTGTCGGCAGCTAGTGCACAGATACCTGCTTCACCTTTAAGCGCGTTTGCTAGCGCCATAAGGTACTCTTGGTTTGGTCCGCCTTCACCTTGGGAATCGCCCAATGTCACGGTAAGTTCACCACCGGAGAGTAATAAAATAGGCTTACCCGCTTTTTTATGTTCAAGGGCGATCTCTGCATGACGTTTTGCTACCTTCTGCGCCTCGCCCTTTTCAGTGTAACTAATAATATGGGTGTCCCAACCATTAGCATTGGCTTTTTTGACCGCAGCATCAATCGCGCTTTGTGCATTAGCCACTAGTGTATAATCGCCAGTAACCCTAGGGAGTTCAGGAGCGCGAGCTAAATATCCTCGAATGTTCGATGAAGTATCGAACCCGTATTTGTCTAAAATGGCAAGGGCATCGTGTGGCGTTGATGTATCTTGTACGGTAAGACCCGAAGCGATAAATGCCGGGTCATCACCGACGACATCTGAAATAACCAAGCTGGTGTTATGGCCTTTAGATGCGGCAGCTAACCTTCCGCCTTTTATCACTGACACATGCTTTCGCACCGTATTCATTTCTTCAATGCTAGCGCCACTTCGCAGTAAAAATTTGTGCAGTGCCAATTTATCGTCAAGGGAAATAGTACTTGGCGGCGCGCAAGCTAATGAGGAGCCACCACCAGAGATAAGAAAAATCACTTTGTCGGTAGGTGCTACACGAGAAGCCATGGCAAGGAGTGCTTTGGCGCCTTCAACACTGTTTTCATCGGGTACTGGGTGCGCAGCAAGACGCACTTCGATATTCCCTGTAGGCGCTGTATTTTCATAGCCGTAACGGGTAACAACTAAGCCGTAGGCGTTGTCGCCGAAATAGTTATATGCCTCTACCGCCATATCGGCAGCCGCTTTACCTGCACCTAAAATGCACACGCGCTCGCCCTTTGAAAAAGTCGAAAAATAATCAGGCAAGCAATGCTTTGGTTTACTTACCCGAACCGCTTCTTCATACAGTGAAAAGAGAAATGTTTTATTCATGAAAAAACCTTTTATAAAAGCCCTCTAAAAGGGCTTTATGAAAACAGCGATGGCATTAGTAAGCATACTGCCAGCATGATAATAAAAAAGCCTACTAGGATAACAACGTCTTTCGTAGTAAGAATTGAGTGGAATTTAAGTTGTTTAACGTTTTCTGCTAGCGTTGCTGACGGCCAAACATAGCGCGCGACCAAGGCGACGGCGCACGTTACAACAAAACCAATAACGTTCCACCAAAACCAAAAGATATCAGGTACAGAGAGCCAAATTACAATATTCGTACTTACGCCGGCAATCAGCCCTAAATTTACGTGTTTTCCAACCAGCGCCTTGCTCGCCACCGCTAATAAGAACAAGGCCAGAATAGGACCGTAAAAAACAGAGCCTACTTTGTTGATAGCCTCAATAATAGTAGGAGCAATATTGCCCGCATACAACGACAGAACAAGGGTAACGCCACCCCAAATAAGCCCGGTGATTTTTGCCACTTTTAAATAGCTTTGATGCTCAAGCTGTTTATTTGTAATACGGCAGTAATCCTCAACGGTAACCGCTGATAATGAGTTGATAGCGGAACTAAGAGAAGACATCGCAGCAGATAAAATAGCCACAATTAAAAGGCCAATTAAGCCATGAGGGAGATAGTTAAGAATAAACGTAGGCATCAACCAATCCGGATTATCAGCGGGGATTTTATTGAAAAACTCGGTATTGGTTAGCGCTAGAGTACCTACTATAAGCCCAGAGAAACAGTACAATAAGGTAATTGGAAAACGGATGATGCCGTTAGCCACAATCATTTTTCGCAAGTCGTTTTCATTTCTTGCCGATAACGCGCGCTGTGCTTGAGTTTGGTCACAACCATAATAGGACGCGTACAATATGATACCGCCAAATAGCATTGGCAAGAAGCCAAAACCATCGCCGCTGAACCCCAAAGAAGAAAAATCGATGGCGGTTAAACGCTCTTTAGGCGCTTGTTCAACTAGTACGTCCACACCGCCTAACGCGTGTAAGCCTATGGCAATGCACGCGATAGTACCAAGTACAATGATAATCATTTGGATAGCATCAGCATAAACCACTGCCTTCATACCACCTTGAAGAGAATAAAGCACTGTTATGATGCCGGTAAGTACGACCGCCTGCCAAGCTTCAATCCCCATTGTTCCTTGTAAAATAATGGAGACTGCATAAATCATAATGCCAGTAGCAAACGCGCGGCTAAATTGAAAAACGATACTAATAAGAACACGGGTTAAACGGCCGAAACGCTGCTCTAAGAAATCATAAATACTCACGACACCTGATTTGTACAATGAAGGAAGAATGGTGCCGAGCAGCAGGATCATGGCAATGGGAATTCCCAGCTCATAAGACAACCAAATCATACCGCCACCATCGCGAAGGCCAACGAAAGCAGGGGCAGATATAAAGCTAATTGCAGAGAGCTGAGTGGCCATTACAGATAACGTCAACGGCTTCCAGCCCAATGTTCTACCACCTAAAAAATAATCACCTTTATTTTCTTGCTGACGCAGGGCAAAGCCCATGTAAAGCAAGATAGCTAGGTAACCAATCACTACAATATAATCTAGAAAATTCATAAGTTGTTCTTATTATGTACGTGGCGAAATAAAAAACTGATAGCCCCTAATTGAGACTATCAGCGAGGGGGAGTGTCAACGTCGACTAAAAATCATAACGCAAGCGAAGCGATACGCGGCGCGGCAATATAGGGCGACCTACAAAATAAGATTCACCCGCTGTTTGACTGTTTCCTAGTCGAGGAGACCCTTCAGTAATACCATCTGAATCGAACAGATTCCATACGGCAATACTGGCACGTAAGCGTTCGCCTTGTCCAAACTCCCAGGTATAGCCTGTGTCTAAGCGAAATACATGAAAGTCATCCAATTCAACCGAATTAGCATCGTTGGTGTAATTTTTACCGTGATAGTTGTGATAGAAAGAAATATCCCAATCGTC
This sequence comes from Alteromonas mediterranea DE, assembly GCF_000020585.3. Taxonomy (NCBI): domain Bacteria; kingdom Pseudomonadati; phylum Pseudomonadota; class Gammaproteobacteria; order Alteromonadales; family Alteromonadaceae; genus Alteromonas; species Alteromonas mediterranea. The sequence continues at coordinate 3,481,470 of NC_011138.3, forward strand.
TAGGGTGTAGCGTAAAGAAGAATTAAACATAATCTTTGGCTTTCTTCTCAATTCATTACCGATAACAGAAGGATCTGAATCGTATTCGGTGAATTCGTGGTCGGTGTAAGTAAAGTTTGCATCAAAGATAAGGTCATCAGTAATGTTGTAGCTACCCACCAACTCCACGCCATAGGCCTCGGTAGATTGAAAAACAGGAACTTCAACAGCAACCCCATTTTCGTCGTTCACAAAGTCTACCGAACGTCTGTCTTCAAGATCGGTTTTGAACAAAGCCATGGTTCCAATGAAGTCATTAAAGAAGAACTTCGCGCCTATTTCAGCCTGCTTAACAATTTCACTTTCATAACTGCCCGGCTCACCATTAGGGTTAAACGCCACACCGCGCAACTCGGGGAAAAAGAACCCGCGAGAATAGTTGGCATAAACATTAAAGTTATCGGCCATTTTATAGAGGGCTGCAATTGAATAAGCTAATTCTGAGTTATCGACTTTACCGTGAGTAAGCACACCGTTCCCTGTGACATTCACCTGTAAGTCTTCGTACAGTATAGGGTCGTCATTAACTACCACAGTTTCGCTGCCCTCACGGGTAATGGTACCGTCGATTTCCTCCCAGCGAAGACCCACGTCAATGATCCAGTCGTCGTTTTGCATTTGGTCAGCTATATAGAATGCCGTTCTTCTTGCAGAAATAGTCGTATCAGAAAAACTAATACCCGGGCCTGTCACGCCGTTTTGGCTAACTATGACACTGTTATCATCGGCGTCAGTAATGGTTAGATCAACCAATCTGGCCTGATTATTAAATTCGCCGAGGTAGCGGGTTATTACATTATTATCTTCTGCTTCGGCGCTTGAAAAGAAGGTGCCCACGGTAATGCTATGAGAGAAATCCCCCACATCCAGGTATTTGACGACATTAAGCTCTGAAGAAAAATCGGTTGCCGGCCGGTCTCTGTCTAGTATTCGGTTAGCAAATAGTAAATCGCCTTCAGGTAATACTACGTCCGTTCCCGCATAGGTAAATTCAGCGGCGCCAAGGTCGTCGAGCCCTCTGTTCGCTAAATATTCGCTTTGTGTTTCTGGCACATTGATAATACCGTCACCGTCTAGAAACAAGTTAAATTGGTGGTCGTAACTGGCGTACTTTGCTCGTGCTAAAACACTGTAGTCATTACCTAAATCCTTTGAGAACTCCATGGAAATAGAGCCTCCACGAGTGGCTACCCCCTCTTCAATAGGCGTGCGATAACGCCCATCTGCGGTGTCATAAGACAAGCCAGATGCATAAAATGTTTGGGTAGATTCAACTTCTCTGCCATCGTTGCCGGCAACACGCTCTCGGCTTTGTGAATCAAGAGGCAATGGAAGGAAAAATTGTACCTCATCATCAATAGCTTGGCCGTATATAGTAAAGTAGCCACTGCCATCGTCGAATTCTTTGTGAATGTTGCCTCGCAGTTGATAACCTTCCGTAGGCAACCCTGTATCAATTGGGCCTTCATCGTAACGATAAAAACCGGACATGGCATAGTACATGCCTTTTTCATTCAGTGGGCCGCTGGTGGCAAAATCTATACGCTTGCGGTTGTTATCAGAAAGCTCTAATTGCACCGTACTTTCCGATAGTTCCGTGCCTTTCTTCGATAGGTAGTTGATAACGCCCGCCACCGAACCTTGCCCGAATAAGTTAGATACACCGCCGCGAACAAACTCAACCCGCTCAATACCTAGATCGTTTCGGTAATACACATCGTAAGCCGACGAGTTAAGACCAAACGCACTCAAAGTGGGTGAACCGTCGTACAAAAGTGGGGTGAACTGAAACTGCCCTGAAGATGGTAACCCACGGACTTGGAGATTTGTGGCCACTTCACCACCGCCACCTTCTACTTTAATACCAGGAACATAACGAAGCACGTCTGCTTGGCTACTCATGGATAATTTTGCTACCTCCTGCGCCCCCATAGACGTAGTCGATTGTGGCGTTTCAGCCACCAATCGCGCTCGGCTCGTACCCGTAACTACGATTTTTTCATAGTCTTTCTTTGTTTCTGCCGCGTCTTGTGTATCAGCTTGAGCGTTGTCCTGAGCCAAAGCGTTTCCGGCTAAAAGCGACGAAATAGTCGTCGCAAGAAGTAGTTTTTTCACTGTGTATCTCCAACCGTTTGTCATTTTATTAGGTGTTCTATTACGGATTCCCACTATGCCGTACGCAACACCACCATTTAACTTCCCATTTACAATAAAACACAATTTTATCACTTTCAACCCAAAATGAGTTTTATTTGTAAATTTTTGTGTAATAATTGCCATATCACTAACTCATATTGGGTAAACATAATGACAGAGACTAATCAGCGCGACGCGCAATTAATTGAAGATGCAAAAGCAACGCTAGTTAAAAACGACCTCGGAGGCTATACAGTCCCAACACATGGGCTTTATCCGTTTCAATGGAACTGGGACTCAGCGATAGTAGCCTTGGGCTGGCTACCATTCGATGAACCCAGAGCCTGGGAAGAAGCGACATCATTACTCAGCGCCCAATGGAAGTCGGGAATGGTGCCTCACGTTGTTTTTCATCAACACTCTGACACGTATTTTCCCGGCCCCGACATTTGGGGCGTAAAGAACATACCCGATAGCACCTCGATTACGCAGCCCCCTGTGCTAGCAACGGTCATCAAATCATTGTTTGAAGAATGTAAAGATAGAGCATTAGCCGAAGCCCAGATAAACACTATAGTGCCTCAACTTATCGACTCTCATTTGTGGTGGTATAAACAACGCGACCCTGAAAATACGGGGCTAGTGGTAAGCTACCACCCATGGGAATCAGGCATGGACAATAGCCCTGCATGGGACGCCGCATTAGAAGCCGTACCCTGCGTAGATTGGGAATATACCCGCCGGGACACTAGTCATATTGATGCGTCAGAACGCCCACACAAAAAAGAATATGATCGCTTTTTGTATCTTGTAGATTTTTTCCGCAAGATGAATTTTGACGATACGTTAATTTATCAAGACTGCCCCTATCGCGTGAACGATGTCAGTATTATTTCCATACTGCACCGTGGTACGAAAGATTTACTAGAAGTGTGCGAAAAAATTGGAGTAAGTAACGAGCAAACCGCCTACCTTGAAAAACGCTTAAGCCTTACCGAAGAAGCGATACAAAAGTTGTGGTGTGCAGAAACCAACCTATTTCATAGCTTCGATACCCGCAGCAATAGCTTGTGTAAAGCACGTACATCGGCGGGATTACTGCCGTTTTTCGCTGGTCTTGTTGGTGAGCACCAAACACAACCGCTTATTTCCGAACTAGATAAATGGCTTGAGCACAGTGAATATGCCATTTCTTCTACTCACCCTGAAGATCCTAATTACGAGCCTCAACGTTATTGGCGCGGGCCTATATGGCTTCATATTAACTGGATGATAGCCCTTGGCTTACAAGATTACGGCTTTGCTCATCAAGCTCAACGTATTACCCACGGGAGCCGAGCGTGTATATATACCAGTGGCTTTAACGAGTCTTTTCACGCTGAAACAGGTGCGCGAAGTGGCGGTGCAGACTTTTCATGGACCGCAGCCATGGCTTTATATTGGCTACTACCTAACACCTCAGAAAAGGATTAAGGAGCGAAGGGTATGACCACGCAACCAAATTTTGCATCAAACGATTTTCTGCATGATCACATCAAGAGCATTTTGGCTTTTTACGAGCCCAATGTTGATGCCGTCTCAGGTGGCTTCCATCAAAATTTTATGGACGATGGAAGCATATTTGATGAGAAAACACGTCACCTAGTTAGCTCTACGCGTTTCGTTTTTAACTACGCGAGAGCCTATTTAGCTTATGGCGATACTCGATACAAAGCCCGTGTTGAGTCTGGCATTCAATTTTTGCGAGATTATCATTTACAAGAAGATACTGGCGGCTACGCTTGGTTACTTGATGTAAACGGTAAGGCCTGTAAAGTCGTTGATGCCACTAATCACTGCTACGGCTTGGCCTTTGTTATTTTGGATTACAGCTGGGCACTGCGAGCTGGCGTTAAAGAAGCTGAGCTGTATATTCATGATGCCTTCGAATTAATGGAAACCCATTTCTGGGATGCTGAGTACGGCTTGTACAAAGATGAGTTTAACGCAGATTTTTCTCGCTGCAGTGATTACCGCGGTCAAAATGCCAATATGCACAGCTGCGAAGCGCTTATTGCGGCGTTTGAGGCCACCGGTCACGGTCCGTTTTTAGAACGCGCCTTGCTGCTCGCTCACAATATCACCGAGCGCCAAGCGGATAAAGCTGACGGTCGAATTTGGGAACACTATACCAAAACTTGGGAAGTTGATTGGGAATACAATAAGAATGATCCTAAAAACCTTTTTCGCCCTTGGGGATTCCAACCAGGCCACCATACTGAATGGGCAAAACTACTACTACAAATTCATCAGTATCAGCCACAGGATTGGTTAGTCGCACGCGCCCGCTCACTATTTGACGCTGTCATTGATATTAGCTGGGATAATGAAAACGGTGGCTTGTATTACGGTTTCGCACCGGATAGCCGTATCTGTGATGATGAAAAATACTTCTGGGTGCAGGCTGAATCTTTTGCGTGCGCGGCGCGTTTAGCCCTAGAAACAGGGGAAGATAAATACTGGCAGTGGTACCACCGAATTTGGGACTATGCATGGTCATATATGGTCGACCACAAATATGGGGCATGGTTTAGGATTTTATCAGCCAAAAATCAAAAGCTAGAGACCACAAAAAGCCCTGTAGGCAAAACCGATTATCACACAATGGGCGCATGTTATGACGTTCTCGATGCACTAAGCTTTTATAAATAAGCGTGAATAAACAATATAAGCGCCATCCCCCTTTTGTGGGCGGTGGCGCTTTATTTAAACGCCATTACATCCAAGACTTTCGCGTAGACTCAACTTCGAACAACACGTTATTTGCAAGCGTAAAGACATATTGTTCAGGTAAAAAAGGAACAGTTACAGCGCCAGACGCCAGCACAAACTTAATTGTTGCTAGTTTCCTTCTCTTCATGAACACACTTTGCTTTACGATGACCTGCTGCACCTTGTGAGGTTCGAAACACTGATAGTCAATTCCAATCCGACCGCTTCTTATATACACGTATTTATTGTCGTAAGAGATTCCCCACCGCCACCACCTTAACGTGAGCAATAGTCCAATTACGCTATAAATAACCAAAGCCCCCACAACGATATCTAAATGAAGGGATATGGCGCCAATAGCAAAGAAAACTAAGAAGGGGATGGACCAAACAGCAAGCAGCCAATGCTGAATAAATCGCTTACTAATAACCTGATACGACTGGCCCTTTAAATCGCAACCTGGCATCACTTCTTGGCTTAGTTCAATAGCCTCGGTTTCGGTAACTGACGGCACAATGAGCTTATTAGGCGACATCAACTCTTGCACTTGCTGACTTGCGGTAGAGTTTTGCTCGAAGTATAAATTTACCCGTTTTAGTATTTTATCTAACCAGTCTTGTTTCGCGGTGATCATCTGAATGCGCGATGAACGCATGCTAACTTCCAGCTTATTTAAAAGTCCGCTGCGGCGAATATACCTGTCCTCAGCGCGAGAAAGGGTGTAGCCATAGAACGTAAATAAAGCACCGCCTACGCTTAATAGTGCAACTAACGCCATTAACATCATTAGCAGCACAAAGGCATACAGCCCAAATTGCCACCACGCAACGGTTTGCTCACCCACCAGTTGATTAAGCTGTAGCCCTTTATCAGCAAGCCACTCAGACACTATACCAAAGAGATCATCGTAAAACGGAGCGGCGACACCCAGAATGATCCATACGCGGTTGTTGGTAATGCCGTGAATAATAATATCTTTAACTGAACGACGATTTAACACCTCTTCTGTGGCATCATTCCTATGCTCAGCGCTTGCCAAGATGGGAACTTCAGCCCCTGACATGCTTCTACCCTGACTATCACCATAGCTAATCGTTCGTTCAGGGCTTGGCGAATCGTGCGCTTTTTTCTCGTACAGTACTTGTTTTTTAAGCGCTTCAGCATAGGATTCAGGCACAGCAACTATCTTAGCTTCTTCCTTGCCACTGCCTGCGGTATCCAACACCACCAGTGCATATCCGAATGGGCGATAATAGAAGGGGCGTTCAATTTTCACATTTTGAATTCGCCATAACGGTAAGTTGGTATAGCGACGCTGAAACACGCCATGATGTATTTCTACATGCTGCTTATGCACCCGAAACTTGTACATTAGGAAACTAATGACGCCGCTCCCTCCCGTAGAAAGTAGCAAAAAGCCAGCAACGGCTAATACTTCTGGCGAGAAAAGGTTGTCCCAAATATTAAAGGATACGGCCAACGCTGGTACCGCGTATATCAATCCCTGCCCTGCGTTACTGATATTACGTACCGTAAAATATAAAATGGATATAAGTGCAAGGCGCTGCCATTCGCCACCCGTCTCTACTTTAACATTCGGTTGTGACACCGCAGAGGATACCGGCTCAGACATTAGCGAGCTCCTATATCCTTGTGTGCTAAAATAAATTCCCGTAGCTGTTCCGCTTTGTCCAACGTAAGCCCTGGTATCTCAAAGGTGTGCATTTCTCCACCGGCTGAAAACACTTGTAAAGAAGCAAGCCCAGCCCATCTATCTAACGGCCCTCTATTTACTTCAACGTGCTGAACGCGCAAAATAGGTTGGCAAGAAAGTTTGCGAAAAATGAGCCCTGATTGTTTACTGATGTCCTGCTCTCTTATTGCATAGAATATTCGGACATCTGCAAAAACGTGGTAGAGCGCCCAGATAGTCGCTAAAGCAACGATAGCCGTGACAATGTATGGGTAGGCCTTCAGTAAATCCTCAGGTATCGACCAAAATGGTTGGTATTTAAGCCCAGTAGCAATGCTTAGTAAAACAAGCGCAATTAGCCCAATAGAGAAAATATTCATAGCACGGTACTTTTTAGAAATAGGCAATAACGCTAACGTTTGAAGGTTAGGAATATCTTCTACATTAAGCTGGTTATTTGAAAACACGGGGTTTTGAGCCGTACTTTGAACGCTATCTGTCATAACAATAATTCCTTTTACCTTGATTAAAACGCGCAAAAATAACCTACTCGTTTCAATAAAAGACTAATAACAAAAAAGAGGGCGAACCCTCTTTTCTTTAAATGCTAACGGGCCTACAGCCGCTTAGTCATCGACTTGCTGTTCGTTCAACCAATCGTGTAGGGCCTTCATGTCGTGTTGAACTGCCATTTGCAATTCTTCCACCCAATCATGCACGTTCTCCCACCATGTAGGGTGGTCACCTTGTTGAATTTGGTTAGCAATACGCTGAACGCGAGCTAAGCCCACAGAGCCAGCTGCCCCCTTTATTTTATGGGCTTGAGAGCACACTTCTGACTTTTCGTCCGCACTTAAGCTGAGCTGCAGTATTTCCATGTACTCGGGCATTTTTTCTTGGAAAACTTTAACACTCGCGCGCACCATTTCGTCCCCTATTGTATCTACCAACATCTGCAATAAGTCCATATCTAAAATGTTACTTAATGTTTTGGTTGGCTCAGGGCGCTCTACTTCACCGTCTACCTCAAGCGGCGCTGGCGGTGCGTGGAATAGGTCGTTAAACACTTCAATGACACGAGATTTTTTGATGGGTTTAGCGATGACATCGTCCATCCCGTTTTCAAGATACTCGTCGCGCTTTTTAATCACGTTAGCCGTTAATGCCACAATAGGCGTCTGCATGACCAAATCTTCTTCAATCAAAGTACTCGCCACGTCAAAGCCCGTCATATCTGGCAATTGAATATCAAGTAAAATAAGGTCGTATTGATTAGCTCTTGCTTTATCAATCGCCTCTTGACCCGTCATAGCGACATCCACTTTTTGACCCAGTTTTTCAAGCAACGCTTTAGCCACCATTACGTTCAGCTCGATATCTTCTACCAGTAAGATATTTAACCCTGTAACTTGAAGCTGCGCCACTTTCATTGGGCTATTAGAAATTTGTACTGGCAGTACAATCTCAAAACGGGTGCCTTTACCCTCTTTACTCGAAACGTGAATTTCGCCGTTCATTAAATCGACCATTTGCTTACAAATGGCTAAGCCAATGCCTGTTCCCGTAGCCGACTGATGATCCGGGTGGTCTACCTGGTAGTACATGGCAAAAATTTTATCAATTTCGCTTTCAGGAATACCAACACCTGTATCTTCAATAACAAAGGTGACGTAGGCCTTGTCACCATCGGGTTTAGTCGATGACACCGATAAACTCACATGGCCTTTTTGCGTGAACTTCACCGCATTAAACAATATATTCCAGAGTATTTGGCGAAGGCGTGTCCCGTCTATTTCAACGAGACGTGGCAGCGGTTCATTAATACTGGTTTTAAGCTCTAGCTGCTTATCTGCAGCCAGTAAGCGGATAATACTGCTAAGTTCTTCAGTGAAGTCTTTGAGCGAAATTGTTTTAAGGCTTAATTCAAGTTTGTCCCTATCTAACTTATCAAGGTCGATAATGTCATTGAAAATATTGCCCAAAGTAATCGCACTTGCATAAATAGTGCTTACCCAGCTGAACTGCTCATCTGACAATTCTGTGTCGCGCAACATTCGGCTTAAGCCCACAATACCGTTTAGCGGCGTGCGAAGCTCGTGACTAATCGTGGCAATAAAACGGGTTTTGTCAGTACTGGCTTTAGCAGCGGCATTTTCGGCTTGTTTGCGTTCCGTCATGTCTCGACCAAACGACAATAACCCCAAACGATTACCTTCTTTGTCGAAGAAAGGCACGCGCTTCATTTCGAAGTAGCGTCGGCGGCCATCGGCGAAGCGCAGCCATAACTCTTCCGTAATACTTGCGTTGGTTTCGAGTACCTCGTGATCACTGGCAACAATTTGTCGGGCCAGTTCTTCTTCGTACACGTCTTTAGGGGTTAACCCCAGAAGCTCTTGCTCAGTTTTCCCCGTCATTAACTCTGCAATGCGGTTACAACCTGCAAAACGGCCCTCTTCGTTGCGGTAATAAATGAGGTCGGGAGAGGCATCAATAATTGAACGCAATAAAGTAGATAAGCGGCGTGCTTGTGCCTCTTGCTCTGACTTGTCTTGAATCTCTCTTTCTAAGTCTTTGAACAGCGCTTCGCGCTCTTCTTGCGCCTGTTTCCTCTGCTCTATCTCGTGATTAAGCTGGCGAATATTACTTTGAAGTTCTCGATTAAGGAAAACATCCTCTTCGCGCAAGCTCTCTAGTTGACTCACTACCTCTTTAAGATTGGTACGTGAGTTTTCTAACTGTTTAATTAATTCACTAAAGAAATACAGCACCCACGGTGCCGACAGCATAGTTAGAATAACTGCGCTGATGAAGTCATCAGGCTGAACTTGGCTGCCCATGCTAACGCGAATTACGTATGAGCCGCCTAGCGTAAATACAAGCGAAAGAACAACAAATAGTATGCTGAGCTTTAGCGTGCCGAAACGCTGCACAAATTGAGCAAAACGAATTGCCCAAGAATCGTTGGGTGAATCTGAATGCATGTACGTCTAATATAAGCTTATTTTGCCTTTATCCTATCAGGCTTTCACCACTACGGGAATGCGTTAAACACGCTAACTGTAACCTCATAACGTAACGCTACGTTTTAAACGGCGACTTTTCTGTAATCTCATTAATATAACGGGTGTTAACCCAACCTACTTTTGTAAAGGAGACTTTCGCCCACTCTCCCTGCTTTTCTAGCACCTTTAATACTTCACCTTTGTGCAACCCATTTTCAATAAGAGGAAAAGAGACATTTGGCCCTTTACGCACATTGAGTGCGTTAGCACTTACGTTAGCCACGCGATTTACCGGGCTGGCAATATGTCGCGGCACGGCATCGTGCGCTTCTCTTTGTAAGCTGCCCGTATGGACACCGTTACTTTCCGTGTGCGTTTCGTCTTCACTTATTTCAAGCAGTACCTGTTCTCTGATTTGATGCATCGGAAATGCCGGACCAGGGTCTACTTTACGCGAAGGCGCTATCTCATCGTGACCTACCACAACAGAAATTGGGTAGTGTTCGCAAAGCACTTTGCACAGGCTTATTGTGGAGGCAATCTGAATATCAGTATATTTATGCCAATAGCCTAAAACTGATTGGTTGGGGTGTTGTGCAGCTATCACTTCACTTTCTCTATAAACGTTCCCAAACCAGCTTTCATAGGTGCCGTCGCCTCTAGGCTTTAGTTGCCCGGCATTATCTAGCTCTATTCCTATGGAGTATCTGTTTAGCCCGCTTCGCCCCTTGTAATGACTTTTGCCAGCGTGCCACCCTATTTTGTTGGTGGGCAACATTTGAACGATATCGCCGTTACGCCCTAAAGCGAAGTGCGCTGAAACACCACTTTCAGCATTAGTTAAGACGTTGACAGAGGAGTCTAAACTACTTCCAGCAGTGAAATGAATGACAATGGTATCGGGAGCGCCAGTCTGAAACGCCCCAGAAGTATTCGGTGAAGCAGTAAATTTGACATTTTCACCAATGAGGCGGTGTTCGTATACATCAAATGAGAGCCTAGGTGTCGCGTGTAGGATAGTCATTCAATATTCCTTATTGATTAGTTTGCACGCGACTACAGTGAATTTTTATTCTTTTCATATCACCAGAGCTTACGCATTGTTTGCACTCTCAGCGTGCGTGAGCATACTGCGAACTACAGGCTATGTTTTTACCTAGCCTTACATTTGAACAACTTTTAACCAATATAGCAAACAGCTAATATTTGTGGAATCATAACTTTACAATTTAATAAAAATACACAGCAAACCCACATTGACAACATAAAACAACGAAAATAAAGAATATTTATTCACCATTAAAATTCAAATGAGAACTAATATCATTTATGTACTGGTGAATTATTAATTTTTTCACTTGATAACATTTTTATTACAATTGTAAGCAACGGGATATAAATACATGTATTTAAAGAAATTAATTATATTTATACAAAAACTATATAACGCTTACAATTTTAGCGTTTGATTTTAGTTTTCAATGTGGGTATTTTGTACGGCCCGCATGGCAATAATGCATAAAAATGCGGAAACGACTGGTATCCTCTAATAATAAATAAACGACAAGAAAGACGCATATTGCGAGCAATACCGCGCGCAAGCAAAAAAGACGTCTAACAATGTTGTGATACGCACACCTAGGCGCATCTACACGCAACGCATACCTTGCCCAGTCTTAAGGTTGAAGGAGTTAAGAGATGAGTTTATATAATCCCAATGATTCCCGGGACAACTGTGGGTTTGGCTTAATCGCTCACACTCACGGGGAAGCCAGTCATGAATTGGTAACCACTGCAATACACGGCCTTGACCGTATGCAGCATCGTGGCGGTATCGCCGCAGACGGGAAAACCGGTGACGGCTGTGGTTTATTACTACAGAAGCCGGATGCGTTCTTCCATGCAATCGCCGAAGATAATGGCTGGAAACTCAGCAAAAAATACGGCGTGGGCATGATTTTCTTAAGTCAGGACCCTGTACTTGCGCAAGCCGCGCGTGAAGTACTTAATGAAGAACTTGAAAAAGAAACACTTTCAGTAGTGGGCTGGCGCGAAGTGCCTGTTGACCGCTCGGTACTGGGTGAATTAGCGCTTACAGGCGTTCCACAAATTGAACAAGTATTTGTGAACGCACCAGCGGGCTGGAGAAAACGCGACCTTGAGCGTCGCTTATATATGATCCGTCGCCGCGCTGAAAAACGCCTTGAAGCAGATCCAGATTTTTACGTAGCGTGTTTATCAGGCTTAGTAACGATCTATAAAGGCTTGGTGATGCCAAAAGACTTGCCAGCCTTCTATCACGATCTTGCCGATGAGCGCATGCAAAGCGCGATCTGCGTTTTCCACCAGCGCTTCTCGACAAACACGTTACCACGCTGGCCGCTAGCTCAACCCTTCCGTTTCCTTGCGCATAATGGTGAAATTAACACCATCAAAGGCAACCGCGACTGGGCAATGGCACGTGCCGCGAAATTTTCAACGCCACTTATTCCAGATTTAAAAGACGCCGCCCCTTTCGTGAATACCGAAGGGTCTGATTCGTCATCGCTGGATAACATGCTAGAGCTATTTCTAGCTGGCGGTATGGATTTATTCCGTGCCATGCGTTTACTGGTTCCACCAGCCTATCAAAACAACAAAACCATGGATGATGACCTTCGTGCATTCTACGAGTTTAACTCAATGCACATGGAACCATGGGATGGCCCTGCCGGTATCGTTTTAACCAACGGCCGTCACGTAGCCTGTAACCTTGATAGAAACGGCTTGCGTCCAGCTCGCTATGTCATTACCAAAAATGGGTTTATTACTCTAGCCTCAGAAGTAGGTATTTGGGATTACGAGCAAGCTGACGTGATTGAGAAAGGCCGCGTTGGTCCAGGTGAAATGCTTGCCGTAGATACTTACACGGGCAAAATCTGGCGCTCTACAGAAATTGATGATGACCTTAAAGCTCGCCACCCTTATAAAGAGTGGTTAGATAAGCACATTCGTCACCTTACGCCAATTGAGCAGCTTGATGCCTCGCTTATTGGTAAGCGCGTATTTGATGACGATGCCATGGCGGTCTACCACAAGCTACACGCCTACAGCTACGAAGAAATTCAACAAGTTGTAAAAGTTCTCGCGAAAGACGGTCAAGAAGCCGTTGGCTCTATGGGCGACGATACGCCAATGGCGGTAATGTCATCGCGCCAGCGCACGGTTTACGATTACTTCCGTCAGCAGTTTGCCCAGGTAACCAATCCACCTATCGACCCGCTACGTGAAAACCACGTCATGTCGTTGGCAACCTGTATTGGCCGCGAGCAAAACGTATTTAGCGAAACATCGGGTTACGCTGACCGCGTGTTATTCGACTCGCCGGTATTAATGTATACCGACCTTAAACAATTGCGTGAATTTAACCCAGACAACTACTACTCAGAAGTAGTAGAGCTTCAATACGCGCCGCAAGAGGGCTTGAAAAAAGCCATTGAGCGCGTGTGTAACGAAGTAGAGATGCTGGTTAAAAATAAGCGGGCTGCGTTTGTTATTCTGTCTGACAGAAACATCAAGCAAAACCGCTTGGTGATCCCAGCCGCGATGGCCGTGGGTGCGGTACAGCGACGACTGGTTGAAAAATCACTGCGCTGCGACGCGAACGTTGTTATAGAAACAGCGAGTGCCCGTGACCCGCATCACTTTGCCGTACTTATTGGCCTTGGTGCAACGGCGGTTTACCCATTCCTTGCCTATGAAACTATCGAGCAGCTTTGCGAAAAAGGCGAGTTAGATATTTCTCCTATGCAGGCTACGTTGAACTACCGTAAAGGTATCAACAAAGGCTTGTATAAGATCATGTCTAAGATGGGTATCAGTACAGTCGCGAGCTACCGTAGCTCTAAGCTCTTCGAAGCCGTGGGGATTAACAATGAAGTAATGAATCTTTGCTTCAAAGGCGTGACCTCACGTATTCAGGGCGCAGGCTTTGATGATTTCCACCAAGATCTCATCAACCTGAATCGCATTGCATGGCTTAAGCGTAAGTCTGTTGATCACGGTGGCTTACTTAAATATGTGCACGGTGGCGAATATCACGCCTATAACCCAGACGTAGTTAGCACGCTGCAAAAAGCGGTTGTGTCGGGTAACTATGACGACTACCAGCAATACGCCAAGCTTGTTAACGAGCGTGCCCCTGCACACATTCGCGACTTGCTGGCCATTAATCCAGACTGCGATCCTATTGATATTAGCGAAGTAGAAGCACCGGAGAACTTGTTCCCACGTTTCGATACTGCGGCTATGTCAATTGGTGCATTAAGCCCAGAAGCCCACGAAGCGCTGGCTATTGCAATGAACCGTTTGGGCGGTCAGTCTAACTCGGGCGAAGGTGGCGAACACCCTTCTCGTTTTGGGACTGAAAAGAACTCTAAGATTAAGCAGGTTGCGTCAGGACGCTTCGGTGTGACACCTCACTATTTGGTTAACGCTAACGTTATTCAAATTAAAGTGGCGCAAGGTGCTAAACCGGGTGAAGGCGGTCAGCTTCCTGGTGATAAAGTCAATAAATACATCGCACAGCTTCGTTTCTCTGTGCCAGGTGTAACCCTTATTTCACCACCACCGCACCACGATATCTATTCAATTGAAGATTTGGCTCAGCTAATTTTCGATTTGAAGCAGGTTAACCCAACGGCGCTAATATCAGTAAAACTGGTATCTGAACCGGGTGTAGGTACTATCGCAACGGGCGTAGCAAAAGCCTATGCAGACCTTATTACCGTATCAGGGTACGACGGCGGAACAGGTGCAAGCCCATTAACGTCAGTTAAATATGCGGGTAGCCCGTTCGAACTAGGTCTTTCTGAAACGCAACAAGCCCTTATCGAAAACGGCCTACGTCATAAAGTACGCGTTCAAACCGACGGTGGTTTGAAAACTGGCCTTGATGTGGTTAAAGCGGGTATTTTAGGTGCCGAAAGCTTTGGCTTTGGTACTGGCCCAATGGTAGCACTAGGTTGTAAATACCTACGTATTTGCCACTTAAACAACTGTGCGACCGGTGTTGCAACCCAAGACCAAAAATTGCGTGATGATCACTTCATCGGCTTGCCTGACATGGTAATGAACTACTTTAAGTTTATTGCTCAGGAAGTACGTGAAATCATGGCATCTATGGGTGTTGCTAAGTTCGACGATCTTGTTGGCCGCACAGAGCTACTTAAAGTATTAGATGGCATTACTGCTAAGCAAAACCGTTTAGATCTATCGCCTCTACTTGCGCAGCCTAAGGCCGGTGAACATACCCGTTTGTTCTGTTCACAAACCACAAACGCGCCTATTGATAAGGGTGAGTTAAATGCACAGATGCTTAAAGATGCCCAGCAAGCAGTGGTAGACGGTGAGTCTATTACGCTTAAATACCCTGTACGCAATACCGACCGCTCTGTAGGCGCGTTGCTATCAGGTGAAATTGCTAAACATCACGGTAATCACGATTTTGAAGATACCCCAATCAAAGTTGAACTTACCGGTACGGCAGGTCAAAGCTTCGGTGTGTGGAACGCTGGCGGTTTACACATGCATCTTGAAGGCGATGCCAACGATTATGTAGGCAAAGGCATGACAGGCGGCAAGCTTGTTATCCACCCGCCGCGCGACATCTCTTATGATGCCCACGACAGTGCCATTATGGGTAATACCTGCCTATACGGCGCCACTGGCGGTAAGCTCTTTGCGGCAGGCCGTGCAGGCGAACGCTTTGGTGTACGTAACTCAGGCGCCATCGCGGTAGTTGAAGGTATTGGCGATAACGGCTGTGAATATATGACAGGCGGTATTGTAGCTGTACTTGGCCCAGTTGGCGTTAACTTCGGTGCCGGTATGACAGGTGGTTTTGCCTATCTTATGGATGATGGCGACGACCTCGATAACCGCGTAAACGCCGAACTCGTTGATGTTATGCCAATTGAAGATAAAGCGATTCTTGCTGAACACTTACGCGGCTTAATTAACCAGCACTACGAAGAAACCGGTAGCGATCACTCGTTGTCTCTGCTTACTGATTTCGCCGCAACGCTGAAACGCTTTAAGCTTATTAAGCCAAAAACCAGTGATGTGAAAAACTTGCTTGGTCACATCAGTCGTTCAAGTGCTGAATTACGCATTCAGGCTCAGTAGGAGGATTTAGTTTATGGCAAAGAACGTATATCAATTTGTCGACGTTGAACGTATCGATCCGCCGAAAAAGCCGATCATGGTACGTAAACAAGAGTTCGCGGAAATTTATCAACCGCTCAGCCAATCTCAAACCGAAGGCCAAGCAGACCGCTGCTTGGACTGCGGCAACCCGTATTGTGAATGGAAGTGCCCCGTGCACAACTACATTCCTCAGTGGTTAAGCTTGGCAAACGAAGGCCGTATTTTAGAAGCTGCGGAGCTTTCTCATAAAACCAACAGTTTGCCGGAAGTATGTGGTCGCGTATGTCCACAAGACAGACTGTGCGAAGGTGCGTGTACACTGAATGACGATTTTGGTGCGGTAACCATTGGTAGTATTGAGAAGTACATTACTGATACAGCCTTCAAAATGGGCTGGCGTCCAGATATGTCTGACGTGGTATGGACCGACAAGAAAGTCGCCATTGTTGGTGCTGGCCCGGCAGGGCTTGCTTGTGCTGATATATTAGTACGTAACGGTGTTAAACCTGTTGTTTACGATAAGTACGAAGAAATTGGCGGCCTACTCACGTTTGGTATTCCGTCTTTTAAATTAGAGAAAGACGTTATCAAGCTACGCCGCCAAATCTTTACCGAAATGGGCGTTGAGTTCGTACTTAACACCGAAATTGGAAAAGACATCCAGTTCCAGGACTTAATCGATAAGTACGACGCGGTGTTCTTAGGCATGGGTACATACAAGTCTATGCAAGGTGGGTTCGACAATGAGCACGTAGAAGGGGTATACGATGCCCTTCCATTCCTTATTGCCAATACCAACCGCGTAATGGGACTTGAAAAAGACCCAGCCGATTTTGTTGATATGAAAGGTAAGCGCGTTGTGGTGTTAGGTGGTGGTGATACCACCATGGACTGCGTGCGTACCTCTATTCGTCAGGAAGCGGCGCAGGTAACCTGTGCATATCGTCGTGACGAAGAAAGTATGCCGGGTTCACGCCGCGAAGTAGTTAACGCTAAAGAAGAAGGTGTTGAGTTTAAATTCAATCTTCAACCTTTGGACATCGCCGTTGATGAAAACGGAAAAGCCTGTGGCGTTAAGTTCGTTAAAACCGAGATGGGACCACCGGATGTTAACGGTCGCCGCCGTCCTGTTGAAGTAGAAGGTTCAGAACATGTTCTAGAGGCTGATGCGGTTATTATCGCGTTTGGTTTCCAACCGAGTCCTGCGCCATGGTTTGCCGACTTTGGCATTATGCTTGACGAAAAAGGCCGCGTTCGCGCACCTTCAGCAGGTAAGTTTGCATTCCAGACTTCGCACCCACAAGTGTTTGCGGGCGGTGATATGGTACGTGGCAGTGACTTGGTTGTGACCGCAATCGACGAAGGCCGTAAAGCCGCAGAAGGTATAATGGACTACATTGGCGTTTAAGCTACGCTAACAAGACCTTTGACAAAAGCTCGATAGCCCTGCTATCGAGCTTTTTTAGTTTTGGCTCACTCAGGAAATACGGAAAACGTCGATGGCATACGTTAATAGACCAAGGTTTAGTTGAACCGAAGGTGCGACGGCTCTACTATCGTACGAACAACAAAATATCATTACGTAATTGATAGAGCGGCCCCATGAAGAACGTCGACATAAAAACACTCACCCTTTGTCTTGCATTGAACTGTGCGGTGAGTAATGTGTGTTTTGCCGATACCATTTCGGTAGAAGCATCCTCGGTGAACGCGCCTGCTAAAGGACAAAGTTTGCCGACATCAGTGTCTAAACCTAATACTGTCTCTTGTCCTGCCCATTTTCAACAGGTGAAAATTGCCAGTGATGCTCGTCAATGCCAGTCGTTTGACGAAAGCATGACGGCGGTGATGGTGTATCACTCCCCCGCTGAGCCTGGTGAAGTGGTAAACCTTTATCAAACAACGCATCCGGCCCTTAAGGCTCATTCTCCAGTAAACGGCCGTACCTTACTCTCTTCTAGCGATAAAGCCATTAGAGTCATTGTTAGCCCAGATAAAACAGGCTCTCAAGTGGATATCCTAGTCACATCAAAATCAAAGTAACTTGCGACTTTTTAAAATACCGATATAGATTGCTCATGTTGGCATCTGCTTTGCAATTTCATCAATAACAACACCATGACTACGCCAGGTGTCATTTTTCTGACACCTGCAGAGTTGCAAGAAGTACGCTAATTACTGATACATAAGCTAGTGCGCTTCACGTTGCTGTGCCTGTCATGGGCTTTAACTAATGATTTTTGCGAGGGTTACGATGGAATTGGCAATTATTCTAATGATGTTACTTATAGTCGTTGCGCTAGGTGCCATAAAGTTGTCAGACGGTGGTGTCGCATTTCCATTTAGGCGGAAGCCACAGCTATTTACACCAGTAGAAAACACCTTTTTAAACCTGATTGAACAGGCTATGGGAAAAGAGTTTCGGATAGTATGCCGCGTACGTCTTAACGACTTAGTGTCGGTTCGGCAGTCGGCCAGCAAGAAAACGGCGAGCCAAGCCCTTAGCAGAGCGTCAAGCCGACATCTCGACTTTGTATTAGTAAACAAGCACGATATGAGCCCCGTCATGGCTATTGATCTTGTTCATAGCCAAGGTAAAGACGGCTACAAAACCCAAAAGGACTGGTTTGTAACCGGCGCGCTCGATGCGGCTGGCCTTCCTCACGCAAGAATAAAAGTGAAATCTGGTTATACCGTTGATGATATTCGCGAGTGCTTGGAAAACAAACTGATTCCTTATCGCCGTTTACAAAATAAAATGGCGCAGCTTCCTACTCATAACCCAGAGCCGCCTAAGCGCCCTACTCGCCCCGTGCGCTCGAGTAGACCTGCTGCGGCATAAAGTACTCGTCCCCACTTCCCCTAGCCTTTGTTGCTTTGCTATTTTCTTACTCTCTGTAGCAGCAACAAAGGCATTTTTCTGTCAGTTTTTCATATTTCCTTATACAATTACGTCAAACACATGCGTGTTCACGCAAAGAAACCCACAACACCGTCGGTAGAGTTATGAAAAAAATTGGTATTTTAGGTGCAATGGACGAAGAAGTAGCGCTACTTAAAGCGTCTCTTTGGAATGTGAAAGAAACAAAGTGGAAGCACCTTACGTTTTATGAAGGCACACTAAACGATATGGAAGTGGTGTTAGTAAAATGCGGTATTGGTAAAGTTGCTGCGGCTATCGCGACTACCGTACTTATTGAGCAATTTGCGCCAGATGCAGTCGTTAACACCGGATCCGCAGGTGGCTTCGACAAGAATTTAAACATTGGTGATTTAGTGATAGCAAGTCACGTTATTCACCACGATGCAGACCTTACCCATTTCGGTTACAAATTAGGGCAGTGTGCTGGCATGCCAGAGGATTTCCGCTGTGATACTCACTTAATGGAAACCGCGCGTACCGCGGCTGCAAGCATTGTCTCGCTGCAATCTACAACGGGTTTAATTTGTACCGGCGATGCGTTTATCGGTAGCGATGAAGCAGTGGCAGAACTACGTGAAAACTTCCCTGATATGAAAGCGGTAGAAATGGAAGGCGCAGCAATAGGCCAAACTTGTCACATGCTCGACACGCCGTTCCTTGTTATTCGCTCGCTGTCGGATATCGCAGGAAAAACGTCATCTGTAAGCTTTAAAGAGTATTTAGAGACTGCCGCTAAGCATTCAGCACAGCTTGTAATGGCAATGATAAAGACCCTCGCTAAGTAAGATGACAAGCCTATTTAGCGACCCGCGTTTGCAGTCGCTACTCGTACTTTGGTTGGCTATCGCTGTCGACGCTTTGTGGCGCTGGCCTCAAAGCACTCACCCTCTAACACTTATGCGATACCTTGTTCAGCAAATGGGGCGCAAAGTCGTCCCTTCTCGCGAGTACGGGCCTGGCCAGCACTATATTTCTGGCTCACTGGCTCCGTTGGTATTGTTAGCCCCACTGGTTATTTGTTTAGCCATCTTGGTATATATGGCTCAATACCCCGTTTTTTTTGAAGCGCTCATTCTTGTGGCGCTACTCGATTTTGGGTACCAGCGTCAGCAGTACAAAAAGGTACTGGCTAGCGTAGGTAGAAACAAAAAGTCACTTGCCCGAGAAATGGTGCAAACCATCACCGCCCGACAATGCCATTCGCTTACGGATATAGGTATCGCCAAAGCCGCTATAGAGTCGTTATGGCTGAAGTTTCTTTACCTTTATTGCGGTGTTATTTTTTATTTTGTCGTTACCGGGCCAATAGGCGCGCTGATATACCGCTTACTTCTTCTTACGTCTTGGCAATGGCATTACCGAACTCCCAACATGGTTTTCTTTGCCCAACCCGTGCGCAAACTCATTTCAATACTGGTGGTACCTCCGGCGGTGATCGGCGGATTTATTACACTGCTGGTAAGTCACCCTTTAAAAGGCTTTCGTGCAATCAAGCATTCGCCGGTTAAAGATAAAACGTCGCTGTTACTTGCGCTTATGGGCGGAGTTCTTAACGTGAAACTTGGGGGCCCTGCAATGTATGCAAACAAAAAGTACCGATACACGCGCGTAGGAGGCGTTAACGACGTGAAGTACTCCCATATGTTAGCTGCAAAGAGCACGATTACCTATGCCATGATAGCGACATCCGCTTTCGCATCTTTAGCCATGTTGGGGCTGGCGCTTGTTTAACGTTGCTTTATTTATTAACTACTGTTTAAGGCAAAACAGCATGCGATCTGTATTTACACTTAGAGAGCCATAATAATGCGCTATCAATACATCACAATGAAACGAGGCAAGAGCGCTTTGCCATGCCGCATTTGTAGTTTTTGTCTTAAAAAAGCGCTGGCACTTGCCTTATTAGCTCTCACATTGTCGCTTACTTCAATAATGACGCACGCTGCACATTCAACCGCGACGGCGCAGGAAGTCACTGAACAGGCCCCCCAGCAACCTTTGAGAATTGTAAGTTTAGCTCCCCACCTAACTGAATGGGCCTTTAGTTTAGGTTTGGGTGATAATTTGGTTGGCGTAAGCGATTACAGTGACTACCCCGAACAGGCTAAAACCATACAGCGAGTCGCTGACTTCCAAGGCGCTGACATAGCACGCATAGTCGCACTTAAACCCGACTTAATTCTTGCTTGGGATGGAGGGAATAAACCGCAGGATATTCACAAACTTTCTTCCATGGGCCTTAAAGTATTTAAGAGTAAGGTTGAAAATATCGCAGACATCGCTAGCGAAATTAAGAAGCTTGGCGCTATCACCAACAGTCAGAAAAAAGCGTCGACCCTTGCCGATAATTTTATACAAAAGCTCACTGCGCTAAATCACGAGTATGCAAAAACAACATTAACACCTGTTTTTTATTATTCTTGGACTACGCCACTGATGACCGTTGGTCCAGACGCATGGGCAAATAAGTTACTACATGTGTGCGGCGCGCAAACCCTTTTTTATGACAGCCCTGTCGACTACCCACAGGTCGCATTAAAGGACGTGCTTACCCGACAACCTCAGGCACTGGTAGCCGCATCTAAAAGTGCACGAGCAGACCTTGAAGGCTTTTGGGCAGATCACCGCAGCTTTTTAAACGCACCTTTAATTGTAGTAAACCCTGATATTACCAGTCGATTTTCACTGCGATTAATAAATGAACTAAAACTGCTTTGTGAAGGTATAAATTGACGTTCTCGCGCGTTATACTTAAGTCTAGGTAATGGCAGCTTGTGCTCACAAAAGCACGCTATGTTGCAAAAGCATTCGGGGTGCTATGCGCCCATTGTACAAAGCGAATGTTTAAAGGTTCAGTGGCTCTAATATTTCATTATTACGGTAAGAGTTTCTTTTCATGCGGATTGTTGTTGCGGTTTTTCTTGTTGTGGTCGGTATTGCACTTTTCGTGTCGCTTCAATGTACGGCAAAAGCAACTTCTCAATCTCAGGCATCGGTTGCCGCATCACCTTATCTAATTGAACGAGTTGCCAACAACGACTGGCTGCTCATTGACGTGCGTTCCCCAAAAGAGTTTGCGGATGGTCATATACCCGGCGCGGTAAACATGCCTCACGAGAACATTAATGACTATTTGAGTGAGTTAGAAGGCCATAAAGATAAGCCTATTATTATCTATTGCCGTTCAGGTCGAAGAGCCAAGCTAGCAATGAAGGTTCTCGAAGATTTAGACTTTTCAGAAGTCATGCATCTAGAGGGTGACATGTTGGGCTGGAGCGCGGCAGGAATGACGGTAGATAGAATGTAAGTGCTTAGTATTTGTCTAGTGCCGATAGGTCCCCCTCCTTCTGTATTCTTACACACCCCTTATTTTTCTTACGTATTACGCTGTACACCACACCCTGTGTGATAATAAAAGCGTATGATACACTTAATAAAACTGACGCTTGTACGAACCTCTTATGAAAATAGATATCGCCACACCAGCCATGTTATTCCCTGCTATTTCTTTACTGCTCTTAGCTTACACAAATCGCTTTTTAACGTTGGCGACGATTATCAGAAACTTTTCTAAAGAAGAGCGCGACGACAATACCCAGGCACAAATCAAAAACCTGCGTTTGCGTATACAGCTTATAAAGCGCATGCAAATTGCGGGGGTTGGCAGCTTTTTTCTATGTGTCGTTTCTATGCTGGCCATTTACCTTACTTATCAGCAAATCGGTAATTGGGTGTTCGCGGCAAGTTTAGTCTCTCTACTCTACTCTTTATGGATGTCGGTGAGAGAAATACTCATCTCAGTAGAAGCATTAGATGTTCACTTAGATGGCATTAAACACAGCCCTAGTAACGAGAAAAAATAGGCAAGTTATGACGCATACTGATACGCATCAATCGGTCATGGCACGCTTTGATATAAGCTATGCCCCTCTCGCCCCTGAACATTTTTCTGGCGTAATTTCTCTTGGAAATAAGGTGCAAGGCGATAATTATCTCACACAAGCACTGTTGGCCGACTATTACGCGAAGAGCTTTGTCGGTGATATAAACGCCAGTTGGGTAGCACTTAACCGAGGTAAAGTTGTTGGCTTTCGCCTAACCTTTGCCCATACCCAGTGGCAGTTTGATAAGTGGTGCACGCCGTCGCTATGGCCCGATATGATAGAGCACGTATGTTATTTTAAGTGCAATACCGTAGACCCTGCCATGCAAGGTGAGGGCATTGGCAGCGAATTGCTGCGCAAGTCTATTTCATGCGCTAAAGCACAAGGCGCAGACGCCGGGTTAGCCCATATCTGGCTGGCGAGCCCCAGCAACAGTGCGTTTAAATATTTCACAAAAAATGGCGGGCAGTTAATTAAAAAACATGCCAATAAATGGCGCTATGCGTCTATTCACGAAGGCTATGACTGCCCGGTTTGTTCAGGATATTGTGAGTGTGAAGGCGCAGAGATGCTCCTTTCATTCTAAGCGCTGTTTTGTATTAAGCCCTCTTTATGACCTACGACCCGCTTATTTCCCGTGGTGTTTCATCATCGCTTCCGGCAGCATTAAGCTACTGGCACGCCACACATCAGCCTATGGCACAGCCTCCCCTACACAAAAAAATAAGTACTGATTATTTGATCATAGGTGGCGGCTACACCGGGCTGTCTGCTGCAATCACGCTAGCTCAAGCTAAGCAGGACGTTACGCTACTTGATGCAAATTCTCTCGGGTTCGGCTGTGCAGGCCGCAATGGCGGTTTTATCCTTTCTGGAAGCGGCCGACTGTCTTTGAGCGCCATTGAAAATAAATGGGGATATGCGGTTGCTAAGGGTATGCAGGGAGAGTTCGATGAGGCGGTGAGCTTGCTCAATCAGCGTATTACAGACTTTAATATGCAGGTCGATTTAGTAGAAGGGCCTTATTTAAAATTGGCCCATAACGTCAAGCAAGCCGAGCAACTATGCGCCAGTGCTAAACATCTTGCATCAAACTTCAATGTACCAAGCACTACCCTCACTCCAAAAGACCTAAGCGCGCGCTTTGGTATAGAAGGGGCTTACGGTGGCGTTGAGCTTGAAGGCGCATGTTTACACCCTTTAAAACTGGCGAGCGAATATGCAAGAGTCGCTAAAGAACTTGGTGCCACGCTTTTCTACGACTCGCCTGCCATTCGCATTGAAAAGCAAAAAACAGGGTACCTTGTCACCACGCCAAGCGGTTCAGTATCAGCTAAGCATATACTTATTGCAACAAACGCCTATACACCTAAACGCTTTCATGAAAGCGTAGACAATAAGCAGTTCCCCGTACAGTCGAGTATCTTTGTTACCGCTCCTTTAAATGATGAACAACGCGCTTCAACCGGGTTAACCACACCCATGAGTTTTATGGATACGCGGATGATGAAATACTACTACCGGGTGTTGCCAGACGGTCGATTGTTGTTTGGCGGCCGTGGGGCAGTAAAAGGCAAAGATGCAGATAACGCGACAGAGAAAAAGCGCCTTTACGACGCCATGGTAAAAAGCTTTCCAGCACTTAAAGGTATCGCCATGGACTATTTCTGGAGTGGTTGGGTGAGCGTGTCGCTAGATAGCATGCCACGTATTTTCGTAAACAGTGAAGCGAGCAGTAATAACGCAAAGCGCTCTGCTTATTCTATCGGTTATGCTATGGGATATTGTGGTTCAGGGGTTTCCTTTGCCGCTTTTGCCGGGCAACGCCTCGCTCAACGAATGATGGGTACAAGCGACGTCGATTTATCTCTTCCTATTTATCAATCACCACTTAAAACATACCCGTTTCCCAAGGCAAGAAGACTAGCGCTGCACGGCTTATATCAATGGGCAAAAATTGCAGAGCGTTAGTCTTAGTGAATTATTACGGTAAGTCTGCCGTATTCACCATTGTATGCAGGAAAGCGAAAACCCCATGCCATTCGACGGTAAGCGCCTTATTTATGGCGGCTTCGTTCCTATGTTGGAATTATAGGTAAAAAAAAGCCCGCTTAAATAAGCGGGCTTTCAAATACTAGTTTAGTGAGGCTTTAAGCTAGCGTGATACGGGCAAACTTGCGTTTACCTACCTGATACACGTTTTCACCTTTTTCGGTAATCACTAAACGGGTGTCTTCCACCTTATCGCCATTTATTTTAACTGCGCCTTGTTTAATCATGCGCATGGCATCTGACGTTGAACCAACAAGTTTCGCTTCTTTTAATAAATTGCCGATAGCGATGCCTTCGTCGCTTAGTGCTATTTCAAGCTCGGGCATGTCATCAGGGATGGCATTTTTCTGGAAGCGTTGAATAAAGTCTTGGTGTGCGCCTTCAGCGGCTGCATCGTCGTGGAAACGGGCAATGATTTCTTTTGCCAACATGATTTTAATATCACGCGGGTTTTCACCGCCTTCAACGCGCGCTTTAAGCTCTGCAATTTCCTCAAGAGGACGGAAGCTAACCAGGTCGTAGTAGCGCCACATCAAATCATCAGAAATAGACATCACCTTACCGAACATCTCATTAGGCGTATCTGTAATACCAATGTAGTTGTTCAACGACTTTGACATCTTTTGAACGCCATCTAAACCTTCAAGCAACGGAACCATGACAATAGACTGCTGCTTTTGGCCCTGCTCTTTTTGAAGCTCACGACCCATAAGTAGGTTAAAGCGCTGATCGGTACCGCCTAATTCAACATCTGACTCAAGAGCCACAGAGTCCCAACCTTGCACCAGCGGGTACAAGAACTCGTGAATAGCGATAGGCTGGCCGTTGTTGTAACGCTTTTTAAAGTCATCACGCTCTAGCATACGGGCCACGGTTTGGCTTGCCGCAAGTTTGATCATGCCTGCTGCACCAAGTCCGTCCATCCATTCAGAATTAAAACGAATTTCCGTTTTCTCTTCATCAAGGATCTTGAACACTTGTTCTTGATACGTTTTCGCGTTTTCTAATACCTGTTCTTTACTTAAAGGCTTGCGTGTGACATTTTTACCTGTAGGATCGCCAATAAGGCCGGTAAAATCACCAATAAGAAAAACAACTTTATGGCCTAGTTGCTGGAATGTACGCAACTTGTTGATCAACACAGTGTGACCAAGATGCAGATCAGGCGCAGTTGGATCAAAACCCGCTTTAATGGTTAGGGTTTTGCCGGATTTTAGTTTTTCAATTAAATCCTCTTCGGGGAGTATTTCATCGACGCCCCGTTTAATCTCAGCTAGCGCTGTTTGCCAATCTTTCATTTGTTAATCACACTCTTTGATAACACTACATTCAATATTGGCGGGCATTTTACGCGTACAACGGAACCATTAAAAGGTTTGCGCGTCAAAAAACGGATTACAAACAGTCATGTTGTTAAACCCAACAGCTTTGAACGCAAAATTAGCGTATTGAATAACGTTGGACTGAATGTAAGGGGGAGGGCTTTCGCAAACACGCGGTAAACCCATCCATGGGCGCTCCGCCACCGCTTCCCTGCGGTGGAGGGTTTGCTCCAGCCCTCCCCCCTCACACTCACCAATATTTAGATAACGCATAATATAATCGCGTGTTTAAGAGCTATTGGGTGTAACAATTTGCGCTAACAAAATAATGAGAAAAGTTGCATTTTTAAGCAACGTATGTGAAATAGTGCTGTGCACATAACATTTCTCAGGTGGGCTGTAGTATGAGAAAGAAATTAGACGCTTCAAAAGCGCTACATTTATATAAAAATTTACCTAAGCAACATAGAACAGGCATTGCTATCGCAAGCTTGTTTCTTGGTGGGCTTATCCTTTTGCCGTCGGAGCCCGTCGAGGCTAGCCGTCATCAAGAGGCACATATTCTAGACGCGGGGGTTCGTTACCCTGTAGATCTTCACATTACGCCTTCAACAGACGTATTTTCCGGTGAAGAAGAGTCTACGTGGCAAACCTATAAGGTTCGTAGTGGCGACACTTTAGCTAAGCTTTTTAAACGGGCGGGTTTTACCTCTCGCGACGTTTACAATGTAACGCGAGCTGGCGAGCTAAGTAAAACCTTAGTGACCTTGCTACCGGGCGATGAGCTATCGTTTAAAGCGAATAACGACGGCAGTTTTGGCGAGCTTAAATACAAGTTATCGTCAACAGAAACCTTATTTGTTCGCCCTGACACGTCAGAAGAAAACAGTAGCTTAGTGGCTGAAGTTGAAAAACGGGCCGTCGATATTCGCTATAACTTCGCCCAAGGTGAAATTCACTCAAGCTTTTGGAATGCAGCCCGCGATGCCGGGTTAACCAGCAACCAAATCATGAATTTGGCAGGTATTTTTGGCTGGGATATCGACTTTGCAATGGAAATTCGCTCTGGCGACACCTTCAATGTCGTGTTTGAAGAACAATATATCGATGGCGAATTTGTTGGTTACGGCGATATTGTTGCAGCGGAATTCACTAACCAAGGCGAACATTTTAGCGCCATTCTTCACGAAGATGGCACATATTACACGCCTGAAGGACGCAGTATGCGTAAGAGCTTCTTGCGCGCGCCGGTTAACTTCAGATACGTAAGCTCTAACTTTACTAAAGCCCGTTTCCATCCGGTACAAAAGCGTTGGAAAGCCCACCGAGGCACAGACTATGTGGCTGCCGTTGGCACCCCTATAATGGCGGCAGGGGATGGTAAAGTTATCAAAGCAGGCTATGATAAATATAACGGACATCACGTTTTCATCCAGCATGGTGAAAAATACACCACCAAGTACCTACACTTTAAGAAGCGTGCTGTTAAAGTGGGCGATGTCGTTAAGCAGGGTCAAACGGTAGGCTATCTCGGTAGTTCGGGTATGGTAACCGGTGCTCACTTGCACTATGAATTCTTAGTAGATGGTGTGCATAGAAACCCTCGTACAGTAGAACTACCAAAAGCATTACCGATAGCAAAGGAAGAGCGAGAAAGATTTATGGAAATAGCTAAACTGCGCCAGCAGCAACTTAATAACAACAAACGTATTATGCTTGCGATGAAATAGCGGCACGATGGCAAAATATATCGGCCTAATGTCAGGCACTAGCATGGACGGCGTTGACGCCGTCCTATGCGATATTACGCATACCTCTTGTAACACTCTCGCCGCCCATTCCATTCCCTACCCGACAGAATTGCTCTCAGCACTAAACGTGCTTTGCAGTGAAGGCCCTGACGAGCTTAATACGTTTAGTATTGCCGACCGACTGGTAGCGGAAGTCTTTGCGCAAGTTACTCTAGAGCTATTGGAAAAAAGCAGCCTCACAGCATCAGACATTACCGCTATAGGGTCGCATGGACAGACAGTACGTCACCACCCTAATTCAGATGTGTTGTCTGCACAGTTTTCAAATTCATCGATTCGCGGCTTTACCTGTCAACTTGGCGACCCTAATACGATTGCCGTGCTTACGGGCATAGATGTTATCGCCGACTTTAGGCGTAAAGATATCGCACTAGGGGGGCAAGGTGCCCCCTTGGTTCCAGCGTTCCACAATACGGTATTTGCTTCTAATCACAGCCATCGTGCACTGGTCAATATTGGGGGCATAGCGAATATCTCTTTGCTAGCACCAGAGCGTGATAACGTCCCCCCTAAGGGTTTCGATACAGGCCCTGGCAACACGTTAATGGACCAGTGGA
This sequence comes from Alteromonas mediterranea DE, assembly GCF_000020585.3. Lineage (NCBI taxonomy): Bacteria > Pseudomonadati > Pseudomonadota > Gammaproteobacteria > Alteromonadales > Alteromonadaceae > Alteromonas > Alteromonas mediterranea. Next base: position 3,509,826 of record NC_011138.3, read on the forward strand.
TTAGCCTTCACTGTAATAAACCTTTCGATAAAGACGGGGCTTGGGCTGCATCTGGCAACCCGCATAATGGGTTGCTTCAGCAACTTTTACTCGACAAATATTTCAGTTTGCCCGCCCCCAAAAGTACTGGAAGGGAGTATTTTAATATTGATTGGCTTAGCAATACGCTTGCTGACTACTTCCCTTCTAGTGCCCATTTAGAAAGTGAAGAAACAGACCTTAACTTAGCCCCGCAAGACGTTCAGGCTACCTTACTCGTTTTAACAGGCGAGACTATTGCTACTGAAATTAAGCGACACTTACCCGCGAAGAACGCCGATGGCGATGTCAGCGAAGTTATTGTTTGTGGCGGCGGTGCATTCAATAAATCGTTAGTGAAATACCTTGAAGATACATTAAGTCACTACCGCGTTTCAGACAGCTTTACCCTAGGCATTCACCCACAGCATGTAGAGGGGGCAGCGTTTGCTTGGCTCGCACACGCTTATATACATGATATACCGGGTAATGTCCCTGAAGTCACTGGCGCATCGAAACCGTCAGTGTTGGGGGCCATGTATAAAAAGACATAGAAAAAGGGCCAATGGTTATCCATTGGCCCTATCGTCGTACATCTCAGTAATTACTTAGCGATCCCCATCTCCATATCTTTGACCGCTTGAAGCTTTACATCGGCCTGCGGTTTAGCGCTCACCTTCTTAGCACGCATGTCGAAGAATCCGTAACTGCCTACAAGAAGGAAGCAAATAGCGGGAACAACATAAGAGATTACGATACCAGCGCTATCAATAATGGCTGCTTGGAAAAGCGGCATAATTGCCCCCCCTAAGATAGCCATGACCAATCCCGCCGCCCCTAGCTTAGTGTCTTCGCCTAAGCCTTCAAGAGCAATACCGTAGATGGTAGGAAACATCAGAGATAAACAAGCAGAAATTGAAACAAGTGCAATTACCCCTGCCAAGTTAGGTGACTGTGTCATGAAAATACACAATGCCATTGCAACTAGCGACATGATCATCAGTAGTCTTGCTGGATAGAGATACTGCATTAGCCACGTCATCACAAAGCGCGAAATAAGAAATACAATCATGCTGTATTGTAAAATCTCACCGCCGCTAACTTCATTGCCGCCAGTCGCTTCCATTGCATACTGAATGGTAAACGTCCATACACAAGTCTGTGCGCCAACATTGAAAAACTGAGCAAGGACACCAAAGCGGTAATGCTTATTAGCAACTAAGCGCTTCAGGGATGCACCTAAGTTCACGTCTTCCGCGCGAGCCTCTACCGACTCTTGAATTGGCGCTTTAGTAAGCGCAATCGCAATCCATACAACAACCAGCACGCAAGCCATACCAACATAAGGCAACATAACTGCATCAAGCTCTGAACCTATCACAGATTTAAGTTCACCTACCGACATAGCAGCACGCTCTTCTGCCGACGCTTGATTGAGATTGGGCAGAATAAGTGTGGCAGCCAGAAATACCCCAAGGTTTGTGCCTACCGGATTAAATGCTTGCGCCAAATTTAAGCGGCGAGTGGCACTTTTTTCGTTGCCCATCGCCATTACGTAGGGGTTTGCAGACGTTTCAAGGATCGAAAGCCCCCCTGCTAGTACAAAAAGTGCGGCCAAGAAAAAACCGTACGTCATGGTTTGACTTGCAGGGTAAAACAAAAAGGCACCGGCCGCTGCGCAACCTAAACCGGTAAGTACACCAGTTTTATACGAAAAACGTTTATTGATAAACGCAGCAGGAATTGCCAAACAAAAATAAGCACCATAATAAGCAAANTGAACAAGTGCAGATTGCAAAGACGACATAGTAAATATCTTACTAAACACCTTCACCAGAGGATCTGTCATATTTGCAGCCACCCCCCATGCAGCAAAGCAAATCGTTAACAATATAAAAGGGAGCAATGTGTCTTTGGAAACCAAAGGGGCGTTGTTTTTCATAAGAACGGCCTTTCGCTTGTAAATAATTAGTTAAGCAATTTAATCACTGCCCAGCACACCTGTCAATAAATCAATTTAATTTACTTATTAGGAATTATGCTTAAAATTATACTTTTGATGTAGAAAGGTTTTAACAATCCAGCTCTGACTTATTCGTCACCCTTTAACTATTCAAAGATAAATTCATAAATTTCATACAGATAACTCACCTATAGATTCAATAAAACTTAGCACAACGAGGTGACTAGAGTTATCAAAAACAGAAAACCCCGTTAACCAAAAAACAACACAATCTGTAAATAATTTAAATAAACAAGGTTGATTTAAATAGAAAGGTCAGATAAATTTCGCTCNAAAGCCACAAATGTTAATGCGTTGTAATCTTGCTAACTTCCAGTTTAGTTAGTTTCAACAAAGAGTTAGCAAAAACGTATTGGTGTCTGCGTTCCCTAACTAACACAAGTTTGGGTTAAACGAGCAATTTTGACAGAGAGAATAATGATGAGAAAACCTACGCGAATTAAAAATACCGGAGGCTTTCAGCAAAACCTGAGTGCAGCTTTACTATCAACCACTCTTTTGGTGTCTGGCACAGCCCAGGCCGACCAAGGCAAGTGGCAAGATGCTTTCGACTTTCAAGCAAGCTACACCGGGGAATCGGCAACTAACGTCGAAGGCGGTGAGCGCAGAGGCAGTGCATACGCAGGGCAGCTTTTTGTAGGAGGGGAGCTCGATCTAAATACCCTGTTCAACTGGGAAGATACAAAAATTCATGTTGCGATGACCAACCGACACGGTAAAAATTTAGCAGAACATTATATTGGTAACAGTACGTCGGTACAGGAAATCTTTGGCGGTCAAAACACCCGCCTCGCTCGGTTCACCATTGCCTCGACCTTTTTGGATGGCGATTTAGAACTGGAAGGCGGCCGTACCGTAGCTAATATTAGTTTCTTAGGATCTGAACTGTGTCAGTATTTTCAGACCAACGCGGCATGCGGAAACCCTACTTTTGTATTTAGAACCAGTAACTTTACTTGGTGGCCTGTGTCTAGCTGGGGTGGTCACGCAAAATATTGGCTATCATCAAACACGTATTTCCACACGGGTATTTATGAAGATAACACAAGCCATCAGGACTTAGGCGACCATGGTTTTGACTGGGCTACGAATGAAGCCACAGGCGTTGTTGTCCCTTTTACGCTAGGCTACCAGACAACGTGGGATAACGATGCGTTACCAAGAAGATATGAAATTGGCGGCTGGTATGACGGTGCTGACTACACCGACCCAGTTTTTGACGAGCAAGGAAATTATGCCGCCTTATCGGGAAATGACTACGCCGTTCGAAATGGTCGCTCCGGTGTGTTTGCTCGCTTCGAGCAGACCGTCACTCGCCCCAACCCGTCCACTAAAGAAGGGTTAACCTTATTTGGCGCTGTGCTTACCGGCACGTCGGGGGAACTGATTGAAGACTATTATCTTAAAGCGGGTTTAGTAATGCGCGGAACGCTTGCTTCTCGACCTAACGATACTGTTGGATTCGTCTTCACCCGACAGCAGTACACCGATGAGGCCTTAGAAGACCAACGTATATTGCGAGCGATGAATGGCGGTGTGGGCACCCCACCGAGTAGTCAAACAATGTTGGAGTTGAGCTACGGTTATCAGTTAAACCAACACGTTCGCATTCAGCCAAATGTACACTATATTATTAACCCCGATCAGTTCGCAGAACGCGACAGAGTTAGCGAGCTTGATGATGCGATTGTATTGGGCCTAAGGTTTGACGTAAATCTTGCGGGTCTTCTCATACAATAGTCTGTACTATTTCCCGTCAATAAAATAAGAGCGCATTAAGCGCTCTTATCAATGTAATCACCGTCATTATTATAAAGTACGGTTTAAGCAATCCAACCGCGTACAAATTGTGTATTCACTACTACTGCACATCGCTTAATGGTTACATCGTGGTGTTGTTTTGGTCAGCTGTCCATTTTTGCATACCGAAATAAGGGCCCACATGGTCATTGGTCTTATCACCAGATGAATCTTTGCGACAACGTATTACACATAAAATAAGGATAGTGAATGACAGATTCAGTACTTTTTAGCTCGTTTGATTGGGCCAGCAACACATTGCAAAACCGCATGGTATTAGCGCCAATGACGCGAGGGCGTGCGGGTGAAGACCGCATACCGAATAAAATCATGGGCGATCACTACGTTCAACGTGCCGATGCAGGTCTTATCATCACAGAGGCAACCGCCATTTCAGAAGAAGGCATTGGCTGGGTTGATACCCCTGGAATTTATACCGACGACATGGTTGAAGGTTGGCGTTCTATTGTAAATCGCGTTCACGAGGCGGGTGGCAAAATTGTTCTTCAACTGTGGCACACTGGCAGGGCCTCTCACAGCGATTTTCACAACGGAGATTTGCCCTTGTCGGCCTCGGCCATAAAAATCGAAGGTGACGAGATACACACGCCCAAAGGCAAGAAGCCTTACGAAGTGCCAAAAGCGATGACGTTAGACGATATTAAACGCACCGTGGAAGACTACAAAAAAGCAGCCATTAACGCCAAAACCGCAGGGTTCGATGGCGTAGAGGTTCACGCTGCGAATGGCTATCTTATCAATCAATTTTTAGATAGCCGTAGCAATCAACGAGAAGACAGCTATGGCGGTAATCTAGAAAATCGCTACCGCTTTTTAGCTGAGGTAATGGACGCCGTGTTAGGCGTGTGGCCAGAGGAAAACGTAGGGGTCAGATTATCGCCAAATGGCGCCTTTAATGATATGGGCGCAGATGATTTCCGCGAGACCTTTACCTATGTCGCACAACAGTTAAATAAGTTGAAAGTGGGCTATCTTCACGTTATGGACGGCTTAGCATTTGGCTTTCATGAGCGCGGTGAAGCCATGACGTTAGCCGAGTTCAGAGCGCTGTACGATGGCATGTTAATGGGTAACTGTGGCTACACGAAAGAAGACGCTGAGAAGCGACTGGCTGACGGCGATGCGGACATGATTGCCTTTGGTAGACCTTGGATCACCAACCCGGATTTGCCTACCCGTTTCAAGCATGACTACCCTCTTGCCTCATTTGACGACCCGTCGACGTGGTATGGTGGTGGCGAGGAAGGCTACAACGACTACGAGACTTACCAAGAGAAGAGTGGAAAAGAAGCAATGACATCGTTGACCTAACCAAAGGGCAGCGAGCGTTAATGTAAAAGGCAGAGCAACGCCTCTGCCTTTTAAACACGCTATTTATTACTTGAAAGCGCGCATACCTAATAGCACATAGGTTTTAGCTGAACGTTTTTTTCTTTTTCGATAGCACAGCCAATTTTTCTAAGCACGACATCCACGCAAAGTGGTGCTGATCGCATTCTTTTTTATTCATAAACCCCTGCTGCAAAAGCACTAAGCGCACTTGATTTTCTTCCGTTTCTTCAAAGTGAACGTCCACGGATGTCATAACAGACTCTTCCATGTTATCTTCCCATGCCCAAGAAAAAGACAGCTGCTCGTTAGCTAAAATAAGCACGTATTCACCGGTCAACGACATTTCTATGCCACTCGGGTACATCATTTTGATGCGGTAGCGCCCACCACTTTTAAAGTCGATCATGACTTGAGTCACCATGCAATCGCCAGGCGCAAACCACTGAGAAAGGTATTCAGGCTCATGAAACGCCGCAAAAACAAAGGGCAATGATGCATCTAGGGTCACATCAATTTTAAACTCGTGCATAACGCCGCCTTAGTTACGTTTAACTGTTAAGGGTATTTTATTTATTACTGTACACCAAAGGCCTAAAAGCGCTAAGCCCTATGTCGCTTTGATGCAGATAAAAAAATCCCGAGCCCGCGTAAGGAAAGGCCCGGGAGAAGGAGAACATCCTCATAACGGTATCGACAGCTTACAGCATTTTCTTAAGCTTAAACGTACACTTATGCACCTTTCATGAGCGAATCCATACTGGCTTTGCTGCTAAAGTGCTGTGAACATACTCTTTCGCTTACCGAGACGTACAATGCGTCAATATCAGCGTTCGCCATAAACTTCTCACAAAAGCCTGGCGCATGCGGTTCAATAAAATGCTTTGCGGCTAGCATAAAATGGGCAATTAACTGTTTTACATTGTCAGTCCCCATGGCGATACGCATTGTTGTAAGCTCTATGCCTGCCTTTTTCTGTTCATCGCTACTTAGCTCAGAGTGAGACGTAAGTGCAGGACATAAGACTATCGTATTGTTTTGACCTATGCTTACCTGATGGCTAAATGCCGGCTCTAACGCATCGAAGAAACGCACGAATACATCGCGAGGCAAGTTTGCGGGAGCCATATCTACGGTGAACAGCGTACAAGGCCAGCCATGCGTATGCTGTTTTTCACGAAGCCCCGCGTTTTCATGCTCTGGCATTGCGTGGCAGTTCACCCTAATTTGATTATGCGCGTTAAGGAAAGAGGTAAAAACCTGAGTATTAATGACTTTGGTCATCATGCGCTGTTCAAGGGTTTTCATGCCATTTAGCACATCAAATGCTTTTTCAGAATCAAGAAACGCGCCTTTAATGTAGTACACATCCCAAAACATGGTCTCAGACCAGTCTACCCCATTGACTGAACTTCCTTTAGGCTGAAACATACGATGCCCCTCGCCTATTACAACCCCCGCCGTTGTTGCCCCGCTACCACACAAGTCCTTGGTGTAGCTGTGAATAACATAGTCAGGCCGTGCAGCTTTATTTTTGTGTTGCAGCGGCTGGTGAAGCACGGGCGTTGCCAGCGTGGAATCTAACATGACTAATGCATTTTGCGCATGGGCTAGCTCACAGATTCCTGGCACATCCAAAACGTAACCATGGGGGTTACAAGGCGACTCTAAATAAACATGCATGTTAGCGCCATTATCTAGGCGATCAGCATACTCCGCTTTGGTTTGCTGCATAAATTTCGCAAAGCTTTGCGTGTCGTAACCGTCAAACCATGCTATTTGAATATCCATTCTGTTTTGTCGAGCGAAATAATCGTGAAGCAGTTGATACACGCCGCCGTAAACGTTTCGAGAAACAATGAGTACATCGCCATGGCTCAATACATTAGACAAGCAGGCGTCTATTGCAGCCATACCCGAATTAAAGTTCCACGCCAAATAGTCAGCAGCATAAGGGCCAGCTTCCATATCAACAATCGCATTAGCGAGCGAGATGTTAGTAGGATTTAATAAACGCGAGTAAATTTGATGGGTAAACTCTTTACCGTGAAACGCATCGTCTACCCATTCAGTACAGGCATACACATAGGTTGCGGTTCTAACTACCACAGGTGTTGCCGAAAACAGCGCAGTCACGTTATCAAATAAAGGATAGTGCCCCTGAGAGCCACTTCCGCTTGATAAACTTTGGTAAGTTGCGCGAAATGGGTTTTGTAACGTATCCAAAATTTTAGCGATTTGAAAAGATAGAAACTTTTTAGCATTGAAATATGCCACTCGGTCTTCTTTATCGAGCCCTTGCAGCGTATTGCTGGTAATGTCCCACAGCTGCATCACGCTCGCATGGGCGCCGTATAAATGATGGGCCGTATTCGCAAGGGCTTTGCCATACTCGCTTGAGGCATCAATGCCAAAATGAGAAAGCTGTTCTTCCACCAAACCTTCGGTGGTTTCAGCTTTAGTCGTGTTACGCTTAGGCGAAAGCACTTTAGCATTTTTTACATCAACATCGGTTGATACGGAGTTTTGATAGTTATTTTCTGACTGCATGGCGATTCCATTGCGAATTGACTTCAGATACGCGTTAGCGCGCACCAACACTATTTACAAAAATGTAAAACTTAAATCACATTTTTAGAACAACTAGTGCGACGATTTTACGTCCATGCATAGGAAAGAAAAGTTTACTTTGGGAAGGATAAGCGAATGACAGTAAGGGGTTCAAAGATGATTAAGCTGACAATTTTAAGCGATGAGGCTCATGAGATTGCTAAAGCACTTCGCGACAAACTGGCTAATAATCAGACGTTCAGACGAGGGGATGGCCAGCCACTTATCGAGCTTGAATGCGTTACCCATCGCCCTGACGCGGTCGATGCAGAAAATGTGACCGTATTACTCGCCGACCCCGACCTTACCGCTTCTATCATTGATAAGTGTTCAACATTGGTCTGGTGCCAGTCAACCTGGGCGGGTAACGCCCCGCTTCTCAACGCCACTAAAACAGACTACAACCTAACTGGGCTAAAAGGTATTTTTGGCAAACTTATGCGTGAATACGTTTTTGCCTATTTACTTCAGCATGCCAGAAACACAAAGGCTTTTGAGCAAAACCAGCGCGCCGGTGTGCCGAAATGGGAAGCGTCGCAACGCATTCCCCTACATGGCCAAACACTAGGCGTTGCGGGGTTAGGCAGTATAGGCCAAGCACTTATTCCTGTCGCCCACGCTTTGGGTATGAAGGTTGTAGGCTTAACGAGAAGTGGCGACAATATAAAAGGGGTAGAAAAGGTGTACACACCAGACACTATCACAGCGTTTGCAAATGCATGCGATCACGTAGTGAATTTAATGCCAGATACACCTAGCACCCATAATTTACTGTCTAATGACTTTTTTAGCGCACTGAAAAGCCATAGTGTTTTCATTAACGCAGGACGGGGCAGCGCAGTTGATGATGAGGCGCTGCTTAATGCGCTTAATAGCGGCGCCTTTGCCCATGCTGTGCTCGATGTATTTCGCGAAGAGCCGTTAGATACAACACACCCCTTCTGGCACCACCCTAACATCACCATTACCGCCCATACCGCCGCTGAGTCTCAGCCAAGTGACGTGGCAGACGTGTTTCTAGACAATGCCAAGCGCTACCTTGAAGGCCAACCACTTAAATACCAATTTGACTTTTCCCGTGGGTACTAGAGGAAAACCTAGCTTCGAGGGTCTGTGGCGGTAACTTCAATACGGTTGTGATGCTGTTCATGAAACTCCAGCAGTTGAGGGTAATCCTTCATGTCGTGTAGTTCTCTAAAGAGCACCCAATCAATCATGGTGTACAAGCAAATCTCTGGGTATGTCCAGCCGCTGAAGCCACCTGCATCCAGTTGTTCGGATAATGCGCTAAGCACTGCTTCAATGCGCTCGTTTTGAAGTCTGAAGTACATCTTATCTTGGCTAATGTCGAAATCAGAACGCTTGAGTAACATCAGCTGTACAAATGAATCGTTAGCCGCATCGATTAAGGTCAACTGGTTCTCTTCTTCCCAACTCAAGCCTTCGTGATCCAGCTTGTCAGCGAGGTAGTTATAAATAATACGGGAGTCAAAAATCATTTGGCCGTCATCTTCGAGGCACGGAACTTTAAGCGTTGGGTTACGAGAGACGAGTAGTTCGCGATCTTCACCTGAGAATATTTGAAGGTTTAAAAACGCATGCTCCGTAGACGCCAACACAATACGAATACGGCGAACATAAGGAGAGGTGGTAGAGCCATACAGTTTCATAAACGCTGTCCTAAACAGTTATCGTCGATGAATCAAGTGTAGCCACGAAAAGTAAACAAAGGAAAGACGAAAAGTGCGACAACCGATAGGCATACAGAATGTTGCGATGTATACCTATCTAAGTCTTCGCGAGTACAACTCAATAGCGCTAAACGCTGAAGCTTGCGCCACAGCCACAGGTTGTAGTGGCATTTGGGTTCTGTACTAGGAATCGAGAACCTTCCAGCCCATCCACATAATCCACTACACCACCTACAAGATATTGTAAGCTCATAGGGTCAACCACCAAGGTCACGCTGTCTTTTTCAATGGTCATATCGCCTTCATTTACTTTCTCATCGAACGTGAAGCCGTATTGAAAGCCCGAACAACCACCACCTGTTACGTATACACGTAATTTCAAATCAGGATTTTCTTCTTCTGAAACAAGGGTTTTCACTTTCGCTGCGGCAGCGTCGGAAAACTCTATTGGCAACGCCGTTTCTACAGACATACCCACCTCTACATTAACCTAGTGCGATTGCACTTTGTGCTTGGCCGCAATTATCTAATACTTGCGGATAGTTAGCAATTATTGGGGCGAAACTTAACGATTCAACCGTATGCTACCCCATCTCTCATGGTTAAAGGGTAAAACGGAAAGTATCTGTTTAAAACCGCCAAACTGCTAACGCTTGTACGGTGTTGTCCTTTTCTTGCGTACCCAGCTTGTTGTTCCAGTACTGATATTCAATACCAAGAAACAACCTGTCTTTAACGTCAAAAAACGCATTTCCTGCATCCCAGCGTACTTGTGCTTGTGCCAATACCCACGATTCGACAGTGACGCCCGGTATTTCAGAAGAACGCTCATCGATATACTCAACGTGGCCTTCGATGTAGAAGTGTTGAGATTTAATCGCTAATGGATATCGCCAAGCAAGATCTAGCATCCAGCTGTCACCTTCTTTTGGTGCGCCGCCTGCGCTAATGCCTTCGCTGTCGTCTATGTACCCAGCAATCAGAAGGTTTAAAAATTGGAAGCCGTCTACATCTAAATGTAGCTGAACACCTGGTAAATACTTAAGTACATCTGACTCGGGAGCCATATTCACGCCCATAACAACACTAATATCTTTCAATACCCCGCCGTAGGTACTGTCAAAAAGAGCGTGGGTACTCAGGCTTGGATACCACTCAGCGTAGAGAGAGTCGTCGTCCTCGGTACTGGCATAGTCTACGAAGAAAAAATGTTGGCCGTACTCCCAACCACTGGCATGCTGAAACGTGACTATCGTTGTATCTGATGTGGTGCCCGACACGTCGGCGAAAGGCTGGTTTAACTTGCCTTGCTGAATATGAAGTTCATTTTCGCTCCAAAGCGATGCAAAAGAAGGAGAGGAGAAGAGCATAAGGAATAAAAGAAAGAACGTGTAAACATTGAACTGCATGTTCTAATCCTGATAGCTTAAATTGACAGGTAAGTGTAGACGTTCTTTTTATTTCTGCACGGCTGGTCGCGAAAAATTAATAAAAACACTTATAGAATGAAATTACTCATTGAATAGTAAGAGATTTATTATGATAGATGGCGCTAAAAAACCAACCACCCCAAGTCTTTTTGACGATTTTGGAAGTTCTCGTTTTAAAAGTAAGGATGAATACAAAAACGCACTTGTAAGCTATCAGGAAGCGTTATTCCACGTGCAGCAGTCCTATTATCATCAAAAGAAACGAGCGCTTATTGTCTTTGAGGGGTGGGATGCCTCGGGTAAAGGTGGTGCCATAAGGCGGCTAACAGAAAAACTAGATCCTAGAGGTGTTTCTGTTTTCCCAGTGGCTAAGCCTGCCCAATCAGATCAGGAAAAACACTTTTTATATCGTTTTTGGAAACACATCCCGCCCCCTGGTTCACTTCATATATTTGACCGCTCCCATTATGGTCGAGTGCTTGTGGAACGAGTGAACAGCCTTATTGAACGCCCTATTTGGCAGCGCAGCTACCGCGAAATTAACGAATTTGAGCAAACGCTGAGTGATAACGGCGTACGCATTGTAAAACTGTTTATGCATATATCATCTAAAGAACAAAGGGAACGTTTTGAAGAGAGGTTACATAACCCATTCAAACGCTGGAAGTTAACTGAAGAGGACTTACACAATCGTCGAATGCGAAACGAATATATTGCCGCCGCAAATGAAATGTTTAAACGCACCCACACGTCTTATGCGCCTTGGCATATTATTAATGGGGAATACAAATGGCAGGCGCGTATAGACGTACTTGAAACTATCGTCAACGCGCTAAGCGAAGGTGTTGAGGTTGCGCCTCCGCCTCTTGATGAAAACCTTATTGCCCAGGCTTCAAAGCAGCTTGATGTCGACGAAGCACTCATTGCGCAAGCTAGGCGTAGTGATTAGTTTTTACTCACTTTCACCGCCTAGCTTGCCAAGCAATTGATTCGTGACTTTGTAATACCTTCAGCTGTTGCTATCAGGTAATGTAACGTTCAATTCTAGTACGCTGCACTCGTCGTTATTGTCTAGCTGCACCGACACCTGGTCATCGGCAATAGTGACGTATTTACGGATAACCTGAATAATCTCTTGCTGCATCATGGGCAAATAGTCAGGCTCGGTGCGCTTCTTACGTTCATGGGCCACAATGATTTGTAACCGCTCCTTGGCAACCGCCGCAGTGCTCGGTTTTTGCTTCTTTTTGAGTAAGTCAAAAATGCCCATTACTTCCCTCCTAGCAGACGCTTAAAGAACCCTTTTTTCTCTGCATCAAGGAAACGATGTGGAACAGTTTCGCCTAGCAGACGTTTAACGGCGTCAGCATAAGCTTGTCCTGCGTTAGCCTCTTCGTCAAGAATAACCGGTTGCCCTTGGTTCGATGCTTTTAGCACTGATTCTGACTCTGGAATAACACCTAATAGTGGGATAGCGAGTATTTCTTCAACATCAGCAACACTCAGCATTTCGGCGCTTTCTACCCGAGACGGGTTGTAGCGGGTCAAAAGAAGGTGCTCTTTTACCGGCTCGCCTTTTTCAGCACGCATTGACTTGCTTTGTAAAATACCCAGGATTCTGTCTGAATCGCGCACTGATGATACCTCAGGGTTTGTAACCACAATGGCCTCGTCAGCAAAGTACAATGCCATTTGTGCGCCCTGCTCAATACCTGCTGGAGAGTCGCAGATAATAAACTCGAAGTCCTTTTTAAGTTCATCGAGTACGGCCTGAACACCATCAACGGTTAGGGCATCTTTATCACGGGTTTGAGAAGCCGGTAGAATAAACAAGTTTTCTGTGCGCTTGTCTTTAATAAGGGCCTGCTTAAGCGACGCTTCTTTATTAATAACATTCACAAAATCGTAAACAACACGACGCTCACAGCCCATGATCAGATCGAGGTTTCGCAAACCCACATCGAAGTCGATCACCACGGTTTTGTGCCCTGCTAATGCAAGCCCTGTACTAATTGCTGCACTTGATGTGGTTTTACCCACACCTCCCTTTCCTGAGGTTACTACGATAATCTTTGCCATCTATTCTTTCCTATTAGTGCGTACAAAGCATTAAGCCAACGGCTCTATACGTAACGTTTCTTCTTCTAAAAATACTTGCGCAGGTTTCTTCCAGCATTCACCTTTCACGGTTTCGTGCATAATGAATTGCCCTGCAATTGAAATTAGTTCTGCATCTAACGACTGACAAAATACGCGAGCGCCGGTATTTCCCTTTACGCCTGCGAGCGCACGGCCGCGCAGTGTCCCGTAAACATGGATGTTGCCATCGGCAAGCAGTTCGGCCCCTTCACTCACGGATGCCGTAACTACTAAGTCGCTTCCTTCTGCATAAACTTGCTGACCAGACCTTACCGGGCGGTTAATCACCTTGGCAGGCTTTAGCGTAGCTACAGCAGGCGGGCTTATCGCTTCAGCCTTTGCCGGTGCGGCCGGCTCATTATTTTGAGATTGGGCAGACTCCGCATCGCTGTTGGTTGTGCTTTCGCTTTTAACCTCAGCACTTTGCGCTGTTTTTTGTGAACGAAGCGTACTATCTGTGAATTTACTTTGACTTACATCGGCAAGACCTAAGTCATTAATCGTTGGTTTTAGCTCTGCCACTTCCCCTTTAACCGCCATAGGCTGTAGCTGTAACCTGCGACACAGTGCAACAAGTAGTTCGAATTCAGTGGCCGATAGGGGCTTAATGAGGTGCAATATCAGTGAGGAACGCGTGAAAAACTGTGGCGCACTGGCAACCTTCTGAGACAACTGAGCTTCAAAGTTATCTGGCTCAAAATCTAATACTTCTAACACAATACTGGTGAGCGTAGTGCCCTTCATGCGAAAGCAAGTTTCTGTCATTTTTTCTTCCCGAAAAGGTGTTGCTTGTGACTAAGCTTTAAAGCAAAACCTATTAGCGCAATATGTTGTTGCTGTCTAACGCAGCTGTATAAATCTTTCAGTGTGTCACTGTATCAAAAATTGCGTGTACATACAGCAACTGTGCGGTGTGTTTAACACGTTATTGGCATACTTTTATTTCAAAGACTAAGCCAAGAACATGCCAACAAGCGAATAGTTTTTACGCGGCAAGGGGGGCTAGCATTGTTGCTCAGGTTTTTACGGCGGCGTTAAGACGAAAAAGTGCGACTCTCGGTCGCACTTTTTCGCGTTTAGGGGCATGTTTTATATTTAAGGCCGGGTTAACTTTTCAGGGTCTAACAGTTGTACCAACTCGTCTCTGGGAATATCTGTCATCGCCTCGGCCACATCGATAACCGGCTTGTTTTCCTTATAAGCGGTTTTTGCAATTTCCGCAGCTTTAGCGTAGCCAATAACCGGGTTTAGGGCGGTTACAAGTACGGGGTTTCGATAAAGCGCTTCTTCTAAATTATCCTGGTTAACGGTAAACCCTTTAATCGCCTGTTCGCCGATAAGGCTTGCACTGTTGGTCATTAGCGACAAACTTGAAAGCAAGTTGGTCGCAATCATTGGCAGCATCACATTAAGCTCAAAGTTACCAGACTGGCCGCCCACGGTTATGGCCGCATCATTCCCAATAACCTGAGCAGAAGCCATCGCCACGGCTTCGGGAATTACCGGGTTCACCTTGCCAGGCATAATAGACGAGCCAGGCTGTAATGCCGGTAACGCTATTTCGCCAAGCCCAGCTAGCGGGCCGGAATTCATCCAGCGCAAATCGTTCGCGATTTTCATTAACGTCACCGCTAAGCTTTTCAGCGCACCAGATAAGGTTACCGCCGTATCCTGCGAGCCGATAAGTGCAAAAAAATTATCTGCTGGCGTAAACGGAATATCAGTAAGTTCTTTTAACGTTTCAGAAAACGCTGGGGCAAAGTCGGCATGGGCGTTTATCCCCGTCCCTACTGCGGTCCCCCCTTGGGCTAGGGTTTGAATTGCGGGCTGCACTGAGCGAAGGGTTGCTAGCTGCTGTTTTAACTGCGCCGACCACGCCATTAGGCTTTGGTCCATACGAACAGGCATAGCATCCATTAAATGTGTACGCCCTGTCTTGCAGTATTGCGCCACAGACTCTGCTTTGACTTCAATCACCTCAATTAAGCTTTCGACCGCAGGGATGAGTTCGCCCGATAGGGCAATTGCCGCACTTACATGAATGGTGGTGGGTATTACGTCGTTAGAACTTTGTCCATAGTTTACATGATCGTTGGGGTGTACTTTTTCATTCGCGTTACGTGAGGCTAGCTGCGCAATCACTTCGTTCGCATTCATGTTAGTACTCGTCCCAGAGCCGGTTTGAAACACATCTACCGGAAAGTGTACTAATACATCATCCATTGCTAAAAGTTCATCACACGCGTTAACGATGGCTTGCCCGCGGTCAACGGTTAGTGCTTCAAGTTTCATGTTTGCTTGCGCCGCTGCCTTTTTAACGGTGATGAGTGCGCGAATGAATGCCTCTGGCATTTGCTGACCGCTTACGGGGAAGTTGTTTATAGCCCGTTGCGTTTGCGCGCCATATAGTGCGTTTTTGGGTACTTCAAGCTCTCCCATGCTGTCGCGTTCTGTGCGTGTCGCTGTCATTACTCGTGTCCTTGTATTGATGAAAATGGTTGAAAACTTAGGTACTGCGCTTAGCAAGCTTCCCCTGCTTTGAACCTGCTCATATCTATTGTTATCCGTGCAAAGCCTATTCGATCACTCTTTTTACTCAATATAACGGTTTGCGTTTCATTCTGACCGCTATAAAGCTAACTAGCGCCTCGATAAAGCCAACTGATTAGCTTGATGTTTAATTGGCGCGGCAAGCAGCATATCACCTTGTGTACGTTTACTTGCCGTTACACGAATGAAAGTACATTGAGCATAGCACCAATAAAAACAAATGATAACCATTAGCATTTGATTTGATCTAGTGGTACGCTGATACGTATGTAAGGATGAACCATTTCGTTCCACCAATAGGTGTAATTCATCTAAATTCAAGGACATTATCTATGATTAAGAAGTTACTTGGAGGCGCTACGTTTCTTTTCTTCGCTTCAAGCGCTTTTGCAAATGACTGTGCTGTTACCGTAGAAAGTAACGACGCTATGCAATTTAATACGTCAAATGTGGTTATTCCAGCAAGCTGTGATGAGTTTACCGTCACGCTTAAACATACCGGTCAGTTACCGAAACAGTCTATGGGCCATAACTGGGTTATGACAGCCAAGGCAGATGGACAAGCTGTAGCAACCGACGGTATGAGCGCTGGTTTAGACAATAACTACATTAAGCCTAACGATGAGAGAGTCATTGGCGCTACAGAAATTATTGGCGGCGGTGAAGAAACCTCTACCACGTTTTCAGTAAAAGGGTTGAGTAAAGATGAAGACTATATGTTTTTCTGCTCTTTCCCAGGCCACATTGGCATAATGCAGGGAACGGTTACACTAGAAAGTTAATAGTAAAAACGTGTTGGCGCGCCAGTAAACCGGTGCGCCTTTATCATTATGACTGTATTACGCTAAGCTAACGCTTCTCGATACAGGCTTTAGTTATAGTCATTAACTTGGAATTATTCCACGCCAACAGAAAGCGCCTTATTCCAAGGTACGCTTAGCTCATAGTTATCTTTTCGCGTTTTATATTGATACACAGTGGTAGATAACTCGATGGTTTCAATATCTATATCGCCGGGAATGTTGAGCGTTAGGTTAACCGCTTGGAAAAAGCGAAAGCGGTATTTCACATCCTCACCCAATGCACCTGATTTACCCGATGTTAGCGTTACCGGCTCGCCATTTCGCTTCCCTGTAATCACAATTTTTACATTGCCATTTATTACCGCTTTCTTCTGCTTCGCCTGAAGTAACACCATTCTTAGCTGGTAAGTCTCTTCAGCGACGGGAAAGACTTCCACCCCCTCAATGGCAAAGCCTGCATCAACTTTTTCTGGGGCCATCACCCGCTCGTAAAAGCCTAATAGCTCTTGCTGCGCTTCTAGCTCTTTTTTCTGCTCACTTAAGGTGCTGGTAATTTTTTCTGCTTCTAGTTTTGATAATTCTATAGCCACTTCAAGTTGATTTACTCTCGTGATCAGGGTGTTATTTTCGCTAGACAAAATGGCAATAGTGTCTTGCTGGGCCTGTACTTTTTTATGGTCTCCCTCATCAATCATTCGGGCGAGTTTATAACCAAACCCCACCATGACTAACATAATAAGCGCCACCAGCAGTGACCATTTATAATTGCCTAGTACTTCTTTTAACTGATCTGTTGTCATCTTCTCTACATCTATAAAAAACACTCAGTGCTAAAGCGTTCTAAATATTATGAATTTTAAGTGTTTATGGTAAGCTGCTAGCTACGTTAATCAACTGTACCACAACATGCGCTTGCAGGCTTTAAGAGAGGAAGTAGCTCACCCACGCACATCCATTCAGTTGTGCATGCTGGGCATTGTAGGGGGAACCTGCGCGGCGCTTATCATTATATTGTTTCGGCTCTGTGTTGAGTGGCTACAAGAAACCGGCGTATCGTCGCTTCAAGCTGTGCTTACCTACGACTGGTTAGTTTGGCTTATCATGCCTTTTATCAGCGTAGGGTTAATACTGTTCATCGCATTTCTTACTGGCTTCAAGCATTACCGTCTGGGTATCCCCTTCGTTATACACAGGGTTAAGTATTATTACGGCTATGTACCACTTAGAACCACAATAAACCAGTTTTTTGGCGGCATGCTTGCCTTAGTGGGGGGCTTTGTTGTAGGAAGAGAAGGTCCATCGGTGCACATGGGCGCTTCTGGCAGTAGCTTTTTAGGGCAATGGCTTAGGCTGCCTTACAACAGTATACGTATTCTGGCTGGGTGCGGCATTGCTGCAGGTATCTCGGCATCGTTCAACACCCCATTTGCCGCCGTTATTTTTGTTATGGAAGTGGTGCTTCGAGAATACAAAATTCATATCTTTGTTCCCATTATGCTAGCGGCCGCCTGCGGCTCTGTACTGACCAGAATAGTGTTTGGCGAAGTGAACGAACTGTCGTTTTTATCTTTTAACGCGTTCAGCCAGTGGATGTACTTTTACTTGGTGCTGTTAGGTGTTTTACTGGGCATGTTGGCGGTGTTATTCAACAGCCAGTTAATGAGCGTTATGACCTGGTTTCGCCCCGTTTCTATGGTGTGGCGCTTAGTACTTGCCGCGCTAATAACCGGTACAATCGGTATGTTTATCCCCGAGGCGCTTGGTGCTAATTTTATAGACGTAGAGCATTTGTTTGATAGCTCTCCGGGCGCTTTACTACTGGTATCTACCCTAATATTCAAGGTGATACTGGCGGTGTTCGCTATTGGTTTGGGAATACCGGGGGGCATCATTGGCCCAGTGATGGTAATTGGCATGCTGGCAGGCGCGGTGTTGTTATTACCGCTTTCCTACTTTATCAACGTTCCTGAGTTTACCAACAGCTTCGCTTTACTGGGCATAGCCGGCATGCTGACTGCGGTTTTGCACGCCCCCCTTGCTGCCCTATCTGCGGTTATGGAGCTTTCATATAGCCCGCAAATAATTTTGCCCGCTATGCTTGTCATTGTGCCTGCTTACGTGACCTCAACGCAGTTTTTCGGTAACCGTTCCATATTCATCCGTCAGCTCGACTACCAGAACTTACCTTACGCCATTTCGTCTATTCGCGAGGCCCTTGAAAAAACCGGCGTACTTGCGGCCATGAACACAGAGTACAAACTTTTTCACGATGCACCAGAGGCTGCACTTTTCAACTACTTAGAAAGTAATCCAACAAAAATTGTCATTCAGAAGTCAAAGTTTGAAATAGATGTGCAGTATAAACTGGTCCAATACAATGTCAGCTTGGAACACGATGCATCTGCCTTAAACTATTATGATATGGAAGGCATAAGTGCGCAGTCCACACTGCACGAAGTGTATGAACATCTCAAAAATTCGCGCTCTGGCGCTGTTTATATTTACGATCAGGAGCTTAACGATATTATTGGCGTAGTTACGTGGAATATCCTGCAAAGCTTCTTACAAAAGGCTCATTACTAATATGTACATTTTATGGTTTAAGGCACTGCATATCTTTTTCATGTTGGCATGGATGGCCGGGTTATTTTATTTACCTAGGTTGTTTGTCTACCATGCCACCACACAATCTCAAGTGGTAAAGGATGAATTTAAGGTGATGGAACGCCGGTTGTGGTTCTTTGTTACACCATTCGCCTTGTTAACTCTGGCATTCGGCGTTGCGCTTATTGTCAGCTACGGGGGCACGTGGTTTAAAATGTCAGGGTGGCTTCATATAAAGTTACTGTTGTTGCTTGCTATTTACGGGTATCACTTCTATTTGTTTAAGTTAATGAAGCAATTCGCACGGGACGAAAACAGACACACGCCCCGTTTTTATCGTTTTTTAAATGAAGCGCCGGTATTAATTATTCTCGCTATCGTTTGTCTCGCGGTGGTGAAACCTTTTTAGGGGTAACGCTAAAGCAAACACGTAAAATATACGCGCTAGACAGCACTTAAGGAAACAGTACTTATGGAAACTGTACTGCCTAGCAATAGTTAAGTAACTAAACGTGATGTTGATGTACACATAGTCGCCGAGTAGACCCCACTTCTCGGTTTTAATGAATTGTTCAGATCGGAAGACTTACCATGGATGATAGTAATCAGCACCTTAAACATTTGCTAAAGCAAACCGACCTCGCCTTCAAGGCGCTTATGAGAGAGCCTGCTTCTAGCCTGCTTAACGAGCAATATGAAAAAGCGAAGCTAGAGCTAGACACCTATACCGCTTCGCTTAAGCACACGCTAAATCAACGTCAGTATCAACGGCAGCGTTAATTTACTGCAATCAGCTACAGCACCATATAATGCTTTTCATTAAGTTATTTTGGTATACATTTCAAATTGATTAGGTAAGGAACTTGCAAGCTCCCCTGAAAGGTTCGTGTAATCTGCGAGTACCGATGGCAACTGCTTTACAAGCAGCCCCATGTTGCCTTTGAGCTCCTTCGCTTGCTTCTCATTTCGATATGAAAGTGCTAATTCCACGTTCGCCAGTGTAGAAAACAACTTTAAACACCGTGATAACCTTGATTCCGCAGGCTCTGCCTGCTCAGATGAAGCCGGTTTATCGTCTGGAGGCACTTCTTTACTAGCAGTGCTGTTTTTCTCTAAGTGCTGCCATGCATCTTCCCACACCGGTTCTAACTGTTTATGCACCTGTAATAGTCCATTTAACCAATTTTCTAGTGCGGGGGATGGGTAGGCGCTACCTTCTATTTCTAACGTTTTTAGCAATTCGCAAGGAAGGGGAGACTTTTCTTGACGCATAAAGTCTAAATGCGCGCGCAGGCCGTTCATGAGAGCGTCGGCTAACTTATCTACATCTTTATCGACCAGTTGGCTGTTGCTAGACTGAATAAGCCAAGGCATCCATTGTTCCGGCATCGGAATTTCAGGCGCCGATGCCACAGCGAATATCATTCCATCAATATGATGGGGACTTGGCAGAACCTCTCTAAAGCTAGGTAATGAAACAATATCGCTGATTGTATTTATTGGAAACCCGTCATTCACCATTACAGTCCTATTTTAATTTGCGTTCTCTTTCATGAAACGGTAGTCTGCGCGGCCACTTTGCAAGGGGGCGTTTTTAAAGCCTTATATCATTCATATAAGGCATAAAGTAAAGCACGACACTTGCATTGGGCACGCGACAATAGGTTTAAAACCAATCTGTTACTGTATTGGTTTAGCGGTACTGTTGCGTGCTCGCCTACCTATTGTCATGATAGCAAAACTTAACTAAGAGTCGTTGCAATGGCAAAAGATAAATCAGGATATATCATCGCGGCCGCCTTTATAGGCCCTGGAACAGTAACTACAGCCAGTTTGGCGGGTGCAAACTTTGGTTTTCACCTGGTGTGGGCACTGCTATTTTCCATCTTCGCAACCATCGTACTGCAAGACATGGCCGCTCGATTAGGCGTGGCAAGTGGTCAGGGCTTAGCCAGCGCTATGAAAAATATGGCGTATAAACCTTGGCTTAAAAACGCATTTATTGTGTTAATTGTTAGCGCCATTGGTATTGGAAACGCCGCCTATGAATCAGGAAATTTAACCGGCGCGGCTATTGGCTTAGATGCCTTTATTAGTATCGGCATAGGTCCATGGGCCAGCATCCTCGGCACAATTGCCATTGTTTTGCTTTGGTCCGGAAGCTACAAATGGATTGAAACCGTGCTTGTTTACCTGGTATTTATCATGGCGGGCGTGTTTCTGGTTACGCTTTTAGTGGCCAAACCTGACATTGCAGTCATGTTTAGTCAGCTTCTTTCACCGCGCCTCGACGCAGACGCCATTACGACAGTACTTGCACTTATTGGCACCACTATTGTTCCTTACAATTTATTTCTACACGCCAGCCTTGTTGCCAAGTCATCTCGGGGCCAGAACAAACAGGACGCGGTAGTAGCCTGTCGCAATCAGTCGGCGAAAGCCATAAGCATGGGCGGGCTAATTACACTTATCGTAATGGCAACGGCTATGATGGCGTTTTTTAATCAAGCCGCCACTATGGATGCCTCGAATATGGGCGAGCAACTTAAGCCTGTACTAGGTGATAAAGCGCAGTGGTTCTTTGCGCTTGGGTTATTCGCAGCAGGCCTTACCAGTGCTATCACAGCACCATTGGCCGCAGCTTATGCCGTAACGGGGGCACTGGGGCTGTCTGACGACATGCAAAGCAAGAGCTTTAAAGCGGTATGGTTTATCATCATCGTGGTAGGCGTAAGTGTGGCAGCGCTGGGCTTTAAGCCCTTACCAGCAATCTTGTTTGCACAAGCTACTAATGCCCTTTTACTGCCTATTATTGCCATTTTCTTGTTGGTTGTTATGAATAAAAGCACCGCACTAGGCGAATTCAGGAATACGTGGAAGAGTAACCTAGCAGGCTTTGTTGTAGTGGGTACCGTTATTGGGCTAGGTTTGTATAAGCTCATTGGGGTGTTTAGCTAACGTCAAGAAAACAAGAAAGGGGCAGAGTAATTTAGCCCCTTTTTTGGGTTATCGTCGTGAGTAACCAAGGTAACTGTGAACCCATGTGACCGATAGCCTCGCTGCATATGAGAAGGGCCAAAGGCATACTTTGGCCCTTTTTAACAACGCTCATAAGTTAGAAAAGTACTCTTACCCCTTCTCTTAGCTGGCGAGGCGTTGAAGAATGTCTTGGAGCATGGATTTGCTGCAGCCAAAGTTAATTCTAAAGTGGTCGGCTTTATGGAAATCAATACCTGGAGATGGACCAACGCCCTTCTCTTGTGCCCATTGCTGAACATTTTCTACGCCTAACCCACTGGCATCTACCCAAGCTAAAAATGTCGCATCGGCTTTAAGCATACGCAGCCCGTCTATGCTGTTAATAGTGTTAAATACCATGTCTCTATTTTCGCGAAGGTATGCAATTTGCGCCTGGTGCCAGTCGTCACACTGGGTAAATGCCGCTTCAGTCGCTGCCAGTCCTAGCACAGTAACCCAGGGCACAATGCCCGCCGCCGCATTAGTAAATGACTGGCGCAGTTGCCTGTTAGGAATAATGGCGAATGACGTGCCCAAGCCTGCAATATTAAAGGTCTTACTTGCAGCCATCAGCGTAACGCTATTATCGGCAAGATTGACTTCACGCCCAGCGGGTATGTGCTGTTTGCCCTCTTCAAGAATTAGGTCACAGTGAATTTCATCTGAACAAAGCGTAACGTTATTTGCATTACAAATGTCGGCAATGCGATCTAACTCTTCTTTAGAAAGTACCGAACCCACAGGATTCATTGGGTTACACAGAATAAACAGCTTACATTTAGGGTCTGCCGCTTCTCGCTCTAGTGCATCAAAATCTAGTGTATAGCGCGCGCCTTCCACTTCGTTAATCGTCTCTGAGCTATCGCCGTTATCATGTTGAACCACCGTACCAATATCAACGCGCTCTAAGCCGTTTAGTTTAGGTGCAGCTAACAATGGCGGATAATTGGGGGTCTGGATAAGCACCTTATCCCCTGGCTCGCAGTAAGCCTTGCAGGCGACATTAAAGGCAGGAACTACACCTGGTGTCCACACAAGCCACTCAGGCTCGATTTCCCAATTGTGTTTATCTTTAAGCCACTTAACTACCGCCTGAATAGCGCCTTCGTGATGCGCGGGCAGTATGTATCCCATATTTCCGTGGTCTACATAGCTTGAGATGGCGTCTAGAATTGGCTGAGCACAACGAAATTCGGTATCAGCAACCCACGCAGGAATAATGTCTTTTCCTTTGTACTTTTGCCATTTAAACGAGAAGGTATCTTTTCGAGGGGGAGTATTATCGAATAACGTGCTCACTTTACATCCTGTTGCATAAAAACTTGTGGCACCAGTGTAGAAGTTTCCTGCGCTATAAACTAGGGGGAGTACGGTGAATTAACACAATTTTGCTATATCGAATTGAACTTAAATAGAGGCGAATCCATGTACCTCGTATAACTAACTCGCTTGTGATACTGCATCTTTGGACTTTTGAATTAACTCATCCATATTTAAAGGTTTAGCTAAAAATCCGGTCACTTGCAATTTACGGGCTTCCATCACTAATTCCTTATTAGGGTCTGCGGTAATGAGTAAAAAGGGCACGTCTAAGCCATACGCTTGACAAGTTTTTAATAAGCTTAACCCGTCATAGTCAGGCATTACCTGGTCGCTAATGATAAGGCTTATGGAATCTGTCGTTTGTTGGAGTAAAAAGTCTCTAGCGAACTTGCTGCGGGTAAACGGGTACACGGTAGCATCTAACTGCGTTTCCAACGCATCGGTGATAAGGTCGAGTGTAATAGGGTCATCTTCAACTACAGCTACTGAAAACACGTTTTTCCCCTTAAAAGTTAGTAGTTATTCACTATCATACAACGACTTAGATAATGAATTAAATCAATTGAACTTGCAGATGTAAGCATAGAAGTCATACGAGAGTTTGACCACTAACCTTTGGTCGATATTTGGGCCGTTGTGGCCGTATATAGCCCTAAATGCGAAATAGTAGCTCAACAAAAAATGCCAGCATAAGCTGGCATTTTAAAATGATATTTTTTGTCTTGTTTTATATTAAGACTTAGGCGCTCGTGACGCGCGCTTACGCTCGTTTTCAGTAAGAAGCTTCTTACGAATACGGATAGACTCAGGCGTAACTTCTACTAGTTCGTCATCGTCGATGAACTCAAGCGCTTGTTCAAGTGACATCTTGATTGGTGGAACTAGAGTTTGCGCTTCATCAGTACCCGATGCACGAACGTTCGTTAGCTGCTTACCTTTAAGTGCATTTACGGTAAGGTCGTTATCACGGCTGTGAATACCGATAACCATACCTTCGTAAACTTCTACACCGTGACCGATAAATAGGCGACCACGCTCTTGAAGGTTAAACAAGGCGTTGGTTAGTGCTTTACCGTTTGCGTTAGCAATTAGAACACCGTTCTTACGCTTACCAATGATACCGCCTTTGTACGGTCCGTAGTGATCGAACGTGTGGTAAAGCAGACCAGAACCCGACGTCATTGTCATGAATTCAGTTTGGAAACCAATTAGGCCGCGGCTTGGAATAACGAAGTCGATACGTACACGACCTTTGCCATCTGGAGACATGTCTGTCATTTCAGCTTTGCGAAGGCCAAGCTGTTCCATGATAGAGCCTTGGTGCTGCTCTTCACAGTCGATAGTCAGTGTTTCGTACGGCTCCTGCGTTTCGCCATCAACTTCTTTAAGGATTACTTCTGGACGAGATACAGCAAGTTCATAACCTTCACGACGCATATTCTCGATAAGAATACCTAAGTGAAGCTCACCACGACCAGACACGCGGAATTTATCAGGATCTGGCATTTCTTCTACGCGAAGCGCAACGTTGTGTACTAGCTCGTCTTTAAGACGCTCAAGAATGTTACGTGAAGTTACGTATTTACCTTCTTTACCAGCAAATGGTGAGGTGTTTACTTGGAACGTCATGGTTACGGTAGGCTCATCAACCGTTAGTGGCGGAAGCGCTTCTACAGTGTTCACATCACAAATCGTGTCGGAGATCTTAAGTTCGCCTAGACCTGTAATGGCAATAATGTCACCCGCGTGAGCAGATTCAACTTCGTGGCGAGCTAGACCAAGATAACCGTAAACTAGACCAACTTTACCATTGCGTTTTTCACCTTCAGCAGTCACCACGGTTACTTGCTGGTTAGGCTTAACAGACCCACGCTTAACACGACCAACACCGATTACGCCAACGTATGAGTTGTAATCAAGTTGAGAAATCTGCATTTGGAAAGGACCGTCGATGTCTGCATCTGGAGCAGAAACTTGTTCAACGATGGTTTCAAATAACGCCGTCATATCTTCTTTTGGCTCATCAGCGTCATGTGACGCCCAACCGTTAAGCGCTGAAGCGTATACAACTTGGAAATCAAGCTGCTCGTCCGTTGCACCTAAGTTGTCGAACAGGTCGAACACTTGGTCCATAACCCAGTCAGGACGTGCGCCTGGCTTATCAATTTTGTTGATAACAACAATAGGCTTAAGGCCTTGAGCAAACGCTTTTTGAGTTACAAAACGGGTTTGAGGCATTGGACCTTCTTGTGCATCTACAAGTAGAAGTACAGAGTCGGCCATTGACATAACGCGCTCTACTTCACCACCGAAGTCAGCGTGTCCTGGAGTATCTACAATGTTGATACGGTAGTCGTTCCAGTTAATCGCTGTGTTCTTAGCTAGGATGGTAATGCCACGTTCTTTCTCGATGTCATTCGAGTCCATTACGCGCTCTTCTTGCTCGCCTCGTGATTCAAGGGTGCCAGACTGCTGTAACAGTTTGTCTACCAAGGTGGTTTTACCGTGGTCAACGTGGGCGATGATTGCGATATTACGCAATTTACTAATATCAGTGGTATTCATGCTTATATAGAGCCTGTGTAAATCGATGCCAACTTAATTCGGGAATCGAATAAGTCTGCATTAGATTTGTTGCAAAAAAATGCAGATAGAAAAATTTGCGCGGATTGTACAGAAAAACCACGACGTTTGCGCATCTTTTTTTAATTAGAAGCAAGTTTTATCACTTTAACCCACCCAGTTTAAAAAACGACCACCTCTATTGCACCGAATTGATCAGATTCGGTGGTGATGTGCTACAAACTAATCTAGGCTAAATGACGTACAAACCAGTACAAAGCACCAAAAAGAAGCATGATTGCACATTTTTGGTGCATAAACTATCAAAAGGAAGTGATATATGCCTGTCTATGCCGCTGAAATCGGCATGCATATAGATGGCATGATAATCGCTTTCACTTTTTCCACTGTTGGAGTGAAGCTGATCATTCCGCATTTTTACATTAAACCTGGAGGACACGATGTCAGTAGATAAGGCATTAGAGCTGATTAAAGAAAGTGAAGCGAAGTTTGTAGATTTACGTTTTACCGATACTAAAGGTAAAGAACAACACGTATCTATCCCTGCGAGCGTTGTTGATGAAGAGTTTTTCGAAGAAGGTAAAATGTTCGACGGTTCTTCAATCGCTGGCTGGAAAGGCATCAACGAATCAGACATGGTTCTTCTTCCAGACGCAGACAGCTGCGTTGTAGACCCTTTCGCAGAAGAGACTCAGGTAAACATTCGCTGTGACATCGTTGAGCCTTCAACAATGGAAGGTTACGAGCGTGACCCACGTTCTGTTGCACGTCGCGCAGAAGAGTACTTGAAATCAACAGGTATCGGCGACACATGTTTCTTCGGCCCAGAGCCAGAATTTTTCCTTTTCGACGATGTTCGCTTCCACACTGACATGGCAGGCTCGTTCTACAAGATCGATTCATCAGAAGCCAAGTGGAACTCAGGTGAAGAGTTTGAAGGCGGTAACATGGCGCACCGTCCAGGCGTTAAAGGCGGTTACTTCCCAGTACCACCAGTAGACTCTGCACACGACATTCGTGCTGCTATGTGTATGGTAATGGAAGAAATGGGCCTTGTGATTGAAGCTCACCACCACGAAGTAGCCACAGCGGGTCAAAACGAAATTGCTTGCGAATTCAACACGCTAGTTAAAAAAGCGGATGAAATTCAAGTTTATAAGTATGTTGTGCACAACGTAGCACACGCATACGGCCAAACTGCGACCTTCATGCCTAAGCCACTTGTTGGTGATAACGGTTCTGGTATGCACTGCCACCAGTCTATCTCTAAAGATGGCGTAAACATCTTTGCGGGTGACAAGTACGCTGGTCTTTCTGAAGAAGCACTTTACTACATTGGCGGTATTATTAAGCACGCACGTGCAATCAACGCCTTTGCTAACGCTTCAACTAACTCATACAAGCGTCTAGTTCCTGGGTTCGAAGCGCCGGTAATGCTTGCATACTCTGCACGTAACCGCTCTGCGTCAATTCGTATCCCTCACGTAACGAGCGATAAAGCACGTCGTATCGAAGTACGTTTCCCTGACCCAACAGCTAACCCTTACCTTGCGTTCTCAGCAATGCTAATGGCTGGCCTTGACGGTATTAAGAACAAGATCCACCCTGGCGATGCGATGGATAAAGACTTGTACGACCTACCAGCAGAAGAAGCGGCTGAAATTCCAACTGTTGCAAGCTCGCTAGAAATGGCACTTGAAGCACTTGATAACGACCGTGACTTCCTTAAAGCGGGTGGCGTTATGACTGACGACATGATTGATGCATACATCGACCTTAAGTCTGAAGAAGTCACTAAACTTAACATGACAACTCACCCTGTTGAGTTCGACATGTACTACAGCTTGTAATTACACCCTGTATAGCAACTTATACTAAAGCCCGCTTTGCGGGCTTTTTTATGGCTGCTAGTTATCAACCACGTTTTCGAGCCTGTTATTTACTCAACATTTTGCTGCACTATAAGATCAATTAACTGTATCAGCGCCTACGTAATTTACTTCTGCGTGCAGTAGCTATTGCACTCTAAGCTTGTTCACACTATGTTAGTTACTAGCCCACTGTCGTCATGCTTAAGGCCTTCAGTGGAAATAAGGCTAAAACTTATGACTATCGCGAACAGGTAAACCACACGTGCGAAATAAAACGGGAAAGATATTCTTCATATTATTGCTATTAACCTCGGGCAATTTACCGTTTAACGTTTATTCTGCAGCGCAAAACCAAGCCAATGACCAACAAGCGTCAGAACGACCCGATGACGAAATGAATACCAGCGATTCCGCGACACCGTCAAACGCGCCACCAAAAATCTACAAAGTGGTGGATGAGAACGGCGTTATTACCTTTACCGATAAACCTCAGCCAAACGCAGAGCCCCTATCATTTGATGGTCAAACACAGAATGTTGTAAAGGCAGCAAAGGTTACACCTCCCCCGCCTGCGCCCCAGAAAGCCCCTAAGCCGAAGTATAAGGTGGTAATAAAAAATCCGGCCCCCGAAGCGACCATCCGCAACAACCTAGGTGATCTCACCATTTCAGCGGCTCAAACTGGTGCACCTAAAGCCCCAATTTACCGATTAATTTTTGACGACGCCCCAATAGCTAGCAACAGTTCTGGCATTTTTAAGCTATCCGGTATCCATCGTGGGGCACATACTTATAAAGTTGAACTAACTAACAATACGGGCAAGACTCTTGCATCGTCTCCAGTACAAACCCTGTACCTTCATCAGGCATCAGCGTTAATTAATAACTAATAGCGTGCAATCACTGCTTTGTAAGCGCACCACAGAGGTTCAGTAACAATAATTCATTGACCTCTTTCATTCGCGCAACGCATCAATGCAAGCTACAATGCACAATAATGGTGCAAAGGAGACGAGCTCGGATGCATTCAACCGAGTTAGAGACACAACAGCTAATTAATAGCCTTAATACCGCGTTAGTGATGGTGGATAATAAGCTGACTATTGTTTACGCCAACCATGCTGGCGAAGCCTTGTTTGAAACGGGCTTAAAGCAACTTATCGGGCACCCTCTTCAAGATTTTTTTCTGCCAGGCACAATAGAAACAACGCGCCTAAAAGCCGCAATAAGAAAAGGCGAAGACTTTACAGAAAATGAAATTAAATTAGCGTTCAGAGATAATCGCTATGTATCTGCCGACCTCACGGTGACGAACTTACATTTCGAAGACGGGCCTAGACTGCTTTTTGAAGTTAAAAAAATTGACCAACAAAAGCGTATCTCACGGGAAAACCTACAAAATGCACAGCATTATGCTGCTCGAGAGCTAGTGCGAGGACTGGCTCATGAAATTAAAAATCCGTTAGGCGGAATTCGTGGTGCAGCCCAGCTGTTAGAAAAAGAGCTATCAGAAGAGCATAAAGAATTTACCCGCATGATCATTGAGCAGTCTGATCGTTTGCGCAATTTGGTGGACCGTTTATTAGGGCCAAATTCACTTCCTAGATTTGAAGAAAGCAATGTGCATCAAGCGTTAGAGAAAATACGTAGCTTGATGCGCTTTGATTCAGACAACCCGATTACTATTGTGCGCGATTACGACCCGAGTATCCCCCCATTATTGCTTGATCCAGACATGATTCAACAGGCGGTACTCAACATTGTTCGCAACAGTGTACAGGCGCTAAACGAAAGTCAAACACCACATCCAGAAATTAGGTTGGTTACACGTATTGAGCGCCAAATGACAATTCAAACCAAACGGTATGCACTTGTCGCGAAAATAAAAATTATTGATAACGGCCCAGGTATACCTCCCGAAATAAAAGACACGCTTTTCTACCCCATGGTCACAAGTAAACAAAATGGCTCTGGGCTGGGTTTGTCTATTTCTCAAACCCTTATTAACCACCACGGCGGCAAAATAGATGTAGACAGCTACCCTGGTCACACTGAGTTCGTAATTTATCTACCAATAGATCGTAAGGAGACAGACGATGACGAATGAGTCTGTGTGGATTGTCGATGACGACAGTTCTATTCGTTGGGTGCTGCAAAAGGCCTTACAAGCAGCAGATATAAGCTGCTTAAGTTTTGAAAACCCTGAAGATTTATTGCTTCAACTTCAAAGCGGTCAAGCACCTGAAGTCATCATTTCAGATATTAGAATGCCACAAATGGACGGCATGGCATTACTGAACGAAGTGCATGCTTCGCACCCCATGCTGCCCGTTATCATTATGACGGCGCATTCGGATTTAGATAGCGCGGTTAACGCCTATCAAAAAGGCGCATTTGAATATTTGCCAAAGCCATTTGATATAGACGAGGCGGTAACGTTAACCCAGCGTGCGCTTGCTCATTCCAGAGAGCAATCCACGGTTTCCAAAGCGCAAGTCGAAGACGTGGTAACGGAAATTATTGGCGAAGCCCCTGCCATGCAGGAAGTGTTTCGTGCCATAGGTCGCCTGTCTCGCTCTTCAATCAGTGTGCTTATCAACGGTCAATCGGGTACGGGTAAAGAACTCGTCGCGCACGCTCTTCACAGGCACAGCCCCAGAGCCAGCAAACCCTTCATCGCCCTTAACATGGCCGCCATTCCAGCAGACCTTGTAGAGTCTGAGTTATTTGGCCACGAAAAAGGCGCGTTTACCGGCGCACAAGCCGCCCGCCAAGGCCGCTTTGAACAAGCCGACGGCGGTACATTATTTTTAGACGAAATTGGTGATATGCCTCTTGATGTGCAAACCCGCCTTTTGCGCGTGCTAGCCGATGGGCAGTTTTATCGCGTGGGTGGTCACCAGTCAGTAAGCGTGGACGTGCGCATCATCGCCGCCACACACCAAAACTTAGAACAAAGGGTTGCTGAAGGTAAGTTCAGGGAAGATTTATTTCACCGCCTAAATGTTATTCGCGTGCATCTTCCATCACTCAACGAACGCCGCGAAGATATTCCGCTGTTAACACGCCACTTCCTACGCCGCGCTGCCAAAGAACTTGATGTTGAAGCCAAGAGCATATCGAAAGACGCTGAGCGCGTAATGTCGCAGCTTCCCTGGCCTGGCAACGTAAGGCAACTAGAAAACGTATGCCGCTGGCTAACGGTTATGGCAAGTGGGCAAGAGGTCCTTCCCAGCGATCTACCTCCTGAAATCCACAGCGATAGTTCGATTGAAAAGCCAAGTGCAGAATCAGGTGACTGGCCAGACTTATTAGCAAGTTGGACCGACAAACAGCTGCGCGACGGCCATCACAACATCTTAAACGATGCCATGCTTACCTTTGAGCGCGTGATGCTTGAGCGCGCGCTACAGCATACCCACGGCCATAAACAAGACGCTGCTAAGCGGTTAGGTTGGGGGCGCAATACATTAACCAGAAAGCTTAAGGAGCTTGGCGTTAATTAACCATTTACTCCCTGAGCGTTTATATACCAAGCGCTAATGCACTTAATCATTATGCATTAGCGCTTACGTACACAGCGACCGCGAATTAGGCTACTGACCTTTGGTTAAAAGTGCCGTCATGCCTTGGTTAAACAATCTTACCCACTTCATACTGAACTGCCCTTTTGCGCTGCGGTTAATTTCAATCACTGCGTCTTTCTTAGATAGTACGTTATCTTCATTGTGCGCTCTCGGGTGCGTCATTGCATCGTAGGTATCAACAATGGCAAGTAGTTTGGCGCCATCGCAGATATCGTCTTCCTTAAGGCCAAGGGGATAGCCAGTACCGTCTGTGCGCTCGTGGTGCTGCATCACAATCTTGCGTGCCATGTCCCACTGGTCCAGGTGTTCCAATAGCCGAGCACTTTTGTAAACGTGGGAGCGCATAAGATTAAACTCAATCTCACTTAACGTGTCGCCTTTGTGCAGTAGTTTCAACGGCATAAAGGCCATTCCAAAATCATGGACATAGCTGGCAACAGCAAGCTGATCTTCATCAATGGGATTTTCAGCCACATCATTTATATACATAGCCAATTTCGCAATACGATCACCTCTACCAGCCCAATAGTCTGATCGACGCTCTATCGATTGCATTAGATCGCGAAAGAACAATATATCTTGTTTTTTCTCGCTACTAATATCTTTTGGAATACCCGTAGCCGCTAAGGTTGGTGGCTTTATTTGAACACGTTGCGGGTCGTCGTCGCTGCTTACAACATCAAGTGCGGGGTTAAGTAAAAGCACTGCTTCGGTAAGGCGCTTTTCATGATCAGCGGCATTATCAGGCGTAACTCGGCTAATTGCTAAGACGAGCTGATTATGAAGGCTATCATCATAGTCGGCTTTACCATTGGCCATAACATTTTCAACGAAGGCTTTTACCCTATCCATCGTTAGCAGCACTAAGTCACTCATGGTGCTGGTATAGGCAACCTGCCCTTTGCGAAGGTAGTCTAGTAGGTCTTCAACATGCTGTAGAAGCGGGATCATAGGCGAAAAGTTAACTAACCCCAAATCGCCTTTAATGGTATGAATTGAACGGAAAAGCGCGCGCTGCAACTCGTTATCTTCAGGGCGAAGCTCTAACTCAATCAACGTTTGCTCACTTGATTCATAGAGTTCGTTAATTTCCTCCATTAGGTCAGCAAGAATATCCTCTTCTAGGTCATCTGGAGTAAATGTCTGCATATTGTTAATTACCGAGTTAGGTTCGCTTAAGCTTTCTATTATTGTAATCGGGTATCGGCAAAATTTCCTCATACTAAAGGTGATAAACACAACGACTTTTTCAACTTATGACCGAATGCATCAATAGACCTATAAAAACTCATCGGACAAGTGTACGCTGAAACTTCATCTATACTGCGCGCGTCAATTGTATCTAGGAGTTGTTTTGATCGCTTTATTCCGCATCCCCGCACTATTTATCGGATTCTTACTAATAAACATCGTGTTGCTGCTTGTTTGTATTGTAAGGCCATTTCATAAAGATAATGTGCATGCTGCAGGTAGCCTATATTCGCTAATGGCGAAAATCGTTGGGCTTAAGATTATTATTAGAAAAGATCCTGCCGTAAAAATTAACGAACCTTATGTATTTATTGCTAATCACCAAAATAGTTTTGACGTCATCACCATATGCAAAGCGGCCCTACCGGGTGTGGTAACAATAGGCAAAAAAAGCCTTAAGTGGATACCTATTTTTGGTCAAATTTACTGGCTATCGGGCAATATAATGATAGACAGAAAAAATTCAGGTAAAGCCCGAAATACGCTGGATATTGCAGCTAAACGTATTGCGAAAAAGAAGACGTCAGTGTGGTTATTTCCAGAAGGTACGCGCAGTTATGGCCGTGGAATACTGCCTTTCAAACAAGGGGCCTTCCGGTTAGCAAAAACCACTAACGAATCCGTAGTTATGGTTACTGCAAGCAACCTACATAAAAAAGTAAAATGGAATCGCTGGGATAATGGCATTGTGCTCATTGATATTGCAGCTCCTCAGCCGCTTACCGACGCGCATACCATTAAAGAATGGATGACCCATTTCAACGATGAAATGAAACAAAAGTTCGACGCGCTCAATACTCAGGTCGATGAACTGGAAAAAAGCAGGTAAACTTGCGTCAAAATTGCTAATGAGTATTTATTATGAATCAGTTCGATGAAAGAGAAGAGTGGTACGCGTTTAACCAAGAAACCATCGATGCCCTTCTAGAAGATGGCAGTCAAGCCGATGCCGACTATACCATTGAGCATCACTTCGCGAGTACCGACTTTGACGTGCTTGAAAAAGCCGCCGTCGACGCCTTCAAAGCGGGCTTTGAAGTCACTGATGCAGAAGAGTTAATGTTAGATGATGGCGAAACCATTTTTTGTTTCGATGCCGTGGTAGAAAGAAAGCTTGATATTGAAAAGCTCAATGCCGACGCTGACGCGCTGCTCAAAATTGCCGATAAGCACGACGTTACCTACGACGGCTGGGGAACCTATTTTGAACCTCGCGAAGAGGGTGAGTATGAGGAAGAGGAACATCACCTGAACGATTAACCATCTTGGGTTACACCCGATTGCTGATTAAGCGTTAAGTTAGCCTTCAGCTTTTGTTCATCTTTTTCCGTCAACAATGACAGGGTCATTATCGATTGGAAAAGGATGGACAGATGAAGAATTTACTTTGTGCACTAACCACATACCCTGCTGTGGCGGCATTGCATCTAGCACTCGTTACACCTGTGCATGCAAGTACCGAACTTGAACCACAAACTAAGACCGTTGAATCGAAAGAGTATCGTTACGATAAGCCCTTTACTCCTTCAGCTTCTCTTGAGCCTAAAACCACAGGCATTGTAGAGAGCGACGAGACAGTATCACAACGTGTTGATGAAGCCACACAACAAAGCACTCACTTAGTCAAAACCCAAACACATACGCAGCATCTCGGCGTAAATAAATCTTCTAGCGATATCGTGGTAAGCAGTATTAACGAGTTTTGGATTTATGAAAGCTGGGTAACGCTAAGTCAGGACATCGACTATGATGGCTATCATTCAACATTTTCTATCGAATTTGATGCCGATACGATTTTCACACGAGCGCCAGTGTACGCCGTACTGTATTTAGGCAAGAATGATGTCTATGAAGCCATTCACGTCACTTCAGATTTCTACATCTACTCAGAAGACTCTACCGACACTTTTACCATAGAAAGTGCGTTAGTCTCTGGCTACCCGTCGGACGAGTACGATATTTTATTAGAGCTTTATGATGCGGACACTGAAATGCTTGTCGTCTTTACCGACCCTTATGATGACAGCGCACTGGCTTACCTTCCCCTTGAAAGTGAAAACCACGAATTTGTTCAAGAGGACACGATTGTCATCGTCGAGGAACATGGCGGTACTTGGACCTTTCTAACGTTGTGCTTGCTAAGCGGCATTGCACTTATCCGTAGAGCCTCAACAGCGCGTCGTTAATAAACCGCTACAAACGCGAATGTTTTTTTAAAAAGCTGTGCCAAGACACAGCTTATGGCTATTTCTTACACTAAAGTCTATTATATAAGTTAAACCTTCTCTATCAATTAACGTTGATTCGCCAATGTACCCATAAAAACAGTACATACTGACGCTTTCAATTGGTGTAATGCTATGAGCATCGACAATGTTAACTTGTTTAATCTTCTGGAAAATACGCACATTGGCGTGGTTATTCACAATGAATCAGGTGCCGTGGAGTACGCTAACCCTGCGGCGTTGGCAATTCTTAACCTAAACATAGAGCAACTCAAAGAAAAAAGCCTGGATGTGGACGCTTGGGAGTTCATAGATATGCAAAATCGTACAGTACCGTACAGCGAACTCCCCATCTCCAAGGTATTAAACGCTGGTAGTGCTATTAATGAACAGATATTAGGTACAACCCACCATGAAACGGGCCAGATTACATGGCTTAGCGTCAATGCCTACTCAGAGAAGTATGAAGTCAATGGCAAGACCCCGTCATTTGTGGTGGTTTACTTCGTTGATATTACGAAAAAAGTGAACAACTTTTCTTATAAAGATATCGTGCAAAACGCACAGGATATGATTTTAGTCACTGAAGCAAAAAATATTGATGCTCCACTTTCTCCCAAGATATTTTATGCGAATGAAGCATTGTGCAGGCATACAGAGTATACGCTTGAGGAACTAATTGGTAAAACGCCGCGAATATTTCAAGGCACACTTACCGACAAAGAGGCGACTCAGCGCATAAGGCAAGCGCTACTTGAGCACCGACCATGTACTGAAACACTGCTTAACTACACAAAAACAGGTAAGCCGTTTTGGGTTCAAATGAATATATTTCCACTCACAAATGACTATGGCGAAGTTACCCATTTCGCGGCGGTACAGCGCGATGTTAGCGAGACGAAGTTTCAAACCGAGCAATTAGATAAGCGAAACGCAGAACTTAAAAGAATTAAAGATAATTTAGAGCAGCTCGTTAATAACCGCACTAGGGAGCTGCGCTCTGCTAACCTGAAGCTAGAGAAATTAGCTTATGTTGACGCGCTAACACACATACCGAATAGAAGAGCATTTTTAGACAGCCTTAAAAAATTCCTACATCTTGCCTGCCGAAATAAACAGGCGATTTTAGTTGGTATTGCCGATGTCGATCATTTTAAATCGATCAATGATCAATTTGGCCATGCATTCGGTGATGATGTACTCGTTACTGTTGCACAAACTCTACAAAAGCTATTTCGTCAGGAAGATTGCATAGGACGAATTGGCGGAGAGGAGTTTGCATTCTGCATGTCGCTACCTACACCAAGGGCTGCCAACCAGTTGCTTGAAAGATTTCGCGAAACGATATGTCACCTTCATACCACCCAACCAATATTAAAAGGCCGAAACGTAACCGTGAGTATTGGCGCGGTGTATACGCAAAAAACGGAAAATACAGAGATAAAAGCATTACTTAAAGCCGCAGATGATGCGCTTTATAAAGCCAAAAATAGCGGTCGAAATGCTGTTGAATGTACGCTAGATGTAGATGTTTTGGTGACGCCCAAATTAGTAAAAGAATGTAATTAAGGGTACGAAATAACAAGCCCTACCTACTTTATAGAAAGCAAAGCCCCGCAAACGCTACGGTGAACAAGCATAAATGGGGCATGCAAAAGGTTTAGAGACTGTAACTAATTTTGTGTGCTGTCATCTGAGTGAATTGAAGTGTCCACGTCTTCTACTTCTACGACAACTTTTTCAACGAGTTTGACTCGCCCGTGACTGACTAATGCCTGCCTCAACACATACTCTATTTGCGCATTTACACTGCGTAAATCGTCGGCTGCCCACCGTTCCATGGCGGCAAGCACATTTTCATTTATCCTAAGTGGATACGCTTTTTTCTTTGCCAAAACAAAAACCTTATGCGCCGCAGTACGCTGCGGTACGCCACTGTGACGCGGTAGATACAAATGTGAATTAGTAAATTGTGCCTGTGTTAATCACAGGTTGCGTTGATTTATCGCCGCACAAGACGACTAAAAGGTTGCTTATCATTGTTGCTTTGCGCTCTTCATCAAGCTCAACTACGCCCTTTTCATTCAAACGTTGAAGAGCCATTTCTACGGTTCCTACCGCCCCATCAACAATTTGTTTTCGTGCAGCAACAATAGCCGATGCCTGTTGTCGTTGTAACATTGCACTGGCTATTTCTTGTGCGTAAGCAAGGTGACTAATACGAGACTCTAGAATAGTTATGCCCGCCTTGGCTAAACGAGCCTGTATTTCTTGCTGAAGGCGTTCTGATATTTCAAGTGGATGACTGCGAAGCGCCACTTCTGCTTGTTCGTCGTCTCGCGGATCATACGGAAAACTGCTCGCCATATTTCTAATAGCCGATTCACTTTGTATTCTTACAAAGCTTTCGTAATCATCAACATCAAATACTGCTTCTGCGGTATCTGTTACTTTCCACACCACTATGGATGCAATCTCGATAGGATTACCCTGATTGTCATTCACTTTAATTTTTGCGCTTTCAAAGTTACGAATGCGAAGTGAGATATTTACTTTGCGAAAAAATGGAATAGTCCAACGTAAACCCACATCCGACACCGTACCTACATAGCTGCCGAAAAAGGTCATCACTTTGGCCTGATTTGGCTGAACCATAAAGAAACCACTCCACAAGCTAGCTACTAATAGGCTTAGCACTCCACCGGCTTCTGCATTCCCTCCCACCGCATAGAAGAACGCAGCGCTTTGCGCCAGTAACAGTACGCCAATCATCAAATATCCATTTATTGAAAACCCATTCTTTTCTTGCATAGCTCTTACCTTTGATATCATTTTGATATCTTTATAATAGAAAAAAACGAATTTGACGAACAATGAAGTGTTTCCATATGTGTCAAAATAATTTCTATTTTTAACTTTCCATCAACATTTTTTGGTAACTCTATGAAATAGATGCCAGAATAAACACAGGTCATCGTTTATTATGGACGTACGCATATGCCTGAAAAATCTAATAGCGAAAACAGCGCTTCTCCTATTCGCCGAACCCTATTGAAAGGCGGTCTTGCCTTAGGTTTAACGGCAGGCGTTACGCCATTTGCCATCGGAAAAGCGAAACCCACCTTGCGGGTAATGGGTACCCACGTAACTCTTCAAGAGACTATTCGCCAGCGCGCTATGGAAGACTTAGGCATTAACATAGCGTTCGAACCCGGAGGCAGTGCTGCCGTCCTACAAAAAGCCTCCATGATCCCAACATCATTTGATTTATATGAGCAGTGGTCTAATAGCATAAACGTATTATGGCGAGCCCGTGCCATTCAGCCAATTGAAAAAAAGCGTCTTCAATATTGGGAAGAAATTAACGATTTAAGTAAAACCGGGAAACTAACCAAAAATGCGCGCATGGGCGCAGGCGATGCGCCTCATAAAATTTTAAACGTTCAAGATGATGGCACGTTAGGCGAAAACCACACTGATGGCATAAGCTTTCTACCCTACGTTCACAATGTAGACTCTTTCGGCTACGATACGTCGAATCTCCCTACCGAACTTCAAGGTCAAAAAGAAAGCTGGGGGTGGTTACTAGACAGCCGCTACTCTGGCAAAGTAGGCATTGTAAACGACCCAACCATTGGCTTGTTCGACTTGGCGTTAGCAGCCCAAGCTAAAGGCTTCATGCAGTTTCAAGATATAGGAGCTATGACTGAATACGAGCTCGATGACTTATTTAATCTCCTTATCGAGCTAACCCAGTTAAACCACTTTAATGGCTTTTGGACATCGGTGCCCGAATCTGTAGAATTTATGAAAAGTGGTCGTGTTGCCATAGAAAGTATGTTCTCGCCCGCAGTATCTGCACTTAACGGTCAAGATACCCCCGTTACATTCGCGGCACCGAAAGAAGGGTACCGCGGCTGGCACGGCGTAATGTGTTTATCCTCGGCAACGAATGGCAGAATGAAAGATGTTGCATATGAATACATGAACTGGTGGCTTTCTGGCTGGCCAGGCGCGTTTATCGCCAGACAGGGCTACTACATCTCAAATCCACAGCGCTCTGCGAAATATTTATCACAGGCAGAGTGGAACTATTGGTACGAAGGAAAGGTTGCCTCGGAAGCGTTAAAAGGAACCGATGGCAAGATAAGCGTTAAAAAGGGAGCACAGCGAACGGGGGGCAGCTATGAATCGCGACTCAGTAACGTTGCGGTTTGGAATACGGTTATGCCAACCTATGAATATAGCTTGCAGAAGTGGTACGAGTTTATTACCGCTTAAATCTACGAAATTGGCCATTCGCTAAATAAAATAAGGTCTCGACAGCTCACATGTTATCGTCAATTCGAATACAGCTTATCACGGTATTTCTTGCTTTGATCACCTTAATATTAGTGCAAGGTTTCATTGCTAGAAAAAACCAAGAGGTGCTGAACGAGGGAATTTCTTTTGCCTCAAAAGCCGTTAACGACGTAGGTATAGTAAAAGAATTAGAGCGTGATGTGGTAGACCTTCAGCGCAACGTACTTATCTTTAAAGAAAATGCCAGCAAATCTGCAATAACGCGGTTTAGTCGGCTCATGGTTACCATTAACGCGAAACTCGATAAGCTGGCACAGGTTGATGAAACGGGCGAACTGCAAGATG
The DNA here is from genome assembly GCF_000020585.3 of Alteromonas mediterranea DE. Classification (NCBI taxonomy): domain Bacteria; kingdom Pseudomonadati; phylum Pseudomonadota; class Gammaproteobacteria; order Alteromonadales; family Alteromonadaceae; genus Alteromonas; species Alteromonas mediterranea. The sequence goes on from NC_011138.3 coordinate 3,549,348, forward strand.
GAAACTATATCCTTACGAGGATGAAAGAGCACCTTAATGCCTATCAACAAAACTTCACCCAGGTTGTCGACGCGCGCTCAGAACGAGACAACTTAGTTGCAAGGGGGACCCTTTCAGATATCACGGCGCTCGAGGCAACCCTGAACGACGCCCAAACCCAAGGAAAAGTGTCACCTGCAATGGTAGAAGAGGCAAAAATAACACTGGTTCGAGCCGAAAATGCCATGTTGAAATATATAATGAAGCCTGACATGCAGTACATAAAATCTTTCAACGAAGCTGCGGACTCACTAAAAGAATTAAACCTTTCCTCGGAACAGAAACTTACGCAAAGAATTGAACGCCTTACCGATAGAATAAAGAACGACTTTTTTAAGTTAACGCAAATAACCCAGGGGAATTTATTTCTCGTCAATGTTGTTATGGCCGGCTCTGCTAACGAGTTTCTTTATCTAAGTGGAGAACTCGCGAAGAAAGTCAGTACCGACTCTGAGGTAATAACTAAGCGAACCTATCAAACTGCCGAACAAACTCAGCGCAATGGCGAACTTTTTTCATTTATCGCTATTTTGCTCGCATTCGCTGCCGCACTCTTTTCCACATTTCGAATTCTTGAACCCATACGCTCTATTACAGAAGTGTTCAATAAGCTTTCTAAAGGCATTCAGATATCTAATATACCGGGAAGTAGACGCAAGGACGAAATAGGTAAGCTCGCCAAAGCAGCGCTTGTTTTCAGCGACAAAAACCGCCAGACCGAAAAGCTCTTAGATGAGTCGCGTAGCATGAACTCGCAGTTAGAGGGCTTAAATAAAGCGTTAACTGAATCAAAAATAAAAGCAGAGAAAGCGACTGCCTCAAAAAGCATATTCCTTGCGAACATGAGCCACGAAATTCGAACGCCCATGAATGGCATTATTGGGCTAATTGAACTTGCTCAGCAACAAGAGCTATCGCCCACTGTAAGGGGCTACCTTGATAAAGCGGCATACTCAGGGCAAATTCTTATTAGTGTAATTAACGACATACTCGATTTTTCCAAGATAGAGGCTGGTAAGCTGAAAATAGAAGAGGTGAGCTTCTCTTTACATTCACTGTTCGATAATTTGATAGCCGTGATTGCGCTGCGCGCAAAAGAAAAGAACTTATCGGTTCATTTTAACGTTAACCCTATGCTCCCGCCTCAGGTCATTGGTGATCCTTTGCGCATTGCACAAATCATTATGAATATTGGCAACAATGCAGTGAAATTTACCGAGCAAGGACGCATTGAAATAGCCTTCGACGGGACGCTGAATGAAAAAGGCAACCGCCTTAACCTTACTATGCGTATTACCGACTCGGGTATCGGCATGAGTAAGGCTCAGTTAGACAAGATTTTCAAACCTTTCACTCAGGCTGATGGCTCTACCAACAGAAAATACGGCGGAACCGGTTTAGGGCTTGCGATTGTAAGTCAATTAACTGAACTGATGAACGGCCGAATTGATGCGTCATCGACAATGGGCAAAGGCAGCACCTTCGAGGTAAACCTTCCGCTTAGAGCATTTAAAAACCAGCCTGGCGTATTAGAACAAACGCCTCAACTTCCTGTTGGTAGCGTGTATGTGACTGATGCGCCCTTACTGCCCACCTCTTATTGTACGCAAATTCAGCTTTCGAGCGAGAATGTACTGACGCTTGAAGAGGCACAAAACACTCCTTCTTTACCCGACTATATTATTGTGGATATCCATGAGTTTGGTGCCTTTAGACAGAACATTAGCTGGCTAAACAGTCTACTCGACACAGGTAAATCTGTGGGGCTTGTCATGGAAAGTGCAGGTAGCGCATTACAAGCTAAATACGATACGCTTTGGAAAGGCCCGTTAATCATGCATCCTTTTACGCCTGCGCAGTTTGAGCGCTTTGTGAACCAGGTTATCTCTAAAGATTCGAATTACGAGGGACAACACTTTAATGAGGAAGCTGAAGAAACCCCACTTGAAGGCCACATATTGCTAGTAGAGGACAATAATATTAACCAACTCGTTACGGGTGAAATGCTTACTAACCTAGGGCTTACTTTTGACATTGCCGAAGACGGGAAGCAAGCGGTACAAAAACTAGAAAATGCACCTCAATACGACCTTGTGCTAATGGACGTACAAATGCCGGTAATGGACGGATATGAAGCGACCCGTCAACTTCGAGAGAGAGGCTTTACTGATGTTCCGATTATTGGCCTATCAGCAAATGCCATGAAAGAAGACCGGCAAAGTGCTATGGATGCCGGTATGAACGACTACTTAACAAAGCCGATTAAGCAAAAATCGTTAATTGGCATGCTCAGGCGATACCTTGTGAAGACGGAAAGGTAGGTATTCACCGCTATTTTATGCAACATCGTTAAATAGCGAACTAAACGTTGTGCTGCTTTTTTTCAGCAGCTAGGAAAATAACAAAGCACAAAAAAAGGTTGCCTTGGTTGGCAACCTTTTTCGCGTTTACTTCACTGTAATGGCTTACAGCGCTTTTATGGTGTCGAACTGCTCTTTAAGTTTGGCTAGGGCTTTTTCGCCCTCTTCTAACTTACCGCGTTCTTTTTCAATAACCGCTTCTGGTGCATTACTTACGAACTTCTCGTTACCTAATTTGCCACGAGTACGAGAAACATCTTTCTCGATTTTCTCCATGGCCTTAGTAATACGAGCAAGCTCTGCGTCTTTATCGATAAGCCCTGCCATTGGGATAAGAATTTCCATCTCGCCCACAAGCGCTGTGGCGCTGGCTGGTGCTTCTTCACCGTCTTTCAATATAGTTACGGTTTCAAGCTTAGAAAGCTTATCGAGGAACGCTTTAGCCGCATCAAGACGACGCGCGTCTTCATCGCTTACGTTTTTAAGTAGCGCGTTAAGCGGTTTGTTTGGCGAAATGTCCATTTCACCGCGGATATTACGAATACCCACGATAAACTTCTTCACCCACTCGATATCAGCAAGTACTTTGTCGTCTTGTTTTGCTGCATCAACCTCAGGGAATGCCTGAACCATAATGCTGGCGCCCTCTTCCACCTTAAGCGCACTTTGTGGCACAACGCGCTGCCAAATAGTGTCGGTGATAAATGGCATTAGCGGGTGCAACAAGCGAAGCAGGCTTTCAAGCACATTGATAAGCGTATGGCGTGTACCGCGCTTTTCAGCGTCGGTGCTGGCATCGTTGCTAAGCACAGGCTTAGTCAGCTCTAAGTACCAGTCGCAGAACTGGTTCCAGGTGAACTCGTAAACCGTTTGCGCAGCAATGTCGAAGCGGTAGTCTTCAAGGGCCTTTTCAAACTCAACCAGGGTTTGTTGGAACTTCGCCCAAATCCAGCGATCGGCCATGCTAAGTACCATTTCGCCACCGTCACGACCTGTGTCGTGCTCTTCTGTGTTCATCAATACGAAACGCGATGCATTCCAAATTTTGTTACAGAAGTTGCGGTAGCCTTCAACACGGGCCATATCAAAGTTGATGTCGCGGCTGGTTGACGCCATAGCAGCAAAGGTAAAGCGAAGTGCGTCTGTACCGTAAGCCTGAATACCGTCAGGGAACTGCTTACGCGTGCGCTTGGCAATCTTTTCAGCCAGCTGCGGCTGCATCATGCCTGCGGTACGCTTAGTGACTAGCGACTCAATATCAATACCATCAATCAAATCGATGGGGTCAAGCACGTTGCCCTTTGACTTTGACATTTTATCGCCGTTCTCATCGCGAATAAGACCAGTGATGTAGATATCTTTAAACGGAATTTTGCCGGTGAACTTCTTGGTCATCATGATCATTCTGGCAACCCAGAAGAAGATGATGTCAAAGCCAGTTACTAGCACTGAAGACGGTACGAAGGTTTCTAGATCTGGCGTTTCTTCTGGCCAGCCCATGGTCGCGAACGGCCATAGTGCACTTGAGAACCAGGTATCGAGTACATCGTCGTCTTGTGAAAGGGTTACCTCACTGCCAAGGCCGTGCTTTTCACGTACTTCTTCTTCGGTGCGGCCAACAAAAACCTTGCCGTTTTCGTCATACCACGCCGGAATACGGTGTCCCCACCACAGTTGACGTGAAATACACCAGTCTTGAATGTTGTGCATCCACTGGTAATAAGTTTTGTTCCAGTTCTCTGGCACAAAACGAATTTCACCGCTTTCCACTGCTTCAATAGCTGGCTTAGCAAGAGACTCAACGGCTACATACCACTGGTCAGTAAGGTATGGCTCGATAACCGCTCCGGTTCTGTCGCCACGCGGCACTTTAAGCTCGTGCGGCTCAATCTTAACCAACGAGCCTTGGGCTTCTAGGTCAGCAACAATTTGCTTACGCGCATCGAAGCGATCTAAACCGCGATACGCTTCTGGCGCATCATCGTTAATTTTCGCATCGTCGGTAAGAATGTTGATCATAGGTAGGTTGTGACGCTTACCCATGTCGTAGTCGTTAAAGTCGTGAGCTGGCGTAATTTTAACGCAGCCTGTACCGAATTCTTGGTCGACATAGTCATCGGCAATCACAGGAATTAAACGGCCAGTAATCGGCAGCTTAATTTCTTTGCCGATAAAGCGTTGATAACGCTCGTCATCGGGGTGAACCGCAACCGCTGTATCACCTAGCATGGTTTCAGGGCGGGTAGTGGCTACCACTAGCTCACCGCTACCGTCAGCTAACGGGTAGCGCATGTGCCACATGTGGCCGTCTTCTTCTTCGTTTAGTACTTCAAGATCAGATACTGCTGTGTGAAGCACTGGATCCCAGTTAACCAAACGCTTGCCACGGTAAATAAGGCCTTCTTCGTGTAGTTTAACGAACACTTCCGTTACGGCTTTAGACAGGTCTTCGTCCATGGTGAACACTTCGCGAGACCAGTCAGGTGACGTACCTAAACGGCGCATTTGACCGGTGATCGTTCCGCCGCTGTGCTCTTTCCATTCCCACACTTTCTTGATGAAGTCTTCGCGACCTAAATCGTGGCGCGTCTTGCCTTCAGCGTTAAGTTGGCGTTCTACCACCATCTGGGTAGCAATACCGGCGTGGTCAGTACCCACTTGCCATAGCGTATTGTCGCCCTTCATGCGGTGATAACGGGTTAAGGCGTCCATAATGGTTTGCTGGAAACCATGGCCCATGTGAAGGCTACCGGTAACGTTTGGTGGCGGAAGCAAAATACAATAAGGGTCGCCGCTACCTGAAGCTTTAAATAAACCCGCCTCTTCCCATGACTTGTAGCATTGCTGCTCGATGGACTGCGGTTCGAAGGTTTTATCCATTACACACTCTCAAATTGAAGCTAAACGCGAATGATTTATGCAGATTTAAACTGCATGTTGCATCCAGCTTGCTGATAGTTTTTGTATCTTACCCGCGCGGCCTGTTTGGCGTTCTCGTCCACGGGTACAAAATCGATGATTTGACGATGCTGGTTGGGTGAAGGCACCATACCGGACCCCACATTAACCACCATTTGTCGTCTGGCTACCTGCTCTGGCCGCCAACAAATTTCCACCGGCGTTCCTGATTGCGGCCCTTCACCATAAAGGTTATGGGGAACAAAACGGTCAGCCGGCAGCTGCCACAACAATTCATCAACTTCTTCAGCCTGCGCCTGTGTATCGCACAGCACGCTAATCTTTTGCTTATTGGCAAACGCTGAGGCAATAACTTCGCTGGCGCGGCCTGCCACACCATTGTCACTGCTGGTAAGTTGATAAAATATCACTTGTGGCATGAATGATTAGTCCTCTAACTTGATATCAGCGCGGTTCATTAGGAACTGAGACAGCATAGGCACTGGACGGCCTGTTGCGCCTTTGTTCTTACCACTGCGCCATGCCGTACCGGCAATATCAAGGTGAGCCCAGTTGTACTTCTTAGTGAAGCGCGACAAGAAACAACCCGCCGTAATTGACCCTGCTGGGCGACCACCAAGGTTCGTCATGTCGGCAAACGGGCTTTCAAGCTGCTCTTGGTAATCGTCCCATAGCGGTAGACGCCATGCGCGATCTGAGCTTTGCTCTGATGCATTAAGTAGCTCGTGAGCAAGCGGATTGTGCGTGCTCATCACGGCTGTTGCATGGTGACCAAGAGCAATAATGGCCGCGCCAGTTAGTGTGGCTACGTCAATCACTAGCTCTGGGTCGAAGCGCTCTACGTAGGTTAGCGCATCGCACAATACCAAACGACCTTCCGCATCAGTGTTTAGCACTTCAACGGTTTGACCCGACATGGTAGTTAGAATGTCACCCGGACGGTACGCTTTGCCATCTGGCATGTTTTCACAGCCTGCTAATACGCCAATAACGTTAATTGGCAGGTTAAGCGCCGCGATAGTGTGCATAGTACCTAGCACACCTGCCGCACCACCCATGTCGTACTTCATTTCATCCATGGCTTCGCCAGGCTTTATTGAAATACCGCCCGAATCAAACGTAAGGCCTTTACCTACAAGTACAATTGGCGCTTGATCAGCAGGACCACCGCGATGATGCATAATACTCATCATGCTTTCGTTGTCTGAACCACGACCAACAGCTAAATACGCTTGCATACCAAGCTCGGCCATTTGGGTTTCATCCACCACTTCAGCGGTTACGCTATCGTATTGGCTAGCCAGTTCTTGCGCTTGCTGCCACAGGTACGCTGGGTTACAGATATTTGGCGGCATGTTCGCCACGTCTTTGGTTACTTTGGCACCACGAGCAACGGCCAGGCCATGCTCAATGGCACGTTCACCCACGGTAAGTTCACGGCGAGTAGGCACGTTAAATACAATTTTACGCAGCGGACGACGAGGCTCGCCTTTTTTCGTTTTAAGCTGCATAAAGGTGTACAGCGTGTCTTCAGTTGCTTCTACCGCTTGGCGCACTTTCCAATAGGTATCGCGACCTTTAACGTGAAGCTCGGTTAAGAAGCACACCGCTTCCATTGACCCTGTTTCGTTCAAAGTTTGGATAGTTTTCGCGATAATGTTTTTGTACTGGCGCTCGTCTAATTCGCGCTCTTTACCACAACCGACTAAAAGCACGCGTTCGCTGAGTACGTTCGGTACATTGTGTAGCAACAACATTTGGCCCGCTTTACCTTCTAAGTCGCCGCGGCGCAACAAGTTGCTGATATAACCTTCACTGATTTCGTCTAGTTGTTCTGCCACTGCCGTAAGGCGGCGCGGCTCAAAGACGCCCACAACAATACATGCACTGCGTTGCTTTTCTGGACTGCCACTTTTTACACTAAACTCCACGATATCACCTCGCTTTTCGTCGTTTATAGTTTGCACGATGACTAAAAAATCACGTAACGTTTCGCGCTGCTTTATGTTTTAATACGCAGCATAACTTTTTAGTTCGCTGCAATTTACGCTAACACCTATTGAATATAGGTTAAATTTGCGTCAAAACACCATGCAAACGGTTTATGATTGCAGGCAAAACTTGTAAAAACGGTAAGTTTAAACAAAATTGTGCTTTCTTTCACTAAAATTCCTAATTTTCCGGAAGGGCTGAGATGCTGATATTCCGCTATTTACTTAAGGAAACGCTGAAATCTCAGTTAGCGATTTTCTTCATCCTAATGGCCATTTTTGTCACCCTGAGGTTTGTGCGCGTTTTAGGCGACGCATCAGACGGTGATATCCCTGCTGGCCTAGTACTTGGCTTCCTAGGCTTATACGCCCCTATTCTCTCATCATTGGTACTGCCCATCAGCGCTTATTTGGGGATCATGTTGGCGCACGGTAGGCTGTATGTAGACAGTGAAATGACCGTGATGCGCGCCTGCGGCATTAGCGAATGGTATGTCACGCGAGTGATGCTGTTCTTGTCGGTACTTATTATGATTGTGACCGGCGCTATTACCCTTTATTTCGCGCCGCTGGCTGCCGAGAACGAATATCAACTGCGCGAAAAAGCCCGTAACGAAGCGGGTATCTCCGCGCTTATGCCGGGTCGCTTCCAGCAAACGGGTAACGAAAAAGCGGTTATCTTTGTCCACGATGTAGACAAGAACGACAAGCTTCAACGGGTGTTTCTATCGCAAAACCAAACCAGCGATAGCGAAGGTGATGTGCGCGTAGTTTACGCCCAAACCGGCGAAGTGGCGAGCAACCCCGATGGCACCCGAAACCTTGTTTTGAAGCAAGGCGTGCAGTACGAAGGTATACAGTCTGAAAAGGCCTACCGCAAAGTTGAATTTGATGAATACCAAATTCAAATTGCCGATAAGCCTGCTGATGAAACCCGTCGTAAGGTAAGCGTGCTGCCCACCAGCGAACTGTGGGAAGACGACAGTATTGAAGCCAGAGCAGAGCTTCAATGGCGAATTGCTATTCCGCTGTCGATTCCATTTTTAATACTTATTGCGGTACCACTTAGCGCCGTCGACCCTCGACAGGGGCGATTTGGCAAGATGTTCCCCGCCATTTTGTTGTACTTGGGCTATTTCTTACTGTTGTTGGCCAGCAGACGTGTACTGGAAGACGGAAAGATGCCGCCCCAACTAGGACTGTGGTGGGTACATACCATTATGTTGATTATAGGCATTACGCTTATCGTGCGAGATAGGAAAACTGGCACGCAGTTACGCGCATGGATATTGGGGAAGAAATAAATGTTTAAGATCCTCGATTTATACATCGCTCGAACGCTACTAAGTACGATCACTGTCACGCTAAGCGTACTTATTGGCTTAAGCGCGTTAATCAAGTTCGTTGAACAGCTGCGTAAAATTGGTGAAGGCGATTACGACATGCTCGCCGCCTTTATCTACGTGTTATTAAGCCTTCCGCGAGACCTAGAACAATTCTTTCCCATGGCGACGTTGCTTGGCGGCCTTATTGGCATGGGCGTCTTGGCCAGCAATAGCGAACTGGTGGTAATGCAGGCTGCGGGCATGAGCCGCTGGAACATCATTAACTCGGCCATGAAGTCTACCCTTGTCATGATTTTAGCGGTCATGGCGGTGGGCGAATGGGTCACGCCGTTCAGCGAGACCAAAGCTAAACAACTACGCACTGAAGCGATTTCTGGGGGCAGTTTATTTTCATCTGACAAGCTTGTTTGGGCCAAAGACGGCGATAGGTTTGTGAGTATTGGTCAGGTTATCAGCCAAGACTCCCTTAAAGACGTGAGCATTTTTAACTTTAATTCAGACCTGTCACTACAAAGCATTACCTATGCAAAAAACAGCACATATGATGGCGATGGCTGGTGGTTAAGCAACGTAGAAGTCACACAGTTTACGGAAACGCAAGTCTCGGTTGATGACACCGACCGTATGCGCTGGAACTCAACGCTAACCCCAGATAAGTTAGGCATTGTAGCGGTTAAACCCGAGGCCTTATCCATTACTGGCCTGCTTGATTACGTAAATTACTTAGACAATAACGACCAAGACCCGTCTCGCTATGAATTGGCACTATGGCGAAAAATATTTCAGCCTATTTCAGTGGGCGTGATGTTGTTGATGGCGCTTTCGTTTATCTTCGGGCCGTTACGCAGCGTAACTATGGGAGCGCGCGTGATCATGGGCGTACTCACAGGCTTTGGTTTCTTTATTCTAAACGAGGTTTTCGGCCCAGTAAGTTTGGTTTACCAATTGCCGCCCTTCCTTGGCGCATTGCTACCAAGCCTGCTGTTTGCTGCTGTCGCCGGTGTGATGCTTAGACGTTGATAAAGCTATCGGCGCTCGGCTAGTTAAACGGTCAAGTCCTATAAAAAGAGGCATGTTGACGCCTCTTTTTTTATAACTTTTTAGCATCCTTTAATGCTTACAATGCGTTATCACCAGCTCTTATGGTCGTTCGCTTCTTTAGTCAGCTTCAACACTTCTGTTTGTGCCAAGCGGTCTTGCAGCGATTGCTTGTTCTTGTAATCAAACAAAACAAGCAAAGTCCCTAAGCCGCCCAACGACGCAACAAGGCGTATGAACAAACGTGGCCAGGACATTGGCTCTTCTACGGTGCTGTAAATACGTAAACGCCATGCACGCATGCCCAGCGTTTGCCCGCCTCTTCGCCAAAACCACAAGAAGAAACCCGCTATCCATAAACCTACCCAGGTCTGAATAAGCAGTTTATAGCCTGAAGAAGCTTGAATTAAGTCGGCAGGTTCAGCATAACCTTGCAGATCAAGCGCACCATTTTTCAACATAACAACCAAGGTTATTATCATCACCATAGCCGCACACATTCCAACAGCTGTGGCCACTAGCGTATCGTAAATCATTGCCAATAAGCGTCTAACGAATCCAGCTCGCTGAAGCGCCGAGCTATCCGATCCCGCGCTGTTTGTGCTTAACTCATCCTTACTCTTTGGGCGGTTAGATGAGGAGGAGTTCTTCTTAGCTTTTTTATCGTGACGCGCCACAGGTTTCTCTTTACTTCAATAAATGACAATGCGTATTTTGACACAAGCCGCAGATAGCTTAAACAATATAAATGACACTTACTGGCTTTTAATAAAGTTGCAACTACCCGGTTTGCCCCAAGAAAATTTACTGCTTTTTGCATCTAAGTGTCATTGTTAAGCGTTATTACAATTACAAATGGATGACGGAAGTAGATTGCGGTGACGAATATAACTCTAGTAAAAACACTTATAGCAAGTTCAATTGCATTTAGCATTTCCCCTGCATTGGCACTAGATGACCCAGAGGGAGATATCGAGCACATCAGAGTGCGTGGTGATGCTTCCATTAAGGACGGCGAGTTTATCTCCGCTTCACAGGGATGGGTTTCAGGCGATACGCTTATCGAGCGGCCAATGCTTCGCGCTGGTGAGATACTTGAGTTTATACCCGGCATGATGGTGACTCAGCACAGCGGTTCGGGAAAGGCCAATCAGTATTTCCTTCGCGGGTTTAATCTCGATCACGGAACCGACTTTACCGTAAGCGTAGACGGTATGCCTGTGAATATGCGAAGCCACGGTCACGGGCAGGGTTATAGCGACCTAAACTTCATCATTCCAGAATTTATAGACAACCTTAGCTACTTTAAAGGCACGTATTACGCCAACATTGGTGACTTTTCCAGCGCTGGCGGGGCGTTCTTCAACTTGCGAGACGCTCTTGAACAGAACCAGCTCTTTTTAGGCTTAGGTGAATATGGGTTCAAGCGCGCCGTTGCTTTGAATCAGTTTAACGCTGGTGAGAGTCGCGTTGTTACTGCTCTAGAGTATCAAACCTATGACGGCCCATGGACTGACGTTGACGAAGATGTAAAAAAGAAGAACGCACATATCCGTTATATTACGCCCTTGCTAGACGGCCAACTCACAGTAACAGGCATGGCTTACGACAACAGCTGGAATGGCGCTGATCAAGTTCCTGAGCGCGCTATTCAAAGCGGCTTAATAGACCGGCTTGGCTCTATCGACACTCAAGTGGGCGGTGAATCCTCTCGCTATAGTTTATCTGCAAACTATACCAGCGACACGTGGAACGCCTCGTTTTATGCTATCGATACCGACCTCAGCCTTTTTTCAAACTTCACTTACTTTTTAGATAACCCTGCTCTAGGCGATCAATTTGAGCAAGCTGACGACAGACAAATTTATGGTGGCGAACTATTTACCACCCTCCCCCTCGCTATTACCGAAGGCAGTAGCCTGACATTAGGCGGCCAGTGGCGTTTTGATGATATTGATAACGTAGGCTTGTACCGCACGCAAAACCTTCAGCGTTTTGGCACGATTCGAGAAGATGCCATAGAAAGCAACAGCTATGCGTTATTTGCTCAGTCAAACATTGTATTAAGTGATGCACTTAGTCTGTCATTAGGTGGTCGTTATGATTACTTAGATGTAAACGTCAATAGCGATGTAAACGCAAACAGCGGTAGTGCTGACGATGGTATTTTTACGTTAAAAGCAGGCCTGAAATACTTGTTGTCTGAACAGCTCACCGCGTTTGCCAATATCGGTCAGGGCTACCACTCAAACGACGCTCGGGGTGCAACCATCAGCGTAGATCCGGTAAGTGGGGATGCAACCGAACCTTCACCGCTATTAGTAAAGTCTCTTGGTTATGAAGCCGGAGTCAATTTTACCGATAACAAAACTTATAACGTATCAGCTGCATTGTGGCGACTAGAACTAGACAGTGAGCTGGTTTACGTCGGCGACGCAGGTTTTACCGAGGCGAGCCGCCCATCGGAAAGACACGGCATTGAAGTAAGTGCCTACTATTGGATTAGTCACCATGTTACAACTGATATTGAAGCCGCATGGACAAAAGCGAGGTTTAGCGACAGCGTAGAAGGCGAAGGCCGCCATATTGACGGTACAGTTCCGGGCGTTGTGAGCGCGGGCCTGACGTATTTTCAAAACAGCAACCAGCTTGGGTTTAGCTATACGCTGCGAGGTCGTTATTTAAGTTCTCGCACCGTTGAAAGCTTCGATAAAATTTCACCGCCATCAACGTTTTTAATGAATGCACAGGTCGCTTATCGTCAGCCTGAGTGGGACCTAACTTTAGAAGTGCTGAATGCCTTAGACAGTGACGACCATGACATCGACTACTTTTACGCATCAAGGCTGCCGGGCGAGCCAGACGAAGGCGTGGAAGATTTGCATTACCACCCTGTCGAACCAAGAAATGTTCGACTTACTTTTACCCTGAAATACTAACCAGATAATAGTATTCAATAGCCATAGCGGTGCTGGCACTCTCGAGTACCGTTATTTTTTATGTGATTGTTCAAAAAGAGTGCTAGTTTAAATACTTAGAGGCAAATATCTGTGTTAACAGCACGTCTCTTTGTGAAGACAGCCGTAACAATAAAAGGTAGGAGCAACGATGGAACATGAAACTTTGTTCCCTCTGCTGTGTAAAACGGCAGACGGCGACAAAAAAGCCTTCGCAGAGCTTTATAAGATAACCAGTCCGCAGCTTTATGCGGTTGCTTTAAAGCTGTTAAAGCGACCCGAGCTTGCCGATGAGGCCACACAAGATGCCTATATTAAAATCTGGCATAACGCAGGAAATTACCAGCGTGGAAAAGGCACAGTACTTACGTGGATGGTAAGCATTGCACGCTATCGCGCACTAGATTTAATTCGCTATCACAATGTGAGAAACGAAGTTGAGCTTCACGATGACGCGCCATCGGGCGTTGAAGCCACTCAAGCTGTTAAGCTAGGTGCTGAACAAGCAAAATTAGCGACCTGTTTAGATGAACTTGAGGGCCCCCAACGACAAGCTATTCACTTGGCTTACGTGAATGGCATGTCGCATCAAGAAGTGGTGAATCACTTAGCATCACCACTTGGTACAATTAAAAGCTGGATAAGACGAGGCTTGCAAAGTTTGCAGAGGTGCCTATCACTATGAATTATTTAAAAGAAGAACGCTTGAACGCGCTGGCAGCGGAATACGTTGTTGGCACCCTTCGCGGTAAAGCGCGCACGCGCTATCAAAAGTTGATGATGCAGTATCAGGCAGTGAGCGATGCTACAGCACAGTGGGAGCAATATTTAACCGGCTTTGCAGAAACCCTTCCTCCGGTTACACCACCTGCCAATGTATGGGAGAGCATTCAAATAAAGCTTGGACACGAAGCGGCTAACGACGCTGGTATCGCTACTGGTGTAAATACGCCGAGTGATTCGGGTCAGGTGCTCGACTTTGAGAAAGAAAAACAAAAACGCTGGAAAAATCTATCCTTTCTTTCTACCGCTGCCGCATTGGTGTTGGCAGTATTGCTTTTTGTTATGCAGCCTATACCTGCACCAGAGGTATCGCATATTGCCGTGGTCAACAATGCGGACAATACGCCTTTGTGGGTGATAGAGGTCTCTGACGAAACTATGAACGTAAAAGTGACAGACGCCTTTGTTGCACTTGCAGATAAAGATTATGAACTTTGGATGGTGCCAGCAAACGGTGAAGCCCCAATTTCGCTAGGCCTTATGCCTGAAGCTAATGGTGATACAAGAGTGACACCAGATATATTGCTTAGCCAAAGCATTGCAGCACTGGCAGTTAGCCTAGAGGCGCCAGGTGGCTCGGTAACGGGAGCTCCTACAGAAGTGCTTTATATCGCGCCTATTGTTTCAGTATAATTTTCAAGAAAAATCTTACACTTATAAAGGCCACGCATGTGGCCTTTCTTGCTTTTAACCTTTTATAAAAACTTTTCTCTATTTTTTTAAACATTTTTGCATCCAATCTAAAACCTCGGTCGTTTGGTCTTTTGAACTCATAAAAAACAGAGAGACCCAACATGATTCAATTCAAACGCAAAACTTTGTCTGTAGCCGTCGCTGTGACTTGTGCTGCCATTACCGCTGGTGCTATGGCTTCTAGTCACAGAGAAGCGCCTAATATTACGCGCCACCCAGCACTGGACAGCACTGACTTCTATGCTTTTAATAGCTACGAAGAAGGCCGTGAAGGTTACGTAACCTTCATCGCAAATTATATTCCACTACAAGATGCCTACGGCGGCCCTAACTATTTTGCTATGGACCCTAACGCACATTACGCCATCCATATAGATAGCGACGGTGATGCGGTTGAAGATATCAGCTTTGTTTTTAACTTTAACAATACGCTTGCTGCTGACAATGAAGGTATTGCGCTACCGGTTGGCCCAGAAGGCGAGCAAAAAATGGTGAAAGTACCGCTTAAAAACGTAGGGAGTATTAGCGCTGATGATTCAAGCGCTGCAAATTTCTCTGAAATGTATAGCCTGACGATGGTTAGTGGCGATATGCAAACAGGCACACGCACCACGTTAACGCCAGCTATGGGCGATATGTTTAAAAAGCCGCTAGATTATATCGGTAACAAAACCTTCACGAGCGAAGCTGAATACGCCCGCTATGCCGAGAGCTTTATTTATTCATTCAACATTCCAGGTTGTGACGACATGGCTAAGGTGTTTGTTGGACAACGTAAAGACCCCTTCGTAGTTAACTTGGGTAAAACATTCGACCTTGTGAACTATGTACCTGTTGAAGGTGACAGCTCGCCTGGTGCTGGTGATGGCGAAGGGTTCCCGGGCGGTATTACACAAAGCCCGATGAACGATGATTTGGGTGACAAAAACGTGACCGCGCTTTCTATTGAAGTGCCCTCAGCGTGTGTAACTGATGAAGGCAATGGCGTTATCGGCAGCTGGACAACAGCAAGCTTACCACAAGCGCGCATACTTAACCCAGATGCCACCTTTGAAAAGCCTGAAACGAATGGCGGTGCCATGACGCAAGTGTCTCGTTTAGGTAACCCACTGGTTAACGAACTCGTTATTGGCATTGGCGATAAAGACAAGTTCTCTACATCTCACCCAAGTGCTGACGGTCAGTTTGCTGATTATGTCACTCACCCTTCACTACCTGAATTGCTAAATATTCTGTTTAAAGATGCGGTGAATACTACGTTAGGTACTGATATCGAAACCCTTGCACCCACTAACTTCCCGCGTATGGACTTGGTTACTGCGTTTTTAACCGGCTTTCCGGGTGTGAACCAACAAGCTACCGTAACCGCGTCTGAAATGCTTCGTCTGAATACAGGTATTCCAGCAACGCCCGCTGAATCACAGTCTACATTTGGTGTAGCAGGTGATGACTTAGCTGGCTTCCCTAACGGTCGTCGTCCAGGTGATGACGTGGTAGATATCGCACTTCGCGTAGTGATGGGCCGCTTATGCTACCCCATTCCGGTTGCAGGTGAAGATACAGACCTAGGGCTTTGTGCCCCCGAAGATGCAAGTGTAGGTAACGTACCTTTCACTGATGGCGCACCTGTGGATGCAAGTATGATTGACAATTCATTCCCGTACCTTAAAACACCGCTTGCGGGTTCTGAATAGGGAGTACCATTATGCCCATTACAACGAGTTTTTTGAAAAATAGTGCTGGTCAACGCCATTCAGTTAACCAAAGACACACACATCGATTGTGGATAGTTTCATCGTTGGTTCTTGCACTATCAGGCTGCTTTGATAGCGACGATGATGACGACTATCAAGCACCTGAAGAGAATGTAGCACCAGTAGCCGTTGATGAAATGTTGACGACTCAGGCTGATATTGCTTTTGACGGAACCTTAACGGCGACGGATGAAGACGGCGACCCGCTAACGTTTGGCTTAGGAGAAAATGGCAGCTTAGGCAACGCCGAAGTGAATGCTGACGGTAGCTTTACGTACACGCCTAATGCTCAGGTAACAGGTAGCGACAGCTTTACCTTTACCGTTTCTGATGGTGTAAACCCTGAGGTTACAGCTACAGTTTCTGTAACTATAGAAGCACAGCAAGTGTCGTTGTCAAGCTATACCCGAGACGCCTTTAACCAAGCGCCGACCGATGAACCTTTACCGATAAACGGCAGAGAGTTCACCCAAGATGCTGACGATTCTACATTCGATGACTTGTTGATTGATCAATAACAAGTACCGAATGCGTGCATTCGCTAGCGGGTTACCAATAGCGAAGAACCCGTGTCAACCGTGAAGCCAGGGACGGCTTTTTTAAGGGAAACATTAATGAAGTTTATTAACACGTTTACTTTACGCTTTCTTATTGCTGGCTTAGGGCTCGTTTTACCGTCTGCAGGAAGTTACGCTAGCTCGCAAGATGAAGCCATGAGCTACGACACCGTTATTGCCACTTGGCAGCCGCGACATGAATCGATTGCGCACTTAAATGAAGCTGAAAAAATACTTACCTCAAGCCGATACTTAACGGCGGGTGGAGATGAAAGAGAACGCGTGACGCGTTTTACAAATAGGCTACGCAACAATTTCGACACATTGAACGCAGGCCAAAAAGAGCGCCTTATTATTCTAGAAGCCCGGCTTCTTCAAGGTGTACACAAGTTTGAGCAAGCCAAACAACACTTATCTCAAATAACACATTATCGCTCTCCTGCCGCGCAGTTGCTGCTGGCAGATATCAATATTCAACAGGGCAATACCGCACAAGCAAAGCACTATTGCGAGCAGCTAGTGGGCCAAACCAGTTTTTTAATTGCCTTTACCTGCATGGTAAATGCCGATTTCTCGGAAAAGAAAGACGCGAAATTGCTCGAAAAGCTCAACGCTTTCGAGACATACACAAGCGCAGCTAGACCTGATGAAAAACAGTGGTTTTATGAAGTACTGGCAGACATGTCACTTCAACTCGGTAACGCCGAAGAGGCCATTCGCTACCTAAATCAAACGGCGTTTAACGCCCTCCCAATCAGCGCATTACTGGTTTGGGCTGAAGCTCATTTTAAGCTAGGCGAGTTTGACACCATTACGAACACTTTAGCGGCAGCAGTTTCTGATATATCAACGGTGGATGATGGTTTACTTTTAAAGTGGGCTAAGGCAGAACGTGCTCAAGGCATTACGTCTTCAAACGTCCAATCTCGCTTAGCGAAAAATATGGAAATACGCGTATGGCGCGAAGATAGTTCCCATGCTGCACAGGTCGCCACCTACTTCTTAGAGGTGCAACCTAACTACGCACTCGCCTTAAAATTTGCCAAGCTTAACTGGGAATACGCACAAACAAACAACGACAAACAATTGCTTGAACGCGCCCAAAAGGCAGTGGATGCCTAATCCAACCAACTATTTCAGTGACCGAACCATGATTAGACTTATCGCATTTTTCATTCTTACCGCTCTCAGTTTTCAAACGGTTTCTCATGAGTTAAGTAACGGTTACTTAACGCTTAAAAGCGTGTCTGAAAATACACTTTCAGGGGAGCTTTTGTTAAAGCCTGAAGACATCGGCCGTGTTGCAGGCTTAGACGTTAATAATGACGGGAGTTTGACATGGGGCGAGGTCAACAGAAACCATAATCTGGCAAGTCGCTATATTCAGAATAACGTCAAGGTAAGCAATAGTGGCACTTACTGCGCCATAAACGTTGCATCGCCAAGCATGCGAGATATATCTGCCGAGTCGCTTCTGGTATATCCATTAGAAGTGAGTTGCGCGTATTTAGAAGAGGTGAGCGTACAGTACACGGGTATCGTTACAGACTTCCCGACCCACAAGTTGCTCACCTCCATAACCATAAACGATCAATCCTTCGTGTATGTGCTTGACAGTGAGCGCGCAGCCATTACTGTTTCAACCCAAGACAGCGTCTGGGTCTCTCAGTTTGGTGAAATGGTGTATCAAGGTATCTGGCATATTTTCATAGGGCTCGATCACATTCTCTTTTTAGTCGCTACACTGCTGACCGTAAACCTTTACAGAAAAAATAAGCGCTGGGTGAAAGAACAGAGCAAAAAGCTCATTTTTAAGAATACCGTAATTTTAGTAAGCACATTTACGCTGGCGCATTCAATCACCTTAACCGCTACGGCTCTTGACGTTATAACCCTTGATAGCCGTATTGTTGAACTAGGGATAGCTATTTCCGTCGCAATTACCGCACTAAACAATGTATACCCTATGATCATGCGGGTAGGCTTTATAACCTTTGGGTTTGGCCTGCTACATGGTATGGGCTTTGCCAGCGTATTTGGTGATTTAAATGCCCAAGCGGGGAGTTTAGTGATGAACGTGCTGGCCTTTAACTTAGGGGTTGAAATTGGTCAACTTGCCATTGTTGCTATACTTTTACCACTACTGTTAGCACTTCGAAGTGTGAAGGTTTACGCCAAAGCGATAATGCCAATTGCATCATCTATCATTGCCGTTGTTGCACTTAATTGGACATTGCAAAGATGGTAAAAGTGAATATCACACTGAACATTCAGCAAATAGCCAAGACAATATGCGGTATTGAACAATCTTTCGGCACTTAACGATAAAAACCATAAAAAGTAGTTGTATAGGCGCGCCGCATCGCTATAATGCCAAGCATTGATAGCATATCTATCTACGCCAGAGTGATGAAATTGGTAGACATGACGGATTCAAAATCCGTTGCTAGAAATAGCGTGCCGGTTCAAGTCCGGCCTCTGGTACCATTCTCTTTTTATTTACTAAGAAGAGAAACAATAAACCGACCTTGAGTCGGTTTTTTTGTGCCTGAACGAAATTGAATCGGCACGCCTAAAGCGCGCCGTCCGAGTGTCGGTCCAATCAAAGCCCGGCCTCTGGTACCATTCTCTTTTTATTTACTAAGAAGAGAAACAATAAACCGACCTTGAGTCGGTTTTTTTGTGCCTGTGGTTCTAACTTTCTCGTTAAACCACTCCCACAATAAACACCAGGCAAACCTTAACTATTTTTGGGTAGGTACGTTCAGCTCGGTCATCACTCAAACGCTATAAGTACATCCATGCGCTGGTGCAATATTCTAGCGACCTCTATTCCAGCTTCGGTTTGCCAATAATATACAATGTGCTTTTGCGCGGGAAAGCTTCTAGCCGTTTCAAACAGTTCAGGTCTGTTTCTTCCCAAAGTTGGAGTAGTCGCAATCTGAATCATAGTTTCATGTAGCAGCGACACGTATTTTTTCGCCTGAGACAGACCCCATTTTTCGATGGTCTTGGCGGATATGAGTCGCAAGTCTTCCTCAGCAAGCTCAGATAATTTATACCTTGCCATCGATTTCTTTGCTCACTTCAGCAAAAATATCCAGCGCAGACTTATCGGAAGTTTGCCCATCAGACAACTGTTTAAAGCCCTTGCCAACCTCTTCTCTTAGTATCTCAAGTTGCTGTTGTTTCGAAACATCTTTTTCAAACAACAACCGTAAACCATCTCTGATCACCTCGCTTGCAGATGTGTAAAGTCCTGATGCAACTTTTTCATTGATGCGTTTTTCAAATTCAGAGCCAAGAGTAACGTTCATAAACACCTCCACATGTTATGCTTATATTATGCGCATGTTATGATCATTTTGCTAATCTAAAGGTAGACTTTTTACAAAGTAGTACTAATTGCGCAAATTGGCTGGAATCTTGGTTGAGAATCAAAGTAGTTATGCAAAGAATTTGCAAAGTTTCTTTTTTGTCTGATAGGTAATTGATTTTATAAAACTAAAATAGCCACCGTCTTTTCAAAATCCGTTGCTAGCGATAGCGTGGCGGTTCAAGTCCGCCCACTGGTACCAAACATTAAACCAACTTTTCAGTTGGTTTTTTTGTATCTGAATTTCAACAAATCGCCACGCAAGCGTGTCGGCCGAGTGTCGGTCCAATCAAAGTCCGCCCACTGGTACCATCTCTTCTTTATGAAGTAGATACTGAAACCGGCTCTACACCATAAACGGGGGATCAGTATTTATCCTGTTCTATTAATTTGGGGTAAATCAGACGAGTAAATTAACTTCAAACAAAAGCTTTTTCAGGTCTTGTCTAGAATCAAAAACTAGAAGAAGAATGACTGTCTTTGTAGACTCTTCAACTCGGTAAAGCACCACATTATGACTATCGACAAGAAGCTGCCTGTATTCGGTTAACCCTAACTCCAGGAGCCTGTCACTATGAGGCGCAGAATACGGATTTCCAGAGAGTTGAGACTTAACTTTCGATTTAATAGCTCGCTTGGCCTCGTTTGCAACATTGTGATTAAATTTTCTGATTAAAAATGCATCCAGTTTTTTCAAACAAAGTTTAAAAACCGGTGTCACTTTTATGCTGTATTCAATCGTCGTCAAATGCTTCATCCAGATCCAATAGCCCGTTCTGTCGCGCTCTGCGTTCTGACAAATTTATGAGTTTTAATAATGCTATAGTTTGTTGCTGTTCTTCGTAGTCATTCGCATCCTGAATAACATACTTTGGCTTGCCATTTTGCGTGACCAAAATGGGGTTATCCAATTCCAGATGATTCGCATGTTCCTTCATGTAAGATACAGTTTGAGTTTTCATGACAATTTCTATTGGTCTAAATATAGACTTATTATAGTCCGATAGACGAAAAATGAAACGGATAGATTTCCGAGTGGACCGCAATATTTTTATGATATGCCTATACCGGAACATTTATTTAATACTTCATTTCGCACTGCCTAACAATTGAAGAAACCAAACAAACCAACTAAAGTCGCTCAACATTAACTCTTCAAAACTCCTTAAAGGCTTTAATTAATGAATATCGAACGGATGGAAACCAAGCAGCGCATGAGTCGCATTGTGAAGCACAATGGCGTTATCTACTTATGCGGTCAGGTGTGCGCAGATGCCACGCAAGATATTACTCACCAAACGCAAACCATGTTAGATAAAGTCGACAGTCTGCTTATACAGGCAGGCAGCGATAGAAAGCATATGCTTTCAGCGACCATTTACCTTAAAACCATGGATGATTTTGCGAAAATGAATGAGGTGTGGGACAACTGGGTACCAGAGGGTTACGCTCCGGCGCGAGCTTGTGTTACAGCCGATATGGCGCGTGAGGCTCTGCTTGTAGAAATCTCTGTTGTTGCTGCTGAGATTGCAGAATAAATATAGAAAGCAAGAACTGATTTTAGGCTATATGGTTATTGGTATGCCGTCATTCATAGAGCCAACTATGATAAATTTATCCGAATTTTCCTCGCCGTCATATCTCTGAAATAAATATCCTATAGCGTATAAGGTTCTCTGAAAGTGCTGTCACAAGCACTATCTCAAAATGCACATTGCTCCGATATGAGTTTTCATGAAGAAATTGAAACGCTATCAATACGAACGATATGCCATCCTCTGTCAACTCGCCTACCCCGATGCCGACGCACAATATCAGAAAATACTAGACCCTTTTCATGAACGTCAACTGGTCGACAAATACGGCAGAATGAGCGTAAGAATATTGTGGGTAGAAAACAAAAAAGAAGTCATTATTGTTTTTCGAGGTTCGTTAGGTTTTAAAGACTGGTTCGCTAATTTGTTTTTCATACCCTATAGATTACGTCAGTTGAACAGAAGCTTTTTTGTTCACTGGGGTTTTGCGAGACTACTTGCTCAGCCGATGTATTCAAGTACAAAGACCTCAGAGGACGCCTTACCGCTAAGAGAGTTACTCGTTAAAGTACTAGAGCCACTTCGCGCCCAAGGTAAACGCTTTTCGTTTATCGGCCATTCATCAGGCGGAGCGGTTGCTGTGCTCATGGCCGATTATTTCCAAAGGCGAGACCCTAAGTCGGTAAAAAGAGTGGTGACTTTCGGCCAACCGGCGGTGGGCACGCGCTCGTGGTACAAACATTACACGCTACACCACAGGACCTACCGTATTTGCTGCGACTTAGACGTAATCACCTTTATGCCGCCCTTCCCTTTTTACTTTTGGCACGTAGGTAAAATGCTTTGGTTGCACGACGACAAAATATATGAAAACACACCCACGCATAGGCGCTTTTTTATATCCCTTCAAAGTTGGTTGTTGCGCCCTATTACCTACCACTACATGCGAAAATATATCCGTAACAAGACATTGTTTGACGAGCATTAAAACGATCATTTTTGGCCATTTACGCGTAATTTAAATGAGTTAATACACGCATTCCCATCCAAATAAATTAGTTGGCAGGCGAGAGGAAAGATGGCTTCATTAATCGTAGAACGCGCAAGAGCAGCACTTAAAAACGCATTTGTCGGCGACGCACTCGCTATGCCGGTGCACTGGTTTTACAACCCTGCAGATATCTACAAAGCGTTTCCGTTAGGAATAGAGCAGTTTGAGGATGCGCCATCCTTTCATCCCTCTTCAATAATGTCGCTGCATTCCACACAACAAGGTGGCCGCGCAAACAAGGCATCAGCTAGCCAAAAAGAAATAGTGGGCGAGGTCATTCTTAAAGGGAAAAGGCAGTACTGGGGCAAAGACAATGTGCATTACCATCAGGGTATGAAAGCAGGTGAAAATACGCTTAATGCCCATTGCGCCCGCATTGTTCTGACCTGCGCACTTAAAGGTTATGACGCAGATGAGTTTTTAAACCAGTACATTAGCTTTATGCGCGCCGATGTGCCAAAACACCCTGACACATATGCCGAGTCTTATCACAGAGGTTTTTTCGCGAACCTTGAACAAGGCTGTCCTGCGGACAAATGTGGAGCGGTTACCCACGATACAGCTTCGATAGGGGCTTTTGTATCAGTAACACCTTTAGCGGTAGTAGAAGCAGCTAAGAATGCTGCGCTTGAAGATATAAAACGTGTGTGTCGTGAGCACCTCTACTTGACTCATCCCGATGAGTCGTTAGCTTCAGTGTGCGACTGCTATGTAGAGTTGATTTACAAATTGGTTCACCGCGAAGATGAATCATCCAAGGATATTTTAGAAGAGGTGTCGGGTAAGTCAGCAGGGCTGAACTTAGCTGAGCTTACGGCAAAGAACAAAAGCGATATTGAAGTTGTTGGACGTATGTATTCGCCGGCATGTTATATCTCAAACGCCTGGCCCGCCGTATTATACTTCGCTTATCGCTATGCTGATAATCCGAGAAAAGCACTGATGGCAAACGCCAACGTGGGTGGTGACAACGTGCATCGCGGTTTTGTTTTAGGGGCCATACTAGGTTTAATGCACGGGACAGAGATAACCCCATGGTTTAGCGAATTAACTGATACGAAAAAGCTAAACTCGCTAATCGATTCTATAGGCGTTGAATGACGCAGGCAAGAAGCTTCGTATAATCAAAACGAAGCGAACGCCAAACGTAGCATTACATGAACAACGAATTTTTGATGCTTCGCTTTTGCCCCTGTTGAGCTTGGTGGTAAAACCTTACAGCCTAACTGTTTGACCCGTTTTCGCCGCTTCAGATATGGCGTTAACAATCTTAATATCAGCAAGCCCTTCACTACCAGGTACCATTGGCTGTCGCCCAGTTAATATGGCTAGGGCGTCGTTATCCATTTGAAGTGTTTGCTGCATACCGTCAATAGGTGGCAGTGTTTTCCCATCAGATGTTGTACCCGTAACACCGTTGTAGCTCTGCATTGGCTTTAGCTGATACCAACCGTCTTCACACTCAGCTTTGAAATAATTAAACCCTTTTACTACGCTAGTGCCGCAATCGGCCACCAGTCCGTCACCAAAGTCCATGGTGAATAAGGTCGTTTCATCAACTTCAGCAAACTTGTTTGGGAAGCACTGTGGAGGATGGCTGCCGGTAACAGATAAAGGCTCTCGCCCCGTTAAAAAGCGTGCACTGTTTATCGCATAAACGCCCATGTCATAAAGGGCACCGCCTCCCATATGCTTTTTCATGCGCCAGTTGTCTGCCGCCCTACCTTGCCCGGCATAACCCGCAAAGCTCGATACCGCGGTTATATCCCCATAGGGTTTAGTCTCAAGGTATTGATGAAAAGTGCGTGTGTTGGGTTCGTGCTGCATGCGATAGCCAATAGACAAGGTCACATTATTTCTATTACAGGCATCAATGATAGCTTGGCACTCCTCACTATCCATGGCCATTGGCTTTTCACACCACACGTGCTTTCCTGTATTTGCAGCCTGCACAGCAAAGTCTTTGTGCGTACCTGTGGGCGTTACAACATAGATAACGTCAATATCGTCGTTGTTGGCTATTTCTGCCATAGAGCCGTATGTATATACGTTGGCGTCTTTAATGCCGTACTTTCTTTGCCACTTGGGAATTTTTTCTTCGCTACCTGTGATGATGCCTCGCAGCTCGCAATGTTCGGTGTGCTGTAGCGCAGGCGCTAATAAATTTGTGCTGTAATTGCCTAAGCCAAGCAAGGCTACGCCTAGTTTCTTCTTAGGTGTCTGAGCTAACAAATAAGGGCTGTGAGCAACGAGTAAACCCGAACCCGCTATTTGAAGAAAGTGACGACGAGTAATACGAGGCATTAGCCCTCTCCATAAGACAATAATCCATGTATGCTTTTAATAGTGCTTTACTTGTCTATACAGATCACACAAAGATGACTAAGAAGGATAAGAAAGCTCAGGATTGCGACTATGAATATTTAAAAGGTAATTAGTTCTTCGCTATTGCCTTAAAACATTATCTGTTGAAGTTTGTTCTTTCGTTTCATAATACTAAGTACTGAACTTTAAATATGAAATTTTCGTAATATTTGTATTCATAATTCATCACGTTTACGAATAATCGCGTATATTTCGCTTCTCACCCAAGGCTAAGACATGGATAACGCTGGCTCTACTACTGAAAAACAAAAAAAGAATTTAACTGGTGCGTACCCTAAAATAGCCAAGCAAACTAAGTTGCTGAACACCCTAGTAATCTTTGCTTTTATTTACACCATGTATTTGGCGAAATCTTTACTTATCCCATTGTTCTTTTCCGCTTTTATCGCATTACTGTTAAGCCCACTCGTTGCCATTGCTAGGAAAGTATTTGACCGCGGACTATCTCAGCAGGCGCACTAATTGTTCTATTGATAGCCCCATTCACATTGCTTACTGTAGAACTTGCTGAGCCGGCAGAGCGTTGGATGCATTCTCTGCCAAAAATAGCCGCCGAAATTAGCGAAGAAATAGAAGAAATTAGCAGTAGTATTGATGCCTATACTACACCTCCTGCAGCTGAACCAGTTGAAGAGGAACCCTCTATTTTCAACTGGTTTGGCGACGACGATTCCCCAAAGCTGCCCGTAGCTCAACCTGATACCTCAAATTCGGTTACCGACAAGATTAAACAAAGCGGTATTAATATGGGAATAACCTTGTTTAGCAACGCGCCATTCTTATTAGCTCAAGTCATGGCATGTGTTGTGTTGATTTTTTTCTTATTGGTTTTTGGCCCTAATCTGTTTCACGTTTTCATCAGAGATTTCCCGGTGGTTACCGACAAAAGACGAGCACTGGTATTAGTCGATCAAATTCAGCGAGAACTTTCTGCATATATAGTCACAATCAGTATCATAAACACCTGTTTAGGGCTGGCTACAGCTGGTGCATTTTACTATTTGAATATTGAAGACGCGCTTTTGTGGGGCGCCCTTGTTGCTTTAATGAATTTTGTTCCCTACCTGGGCGGTATCGCAAGTAGCATGGTGTTGCTAGTAGTAGGAGTTGTTCAGTTTGGACTTACCAGCAGCGCATTTCTTCCAGCCGGTGTCTTTTTGTTTTTAAATATTATTGAGTCTCAGTTGATTACCCCAGCCGTATTGGGGCGCAGTATGCAGCTCAACCCGCTAATAATAATTATTTGGATAGCTATTACAGGCTGGCTGTGGGGCGTGGTGGGCGTCTTACTCGCAGTGCCAATATTAATGTGCGTTAAAATTATTTTGGAAAATCTAGGCGTTTTTGACCACTGGATAAGGCTTCTTGAGTCGAAGTAATTTTTCTGTCGTTCGTAGAATAGAGAAACCTTAGACCACTAGCTGTTGTTTACGATCCTTATCAACAATAAAGGCCTAATGGACATTTTATACTCCGTTAGGCCTTTTTATATTGCCATCAAGTGCTAACTAAAACGTTATTACGCTGAGAATGAAACTACTTCCCTGTTTTAAGAGTTAGCCTAGGTTACCCCGCTCAGTAAAAATGAAAATACCGAATGATGGAAGCCTTACTTTCCTGTTATTTATATGAACAGACTGCGTACACAACCCGTCTGACCATGCAAATAAACAATGAGGGTCGACCGGCACCCCTGATAACTGATAATCATCTATGTCTTCGCCCCCCAGATGCAGATACACCCACACCGACTCATTGGCGATGTCATTGAAACGGCGATAACCCAAGACTTTGTTTTTACTGTCTCGATGAACAACCTCTGTATTTGCGCCAGTTAGCCCGGTGGTAGCTTTATCTTCACCTTTACGTAAGTTAACCAGTTCCGTGATTGCCTCCAAGTATTCATCAAAACTATTGCGCCGTGACCAATCCAAGTCTTTTGTATCGTTAAACCACCCCGTCTCTTTAAATTCTTGCCCTTGAAACAGCATAGGAATACCGGCGCTTGTAAGCACCAGCGTGGCTGCTAACACGCCTTTTTGACGCGCAAAATAATCGTCATCTACATTTCCAGGCGCAACTTCTTCGACAAGGCGAGCTTTACCGTTAGCCACTTCATCGTGAGATTCGGTATAGACAACTCTAGCAAAGGGGCTAGCGCTGTATTGTTTGCATAACGCATCGACGAGTACATCAAGATTGACGTTTTCATCATCAGATTGAGTTAGTACTTCACGTACTGGGTGTACAAATGCAGCGTCCCATTGCGCAGTGTAACCGCAGCCTCCACCGTCTAAGGGATCTGTAATGTAATCGTGCTGGTGGAGGTCTTCAGCAATTGTCATTTTTTCACCGCATGCGTGTTGAATGAACCCATTTATTCCCTTAATTAGCTCATAAGCTTCTGGAATATCATCTTCCCCTGAGTCTGCACCAGAGACGGTACGCATGAAAGGCACCATATCCATACGCAGCCCATCTGCTTTAAACTCTTGAAGCCACATTAAGGCATTGTCGGTAATATAATCTCTTACTTCTTGACGGCCATAGTCAGGTCGCGTGTCTCCCCATGGGGTAGCGGAGCGTTCGTCGTTGTAGAAATAAATTCCCCCCTTGTCGTTCTCGCTCCAGCCGTCAAACTGCCAAATATCCAAGTCGCTTGGGCCGAAATGGTTATATACAACGTCCATTATTACGCCTATGCCGTGTTTATGCGCGGCGTCGATAAAGCGTTTTAGGCCATCTGGCCCACCATAAGCTTCTTCAACGGCAAATGGGCATGCTGGGTTGTACCCCCAACTGATATCGCCAGCAAATTCATTTACTGGCATAAGCTCTATCATATTTACGCCTAGCGAAGCTAAGTAATCAAGCTTCTCTATGGCCGAGTCAAATGTACCTTGCTCACCGTTTTTGCGGTGAAATGTGCCAATATGAAGCTCATAGATTATTCGTTGATGAATTGGAGCAGGTTTAAAGTCTTCTACCTCCCATCTAAAGGCATCGTCATAAATAACGCTATTGCCTACACTATTGGTCATCAACCGTGCCCTAGGGTCGTTTTTTAAAACGCTATCACCTTTAGCATTAGTCACGTCATACTTGTATTCATGGCCACATTTAGCATCATCAGTTTCACACCACCACACACCGTTATCTTGCCTCTGCATACTGATACCAGGGCGATTCCAGTCATTAAAATCTCCAGTTAGTGAGACGCTTTGTGCATTAGGCGCCCATACGGAAAAACGATATCCAGTTTGTGTTTTTACTACACCTGGACCTATTGAATTCTCACACATTTTATTAGCGCTCCAACGCGAAGGAATGAATAAAAAAGAGGATTGCATCGCGTAATTAGCGACGACTCTAATAGAGTCCGTTAGTTGTGCAACTGAAGTGCCAATAATGAAAACCGCCAAGCCCATGTAAAGTGAGGGCTATTTTTATTGAGCTTTACATAGTCATCATTTTTTACCGTAGTTTTTACACATTGCTTGGTAAATTCGGTGGCTAGTGAGGTAGGTCGAGAGTAAGTACAAAGCTTAGTAAGGTCGGATACGCTGAAGATCGTTGAGGTTAGGTGTTACCTCAGTTGCTTAACGATACACGCAAAGCCAGTATTGCATAGCGATTTAAATCAATAACCGCTACGCACGGCTCCATCCAGTAAGGTGAAAGAATAAGTGGTAACTAAGGCGTTTCTACATAGGGAATGAAGCGCCCCAATACGATAACGCTCAACCATAGCACGATAGATAACCAGGCAACTATCGCTGCCTCAGCGCCCGCTGTCTGCACTTTGTGAGCATTGTCTAATTGCGGTTTTACCCTTTTTACAAAGTAAAGTGTGTTAACGCCTGCTAACCCAATAACTAGCATCTTAAGGCCAAAAGCGATGTTAACTAAGTACCGTCCGGGGTCGCCAATTACAAATAAAACGCCAGTTATCGCATTAATAGCAAACCCAATAAGGGCGAAGCGAAGAAATGATTCAACATGGTTTATTGGAATTTTTTTAGCAACACCTATAAGCCGTAAATCAACTATGAGCAAGGCCCCAAACAGCATGCTTAAGCCTAAAAAATGCGCCATTTCTAATACTGGAAATACTACAGCGTTATCCATAACAAAATGGTTTAGCTGGCTTGTTTGAAGTGTGTCGATGACACTAAATAAAAAAGCTTCCATCATTTTAGCCCTCTAACCCATATAGCCAATTAATCGGCCAGCGATAATAGCGGCGACCCAACACAATAGCGTAGCAATAGCCATGACGTGCTCCAATAGATTCACACACCCAGTTAAGAGATAATTATCTCAACTGGAGTGTATATGAAAACCCGAAAAAGCTACTCGAAAGAATTCAAACTGGATGCGGTGAGTCTGGTTACAGAACAAAATTACAAGATTACTGAGGCTGCTCGCAGTCTTGGTATCAGTGCCAATATGTTAGGCCGCTGGCTTAAAGAGCAAGAATCAGAAGGGGCTCACGCATTTCGTGGCAATGGTAAGTTGACGCCCGAGCAGGAAGAAATTCGCCAACTGCGAGCAGAGAATAAGCGCCTGAAAATGGAGAAAGAGATCTTAAAAAAGGCAACGGTCTTCTTTGCCAAAGAAACCAAGTAAAATACGGTTTCATCACCCAACATAAGAAGACCTGGCCGATTAGCCTGATGTGCGAGATTCTTGGTGTCAGTCGCTGTAATTACTATAGTGCCGTGCGACGCAAGGAACACATTGAACCGGATCCGCAACATGATGAGTTAATTGAGTGGGTACAGAAAGTAGCAGATGCCAGTGACTTTACCTATGGCGTAAGACGTATGAAACGCGCGTTGAATTCGCTTGGTTATCCGGTTGGAAAACAGCGAACGAGAGCCTTGATGAAAGAAGCTGGAGTGAGCGTCAGACGACGTAGAAAATACAAAGTCACGACTAACAGCGACCATCAGCAACCTGTCTTCGATAACGTGCTGTCACGCGACTTTGATGCTCAAAAGCCAGACCAGGCGTATGTCTCTGACATTACCTACATCTGGACGCAAGAAGGCTGGCTGTATCTGGCCGTAGTGATTGACTTATTCTCACGAAAAATCGTGGGCTGGAGTATGGCATCGCGGATGAATGCCCAGCTTGTGTGTGATGCCTTAACGATGGCTTTGTGGCAACGTAAACCTAAAGTGGGCCTGATACATCATTCGGATCGCGGCTCTCAATACGCAAGCCGACAATTTAGACAGTTACTGACGCAATACAAGGTAACAGGTAGCATGAGCAGGAAAGGTGATTGTTGGGACAATGCCGTCGTAGAAAGCTTCTTCGGCACATTGAAACAAGAGCGAGTGCAGTGGCGTCACTACCAGAGTCGCCGTGCTGCCCAGCAGGATATTCTGCAATACATCACTATGTTTTATAACAGTCAGCGAATGCACTCATATCTGGATTACAAGAGTCCAAATCAATATGAGGCTGACATGGCTAACTTACAAAAAGCGGCTTAACTGGGTTGTGTGATTTTGGTTGACCACGTCACCAAGGGCTTATGGCCTTTTCCGCAGTCGCTTCCTAAAATAATTGCCCTTTTCACCATCAACTTAGTCAGGACAAGGCCAAGAACTACTAGGCCAATTTTAATCCGAAAAGCCAGATTAAAATAAAGCTCAGAGGCGTTACCGAAGAACAGCGCGGTTCCAGATAAAAAATTAATTACGAAGCCTATAAGCCCTATCGACCAATAGGGAGCAAAGGACGAAAGAGGTATGGTTGAAGTAAACCCTATAACGCGCGCACACAACATCAGTGAAACGCCCACCATAATCGCCATACCTATGGCGTGTAGCGACAACACAATGGGATAGCCCCATTGTGTGCTAGATATGGTTATTCCAATTGTTGAATCTTCCAGCGAATACAGAAACCCTTTTGCAGTTTCGCTAGATTCAATGTTATTTTTGGTGGCTCGCGTTACGCCTACCCCACCTAAACTGTCAGATCCTCGTTCAGCAGTAAGATCTTCACATTCATAATCAATGAACTTGTCGTTGGTGAAGGTTACCTCGTCTTGCCCTTCCATTGGTGACGCTAAATACAGTGGGTCTGTTATCGTATATTTTCGGGACAAAACAGTGCCGTCTTCACTTAATGTAAAGCGCTCTACAATCGTCATTTGTGCACTGTTCTTAGCTGGAGAAGGAGGGCCTGGTCTTCCCTCGGGGCCTCTTGTTCCTGCTCTAGGTATACCTTGTTCACCAGACGGACGAGGTGGTCGCTTTGCTCTTTCTTGCCCCGGTGGCGGCCCACCTGGATTACCTCCAAGAGGCGCCATGATCCACCCTTCATCAAACCCTGTGGTTGTCACAACTAATTCATCACCTTCCCATTTTCCTGTCGAAAAACCTGCACGATTGGGCTGGTAATTAGCGGGCATCGTAGTGCCATCTAGATAGATAGTGCGCTTTAAATTCATAAAGCCATAAGTCAACGTAATACGTTTATCTGTTTGCTCAATATGATTGACCATCATATCGAACCACCAATCCATAATGATGTTAGTCGGCTTACATTGGTACCGTGGGTTATCAGCTGACGTCGCGCCTTCCACTGCTTTCTGCCCTGCAGGTGTAAGCATAGCTCTACTGCCTCCTCCACCAGGAGGGCCTTCTCCCGAACGAACCATTACCCAGTTACCAGCCATATTCAAAGAACCATCTTCGCGAAGGCGCTCTCGCGAACTCAGGTCTACGGTCTGTTCTAATGGCGCGGTGTTAAGATGGCCGTCCTCGTCATGATGCTCATCGTCGTGATGGAAGTCTTCTTCGTGCTCTTCAGCGTGATATTCTTTTGAGGGCTCGCCATCCAAAGCGCCTTCACTTGTTACAAGAACGTTTCCATTTTCATCAAACTCGCTGTTTCGAAATGCGACAACACCATTTTCAAACGTGATTTC
The DNA here is from genome assembly GCF_000020585.3 of Alteromonas mediterranea DE. NCBI lineage: Bacteria > Pseudomonadati > Pseudomonadota > Gammaproteobacteria > Alteromonadales > Alteromonadaceae > Alteromonas > Alteromonas mediterranea. The sequence continues at coordinate 3,581,081 of NC_011138.3, forward strand.
TTTCATGTAACAGGTAGTAGGATCGGTTCTGTCAGGTGAACCTTTGATGGAAATGAAGCTACCCGTTTTAAAGAGCGACTGGGTCCAGCCCCTTCGCTTTAACAAAGAACCAGACTGTAATTCACATCTTTTGTTCGTAACCTTACCTGCTTCATCAATTGAGTCGAAATACACGTAAGCGTGAGGGTTAACAAGACGAACCCTAGTGATATTGCCGCTAAACTCGACCGTTGCATTGGTATCGAACTGTCCGCTACTTCCGTGGTGGGCGAATGCAGGAAATGCAATAAATAAGGCAAAAATTACGCACAGGCACTGAAGATTTAGTATTGCTTTTTCTTTGCTAAAAGACGTCGGTAGTGTCATTTTTAGTTCAACTGATGTTTGAAAAGAAGAGGGTTGAAAACTTGAAGGCTCACATATGAATGATAGTGAAAGATTGCTTCTGGAGCTATAAAGTGAATGTAAAGAACGTTTAAATTTAACGCTGTTTTTTGTAGTAAGAACTCGCCTATTTACCCACTGCTACCTGATAACAGAGTGTTTGAGTAAGGATTTTCGCTATATCGCTTTTCTTTTGCGAAGTGTTTTTATACCAGTATCTGCTCTAATTAAAGTCAAAGAATATTTAAAAACTCTACTAATGCTGTAACTTCTTCTTCCGTTAAGTTAAGTGGTTCGATAAGTGGTGTTGTTACAGGGAAAAAAGGATCGCTGGCTTTACTTCCTCTAGCCTTCGGTCTAAATCCGCCTGCATTATATTGCTCAATCATAGGGCGAAACTGTGTGAATAACCCGTTGTGCATCCAAGGCCCTGTATTGGAAACACCAAGTAAGGAAGGTGTTCTGAATTTTCCGATATCCTTAACATCTTGGGTAAATTCGCTTCTTCCTAAATCCTCAAAGCGCCTGCCATATAGATGAAACCCTGTAACGTGGAACTCGTTATCACTAAGTAACGCACCTTCATGGCACGTCATGCATTGCGCTTTGGTTCTGAAAAGATGTAACCCTTGAAGTTCGGAGTCAGAGAGCATGCTTTGCGCTTTCTCTGGCAACGTTTCAGCCAAAGTAATGAAGTGCTGGTATTTACTTTTAGGCGGTGGAATGGTTCTTTCAAACGCCACTAACGCCATTGCAAGCATAGGCGATGTTATATCTTCTCTTCCATATGCGTTTTTAAACAAACTTGGGTATATTGGAGATTCATTTAATCGCTTTAATGCGTCCGCAATAGGTAAATCCATTTCTATGGGGTTTTCAATAGGCTTTAACGCTTGCTCAGTGGCGCTCTGGGCCCGCCCATCCCAAAAAAAGCTTTCCCAGTGATCAATACCAAAAATAGGTGGCGTATTCCGTTTACCTACTTGCTTTCTAACTCCAGTGGCACTTCGCCTGCCATCTTGAAAGTGACGCTCGCTAAAATGGCAACTAGCACAACTTACGCTGTTATCACGAGATAACAGCGGGTCGTTGAATAACCTTTCGCCCAATGCAATTTGCTGGGAGGTGGCCAGAGGGGCTTTGGGTTTTAATGGAGCTAGGGCAATAGCGGGCTGGCCGTCCGCGGTTTCTGCTGTTGGCCAACTTTTTATCGGCTTTCCGTACATGTGCCTTAAGTTGTCATTGGCGAACGTCGAAAACGCCAAAAGAGCACAAATAATTAGTGGGATAACCCTTAATGCCATTGATAACCTACTTCAAACCAAATTGAACGACCAGTTTCAATACCTGATTCACCAGGCGCCACTGAATAGGTTCGCGAATCTAAAAGATTCTGAACATCTACTCTAAATCGAAGCGCATGGTCCCCAATTACCTCAGGCACCCAAGTAGCAGATGCATTAACTAGGAAGCGGCTAGGAACGTTAACCAACTGATACACTGGAACATTGAGCACCTCTTCACCGTCGCAAATAGAGCAAACACGTAAAAGCTGTCCGCTAGACTGTACATCGTCAGTAGCCACATAATCATCAAACGCTTGGCGATAGGAACCTGTTAAGCTAGTGGTAAACGTGTCTGTCCACCCTGTGGTCCACCCTACGTTAAATGCCAAAGGCTGTGAAAACTCAGTTTCAGCAAGACTTAAGTTGTTAAGCGTCGTTTCGACATAGGTATAGCCAGTTTCTTCATCTCCACTACGTAAGAAGATAAGCTCATCGATAGGCGCAACATCTACGTCTTCTTCATCGAAACTGACTTCTTCACTTATTTGGTAGGTGGTATTAAACCAAAAACTACTGGTATTAAATTGCCATGCCCACGAAAGCGAAATACGGTCGTTCTGACCTTTACCATTATTAGTTTGAGTACGATAGTAGTAACCGTCTTCCGGGTTATAAACGGGGTCACCGCTAACGGAAATCTGATCGCGACGCCAGCGTTTCACATACTCAATGGCATAGTTACCCCAATCGGTAGCCTGTTTCCAACCAAGTACAATCTCATCGTTAAAAGGCGTATCTAAGTTATCAAAACGATAACGATAGTCGCTGCCTCCAGATAAAGGCGACCAACCTTGAAGTTCACCATTTAAGGAAATGCTTCGGCGCTCCAGTTGATAGGGCAACTGTGCTTCTCGTACTGCGTAAGAAAGCAAATTGGTATCGTAGTAGCGGTTTGCACCAAAGGTAATAAGTTTATCCCCATCGCCAAACAATCGGTAACCACCACTAATTCGAGGAGCAATGTTTAAGTTTTGAAGGAAATCATCGTAGTCAGCCCGCAGTGCAGCATTCAATGTGACATCACCCAAATCCATACTGTCGGTAACGTGAAATGAAACATTTTGTACATTCACATCTATGTATTCTTCAGGGTAAACACTTCGCAACGCAAAATACTGAGGTGACGCAGTGACAATATTTGAATACGCCAATACGTGATCGGGGTTTGTAAAATCTAAAGACTCGCCAAGCTGTGCCTCTAAATCCTCTATAGTCATTGATGTGGTTAACGCTACGCAGTCAAATACCGCGCCGTTACAGTTTAGATTACTTATCCCTGTAATCGGCGAGTTATACACATAGGTATCGTAATATCGCTGACGCTCAAGCGATTCATTATTGTACTGAAATCCAGCTTTTATACTATGCTCAATATCTATCCAATTAAACTCATTAAACCTGACTAAATTATCAAAAAAGATGGTTTGTTGCGTTTTATCTAAATCTCCGTATCCACCTTGGTTAGACACTGCTGCTTCTTGGGTGGGATCACCTATCCCCCACTCTCTTCCGATAGCTTTAGCTCATGGATAGTAATGTGGGTTGGCAGAACGCGTATTGTAACTCTCTGCAAAGCTAAGCTTCGATTCAAGGGCAAATTTATCAAAACTATGCTCTACTTTAATACTACTGCTGAAGCCCCCGCCCTCTATTTCAAAGTCGCTATCAATAGCATTGGCTATAATGTCGTTACTTGTATACGGCGAATAATTAGCCGTTAGCGTAAGCTTGTCCACCCATAGGTTTCGTTGGGTCAGTTTAACGAGAACGTTCGCATTTTCACGTTCAGTGGCAACCGGTTGGTTTAGACTTAGTTTTGATATTTCACTGGTTGTGTAATTTGCCGACACCAGCAAGTGGTAGTATTCGTTAAGCGCTTTGGCAAAATTAACGTTTAATATCTGTTTTTCGAAAGCGGGCTCATCAGGCGCTTCTTCATTACCTTCGGTCACATCTTCAGCTAAAAAAGTTTCGTAGTTATTCCAGTCGCTTCGAGACGTTCGGTAGTTAAAACTAAACTCCGTTTCTTTGTAGCTTTCCCGCGTCTCGACATCAACCACACCTCCACTAAAACTGCCGTACTGAGCCGGCACATTGTTTGTGTAGACCGTAATATTATCTATATTTTGCTGATTAATGTTGAAGGTTTGCGTTGTACCTTCAACATCATTTATAAGTGTTGTATTTGAACGGTAAAAGCTTGGATCTTGACGGCTGTTGAAGTTCATACCATCTAGAAAAAAACCGGTTTGCCATGCCTCAGCGCCCATAATAGATACCCGTTGCGCTTTAATTTCACCTTGCTCTGATGCATCGTATTGTTCGCCGCCCAACACTACGCCAGGCAATAAGCCAAGTAACTCGGTAAAATCACCGCCCGTTCGCGGCGTATACTCTATGAAGTTTCTATCGAGCGTAAAACGCCCTTCCACTTCTGGCACTTGCAGGCCGATAAAACGTCCTTCAACTAAAATACGCTCCATTTTTTTAGCGTGTTCTTTTTCTTCCACACACGCCAAACGTTCAGCATCGGTCATCCTGTTCAACGCGTCTTCAGAAATGCAAACATCATTCTTAGGCGCAACTACATCTTGCTGCTGTTGGGCATTAACAAGCGGGGCGTTTGCTAATAACGACAACAGCAGCCCGCTAGGGGCTGCATATTTCATAGGAAGTTACCTTATGCTTAATCTTGATCTAAAGGGTTAAGATCGTTGGGATCTTCAATGCCATCGTTATCAGCGTCATTGTCCGTACTAAGTCCAGACTGCGAGATAGCGTCATCACTTGCATTTAATAAGAAGAAGTTAGGAAGACCGTCGTTGTCAGTATCTACATTGGCTATTGTCGATGCCGGGAAGTCATCTTGCGTCGCCATTGTTTCAGCTATAACAGCAAATAAGGCTTCGCTATCTGCGGTGGTGTAAATCTCGTTAAGCGCCAGCCACTGGGCATTTTCGTAATTGCCTAACCATGAAAATTGCTCAATGAATGACTCGTAAAAATCGACGTTTTCACTGTCTGCGAACTCAGATGTTGTTGCCAGCAAACTTTCTAGTAAGGAAGCGCTCGTGGCTTTTACACTACCTATAGCCTGTGCGTATTCTTCATTTTTTCCAGCATGTTTTTTAGTGGCAAGTAGTAGGTGGTCGACGTTTAAAAAGGCGTTGCTGTCATCTGGTTCGAACACCGCTTCAAGTTCACCAAGAATATCGTCTACCGCATCGACTTTGTCTTCAATTGTGGCAGCGCTGGCTACAGCATCTAGCGCTTGGTCTGCGACAGTAGAAAATAGAGAAGCAGCGGTTTCAAGCTCGCCTACCGACGCGAAAGTATTGGCAATATATATTCGGTATTCGAATAAACTATCAATATCTTCGCCACCTTCGGCTAGGGCCGCTACATTCTCTTGTGCGGTATACATAGCACTTTGCATACCTTCATCGTCACCCAAGGTACGATAAATTAACGCAGCATTGATATACGCGTTCATTTTTTGCGATTCAGAGGCTTGACTGTCTTCACCAAAATACGTATCCACAATGTTCAAACACGTGCCGTAAAGGGAGCCTGTTGTTTCACTATCACCACCAAACTCTGTAAAAAGCTCTACGAATCGGCTACAGCCGTAGTTTTCTACTAGTTTGTCTACGTTAAAACCAACATCGTCAAAATAGGCTTGTGTAGATAGCACGTTGATAGCCGCTGTGGTCACTTGTTGAGCTTCGGCATTTAGACCTGCATAGTGTAAAAACCATGCTGCACGCTTATCTAGAAAACCAACATCGTCCTGCTCTACTAACGCTTCAACCACGTATTCGGTATCACTGTAGGTTTCAGTAAAGGTGTAAGTAAGCGCATCAATAAGTGGGGCAATATCTTCGCTGTTAAATGCACTAGTTACAATGCTGTAAGCATAGTGATCGCGATAGGCTCTTTTAGTGTCAGAGTCTGTAGATCCTTCTTCCTCTTCAACTAACATTAACGGTAAATTACCAATAGTAGTCTCGGTAGAGTTTGCCGCAATATAGTCTGGATACAGTGCTGCAAAAGGACCAGCGAGGAAGCTAAGGCCGGTAGGGTAACGACGCAAGGTTTCTTCTGCGTAATCGGCCACGTTAACGCGGTAATCATCGTCGTAATCAGCGGTAACATACATGGATATGGCTTGTGCTAATAAGGTTTTTGCCTTGTCAGTAAGTGCTATTTGCTGATTATCATCACCAATCAAGCTAGCTGCGTAGGCAAAACGCGTTGCCTCGACTAGAAGGTAGGTTCGATTGGTAAAGTAGTTGTTTCCACCTACTTCGTTAAAACTTGTGGTCTCTGCAATATGCGTAGCATAATCTATTGCGGTAATAACTGATTCGTAGTTTATGTCAGACTGTTCTTCAGCATAGGCTTCAATGCGACTTGCCAACAAGTCGGTGGCTAGAACTCCAAACCTGCCGTGTGCGGTGGTACGCTCTTGCGTCAAATCTGACAATTCATCGGCGTAGGCCTGGGTTATGTTTAGCACAACCTTTGCAGAGTCAAAATCATTCGCCGCTATATAATCTTCTACAAGCTCCCGATAGAAGTTGGCTTCGCTTATGTGGACTCCCCCTTTGTCAACAACATTAACCGTCAATTAAAGAATAAATGCGTGCTTATGTACGAGCTCTAACAGGGGAGCTATCCCAGGCTCTATGATATTTACGCGGACTTGTTGTCAAATCTCGATAGCGAGCTCTAAGCTCTGAGCGAAGCACTGACTAAACAAGCTGATTTTCATCTTTTATTGAGCATTATTATTGTTGTGCAACAACCTCTATTAAGCAGCGAGTAGTTCTGCTTTGTACTCTGTTCCATTCGCTAACATAGCGAATGCCGTTCTGACTGTTTTATTTGCTAGCGCGACCGCTGTGCAGCGCTTACCTCTGCGTTCAACCATCTGCTGGATCCACATCTCTTTTTTGGTTTTTGCTGGTCGTCTCATCGCCTGATTCACCGCTGACATCGCTCCACTGACTAAGCAACTTCGTAGCATATTATTTTTAACATACTTGCCCACCGAGCCCAGTTTCACTTTACCACCCGAAGAGTGCTGAATGGGTGTTAAACCAATACAAGCAGATGCATCGCGACCTGTTTCAAATTGCCCCATCTCTCCACAGCCCAATGCCATGTATAGATTCACAGCGTTTAACGGACCAACACCTTCTAGGGCCTGCAGTGATTTACATGTTTCGTGTTCGTTTGCTGCTTTTTCTAAATATAAGTCGTACTGCTTTATTGATTCTATGCCCTGTTGGAGGTGTTGCCAGCTTGTATTGAGGGCTTGCCTAAAGACCACTGAAAAACCGTTTTCCGCGTCTTCCAAAACCGCTTCAACAACACCGCTAAGCCCCCCCTGACTGGGCGACACTCGGATATTAAACTCTAACAATAAAGATTTGATCTGTTGCTGCACTGCGACTTTATGTTTGACGGCCAGCTCTCGTAGACGGACCAAGGTTTGCAACTCCTGTTGCTCTTTTGATTTGCCATTGATGAAAGAAACATCGGTGAGTTGCGCTGCTTGTGCAACCGCTAAAGCATCGTTTTTATCAGTTTTTTGGTTTTGTCGCACACTGGCAACCAATTTTGCTGAAATTAATCGAGCATCGTGCCCAAATTCAAGCGCTTTTTGTTTCCAATAGTTTGAAGTACTACATGCCTCAAAAACAATTGTCATTGGTTTTGACGACGCTAGCCAAGAAGCAAATTCTGTCGGTGTCATTGCCTGGTTTGACTGCACCTTGTTGCGTTTACAAACGCAAACCTGAATTTCTTCTTTCGCTAAATCAACACCTGTGATTATATTGTGCATGTTGGACTCCGTGATATTTTTGTGTGAGAACTAAAATATTAACCCAGCTCAATGAGTTGGGGGAGTCCAATTATCTCGAACCTAGGTTGTCTAGACCAAGCGCGGCAACATACGCATTTTGCTGAACTACGGCTTCGGTTCTGAAAGTTTTTGCAGTATCGCTTTCACCGATTCTTTCTAATTCGTTTGCACTTAAGCGAAACGCTTCTGCTTTACCTGGGCGGGTGATAATTTTTTCGTTGATGGTTTGCAAACTTAAGTCTGCGAAGCCAGCGAGTGCATAACCAACGGCAATATTGATATAAGAATCTTCTGCTACTTCTGCGTCGGTAATAACAACTTCATCGTCAGCGCTATCGCTTTCAACCAAACTTTCGGCGTTGGCAATGTGTGAGTGAGAGGAAGCGTAATAGTAAGTCAGTTTGTCTTCATTACTCACATAAGAGGCGCCTAAATCGATAGTGCCTAATACTGGCTCACCAATGCCATCAGACACACTCACTATAAAGCTATCGTCAACCGTAGCAAGTTCATTCGCGACGAAAGTAAACGCCCCAGTGTCGCTATCAATTTCCACCAGACCTTGCTCAGGCTGAGTATGAACAGTAAACGTTAATGCATCGCCATCAACGTCTGTGGCGTCAATAACGCCCGTTGTTTCACCATTGCTAACAACAACAAGTTATGAGGTTTGAATAACAGGTAAATCGTTTACATTGGAAACGCTAAAAGTAAGTGTTGCAGTTACTGCTTCGATACTGTCAGATACTGTAATACTTGCTGTATCTTCACCAAAGAAGTCGGCACTCGGCGTATAAACAAAGCTTCCATCCTGGTTTACCGTCAAACTTCCATTAGTCTGGCTTGCCCCAACCGAATAGCCTAGTGTGTCACCGTCTGAGTCGGACGCCACCACAGTTCCTGTTACAGCATTATCCTCAAGGGTAGTTATGGATAGACTAGCTTGGCTTAAGCTAGGTGCGCTATTACCGCCACTTCCGCCACCGCATGCAGACAACGCTAAAACGGACGTAGCTAAACACGCCAGTTTTCCACTTATTCTTATTTTATTTTCTTTGTTTTGAACGAACTTAAGTGCCATGTATGCCAACTCCAACAAAAAGGAAGCGCATACTAATAAATAATACGAATGATATTAATTCTCATTTGAAATAAATTCAAATCTTTACATTCTTTATTGGAGAATCAAAAGTGGGAAACGAGGATTGTTCTTAGGCTGCCAAGGAGATGATATAAACTTGATATTACTAACCCCCATTTTTTCTAACAGTGCGGGAGTAACCGTCCACCCTCTTGCCTTTTGTTTAACCGCTGCTTTGACTAGATCTTTCGATAAACCAATTGTAAGCAACGCATGGTCGGTTGAAATACGCTTAAAGAATTGCTTTTCGCGGACAACAGATTTTCGTGTGATATCATCATAGTGTTGTCGAAGTTCTTGCCATTCTTTGCTTTTCTCTTCGCCCTCTAAGTGGCGTACCATGGCATTGATATCGCTATCCCGCCAATACGCAGAAGCCGCATCCCCGTGCCAACCCAATATTGCATTTTCACCAAGCCATTTGTTTTTGCCCGCAGTGAATACGTAGTTTGCGCATGAGGAAAAGCAAAATGTGTTCACTTTGACATCTAAATCATGTTCCAGAATAAACTCGCCTAAGTCCATTCCTAAATCCACATTGCCGCCACCACTAGTAATCACTAGGGTCGATGGCTTATCTACCGCTGCTTCATAAAGCGTAATTGCACGCTCATTGTTTTTTGCGGAAATGGGCCCTTCATACACAAGCTCTCGATTTTCAATAGATACACCTGCGGCAGCTTCATAAGAAAAAAGACCAACAGCAACAAGTACAAATAGCTTTAGAAAACGAGTTAAAAACATAAAAGGTGCCTTGGTATCGACAACGAAATACAGAACCTAACTTTTATTGACAAAGAGAAGCAATCAATAAGCCCTATACCGAAACAGAATCTCGCACTATGACCTTGCGCCATAAATCCGAACACTGCTCAACAAACTGTTTATGAATTGGATGAGATTGGTATTCATTTTGGGCCTCGATACTTTCAAAAAACATGAGCTCAGAAACATCAAAGGAATTATCAATAACATCGCGCTTTAAAGTATTGGCGGGTACACCAATATGAAGGGAATGAATTTGCGGTATAGCTTTTAAGGACTCTAAGCCAGCTATCAACTTCGCTCTATCTTCATTAGAGCCAGGATTATTAAGCCAAAAATAAACCATATGGAGTATGGGGGGAAGCATACTGTTTTTCATGCTCGAAGACTTAGCAGAGGCTGAAGGCAAAGAACTTGGAGAGCTGGCACTAGCAGGTAATACAGCAAAAGAAGCCAGTGCACCAGCACTCGTTACAAACTGTCTACGTTTTATATCTGTCATCTTTGATGCTCCATGGTTAAGCGTTTTATCGAAGATCTACTTACCATGGCACTATGATGCATTTGAAGCAACTATAGCCAGCTACTATTTAGAACAGCCAGCTATGGTCAAAACTACAGCAGCTACGACACCGCTTTGGGCACATTAAGCGCTTCCCGTGCATCATTAGTCAGTTTAACCAACGCTTTTCGTACATCTGTTGACGAAACACACAGCGCCTCAAAAGGGACAAACCACGTTTGTTTTTCTGTACCGCAATGCATGCCTTCTGGAAATACGCTATGCATTATTGGCTCTTCAACGTTAACACCCTTTTTGTGCTGCAAAATAAGCTGCATCGCGTCTTGATGATCTTCGTTCATATGGTTAATCATACTCTCTGGCGCGCCATGCCAGTCTTGGGCTTCAACACTCCAATAGACTTTATCAACCCAATGGATTTTTCCGAAACCACCGATAAAGCGTACTCGTTCAGTGCGTATAACGTAAAAATTAAAATCGTGGGTTTGCTCGTATTTTTTAGCTTGCGGAAACAAACGAAAATACTGCGCTTTCACGTCGTTTTGGTTCGCAAGCTCAGCACTTCCCATAATAGTAACGCGACCATTCGCCTGAGAGTCATCCTCACCGGCATCGAAAATAGTTAAGCTTACCTTGTCGTTCGCTTTAATATTGCGAGTGTGAAGCGCGATATCGCTAATATAGATAATTGCGTCACCGGCTGGCGTTAGGTAGTAAGGTACAACCGAACCAAAAGGGTAGCCGGGCATTGATGTTGAATGCGTGCCCAATACACCGCTGTGATGGGTGCGGCTTAGCTGTTTTGCTTGAAATGCAATATCTTGCATGCTCATGGTTAACTCCGTTCTTGTTTTTCGGTTTTCGCGAAAATTAATGCGTCACGAAAACTTGTTTTTGTTCGTTTTTAATTAGGTTTAGCTGGGTGTGATAGCACCGAGATAGCATATCGGTAGTAAGAACCCGCGCGGGTGGTCCGTCGGCTAAGCACCGCTTTTCACCCAGTAAAATCAGTCTGTCGCAGTAAGGGGAAATCAAATTAAGGTCGTGGCTTACACAAACGATGCACAGCCCTTTTTCTCGTAGCGCGACCAGTTGCTGCATTACCAGTTTCTGATGCCGTAAATCAAGCGCCGAGGTGGGCTCATCTAACAGCAAAAGCTTGCCTTCCAAGCTCTCGTTCTGATCACTTGGTAATATTTGAAGAACAGCCTTGGCCAGAAATATCCTTTGCCTTTCACCGCCTGACAAGGTTTGTATATTTCGAGCAAGCAAGTGTGTAATGTCAAACTGCTCAGCTACAAGATTAATTAGACGACTCTTTTGTTCTAACAACTCAATATGCTGATATCGCGCTAAGTGAAGTAGTTCATCGGCAATAAAACCAAAAGGCGTCGATGCGCTTTGTGCCATTACAGCACGCTGCAACGCTAAATGGTTTGCGCTTAGCGAACTTATCGCTTGCCCGCCAAGGGTTAGCTCTCCATTAAACGGCGTTTCTACACCACTAAGCATACTTAATAGCGTAGACTTACCACATCCGTTTTCACCGGCGATAGCGGTAAACTCAGCGGTGTGGAAAGAAAGCGATAGCGGCTCTAGCAAGCGCTTCTTACCTCTGGCAATGACAACATCTTTTAATGTAAGCAACTCAGTGTTTAACCGTTTGCCATTATCGCTTTGCTCTAGTCTTTCAATTTTCATATCAGCTACACCCCACCACTAAATATACGGCGCTGCTGCCACAGTAAGTAAAGGAAAAATGGCGCCCCTACTGCAGAGGTAACAATACCAATAGGTATCTCCATAGGTACAAACAGCGTTCGCGCAAGCGTATCGGCGACTATCAATAGTAGCGCCCCTGTTAGCGCACTGGCAGGAATTAGAACCTGGTGATTTACGCCAAAGATTGCCCTGCACATATGAGGCACCACCAAACCTACAAAGCCGATAATGCCGCACAGCGCTGTCGCTAATGCCACGGAAAACGCCACCAACCATAAAACCCTTTGTTTATAGCGCGTAACATTTAGCCCCATGTAGGCTGCTTCTTTTTCACCCAGTGCCATTAAGTTAAGGGCATTACGGGACTTCATTAACCCTGTAATAGCAATAAAACTCGCTAAAGCGACCAAACCACAAAGCGTCCAGCTTGCTCCGGCTAAACTCCCCATAGTCCAGTAGCTTATTTGGCGAAGCGCATCGTCGCTTGCCACGTAACTAATAGCCCCTATGACTGTGCCGGTTAATGCATTAATGGCTACCCCTGCCAAAATAAGCGCGGCTACTGAAACACCTTGCGGACCATTTGAAAACCGTAAGACCGTCCATACAGATAGTAGTGCTCCACCAAACGCCCACATGGCTACCCATACCGATTCAAGTGCAGGAAGAAGTGGAGGCACAATGGTCATACTCAGCGCCGCGGCGGCGGCTGCGCCACCGGCAATACCGATTAAGCCAGGGTCGGCGAGCGGATTGCGCACTAGACCCTGCATGGCGCAGCCAGATACGGCTAACAGCGCGCCAATAAGCATAGTCATGATCACCCTCGGCAACCTTATTTCAGACAGCACATACCAATGGGTGGTGTTTGCTGCCGTATTTTCTACCGTATTTTTTACCGTATTTCCGCCGCTAATGAAGTATCTAAGTTGCTGTTCAATATCAATTGGTAAACTGCCGCGGGTTAACCCCACATAAGCACAGATCAATAGCAACAAGAGCAGTATTCCCATGCCAATACGTTTTCGCTGTGCGCGGGCATTAATAAGCTGAAGTACCACAAGCACCGATGAGTAATCGCTTGGGTTATCACTGTGCTTAGCTGCGGAAGATAACTGCATTATTGACTCGTTCCACTGTAAGCAGTCTTTTGCGTTTGCTTAATTTCAATGGCTTTTTCTGCATACTCTGCAACATGCTGAAGCGCCACATAAAAACGCGGGGAAAGGCCCAAGCTTATGCTGCTATCCATGGCTTCAACTAGGCAGTGTTTACCAGCAAACGTGGTAGCTAACGCGTGATGTGTACAAAGGGCCTCCTTTTCACTTTTGCCACGAAGCATGTGCCCTGCTGCAATCACGATATCAGCGTTTTGCATAAGCACAGACTCTGCATCCATCACTTTGTAGCCTTTTACTGATTCTCCTATGTTAACGATTCCAAGAGTATCGAATAGCGCTTGAGGCACGGTATCTTTACCAGCTACCGTTATCCCTCTGTCATTGTTCGCCACCACAAAGAGCGCTTTGATTTGTGTGTTGAACGCAGAGGTTTTATCGGCGTACCGCGCTTTTTGTTGCTCTACCTTCTTTTCTATATGGTGGATTAGTTCAATAGCCTGCTCGCTAGAGGCAAGTTTTTTGCCAATGTCTAGCACCAAGGCTTTCAAGCCACTAAGGTTTTTATCCACTTCAAAAGTAGTAACGTCTACGCCGGCGTGGGCTATTTGTTCAAGCGCAACACTTGGGCCTGCTGCCTCAGCTCCTAATAGCATTGTGGGCTGTTGGGCCAATACCCCTTCCGTGCTAAGCTGACGAAAGTACCCAAGCTTAGTTAAACTTGCCGCTTGTTGTGGAAACATACTGGTGCTATCGGTCGCGATTACCCAGTCGCCTCGCCCTAACGCGAACACAATTTCCGTGATACTGCCACCAGCGGTAACAATTCGAGGTGATGCAGTTTGAGTCTCTTCCAAAGGGGCGCTAAACGCCCCTAGTGCAAACAAACTCCACCCTGCCATCACAGCAGAAATCGCTTTTGCGGCTATTGAAGAAAATGAAAGAGCGTGTTGCGACATTTTTACTCTCCACTTAAAGGGTCAGCGCGGAAACTATAGGCACCAGATGTCCCCTCTTCATCGTAATAGCTGGTAATTTGAAACTTATACGTGGTGTCGCCAGCCTGAATTAAATAAACCCCAAACTGTGAGTAAAGTAAGTGACTGGTGCTGTCGTAGAAATACCAGTTATTCGTACTCATCGCGTACTCACTGACCGTCTCTTCACTGAAACCATAATACTGCGCCGCTTCTGTGTCCACGCCGTTATACGTTTGTGCATCGGTGCGAAGTGCAGTGGCGTCATCCGCAATAGTCAGGGCAAATTCCCCCGCGCCGTCTGCACATGGAATAGATAAGTCCCAGCCGTCAGTTTGTGTAACCACTTGCTGCATATCGAAGTCAACGTAAACGGCGTCGCTACAACCTACCGCATCAACGGTGAGCGTAACTTCTTCAGCAAAGGTAGTTTGCCCATCAAGAACACTTTGATGCATAACGCCAAGGGTTATTTCGCCAATACCTCGCCCTTCAGTGACGATATCGGTAACGTGAAATTTTGTGTAGTTGCTGTCTGAAAACACGATGTAATACGTCTCTTCATTTGGCGTTACTACGTGAGTGGTAAAGTCGTAATTGTAAAAGGTATCGCCGATGACTTGGGTTTCTGTATCTGTGCTGAACGCTTCAGCTTCTGGGATATCGCTTTCGGTAACAGCCAAGTAGTCGTCTAGTTCACTGTCAGCGGTCGCATTTAGGAACAAGTCAGACACTGGCGCGCCAGTATCATCATAAAAGTCGCTGTTATTTCCAGTAAAATAAAAGCTTACTGGCGTGTCTTGATGCGTATTTAAAAACACATTAGTACGTTTAAAACCAATATCCCACGCAGTATCTGTCGCAGCTTCTTCATCGGTGAGCGTAAGCTGCGTTTGTGTATCTAAGTCAAAGTAAACTGCAACAGGTGCTGATGTCGAGCCCGTACTGTATGGCCCATAAATGGTTGCTTCTTCGTTTCCACCGTCAGAACTTCCATCATCCGAACCTCCGCTACCATCGGTTACTTCGTCAGGTGTTTCAACTGGGGTGTCATCGCTACTTGAGCTACCACAAGCAGTTAGGCCGAATGTCATAGCAAGCAATAACGCTAAATAGGTTTTGTTCATGTGTTTTCCTTATTTTAAATTCGCTGTGTTAAGCAGCGGGTTTTATTTATTGGTTTAATTTGTTGGTCTAATTTGTTGGTCTAGGTTTTTAACCTAAGTTTTTGGGCCGTTTTTTTGGCCCGATTTTTTTGGGGCCGTTTTTTTTGAAAGTGGGGCCTCGTCAGTTTGATATCTGTCGTTAGGTGTTTTTTTGTTCTCAAACGTTTTTTTCTATGCCGGTGCTTTCGTTTTATGGTTATTTCAATACTGGTAACTCACGCCCAAATACAATCGCCTTGCAGCAATGGGCCTTGCGTCGAAAGCCCCCGCTAAAAGTGCCTCGGTTGAGCGATGTTCATCGGTGAGGTTTTCAAGTCCGAGGCGCGCTTGCCACTGAGGCGTGAACTGGTGCTGTACGACCGCGTTTAGCGTGGTAAAGCTATCTTTCGCTATTGAGCTATAGCCAATAGAAGGTGACACATTTCCCTCATGCACACCGTAAAGCTGTAGACTGGTGTCGGTATGACTAAACTGATAGGTAACAGACGCTTTAACTAAGTGGGTAGGACGTTCAGGCAAGCGCTGCGAACTGCCGTCTTCGGAAACTAGGTAGCTGTAATTCAATTGCCACTGCCAATTGTCATCTTGCGCGCTAGCGCTTAAATCAGCACCGTACAGGGTGGCTTCATCGAGGTTCTTATAGACTGAAATATCCAAACCCGCGTCTTGCGATGCATCCACGTCTACCGCCGTGGTAATGAAATCATCAGCTTTGGTGTAATGAAGGTTAATATCGACCTGATATAACCAATCACTTTTGGTAGGCGTTAATCTAAGGTTTGTGCCTACGTTAGCATTTAGCGCTGTTTCAGGCGTAAGTGCGTCGTTGCCAAGCACCATATAACCTAAGTTACTGTGGTCGAATACGTAATAGCGCTCCTTAAGGTTAGGCACGCGATAGCTACTGCCCACGCCAGCACGAAGTTGCCAAGAAGTATTTTCAGCGTTAAATGACTGGCTTGCACTTGCTTTAAACGCGGTATGCCAGCCAAAATCAGAATCGTTTTGTATTCTTGCGCCCGCTAAAAGCTGGGTGTGGTTTTGCTGCCAGTTCCCTTGTAAATAAAGCTCGGCACTTTCACGACTTACATCATCAACTTCAACCGTGCCCGTGCTGAGGTTTAGCTGGTCCAGCGAGTCGCCATGTAAAACAACGCCGCCTACCCACTCAATATCTTTGGTGGAATAAATTTTCTGCGCTTCCATTTCCGCAAGCTGGATATCGGTTTGACGCAACCCGTTGCTGTTACCGCTTTCTTCATCATGTGAAAGATAGCGCGTATTGATATGCCAATCATATTGCTGCTCAAGGCGAAAATCGTGTTGCCACTGGGTTACGTTAGACAGATAGCTGATGATAGTGGCTTGACCGGGTATTGATGATTGAGGCTTGTCTTTTTGTTCATCCAACCACTGCCCCTTGTATTGCACGCTCACGCTATTTATCAATGTAGATAACGACATTTGCACGAAGGATTTGTCTACCGCGCCTCCATCTTGTGATGTAGTTTCGCCGTCGTAATCAAAACCCGGGTTGGTAATGTTCTGAGCCGTTATGCCAAGCTGCCAATCACTAATTGCTTTCGCAGCAGTTATCCTAGACGTGTGCCCGATTTCATCACCTTCAATTGCATCATCGGTAAAGTATGATGCCTCGTAGTCTGCTGAAAACTGCGACCCTTCCACCTTCTCGGTAATGATATTGATAACACCACCCATGGCAGAGCTGCCGAAAAGTACTGATGCCGCGCCACGCACTATTTCAATTTGTTTAATATTGGCAACGCTAATTTGGTCAAGGTCGACGGAAGAGCCTGTGGGAGAAATGATGGGCTGGCCGTTGATTAACACCAATACGTGATCGCCATTGAACCCGTTTAGCTGAACGTTGTAGCCGTCTTTTTGACTTCGCCTCACCACAACGCCCGGCATCACCTCAAGCACTTGGCGCAAGGTACCTTTACTTAGTCGCGCAATCTCCGCTTTATCTACTACATCAATTTTTACGGGCGAAGAAGCCAATAGTTTAGGTGTCCTAGTACCTGTCACCACAACGCGCTCAAGGGCATCTTCTGCTAATACTGGAAAAGACAAAGGAAGGCTAGCGGCTACCACAAAGAAAGGTACAAAGCGGGCTCGTTTCATTGATAATTCTTTTAATGCAAATGATAATGATTTGCGTTTAATCTTATTTATTTAAAACCTTTTTGCAAGGAAAATTGTTAACCGCTCTCATGAAAAATGTCTAAGCCTCTAATAAATAGGACTTTTAAAATGCTATTTAGAGGGTGAAAAAAGAAATTGAGGAGTAAACAAACTTGGCAAGATAATTGATTTACAAAGTAGATATTAAGGTAACAACAACGGGATTTTGACACTATGCGCCTACCTACTAAACAACTTATCAATAAAATCGAAAACTTGTCTAATGGCCTAACACCAGAGCAGCTAACAAGCTTTCTCGATATTATTGACGCTATGACGGCACTGGTTGAGGAAGCTGGAGAGTAAAAAGCTGCTAGCGACACCAAAAATAATAGCCCCAGTACAGGGTTGTCCGTATTCCACTAGACTAAGGTTTACAGTGTTCACTGCCTTCAAGTAAGAGCGCTATAGCAATACCAAGAATGATGAATATTCGTTTTTGCTCACTTGCAGTTCGTTTATGTTCGTTTTATGATACGTCCCAATTAAATGTACATGGGAAGTTGCGTCAGAATAAGAACTAAACGGCCTGTTAGTTAGATGGACAGTTAGTGCAATATTGCGCAACATAAAACGCTTTTCTGCCTTCATTTTCCCTAACATAACTCTGTCGTTTCTTTTTCTGCACAGCGCGTTGTACTGGTTAAAGATTTAAAGGATGAATTATGTTACCTCTCACGGAACCAACGCTTTTCCGCCAGTGTATTGCTGAATTCATAGGCACGGCGATTCTGATTTTCTTTGGTGTTGGTGCAGTTGCAGCACTGGTATTAACAGGTGCTTCGTTCGGTCAATGGGAAATAAGTATTGTCTGGGGGTTTGGCGTAGCTGTTGCCATTTATTGTACTGCTGGGGTTTCGGGTGCACATATTAATCCTGCGGTAACCATTGCGCTTGCTCTTTTTCATGGTTTTGAAAAGCACAAAGTAGGCCCCTTCATCCTTTCTCAGTTTCTGGGAGCATTCGCTGCTGCCGCACTTATCTACGGCTTATATCATCAACTTTTTACAGACTATGAACTTACTCACAACCTTTCGCGCGATAGTGTAGAGGCTCTGGCGACCGCCAGCATTTTTTCTACTTTTCCTCACGAAGCCCTTTCATTCTGGGGTGCCTTTGGCGTTGAATTCGTTATCACTGCAGTGTTGATGTTTGCAATACTGGCATTGGGCGATGAAAACAACGGTGCATCACGTGGAGCCATGAATCCGCTACTAATTGGTATTGTCATTGCTGTCATTGGCTCTTCTTTAGGGCCGTTGACCGGTTTTGCCATGAACCCAGCTCGCGATTTTGGTCCTAAGCTCTTTTCCTATATTGCGGGATGGGAGTATGCCCTTGATGGGGCGAAAGACATCCCCTACTTTATTGTGCCTATTGTAGCGCCTATATGTGGAGCATGCTTTGGCGCTTGGCTTTACCCTGTATTAATAGGCCGCTCTCTTTCCCAAGACAGTCGCGCCTGTACTATTCCTAGCGATTGCGAAACTTCCGTTGTTACACAAACTTCTCAAGAGAGTTTTGATAGAGGGTAAGCTGACTGTTGATATACGAGCGGCAATGGCCTATTTTACGCCGCAGTTGAATTTACAAAGAAGCATAGCGCGTGTTTTATTTAATAACAGTTACTGTCCTGTGGGCATTTTCCTTTTCGCTCATTGGCGAGTTTTTGGCTGGCTCAGTAGACAGTTATTTTGCTGTTTTGACACGCATTGTGCTCGCCACACTGGTTTTCCTTCCCTTTCTTAAGCCGGCATTATTAAACCTTAAACAAAAGGCGATCCTGGCGAGTTTAGGTGCTGTGCAGTTAGGGTTAATGTACATCTTCTTTTATCACGCATTTTTGTTTTTAAGCGTGCCAGAGGTGTTGCTTTTCACCATTTTCACACCGCTTTACGTAGCCATTTTAAACGACGCACTCTTTAAGCGCTTCACCCCGTTTTACTTGTTGTGTGCACTTATCGCTACCACAGGGGCTGCCATTATTCGTTTTAACGGCATTAGCGATAATTACTGGTTTGGCTTTGCCGTTGTTCAAGGTGCTAACCTTTCCTTTGCGCTAGGACAGGTGGGTTATAAAAAACTCACCTCCACCTTCAAAACACAAGTGCCCTATCACAACGTGTTTGCGTGGTTTTATTTAGGCGCACTGGCTATAGCACTACCTGCTTTCTTCATTTTTGGTAACACTAGCCAACTGCCGCAGAATGCTCAGCAGTGGGGCATATTGTTGTGGTTAGGTATCGTGGCATCGGGGCTTGGGTATTACTTTTGGAATCAAGGCGCGCTGAAAGTATCAGGAGGCACATTAGCCATCATGAACAACGCGCTTATTCCAGCAGGGCTGGTGGTTAATTTACTGCTTTGGCAAAAAGACACTGATTTTTCTCGTTTGTTTCTTGGCGGTGCCATCATTGCCATTGCGCTTTGGATGTCTCATCAATACAGCAAGAAACAGAAGCAGCTCTAAGCCTCAACAAAGCCGACTCTACGCAGGGCTATACTCGCTAATCATGGTGTAGTCTTTGCGCGGCCCTTTGACCTGCCATGTTGAGCGCCACACTGGCAACTTTGCGAAGTCATAGTGCACTACGTAGTTGTCATCGCCGCATAAGTGTTCGGCATTCGGGTTGCTCGCACTAAATGTATGAAAATAACGTTCATCGTCAAACAAAACATCGAACACACCATGCTGTGACTGTTGCCAAAAATAGCGGCGCTCGGCAGGCATAATGTTTCCATTTGGCGCGGTTACTTCGCCCTGCTCGTAATAATTCAGCGTCGGTTTCTCCCACGCAGGCTCCCAACAAAAAGCAGCTGTCCCAACAAACGAAAAAGTATCCCCGTTTTGCTGGATAATTTTCCGACGCAAATGCCAGCGCCCTGCGAAGTCGTCAAGATTCGCGGTGCCCTTAGAAGGCGCTGACAACGTCGATACGCTGGGGCTAGATGACACCTTAGAGCCTGTCATATAATACATCCTATCACTTCATAATTAATCAGACTAAGCAATAGTAAGCACTTACAATAAGAGTACTTCCCTACTACCAAAAATAGGTCACGGTAGCCGAATACTGATCGCCCCGCCCTGGCGTACCGGGAATTTCTTCAAAACGCTCATCCCACAAATTATCAACTGCCAGTACTAGGTTTAACCCTTCAATTTGAGCCGGTGAATAGGTGAGTGTAACGTGAGAGAAGAATGCCGAATCACTACCGTTTCTAAGCGCGTTGATTTCTTGCTTGCGCCACTCGTTGTCTATGCGAACTTCAACCGTATCAGTTGCAAACCACACCAATCCAAGGGTTGCTCTATGCGGTGGATAGTTTAGCGCGTAAAAACTCGCATCCACACCATCAATTCCATAGTCTTCCGACTTATCTAGATAGGTATAACTGGCAACCACATCCGCATTATCAAAGCGCTTAATAGCAATTAGTTCAAACCCTAGCGTCTCAATATCTACGGGGTTTGCGCTGCGTGCCGAGGTGGAATCGAAGCTGTAAGTCCAGTCGGTCAGCTCGTTATCCCAGCGATAGAAAACGGCGGTATCAACTTTCCATGATTGCTCATCAAACGACGCGCCAAACTCGAGGTTTTTACTCACCTCACGCTGTAGCTGATTATTACTTCTGAACAAGCCACTCGTGGTGCTGCCGCCCACTGCAGTATAGCCGGCCACTTGAGTCGCTTCTGCATACGAAAGATATAAACTGCGCGAGGCATTATCGCCAGTTTGCGTATACCAGTTAATATCGCCCACAAAAGACAGCCGATCTTCATCGCGATTAGTATCATCAAACGCGCCACCTAAGCGTACGGTAATCGACTCCTTAGTGTTTAGCTGGGTACGATACTCTGGCACCACACTAATGTTGTAGTAGTCGCGGGAAGTGAAGTTATTTTCTAGCGTGGTCGATTCAATGTCGTCTGCAGTAATTTGCGCGGAGTAGTTGATACCCAATCTTGGCGAGAGGTTGTGAGTACCAGAAAGCGCGAGTGATTTTACCTGCGTTTCGTGAAACGCCTGAAAACTTTCTGGGTTTTCGCGCGAAAATACATAGTGGTCATCGTTTTCCCTGTAATAAGTCGATACCTCAAAGGCACTTTCATTACCCTTTTCACCGTAGCGCTGGTTATGATTTAGCATCACCAAACGCGTTTCAATATCTTCGGTTTCGTTAACGTCAAAGGGCGTATACAAATTAGGCCAACCGAAGAACTTTTGCTGATAACCATAAAACAAGTCGGTTTGCGAACACTCGCTTGCTAACTGAACGCGACCTGACGCGCGTTCAAATTGGTGATCTCCATTGGCAATAGTGCCATCGCTTTCAGAGCGAGAATACTCTCCTTCCACACCCACAGACCAAGCTGGATAGCTTTTAAGCTGTTGTTTTACTGCGCCGTGAACGCGCTGCAAATTGAAGTTATTGTTGCCCACGCCAACAGATACACTGCCCGCCTCTTGAATAAGTTTCCAACCGAAGGACACCGTACCAACAGAGCTATTTACACCATAAAGCGCGTTATCAACACCGGTGAAAATACTCGGCTTAGTCAACATTTCTGGCGCAATAGGAATTTCGGCAAAATAGTGCCCCGTTTGCGGGTCGATTAGCGTTGCGCTTCCCACTCGAAAGCCGGTGTTCTCGAAGATACCACCGCGGATGGTGACATCGGCCTGTGCTTCGGCCATGTTTCTTGATTGCAAATCTACCCGCGGGTCGTATTCCAAATTTGAAATGGGTGAATTAAACGTACCAACCGGCTTGTTATTCGCAGTTGCCGCCCCTTCAATCGTAATTTTTTCGACGTTCGCTTCAGCCTTTTCTGTGGATATAACATCTACGCTTTCCATGGCGAAAACAGATAAAGGAAGCGCAGATAAAAATAGAGGAAATGTTTTATGAAACATTGAGTGTCCTAGTTCCTAGTGCTAGTTCATATTCACAAACGCTAAACGCTTTTCAGACACCTGACATTTGCAGGTGCGTAATACGTACTATCACCGATACAGACTTTTATTACGTCGGTTTATAGTGCGTAGTGTAATTTATGGTTAAGTGTTGGCTTATCGCTTAAATAAGGTCGCGAAGTGTATAGCATATGTGAGCATAGGAAAACGTCACTTCGCTGAGTTTAGACCAGTCTCCAACTATAAATCACCTCGCCAAAAAAAATGAGATAACATAACATCACCCATGTTTACAAACCCTGCTGAAGACTCGTTAAACCTTCTTATGCTTAACTCTAAAATACCGTTTTTGTTTTCGTTAGTTGGACTATCGGTGAATGCCGCTGCGCAAAGTAGTAAAAGTTCCCTTCAAGATGCTCACGATGAATTAGAGCACATCGAAGTAAAAAGACACTTTCAGCCTTATCGTGGTAACGTACCGCTTATCGACACGCCGCAAGCAATTGACCGAATTACCGCCGATACATTAGCAAATGAAGGGATCACACGCTTCATCGATGCACTGGATTTTGCGCCGACTATCGTAAGGCAAAACAACTCGGGCGGTATGTTCGATAGCTTTGCTATTCGTGGCTTTTCTGGCGATGAAAACAATCCGTCGGGGTATCTGATAAACGGCTTTAACGTACGTGGCTACAGCGGCAATAGAAGTACGGTTAACGTTCAAACTATTGAAGTAATGAAAGGGCCAGGCTCTGCCCTTTATGGGCAAGGCGAGCCTGGCGGTACCATCAACATCATCACCAAAAAACCGCAGTTTGAAGAGCAAGGCTACGTTCAAGCCACCGTCGGTAATTTTGATAAGAAGCACGTAGAGTTCGATTATACGAACGGCATTAGTTCAGATATGGCGTATCGCATTAACGGTTCGTACGAAGACTCTGATACTTATCGCGATAACGTGTTTTTCAAGAATTTAAACCTTAACCCTTCATTTATTTGGAACCTCTCTGGTCACACCAGCTTAAGTTATCAGATGGAAATCTTAGATCAGGAAAAGCCGCTTGATCGCGGTGTATTTATCTTAAATAACGACTTTGACGCTGTAGATGCCGAAGACTTTTACGGTGATATCAGAGACAGTGCCCATGAAGTTAAAGCCTTTGGACATCAGCTAGTGTTAAATCACGAGTTGAATCACAATTGGCATTTTCTTAGTGGCTTCGCCTACAGAGACTCTTCTTTTGAAGGGCAGTCTTCAGATACTGAACTGTCAGATGGTCGTCAGCTTTTGTATACCGACCCATCTGTACTTTCAAGGCAGCGACGAACCCGCGACTATCAAGCGCAAGACTTATCGCTACGCTTTGAATTAAGTGGCGTGGTGGATGTGGCAGGCTTTGTAAACAACGTCTTATTTGGTTTGGACTACTACAACTACCACATAGATACAGACTATCGTCGTTGGCGCACGGCGTGGGGCGCGGGTGATACCACGTATAGTATCGACCCTGAAAACCCAGACTACACTATTTTCAGACCTGACGTGACGCCCACTACACTCACCGCCGAAAAGCAAAAAGGGTTAGGATTTTATGCACAAGACGTTATAGAACTTACCGATGCCACCAAGCTTTTAGTCGGCTTTCGTGTGGACAAGTTCGAGCAAGACATTTTTAATAAGCTGAGCGAAGAAGGGCAAGAACAAGACCAAACGGAAGTGACGCCACGCTTCGGTTTTGTGTATGAAATCAATCACGCTGTAAGTCTATACACGAGCTATGCAGAAGGTTTCAGACCCAATCCAGGGCTTGATTCAGACCGCAACGCCTTTGACCCTGAAGAGACCACCTCTTTTGAGGTAGGTGCGAAGTGGGAAAACATCGCCGATAGGTTCTCAGGCAGCATTGCGATTTTTGATGCAGCAAAGACCAATATGCTAACCGCTGAACCTAACACGGGCTTTTCAGCCACGCTCGGTGAAGTTGAAAGCCAAGGGGTTGAATTTCAGTTAACCACTGACCTTACTTCAGACATTCGTCTTGATATGGCCTACGCATACATAGATGCTAAAACCGCGAATGAAGTCAACAACTTGGATTGGGGGGTGTCTATTCCAAAGGGTTCACGCTTAATCAATATTGCTAAACATTCGGGGTATATCTCGCTTAACCATTTCACCCGCGTATTTGAAAAAGAAGCGTTCTTTGGTGTGACCATGCGTTACGTGGGTGACCGCTTAGGCCAAACCACCGATCCAACATTCATCTTGCCGTCTTACACCCTTGTGAACCTTGCAGGGTCGGTGAATATTAGCGATGCGCTCTCTATGAGGTTTGACGTGAACAATCTGTTCGACAGGGATTACTTTGAGAACTCATACCACCAGCTTTGGACCATGCCCGGCTCACCGACTAACTATACGGTAAGCGTTAAGTACCAGTTCTAGCAGTTCATTGCGAACACTTTTTGTTTGAGCAATATTTTTCAACTGCGCTAGATACAGGTTTAAAACCGTAAATAAAAGCCGGAAGTGTCTTAATCACACTTCCGGCTTTTCGGTTTTATAGCTTCAGCAAGAATAAAATTCGCTCGCCTCGCTACAAACGCTCTAAATCAAACGTGCCTTGCTTTGACAGCTTTTCATTCAACGGTTTCACTTCTTCGCCAAACAAGGTTTCTAGCTGCACTTTATATTGCTGCCACTTTGACTCTAAGTCTTTCAATCGCTTCAGTGCACCAGCTTGTGCCGGCGCCCCCGTTCTGTCGAAGTTATCCATTAAGAAACGCACTTGTCTGTCGAGCATATTCGGCCAGTTAATATCATCCTCAAAGGTTTGATGTTTAGGCTGAATGACCAGTGCTTCCCAGTCGTCGATTGCACTAACAATGCGCTCGATAGATGCAGACACATTGCTTGCCAGCATGACGTTATCTTCCGATAACATCACTCAACTGCGCGCGCACATCACGGGCTTTTTGCAAGTGTGCAAACAAATCGTTTAACAAGGTTTCTGTTGCCTGAATGCTCTTTTCAACCACTTGAAGCTGCGCTTTGTCGGCCTCTTCTCTTGGGTCTGGAAGCACTTTAAACGCACGGGTTTGTGCCTGTTCACCCACGGTGATCTTCGCCTTGTAGTCGCCCGGCATCACGCGAGCACCTTTCCAACCGCCAAACAGTTTTACATTCTCAATGCAGTTTAGTGGCTCACGGCGAAGGTCCCACACGAACGTGTTGTACCCTGCTTTGGTCGATGGGTGTTTAAATTTGATAGGGCTGCGAACGTCTTCGTTACCTTTTGCGCATTTCTCAAATGCACTCGGTGCTGATGACAGTGTGCGAACCAGCTCGTTATCTGCATTAAATATGTCAATGCGTAGCGTTTGGTCTTCTTCTAATGCATCTTTCAGGTAATAGCGGAAAGTCGCGCCACGGGGTGGATTTTTCGCTTGTGGCTGATCGGTCATGCCGCCGCCAGATAACAAGCGAACGCCATCAACCGGTTCAAATTGAAATAGCGCTTCATCATCAAGGGACTTATGCACTTCGCGCAGGGGGCTAATGTCATCTAAAATCCAAAAGCCTCGCCCTTGCGTTGCAACAACCAGGTCGTCACCCTTTACCTGCATATCGGTGATCGACACCGGCGGAAGGTTTAAATCTAGCTCTTGCCAGTGTTTGCCGTCATCGAAGCTAATAAACATGCCGCTTTCTGTACCCGCGAACAGCATCCCTTCACGCTCTGTATCTTCACGCACAACACGTACAAAAGCGTCTTCAGGGAGCCCTTCGTCAATACGCTTCCAGCGCTTGCCGTAATTATCGGTTTTGTAGATGTAAGGTGTGTAGTCATTTAACTTATAGCCTGCTACCGCAACGTAAGCTCTGCCTTGTGCATGAGGGCTTAGCTCAATAGCATTAACCTGCGCTTCTTTATTATGTGGCGTAACATCTTTCCAGTTTTTACCTTCATCACGCGTAATATGAAGCTTACCGTCATCAGCACCAACCCAAAGCTCGCCTTTGTTAACCGCTGACTCAGCAATATAGAAAACCGTATTGTAGTATTCTGCCCCGGCTTGTTCATTGGTAATCGGCCCGCCGTTTAGCCCCTGTTTTTCAGGCTCGTTACGGGTTAAGTCTGGGCTGATTTCTTGCCAATTTACACCGCGGTCGGTGGTTTTTAAAATCATCTGCGTGCCGTAATACACCGTGCTAGGGTCGTGCTTTGAAACCAGCACTGGCGCATTCCAATTCGTGCGGTACTTTTGATCCCTCGCATTGCGTCCAAACACATACTCAGGGTAAGGCATGATGGGACGTGTAAGCCCGGTATCGCGGTTGTATTCGGTTAGTGTTCCATTAATGGTAGTGGCGTAAATAAGCGTTGGATCGTCAGGGTTAAACGCAATATGCGCACTTTCGCCACCGCCAACAGCAAACTGATCTTCTATACCCATACCGTCACCCCAGGTTTCAGACGGCGTTGCCATAGTTGAGTTGTCTTGCTGGCCGCCATACACATAGTAAGGGTTTAAGTTATCAGTGATTACACGATAAAACTGCGCCGTTGGCTGGTTGTAAATGCTTGACCACGATTCACCACCGTCGAAGGTAACCGTTGCGCCACCGTCATTAGCATTGATCATGTTTAAGCTGTTTTCCGGGTTTATCCACATATCGTGGGTGTCACCGTGGGGCAGAGATTTAATTTCGAAGGTTTTGCCGCCATCAATGGATTTATGCAGCTGCACATTCATCACATACAGGGTATTTTCATCTACCGGGTCAACCTTAATGTGGTTGTAATACCACGCGCGAGCTTTAAGAATATTGTCGCCGTTCATTAGCTCCCATGATTTACCTGCATCATCACTGCGATATAAACCGCCTTCATCAGCCTCGATAATGGCGTAGAGGCGCTTTGGGTTAGACGCAGCAATATCAACACCTACTTTACCAATAAGCTTAGGCAGGCCCTTTTCTAGCTTGTCCCAGCTTTCACCACCGTCTGTTGATTTGTAAAGGCCACCGCCCTCGCCGCCTGATTTAATAAACCAAGGCGTTCTGCCGTGATGCCACATGCTCGCATAAAGAATTCTGGGGTTGGTTGGGTCAATAGCCAAATCAGCTGCGCCCGTGTCGGCATTCACTTTTAATACGTGCTGCCATGTTTCGCCGCCATCCGTCGTTTTGAATATACCGCGCTCTTCATTCGGCCCCCAGATATTGCCCTGCACTGCCGCCCAAGCTATATCAGGATTAGTGGGGTGTATGCGAATTTTAGGGATTTGACCCCGTTTATCTAACCCCATCAGCTTCCAGTTTTCACCGCCGTCAGTAGATTTATAAACACCTTTTCCATGGCTTGTGGTTACACCTCGAATAGGGCCTTCACCAGTACCTACGTAAATAACGTTAGGGTCTGAAGGCGCAACCGCGATAGAACCAATACTGCCTACTTTAAATGTTTTATCGGATATAGCTTTCCACGATAAACCCGCGTTTTCGGTTTTCCACACACCGCCACCAGCGGTACCCATAAAATAAAGGTTGGTATTACCTTCAACCCCAGTGACCGCCACCGAGCGCCCGCCGCGATAAGGCCCAATGAAGCGATACTCCATTTTGTCGAAAAGTTCAGGGCTAACCGTATCTTCAAGTGCGAATGCAGAATGCGAGAAACTAGAAAGTGCACTTACGCAAATAGCAAGCGCAGCCACCATTTTCCCAGAAATCAGTCTCTGTGAAACCATAGAAAGTGCCTTGTCGTGTTTTTTATTTTTAATAAGAAGAACTTCTTATACTGCTTTGTTACAGTCGTTATGGCAAAAGTTTTTGTAGTAGGCGCGTGCCTGAATAAGCCATTGTCATAGTACTTGAACGATTTCATTGTGCATAAAGCGCCTTCCCCTCTACAATGAAAGGCACTAAGTTGTTACAGCGCCGATATTCATAGCTAACACTGTGTAAACCAACGCCCTATTGTTTAAAGAGACTTATTATGAGACTTCTACTTTCTGTTGCGCTCGCTACCATTTTTGCTGGCTGCGCCACCCTTTCTCAACTATCGGTTTATACCGTATCCAATGCTGAACTAGAGCAAGTGCTTGATAGCCAGATAAGTACATTACAAAAAAAGACATCACTTGCCGGTATACCTTTGTTTTTAGATGTTGAGGATATGACCGCAACCATAGGCCCAGATGGCAGAGACGTGGTGCAGTTAGGCGCTATTGCTACAGCCCGGGTGAGCGCGTTTGGTTTGAACTATCCGGCTAAAGTCAGCCTGTCTTTAGAAGGCACGCCTTATTACGATAGCGAAGAAAAGGCGATTTTTGTGCGCTCGCTATCGCTGCTTGACAGCACCATTGATGCGGGCGGCTTTAAAGGTAACCTAGCCCCGGTGAGCGGCGAGTTTATGCAGCTTATTAATGGGTACTTGTCGACTAACCCAGTTTACCGATTAGATTCTACCAATAAAGCCGTTAGCTTACTGTCAGCGGTGCCATTGCAGTTGAGCGTAGAGAACGGTCAGCTTGCGTTAAGACCCAAGCAGTAAGCGTTGAGCCTTAACCTACAACAAAGGTTTAGAACGATAATGTTTCGTTCAAATGAGGTATTGTTGCTTCCCATCCCTTTTCTTTAATGGCGCTACACAAGGTTTGTTTAGCGCCCTCTTCACCATGCACCAAGTATATCTTCGGTGTTTTTTCGAAATGCGATAGCCAATTGATAAGCTGAGATTGACTGGCATGGGCAGAAAACCCACCTAAGGTATGGATTTGCGCGCGAATAGCAATATCCTCTCCGGCCATTTTGATACGCGTTGCGCCATCTACCATTTTTCGCCCCGGCGTGCCCATGGCCTGAAAGCCAACAAAAATTACATGAGATTGCTTGCGCCACAGGTTTTGTTTTAAGTGGTGGCGAATACGCCCGCCGTTACACATACCGCTGCCGGCAATAATTATTGCGCCACTCACCACTTTATTAAGCGCAATCGATTCTTCTGTAGAGGTGGTATAACTCAAAATAGGCAACAAGGAGTGTAAGCTTTGGTTGTGGCTGTGTGCTCGCTCGGCACTTTCTTCAATAGCGTCGAAGTCCTCTTCGTTGTACACATCTTGATAGCGATGGTAAATTTCCGTAACTGCAATGGCCATAGGGCTGTCTAAATACACTTTTTGATGGGTAAGTTTGCCCTGCTGATACAGCTCGCCCAGGCGAAAAATTATCTCTTGGGTACGCCCTACTGCAAATGATGGAATAAGAATGTTGCCGCCATTCTCACTGGCTTCAAGAATAACCTGTTCAAACTCATCGAGCGTCTCTTCCATTGAACGGTGATTGCGGTCACCATAGGTAGATTCAAGAAGTACCACATCGGCTTCAGTAACGATATCTGGGTCGCGAAGTAATGCAGCCTGTGAATTTCCAAGGTCACCAGAAAAGACCAACTTTTTACTCTGCCCATTTTCAGTGATAAATATTTCCACTATCGCTGAACCCAGAATATGCCCCGCATCGGCAAAATTAATTTCAACGTCTTGCGTGATTTTACGTTTGGTATGATAGCGAGTCGATTTACACTGCTTCATAACGCCGTCCACTTCTTCTTGCCGGTACAAAGGTTCGATGAGCGGTTTACCCGAGCGCTGGCGGCGTTTATTTTCCCATTCGGCGTCGCGCTCTTGTAAAGAAGCCGCATCCTTTAACAGCACTTCTATTAGCTCAACGGTCGGCCGTGTCATGTAAATAGGCCCGCAATACCCTTCTCGTAACAAAATAGGTAAACGGCCAGAATGATCTAGGTGTGCATGGGATAGAATAACAGCGTCAACTTGACTCACATCGATAGGTAGAGGCTCGTGATTTTTAGCTTCTTCATCTCGCCTACCTTGGTACAGACCGCAATCTAAAAGCAAAGTACTATGCTCAGTTTTTAGTAGGTGCATAGATCCTGTCACCCCCTCCACCGCGCCTAAAAAAGTTAGTGTTGCCATACCCGTTTCCTATAGACGCTTAGCGTCATGTTCGTCGGTTCGCGTTCGATATGATTAGCGTCGCTACATTATCCCTTGCTTACCCGTTGTGTATTTTGCAGTGTTAATTATTCGGCGCTTCCAGTTTCTAACGTAATTCGGCTTTGCGCGCCTTCATAAACGTATAGATAAGAGTACAATGCATAAATGCTGGTTTCCTTGTTCTTGGTCAATAAGCAATGGGAATAATCACGGCACGCAAAGCAACGTAAATGAAAGGTGATGTGAGTGACAGAACGTATTAAGACAATAGATGAGTTCGCAAAGCACGTAGACTATTCGCTGCTAGAAAGCTTAAATTGCGACCCTCAAGCAACCCAAGATGGTAACGACCACAACCCTCGTCAAGTTTTCTCCGGTCACTATGTGCCGGTTACTCCGACCCCATTAACTTCGCCCAAATATATTGCGCACAGCGAGACCCTGTTTGCCGAATTAGGGTTAGACGACAGTTTGGCAACATCTAAAGCGTTCACGCAGCTCTTTTCAGGGGATATGTCAGCAGTACCTGCACCTATGAAACCATTTGGCTGGGCAACCGGCTACGCACTTTCTATTTACGGTACAGAGTACACACAGCAGTGCCCGTTTAGAACAGGTAACGGCTACGGCGACGGCAGAGCAATTTCTATCGTTGAAGCAGTATTAAACGGCAAACGTTGGGAAATGCAGTTAAAAGGTGCTGGTCGCACGCCTTATTGTCGCGGCGCAGACGGGCGCGCCGTATTGCGCTCAAGCGTGCGCGAATTTTTAGTGCAAGAACACATGCACGCGCTTGGCATTCCGACCTCACGTTCGCTGAGCTTGTTTATGTCTGAATCAGACTCGGTAGACAGGCCGTGGTATCGCGAAGGGTCTCATTCCTATGAACCTGAAGTGATGGTAGAAAATATCACAGCGATATCCACCCGCGTTGCACCGTCATTTTTACGCGTCGGGCAAATTGAGCTTTTTGCACGACGTGCGCGCTGTGATGAACATGAACATGCACGGGACGAATTAAAAGCCATCGTGATGCACCTTATCGAACGGGAGTACGCGA
This sequence comes from Alteromonas mediterranea DE, assembly GCF_000020585.3. Lineage (NCBI taxonomy): Bacteria > Pseudomonadati > Pseudomonadota > Gammaproteobacteria > Alteromonadales > Alteromonadaceae > Alteromonas > Alteromonas mediterranea. Next base: position 3,612,307 of record NC_011138.3, read on the forward strand.
AAGAAATTGATACAACTGCTCCGCTAGAAGAGCAAGTGATTAGGCTTGCTGAGCTATTTCGAGACCGATTAACCAACCTTGTCTCACAGTGGGTGCGCGTGGGTTATTGCCAGGGCAATTTTAATAGCGATAACTGCGCAGCCGGAGGGTTTACGCTAGATTACGGGCCATTTGGTTTTTGTGAATTTTTTGAAGCAGACTATCAACCATGGACAGGCGGCGGCCGCCACTTCTCGTTTTTAAACCAACCGATAGCGGCGCAAAAGAACTTTGATATGTTCTGTCGCTCACTGATGACTTTACTTGAAGAGAACAGTGCTCAGCTATCACAGCTTAACGCTATTAATGATGGCTTTTCCGGCGTTATGGAACGGGCGATGGAGAGCATGTGGGCAACAAAACTTGGCCTTGCGAGCTACGACCACGACTTGCTTATCAAGCTGCTGCAATTAATGCTGCGCACTGGCGTCGACTACAATATGTTTTTTAGAGAGCTATCGTCGATACCTGAAGATATGGCGAGTTTGACGAAGAGCTTTTACTACCCGCCTAAAGCAGAGGTGATGACAGAATGGGAGGCTTGGTTGCAAAGCTGGCGTGAGCGGATTGAAAAGGACGCAGAAGCACAGGGCAATCAAACAAACGCTATTGCTACTATTGCAGAGAACATGCAGCAAGCAAACCCTAAATTCACATGGCGTGAATGGCTTATCGTACCTGCTTATAAAGCCGCAGAGAAAGGTGACTTTACTCAAATACACGAACTTCAGAACATCCTCACCGCGCCTTATGATGAGCAATCAGAAGAGGTAGAGAACAAGTATTACCAACTGCGCCCACTTGAATTTTTCAGTGCTGGCGGTGTTGCACACTACAGCTGCTCTTCGTAATAAAGAGCAGCTTTAATTTAGTTTACTTACAAAGAGTCGATAGATTCACTAGGCTCAGTAAACCATACTGGGCCCTCGTCGGTCATATAGAAGTGGTCTTCTAAGCGAATACCGAACTCGTTTGGCACCACTATCATAGGCTCGTTACTAAAACACATGCCAGGTGCTAACGGATGAGGATTGTCTTTAACCAAATACGGCCATTCGTGAATATCCATACCAATGCCATGCCCTGTTCGATGGGGCAAACCCGGTAAATTATAATCTGGCCCTAAGCCGTCTTTCGCTAAGCTATCTCGGGCGGCTTTATCCACGTCACCACAAGGTACACCGACCTTTGCAGCGTTAAATGCCGCAAGCTGAGCGCGCTTTTCGCTTTCCCATAGTGCACGCTGTTTATCTGTCGGCTCACCGAAACAATAGGTTCGAGTGATATCAGAGAGGTAGCCATGTACTTTACAGCCAGTATCAATCAATACTAAGTCGTTTTTCTTTAATACTTGCGGGTCTTTAACGCCGTGGGGAAACGAGGTTGCTTTACCAAACAGCACAATGCAAAAATAGTTACCGCTGGCCCCCACTTTCTTATGCGCATCGTTAATAAATGCTTCAACTTCTGTGGTGGAAATACCTTCATAAAGCATACTGGCAGTGGCTTTGTGCACAGCAAGGGTCATGTCCATGGCCCGCTGAATTAGCGCAAGCTCATTTTCTGACTTGTGCATGCGGCAATGCGCGGTAACCTCTGAACCATTCACAATTTGCCAAGGTTCATTCAGCACCTTGGTAAACCCATCAACAATAAAAAATTGGGTAGATTCATCAACGCCTAATTTTATGCCACCCGCCGTATTGACGGTATTCAGAATAGACATGGCAAGTGCGTAAGGGCTTTCGTGCTCTTGCCAACCGATAATATCCCCTTCCACTACTTTGCGTTCGTTCAAAGAGTCAATTTCAAACGCAGGAGCTAGGTAAACAACGTTCCCCTCTGCGGGTAGAAGCGCCCCCACTAAACGCTCACTGGCGTACCACTGCATGCCTGTAAAATACGCTAAGTTAGTGCCCGCGTTTAAGTAAAGCGCGCCTATGTCATGCTGTTGCATGTAATGCTGTGCTTTGGCAATTCGGGCCTGATACTCAGCAAGAGTGATGGGTGTTAGGTCGCCTGTCATGTCGACAAGACTATCTAGTGCTTGTTGTGCTGTCTTTGTGCCGATAACTGTGTTCATCAAAGCCCGCCTTAGGTCTGAAATTTTAAAACGGGCTCACTTTACAACACTCAAAAATAATGTCGAGATAGCAGTCGCTCCCCCGACAATTCGTTTAGTTCTTGCGTATTAATTAGATTACACGCCTCACAGCTTGAACTTTAAAGCGCGCCTTTCCATGCCTTTTCAGGCAGTAAATAAAGGCCCTTTTCACTCTTCGCACCTTCATTGACGATAAAGCCTATACCAGCAGCCATAACCGCTAACGTCACGTCAAACGCATTGATGCTGTCGCCATAGCCCGCGGTTAAGTTAAACATAGAACCATCAGCCAGCAAATAAAGCGTTTTATCACCCAGTTTATAAGCATTTACATAAGGCATTGGCTCGCTGTGGGACGCGTTGTTTTTAAGGTACGGCACATCGATTTCTTGCGCTACATGACCTACGTTTAAAATAAACGCCCCGTCTTTCATGCTGTCCAGGTGTTTCGAATTTACTACGCCGTAGGCACCTGTTGCTGTGGCAATAACATCAGCTTGGCTAGCAGCCTCGTCTAAACCAACCACTGGCCAACCGTCGTATTTCGCCTGAAGCGCTCTTGCAGGGTCAAGTTCCGCTACTTGAACCTGTGCCCCAAACGCTTTAGCCGATGCCGCCACGCCCTGCCCCACTAAACCATAACCAATTACGACAACCAGCTTTTCGTGCAGCGTTAAATGGGTGGTTTGGAAGAAGGTTTGCCATGCACTTAGGCCCACCATGTGCCTGTTGTGAAGGCCTTCTTTTACAGGCAAATCGTCCCAGTTAAAGATGGGGTAATTGGGCGCCATACCGTTTAGTCGGTTAATGCCTGATCCCGTTGCTTCTAACCCCGATATAATGCTAGGGACTGGCTTGTTTGCTTTTACGTTTTCATGCAGTCGGGTAGTGAGGTCCGCGCCCATTTCACATAAATGGGTAGGCTGCCACGCCAGTGCTTTATCGAATGATTCAGACCAGTCAGCATCGCTCATATCACGCCATGCGTGGGCTGTTGCCCCTTTATCAACTAAGTAAGAAACCACATCGTCTTGCACCGTGGTAGGGTTGCAGGTAGTAAGGAATATATCGCAGCCACGTGACAGCAGCCCTTCAACTAAAGGCGCCATCTTTAAGTCTAGGTGCATGTTACAAGCAAGTTTTACGTTAGACAGGTCAGGTAAAGAAGCGATAGCGTGGCGAGTGCGCGGCATATGCAGGCTGGCCCACGTCAACTCTGCTTGAAAATCTTTGTACATGAGAGACTTACCTAGAAAAAAAGAAAACAGAATAATACGTGAGATTTCTGTTTTTATAAATCAGCGATTACTCTTTCCTCTCATTCCAAAGCACAACTTTATTTCGCCCTTGGGCTTTGGCTAAGTAGAGCGCTTGATCAGCCTCTTTTATCAAAACGTTTAGATCATCTTCTCCCGGGTACGAGCCAGAAACGCCAATACTCACCGTCACCCTAACCAACTTATTAATATCATGGCTAAATAGATGTAGCCTTAAGTTCTCTGCAATTTGCTTGGCGTAATTAGCCCGGGTATTGGGTAAAAACACCAAAAATTCCTCACCGCCCCAGCGAAAGGTTATATCCGACCCTCTCACTTGGCCCTTTATCTCTTTAGCCACGTTTTGCAGCACTTTATCGCCCATATCGTGGCCAAATTTGTCGTTGATACGCTTAAGCCAGTCTAAATCGATAAGTAAAACCGACATGTGTTTATTACTGCGTTTTCCTAATTCCCAAATGGGATAGACCAAATCTTCAAATGCCCGTCGGTTGTAAAGCGAGGTGAGCGGGTCTAATCGCGCATCTCGTTCGGCACTCAAGCGTGCCTGTTGTACTTGCTTGTAATTGAAGGCCAGAGAAATCGACAGCAAAGACATTTCTAAAACCATACCAATTTCGATACCGCGAAATGCCCATTTCGAATAGCTCACTAGTCCCCACGTAGCGAGACTTGATACCGTCGCGCCCCCAGTTCCACAGAGTACCGCAGCAGAAAAAACTTAGCCAGTGTATCGCCATTTCTGTAAGCAAAAATACCGATAGCTAACATCCAAAGTGAAATTGTAGTTAGCACGACAAGTTGTGACATAACAGCGAAAGAACGGCTACCGACTAAAATAATCAATACTGCCAGCGCCCCTAACCCTCCGTAAATGTACTTCCTGTTTCAGTAAAGCTTAGGTAAGTAAAGTTGAGTGTTGAGAAACTCAATGGTCAACCGTACGGCGCTAAAAAGGTAAAAGAACATTAGCGTGGGCATAAGCCCCTGCTGAAGGAATACAGAGTCAGACCATACCCACCAAAAACCGTGCCCCGTATAGGTGAAATTAAAAGCCAGAAAAGAAAGAAGGTACAAGGAATATAGTAAATACCTTCGCTCTTTTAGGTAGCTATATAAAACCAAGTTATAAACCAAAAGAATAACCAATGAACCGTAAAGCGCACCATAGAAATAGGCGTTTTCAGTAGACTTGTCGTTGGCGATGACGGGCTGGCCTAGATAAACCGGAATGGTCATGGGGTCTTGAGATGAGAACCTGAAAACAACGATAGTTTGTTGCTGGGTAAATCGATAAAAAACGGAAGGCATTCTAGCGCGCTCGGCCCGCGCGCTGTGTATTTGGTTATCGCCCAATGTAACGTGATGCTTTCTTTCGCCGTTTTCAAAGAAATACACGTCAATATCGTCCAACCAAGCGTTGTCTATTTCTATGACTAAAGGCAAGAAAGGAAAACTTTCTGATAGATTATGGGGATCGCTCGTTACGGGTTCACCGTAGGTATTGATATCAACAGGCAAAACACCCCATATAGTGTTGTTCGTAAACCCATAACTCACTTGCCCTGATGTGTTTTTAGTGAGCAACCGGCCTTCATATTTAGCCATAACCTCTTCGGCAGAGAGTGCACTGCCACTTTCCTGCAACATCCACAGCTTGTCATTAACTAGCTGCATCCCTCCTGAAGGGTCTATGCTTTTCGCATGCGCAAGTTTGCACAATAGGATGCTAATAACAACAAAACCAGCGAAGAAAAGAAAAGCTCTCATATATCTATTCTTTCTAATGTCGGGGTAATCTGCGGGACGATTCTCAATAACAGCAAACCTAACTCTTAATAAATATTAACTTACGCTTATTAAACACGTTTGTGAATACTTATTAATCACAAGATGTGGGCCACTGCGCATTTTTCTTGTCGTATCTTGAAATTTCTCTTATGCATCAAAGAAGAACGTTGGCATACTGTGTTATCACGCGCTGCACTTCAGTTCAGCTCCAGATCATTCTCTTTGAAATCCAATAAAAGGCCTGGTTCTTTTTATGCTCAGCTTTGTCACCAGTACGGCTTTGTTGCTTAATTCAGAGAGAAGACATGCCTGTCCTATAGTGCTTGATTCTTAAACGATATACTGAGTTTCAGGCATACCTAACCCTGTAAGCTTATTCAGCGCCTTGATCATAGCGTAAGTCTCGCCAACTTGAGCGTTGTAGTTTCTCAGGCTTAATTTCCCACCTAACAACTGTTTCACTCGATACATTGCTGTCTCTGATAGCGAGCGCTTGTGATAGCCGTACTGCTTTTTCCACATCTTGTTCGAGCCGTAAAGCTTCTGACAACCTACCGCTAAATTGCGAGGATGCCCACGTTCCCAGAAGGCTGCCCCTTCTCGTGGCGGGATAAGCGGAACCGCTCGTTTGATTCGTATAGCATCATAGCAACCCTTTGTGTCATAAGCACCATCACCTGATATCTCAATGATTTTACGACGTGTCTGCTTTAGCAAGTTAGGGAGCACTTCGGCATCGGTTACGTTAGACAAACTCAGCTCTGCTGCGACGATTTCGTGGGTGTGCGTATCTACTGCGATGTGCAGCTTACGCCATACTTTGCGCTTCCCATCAGTACCATGCTTCTTGACCTTCCATTCACCTTCGCCATAAACCTTAAGACCAGTAGCACCAATGGCTAGATGTTGTATTGGTCCTCTGTTTTTGGTTTTAAATGAAACCTCAACTTCCTTAGCTCGGCGGCTTATACAGGTGTAGTGTGGGCAAACAAGCGGGATGTTAGCCAGCTTAAATACTGAGTCTAGAAAACCTTGCAGCGCTCTCAATGGCATAGAGAAAACGCGCTTCACCATCAGTGCGGTAGTAATGGCTAAGTCGCTGAATCGGCGAGGTCTACCACGCTTGCCTTGTTTGTTTTGCTTCCACTCGACTATCGCTTCCTCATCAATCCAAAAGGTCAGAGAACCACGGTTAATTAAGGCTTTATTGTACTGCTTCCAGTTAGTTGTTTTATAACGAGGTTTAGGCATGAGGCTACGACGATTGATGGGTGTAGCCGATCAGATCGTCGCTTCTTGATTTAGTTCCATCGATTTAAGCAACAAAGCCTCGAACATGCTGAAAAAGATGATTTTTAAATCTGGATGTCGCTTCAAAAAAATCTTGGCTAAAACAAGGCCACTTTCATTTGAAAGGTTTATGTCTAGGATTAAGATCTCAATGTCACTACTGGCTAATAAACGATGGGTTTGCGCGCCGTTTTCAGCATCAAAAATACGACAATCAGGCATCATGGCGTTAAGCAATGCTTTGTAGCCCTCTCTTACCACGGCGTGGTCGTCTACAATGAGGATATTCATGCGACATTTGCGCCTAACATAGGCGGCTCTTTTCTAAGTGTTAGAGAGAGCGACACGGCAACTCCGCCTTCATCGGGCGATGCGACGCTACAATTTGCGCCAATACAGCGTGCCCGACTTCGCATTGACGACATTCCAATATTTTCTACTATATGATTTCCAAGGCCTCGACCATTGTCTTTAACTGTCACAGTGACGCTATGCGTATCGCCAAAAATTTGAATGCTAACCTTTGTGGCTTTAGCATGTTTAATTACGTTGTTAATGGCTTCTTGAACAAAACGATAAAGGTGGATGTCGCGCTCGGTATCCTCCTGATACCGCTTCAGGTTAATTGATACGTCCCATTGAGTGCCAGGTTGCGCTACTTCTTGTTCATATACTAAGCGCTCAAGCGATGCCTGTAGCGATACTCTATCTAGTACAAGAGGGTGAAGGTGAGCCGTGAGTTTTCTTATAGCGTCACTTATTTGGTGTGACATCACCTGCACTTTCTGAGCCGAAAGCTCTACCACCGAACGCTCTTTAGTGTTGACTAGAATATACGCATGAGCTTTTATCGTAGTCAGCAATTGCCCCACGTTGTCGTGAAGCTCCCTGGCTAAATAGTTTCGCTCTTGCTCTTGAAGTAGCGCCAATTGTTTGTCGATTTTAATCAGCTGCTTTTCTTTGGCATCTAGCGCGCTTTTTAGCTGCTGGAATTGGTTAATTACCCTGTTCATTTCAGCAATATCTGAGTGAGGAAGCGGCTGTGTGGCTTTACCTTCTCGTAACTTCGAAAGCGCGTCGCCAAGCTGTTTTAATGGCACAAGCCGCTGCCTGACGGCAATGCTTAATGTAAACAGTAGTAAAACAAATGTTGCAAAGAAAAGGCCTGCCACTAAAGCAAAAAACGTAAGGTTTTGGGTTAACTCCGTATTCTCGAAAGGAGTGACAATAAGGTACTGATTCTCTTTTATGGGGATAATAACGGGCACTAATACATTTTGCTGGTTAACGGTGTTTACTTGAGTTTGGTCTGTGCTCAAGCGCCCTGAAAAGTATTTGGAAGATAAATGAGGACTTGGCTTAACAATAGCCTCAATGTCAGAAACAGGTACATTGCGTCTGACCATTTCCCGCACTTGGTTAAGTGCGCCTGTCATTTCTTCTTCAATATTGTTTTGTATATGAAAATAAACAAGACAGGTAAAGAGTAAAAAGCAGCTAATGAAAACGGCCACTATCGCTGTAGATATTTTTGTAAAACCCGACATGACTGCCTCTGCAACCCCTTTAATACAGAGCCATGCTATACAGGCCGCGGTGAAAAGCACATCCTGCAATAGGGGCGAATTCATCCTACCAAGGTAGGATAAATGCCCCTTTAAATAGTGGAACGTAGGGCTTAGTCAGTTCGCTTAATCAATAAATCGCGATTGGTAACGCTCAACCTTTTCTTGAAGCCACTGCGTAAAAACTTGGAAACGGGCTTGAGAGTGAGTTTCCTTGTGCGTTGCCAACCAGAATGTGCGCTTAATGTGAATGTCGTTCTCGATTAGCCTAACTAAACCTGGCTGAGTTTCAGCCATAAATTTAGGCAAAATGCCTACGCCAGCGCCATTAATAAGCATTTGATACTGCGCGTTAATACTGGTGCTGCGAAGCGCACTTAACTGTGACAAAGCGGTCTCTTCAATGAACTTTAATTGCGGCGCGTACACCAAATCGGGTACATAGCTGACGAGGTTATACGATGTTAAGTCCTGCAATGTTTCAGGCTTTCGTTCTTTGATAAGTGACCGGTGAGTATAAAGATAAAGATTGTAATCGGTAAGCTTTTGAGTCACTAACAAGCCTCTACTGGGCTTTTCCAACAGGATAGCCATATCGGCTTCCCGCTTATTCAGATTTAAAAAACCACTGGTTGCTACAAGCTCAATACTTATGCCCGGATACCGCTTTTTAAAATCTGGCAGTAAAGGCGCTAAAAACCAGCTACCAAACCCTTCTGAAACGCTCACTCGAATAGTACCGGCTAAGTGTGAACGCTCATCGCCCAGTTCATTTTGCGCTTCTAAAAAATAATGCTCGGCTTTCTCAATATACGTGACCAACTCTGTGCCATGAGTGGTAAGTACATAGCCTTTTTTGGTTAGCTCGAATAATTTACAATTTAAAGAATCTTCCAGCTTTTTTACACGACGAATGAGCGTTGTAGGATCTACCTTCATCCCCTTAGCTGCAATAGCTACCCGCCCATTTCTTGCCAAACCAAGAAATAACCGCATGTCATCCCAATTCACTTAAGCACCTGCATTTTTACAGCATCATACTGCAAGTATATGTATTGCTATTGCAAACACAAGGTTTCAATATTGTTAAAAATTACAGGAGCCAGATCATGAGAAAGATTGTTCACTTTATTGCAGGTAAAGACTTTGAAGATAGCAGTGAAAATACCGCATCGGTATTCGCGCCTAATACCGGTGAAGTTCAGGCAGAAGTAAGTCTAGCCAATGCTTCAACGCTAAGCCACGCTATAGAGACAGCCCAAGCTGCACAAGTTGAATGGGCGGCCACTAACCCTCAGCGACGTGCTCGTGTCATGTTTAAATTTAAAGAGCTCGTTGAAGCCAATCGCGACCGTCTAGCGGCGCTGTTATCAAGTGAGCACGGCAAAGTGTTGGTTGATGCGCAGGGTGATATTCAGCGTGGCCTTGAAGTTATCGAGTTTGCTTGCGGCATTCCTCATGCGCAAAAAGGTGAATACACGGAAGGCGCAGGTCCGGGCATAGACGTATACTCAATGCGCCAAGCGTTAGGCGTTGTTGCCGGTATCACCCCGTTTAATTTCCCAGCCATGATCCCTATGTGGATGTTCGGCGTGGCCATTGCCTGCGGTAATGCCTTTATATTAAAGCCATCAGAGCGCGATCCTTCTGTTCCTATTGAATTAGCGAAACTTATGATAGAAGCGGGCCTTCCTGCAGGCGTGCTTAACGTTGTTCACGGTAACAAAGAAGTGGTAGACAGAATTTTAGATGATCAAACCATTAAAGCAGTAAGCTTCGTGGGTTCTTCTGATATTGCTAACTACGTGTATGAGCGCGGCGCTCGTGCAGGAAAGCGGGTTCAAGCAATGGGCGGCGCGAAAAACCACGGTATCGTAATGCCTGATGCCGATCTTGATCAGGTGGTAACGGACTTGGTAGGTGCTGCCTATGGTAGCGCCGGTGAACGCTGTATGGCACTACCGGTTGTGGTTCCTGTCGGCGATGAAACCGCCGAAAAACTCAAAGCTAAACTTATTCCGGCTATCAAAAACATCATGGTAAGCCATAGCGAAGATCCTAACGCCCACTATGGCCCTGTCGTTACCGCCGCCCACAAAGAGCGCGTTGAAAGCTATATCGACCTTGCGATAGAAGAAGGCGCAGAGCTTGTTTACGACGGCAGAACAAGTCAAATCCCAAGTGACAGCCACGGCTATTTCATCGGGCCGACGTTCTTTGATCACGTAACTAAAAACATGCGCTCATACCAAGAAGAGATTTTTGGCCCCGTGCTGCAAATGGTTCGCGCCAAAGATTTCAATGAAGCCGTTAATTTAGCAAGTGACCATCAATACGGTAACGGCGTTGCTATGTACACCCGAAACGGTCATGCAGCACGTGAATTTGCACAGCGCGTTAACGTGGGAATGGTAGGTATCAACGTACCAATTCCAGTGCCGGTTGCCTACCATACATTTGGCGGCTGGAAACGCTCAGCCTTTGGCGATACTAATCAACACGGTATGGAAGGTGTGAAGTTCTGGACCAAGGTTAAGACCATTACGCAGCGCTGGCCTGATGGCTCAGATACGAACGACAACGCCTTTGTTATTCCAACCATGGGCTAAGCGAGGAGACTATCATGATCACTGTTGCATTTATTGGCCTAGGTAACATGGGCTCAGGCATGGCAGACAACCTTGTTAAACACAATTTCAAGGTAATGGCCTTTGATTTAAGCGAAGCGGCACTGGCAAAAGCCAAAGATGCAGGCTGTATTATTGCACAAAGTACCGAGCAAGCTGTATCTGAAGCTGACATCGTCATCACCATGCTGCCTGCGGGTAAACATGTTAAGGATATCTATTCAAATCAGATCCTCGATAACGTGCGTGACGGCACCTTATTAATTGACTGTTCGACCATCGATGTAGAAACGGCCAAAAGCGTGTCAGAGCTCGCTGAGAAAAAAGGCCTTAAGATGCTTGATGCCCCTGTATCAGGTGGTGTTGCCGCTGCTGCGAGCGGCACACTTACCTTTATGGTGGGAGGAGATGCTGACGCGTTCGATAAAGCCCAAGGCGCACTTGGCGCCATGGGTAAAAAGATTGTTCACGCAGGCGGCCACGGCGCAGGGCAAGCTGCGAAGATTTGTAACAACATGTTACTTGGCGCGACCATGATTGCGACGTGTGAAAGCTTCCAGCTCGCCCAGAAACTCGGGTTAGACGCGCAGGTATTCTTCGATATCGCGTCAAATGCCTCGGGTCAAACATGGTCAATGACCACCTACTGCCCTGTTAAAGGTGTAGGGCCACAAACCCCTGCTGATAACGATTTTGCCGGCGGTTTCGCTTCTGCACTTATGCTTAAAGATTTAGGTCTTGCCATGCAGGGCGCGAAGGGCGTAAATGCCCAAGTACCTATGGGTGAGCTTGCTGCAAAGTGGTTTGAAATGCATTGCGATGAAGGCAATGCAGGGATGGATTTCTCATCGATAATTAATCGACTGGCATAGTATATAAGCTTTTATGTTTCATTACGATGAGCGTAATAACGGGAAAAAAGCGCTGAGGTCAACACCCAGGTACTAGGGGATAATAAGGGAAAGCAAGTTTGCTTTCCCTTTATTTTACAAGGTGTAAAAACGGCTTTGCTACCTTTCCGGTTTTTGCAGCATATCGTCGTAAGCATCCATTTCCCAAGGAAGTTCCCCTGGACTGGTATCAAGGAAATGCAAGTAGCTTTCAAACTGATCCAAGATATCCTTAGCTATACTCACCTTTTCATAGCCATAAATATCGTAGGCTTGACCGCCGCGACGCAAGAACACTTCAGCGCGATAGTATTTCTCTGACTCATCATCTTCTGAGCGCACTTCAGCATAGCTGAAACCTGGGACTAAATACTCGGTTATGCGGATATCATAGATGAAGTCCATATGATCATGTCGTTCCACAGTGAAGGTCGCCCTTACCATGTCTTCATCAAATTCAACGTGCGCTTTCCACTCCCGTGCCTTAAGCGCAGACTGTACGTCTCTCATCGCTTCAGTCACCGTATTTTTAATGAAGTCATGAACCACGTCACGACTAGGGTATTCGACCATCGCCGCCAGTCGCCCTTTGAGGTTTGCCGCTCGACCGCGGTTTCTGTTCAATGTATTAGCTTGCAAGCTGCTATTTCTATAGCCTTCGATGACGAGCGCGCGCCAAAGACCGGCGGCAGCGATCAGCATGATAAAAGCAAATGGCAAAGCACTGGCTATAGTCATGGTTTGAAGGGCGTTGAGCCCACCCGCTAAAAGCAGTACCGCTGCGACCGTACCTTCTAAAAACGCCCAAAATATACGTTGCCATACAGGGCTTTCTTCTAGACCGCCAGATGCAAGAGAGTCAATAACTAACGATCCCGAATCTGATGACGTCACAAAAAAGGTGATGATAAGTAGTACCGTCAGCCCCGACATAATTGACGCACCAGGGAGCAGATCGTAAAGCTTGAATAAGGCAACGGCTTCGTTTTCTTGGACGTCGCTAATAAGTGTTGTCACGCCCTGATTCATTATTGCATTAAGGGCTGTATCACCAAACACTGAAAACCAAAGGAAGGTAAAAATAGTGGGCACCAGCATGACACCGAAAACAAACTGACGAATGGTTCGACCGCGACTAATTTTGGCGATGAACATTCCCACAAATGGTGCCCAGGCAATAGTCCAACCGAAAATAAACAGCGTCCAGTTACCAATCCAGTCGCTGCGACTGTAGGCCTGCAGATTAAAAGTACGCTCGACAATCCCGCTGATATAGCTTCCAGTGTTCTGAAGGAAGGTTTCCAGAATATGAATGGTTTCACCCATAATAAACACAGTACTCATAAGAGAGACTGCCAGTAGCATATTAATAATTGATAGCCGTTTTATGCCCTTATCCATCCCGGCAATAACCGATATAGTGGCTGCGATAGTCACAATAGCGATAGTGCCTACCTGCACCATGATATCGATTGGGATATCGCCAGAGAGATAATTGAGCCCTGCATTTATCTGCGTAACAGATAGCCCCAGCGTGGTAGCAATACCAAACAGAGTACCGAGAATAGCGAATACATCTACCGCGTGCCCAATAGGACCATAAATTTTATCACCTATTAGCGGATATAGCGCAGAGCGAATGGAAAGCGGGAGCCCGTGACGAAAGGCAAAGTACGCAAGAACGAGGCCCACAAGCCCGTAAATCGCCCATATATGAAACCCCCAGTGGAAAAACGCGATTTGCATTGCCTGTTTTGCTGCATCAACCGTTTCAGCGGCACCGGCTGGCGGTGATGAGTAGTGTAGTACTGGCTCTGCCACACCAAAGTAGAGCAGCGCCACCCCGTAGCCTGCCGAAAATAACATTGAAAACCATTCTGGGAAGCTGTATTGCGCTTCAGCGTGGTCGGGACCTAACTTGATATTTCCCCATCCCGACGCTGCAACCGAGACAATAAACACAAGGAAAATTGCCACTGATAACATATAAAACCAGCCAAAGGTCTGAGTTATCCAGGCTAACGTACTGCTGAAAGCTTCGCCGGCAAGTTCAGGGTCACTGATTGTTCCAATAACCAGAAGTAAAATGATCGCGACCGCGGGGATAAATACAGGAAGCAGAATGGTAGAGCTTTGTACTTTGCCTTTCATATCAAGTCCTTTTTAATTGACAGGAAAATCAAACCCTGCAACTACATAATAAACTTCTTTTTTCTACTGAAAGGTGGTTAGTTTGGTTCAGATTGGTTTACGTGATGGGTTGATAGAACATGAGGCGGCTGACCTTTGTTTAACACAAAAATCAGCAGCCTTGTCGTATTTAACGCTTAAGTTAAGCCTAATGGTTTCCGCCGCAGCATCCGCCGCTCTGCTCGGCCCAATTTTTACGCTTGGTGGTTTTACCTATGCCCGGGTTGAAGCTGTTGGTAGGGTCTAACTCTCGGTAGAAGTTTTTAAGCGCGTCTTTCGCAAAATATTCGTGCCCCACGTTATGTTCTGCTGGGTATTCCGCGTTTCTCGCGTCAAAGGTTTCTAAAATTTTGCCTTTCAGCAGTTTGGCATCGGCCCCTTTTTTCAATACGTAGTTTTGGTGCATAACATGGCAAAACAAGTGACCATAATAAAGCTTAGTGTCAATCTGGTCGTCTATTTCTTTAGGCAAAACTTCAAACCAATCTGGGTCATTACGGCGAAGCGCGACGTCGATGGTCATCATGGCGCCCACTTCTTTACTGTGCATCACGTGGTAGCGACCAATCGCGCCACCGGCAACAAAGCGGTGTAAAATTGCTTTATCCGCTTCTTCTTGCGTACACTCGAAATAGCTACCTTCATTCGTTTTGAAGAATTCATCAAGGTAGGCTTTAGCTTCTTCTACCCCGACGTTACTCATTTCCAAAATCCAATGATGTTGATACTTGTCTCTGTACTCTTCCATGCGCTTAGGCAGATGACTTGGGAACAAGTAGCTCATATATTGCATAACACGGTCTGACATTTTGTTGGGTAGAAAACCAAGTTTGTCGGTAAATGCGTCGAACTTGCGTTTAAAAGCAAATAGCTTCGGAATAAATTTCGCGCCAAGTTTACTGATAACGATAAACATATCTTTGCCATACTTTTTAGATACGTCATAGCAGTCGCGGTGCAGATATTCACCTGAATCAGGTAAGTTTTTAAATGTAGAAAGTATGTCGCGACGCACCTTAGTGAAAACCGCAGCATCGTTAGACCCTACGTAAAACACCTGTTTCTTTTCAGGTATAGGGAAAGTGTCTAGTCTCACGGCAAACACCGCGAGTTTACCTGCACAGCCTGAAGCTTCATGAAGTCTTCTGCCGTCATTATTGAAGCGAGAAGGTGTTTCTGAATCAACGTCTCGAACTCGTTCATCATACTCGTTGTCTGATGCACGAGCGTCAGGGTGCTGAACGTCAGCTTCTTTGTAACGTTTGTTCTCAAGATTATTCAGAATTTCTTCTGGCTCACTACCTAGGTTAATCCCCAGATTGTTTACCAAAGATAGATTGCCATTAGCGTCGATTTGGGCAAAAAGCGCAAGTTCGGTGTACGCTGGACCCCGTTTAACCAATGCGCCGCCAGAGTTATTACAAATACCGCCCACAATAGATGCGCCAATGCATGATGAACCAATCACCGAGTGAGGCTCGCGCCCGTAAGGCGCTAGCGTTTCTTCCAATCCAAAAAGGGTACTGCCCGCTAACCCTACGATTTGCTTACCGCTATCCACTAACTGTATGTCGTCAATACGCATGGTGCTGATAATAACCAGCGGTCTGTCATAGTCTTTACCATCTGGCGTAGAGCCACCGGTTAGGCCAGTATTAGCTGCCTGCATGATAACTGCAACGTCGGCCTCGACACATAATTTGAGCACTCGCCAAATTTCGACAAGCGTACCGGGTCGCACCACCGCAAGCGCCTCGCCTGCACCAAAGCGAAACCCTTTGGTGTACGGTTGCTTTTTCGCTTGATCAGTTAACAAATAGGCTTGCCCTACTACATCTCGTATAGATGCAATCAAAGACTGAGTGTCAACATTTACGGTCATGGCTCTCTCTATGTTTCAAATGGGAAGAAATAATGTGGTTATGAACTATACACTAACGCCAATTTTAACAAAGGGGGCGAGCGCTTTTTCTAGAGATAATTTACTTATATTTAATGCACTGTGCTAACCTCACTACTGCTATTACGCCGGTTAACTTCTATGGCATTTTTCGGCTACTTTATTTATTTCAAACGCTTAACTATTTTGGTATTTATAAAGTCGATAGGCACTAGGTATGGTAGGTGATTTAAAGCGTTAAGCCGTGAGGCTTTTAAGCCAAGCCTACAGGTCTTTTTCACTGTAACATTTTGTTACGCTTTGGTCGGTCAAGTAAGGCTAATGGAGTATTGTAAAGACCTTGTATAGTTCGTAAGGTTGACAATCACGAAAAGGAGCTTTCATGTCACATCACGCGTTCGTACTAACAAGAAACAGTTACGGCGAAAATACAAGAAGGGACGAAGCTTATGAACGATTCCTTAGTATTTTACCGTCGTGTGGATTCAGCGTTACCAGTGGTGCTATACACCCACCACGTAGCGTTTTAAACAATACCTATACCTTCTTTATAGATGCCCAGTATTGCGACTCAGTCGCCATGCTCAACTTGCCCGTTGTTAATGATTATCCCGATTTGAACAAAGTTATTTTCAATGTTCCACAAGCCGATGTTGATTTTCATTACGCTGCGCTTCAGCATGGAATAAACGGCATTTTCCATATAGAAGACAATTTGGAATTACTCGTTCGCGGGGTTCAGCAAGTGCAAGCAGGCAACAAATGGTATAGCCGGGAGATTATGAGCCGCTATATTGATGCCAATTTAGTGCCAAAAACTAAGCCGGTTGCTGCGCTTCAATCGTCAACTACAGTCCTAACCAAACGAGAACTAGCCATTACGCGCAAAATTGCAGATGGCGCGCAAAATCAAGAGATTGCGGATTGTTTACACATCAGCGTCAATACGGTGAAAACTCATGTGTACAGTATTTTCAGGAAAACTGACTGCCGCAACCGCGTAGAGCTCATTAAGTGGTTCGATCATCAGTTTAGTCAGCCTCAGCAAGTAAGTTATTAAGTACTCTCCTTACTTGCGTGTGGCGCCTACGCTTTAGCGCGCCATACGCCCCTTTCCATGCCCTGCAGTACCAATTCGGTCACCGCTTTTTCTATACTTTGCTTAACGCACTCGAACATAGGCTCATTGGTAGTATACCCTGTCTCAGCTTCAAGCAGGCGCTTTAGCGATACATACCTAAAGAGCCCAGCTCTTACTTCTTGGCTCAAGACTTTTTTAGAGGTAGAAACCGACACTAATACTTGCCCTGTTCTTACATCAACCGCCCGCATATAAATGGAGATCTGATCTTCCCGGAATAGTTCACTTGCGCCAATGCCAAAATATTCCACGCCAGCGCCCCCTGTACGAATGTTCGTATCGTAGCTGATTATACCGCCTTCAATAATGATTCTAGCCGTGGTAAGAGGGGGCAATTCACTACCGTTGCTTTCATCTGCACGGATAATTTTTCGCTCGGTAAGAATGTTTTGTAAACCTTCACGTTCTACAGGTAAGAACCACGATGTTTCACTCAAGGTTTGAACAAGAATCGACGTAGCACCTTGCGTCACAGCTGTAGAAAAAGAACTGGCCCCCGTACTGGGTTTGTACTGGCCTGTCTGGTCTCTAAACGCATAAACGGAAACGGGGATTTGCCCCATAGGTGCGGGTAAGCTTTTTACTTCCGAAAGGGTTTCGCTGTCTTTAATGATCCCTGCCGCAGTCGTATCTGGCGGCAGCGTGTTGGTAATTGATTGGCAGCCAGAAAGTGCTATAGCCAATAATAAAAATACGGTACTTCTCATGTGTTTCCCTACCCAAACCGTGGAATTTCGACAACCGTAACTTCACCTGTTAGCAGGTTAGTAATATTCACTACAATGCTATCAGGGTTACTGGTAATCAGCTCTACCTGAAAATCACCACTGACGAATATGCTGTCTTGGTTAAATATACTATCTATGGGGTTTCCATCTTCGTCATATTCCTGCTCGCCAAAGGCGATATCAGTAATTTCGCGAACAATACGATTAATGTACGCACGCTCAAGTGACTCTTGTAAGCGTTCATCATAAGAGCGCTCACTTAGCGGTGCGCTATGCGCATTCTGTGAATTAGCTTTGCTAAGTAAAAATGACCCATTAAGTGGGTTGCCACCAAACGATGGGTTAATAGGCTCATAGACCAACTCTGTCGCAAAGGCACTGAACTGAAATACAGCCCCCAAGGTTATTAATGCGGTGATTAACGTCCTTTTCTTCATTACCATTCATCCCCTGCTAAATCTGGGCTTCTACTATCTATACTTGCGTTAGCGACAGCGTCTAAGACTAAAACGATAGCCTGCTGAACTTTCTCATCTAACGGTACTTGGCGTCGCCCCATGTATGTCTGGTAAACCACTTTATTGTCGTATACCACAGAGAGTAATGTTCCTGCTTGCGGCACAATAATTTCTTTAACGACAAGGTTTTTACCCGAACTATCAGGAACTTCGCGCCAATATTGGCTAATTTTAGAGGCAAATTCATGACCCTGGCGGCTAATGCTGTTATCTAACAACAGTCCACCCAGCCGAATTTCTTCTGCATGAATCGGAGAAAAGAGCACACTAAAAAACAGCGTGAAAAGAGAGAAACGATACAAGTACTTCATTATTTTGAAAATAGGCCGGGCTTGTGCCCGGCTACTCGCGCTTACATTTGAACAACTGTAGCTACGTTGTAATCACCCACTTGCGTAACACTTACTGTGCCGCCGTTGCCAGTTATACTACCTGTTACTAGGTTGTCGTTACCCATTTGCGTTACTTCAAACGTGTTCATATCACCTGAAATAACAAACTGACCACCCATATCATCTGTTACCCAGTTACCTGCGCCTTCTTGCATAACGCTGATGACATTGTCGTTACCATTAACCAGTAAATCCAACAAGTTTAGTTCACCCGTTTGGGCAACCATAATCTCGTTGCCACTTGATGTGATATCACGCGCTAACTCAACTGACGCTATATTCTCATTACCTTCTTGAGACATTTCAATTAAGTTGGCATCTGCGACATACGCTGCATCACCAATACCGGCTTGCGCCAGCGCTAAGTTAGCATCACCGTCTTGTTCAATTTCGACGGTGTTAAACCAACCATCAAAGTTCACTGTACTTATTTCGTTGGCATCACCTACCTGCGTTAGGTCAAACTCATTGAACAAGCCAATAACGCCTGCGTAGGCTACATTTCCTTCACCCACTTGATTAATTTCAAACGTATTAACTCCCCCGCCAATCGTTTCAACTGTAGCAAGGTTAACATCGCCAATTTGGTCGATATTCACTTCGTTATCTGAGCCTTCGAACACACCTGTGGTAATCTCATTACCGTCACCGTCTTGTTCAAATTCAAGTACGTTGCCGTCGCCAACCATGTTCCAAGTAATAAGATTTTCATCACCGTCTTGGTCAACTTCAACCTCGTTATCAGAACCTACCACCGTTAAATCAGAAATGTTATAAAACCCGTCTTGGATGACATCAATAAGGTTGGCGTCGCCACTTAGTTCACGAACGTAAGACTCATGCCAGTCGCCACTTTGATCTACAAAGACAGTGTTATCGTTTCCTGCAATCGCATTGTTAGCCCAGTTACCACCATCACCTTGATACACAGATAACGTGTTGCCGCTACCCGCTATGCTGTTTATAGAGCGGCTGAAAATAAAGCCAAATGGTCCACCGTCGCCTAATTGAACAAGTGAAACTAGGTTATCATCGCCCTCGACAACGAACTCTGCCGTGCTGTCTAAACTATCTTGCTCAGACTCCAAGAAGTTTCCGTTACCAGTAACGCTTGCAAAAAAGGTGTTACCCGATTGCATTTGCGATGCAAGCACTTCGTTAGCGTCACCGGTTACCTCTACAACTATAGCGTTAAGGTCACCTTCTTGGCTTAGAACTGATTCATTACCTACTTCGTTCCCTTCTGGCGCCGTTTGGGTTAGCGTAATCTCATTACCTTCTGCTGCGGCAACGAAATCCGCTGAAGCATTAAAGTCGACTGATTTGCTCGCTGGAATCTCTTGAGCTGATGCCCACCCTGTCGCTGCTACTAAAAGCAATGCACTCGCTATTTTTGTTTTTTTCATTTTCACGTTTGTCTCCCTATGGCAATTGCATCATTCTTTGTATTGCGTGATGTTAATTACCATTTCGTTCCCTATCTGATAAACAGTAAAAGACTGCTCACCCAGTTGATTAACATTGGCTACATTGTCAAACCCATCTTGGATAATCTCGAAGTAATTGTTGTTGTTTTGCTGCAATAGATTCACGACATTTCCCTCACCAAGTTGGGTGATGATCGCTTCATTATTACTGCCATTTTGAACAACATTTGATAGGTTTGCGCCGTTACCGCTTTGAATGATGTTAGTTATGTTATTTAACCCAAACTGGCTGACAGAGATGAAGACCGTTTCATCATCTATCGTAATAGCTTGGGCATTCAGACTCATTGAAAGAGAAGATTCCACCATGTCGGAGCTTGTTGATAAATCGGACTGTTGGGCATAGACAGGAGAATTGACGGTTAGAAGACCACATACCGTTAACGCTAAAAACGCTGTGGCTTTTATTGCTCCTACGTATGTAGCGAATTGGTATTTTTTAACCTTTAACTTCTTGTCCATGTGAACGACTGCTTCCTTGATTAACAACAAAGGTGACCCTTCTATAAAACGCCTTAAAAGCGCGAGAATCCATCACTATTAAGTTGTATTTATTACAATCGAAATAACATCAGCATCGGTTTCACTGGTAATTTCGCGGCTCAAGCTAATACCTTAGTACTATTTTTGTTCAAAAAATACACACGGAAAGATTTATTGGTAAGACCTCTTTAAAGGTTTAAACACAACACCTCACGTAAGACGCCTGTCTAATAATTAAGTACCACTTCACCATTTATTTATATTCGAGTCCTAGTGGTTAAGTTGTATTTTTGTACTAATTTGTGCGTTAAAGGTGGCAGGTTTTCAAAATTGAGTTATAAGTTTTAATCGTTAGTTATATCAGACCGAGCGAGAAGATTTCGTGATAACAGCACTATTGCTAATTATGGAATCTAATTATGAAAACAAAGCCTTTTAAAACAGGCCTTTCAGCATTGTCATTAGCCCTACTTCCGCTAATGGCGTCTAGTCATGCACATGCCGCAACAGCCGAAGTCTTCGATGATAGCGTCATCGTGGTTTACAAAGAGAATGTAAGCAAAGCGGAAAAAATGCGTGCCCGTTCATCGGTGGGTGCTCGAATTAGCGACGCCAATAGAGATGAGATTGACGATCGCTTTTCGAACCTTCTAAATGGTCGTATCGCTAAGCTCCAGCTTCGCGGTAAATCTGTTAAAGATGCCATTGAAACACTCAAGAAAAACCCTGCCGTTAAAATTGCAGAACCAAATTACCTGTACCGTAAAGCACTTGTGCCGAACGACCCGTCTTACGGTGACTTGTGGGGGTTAAACAATACAGGCCAAGCCGGCGGTACTGACGACGTGGATATTGATGCGCCAGAAGCGTGGGATATCACCACCGGTGACAGTGACGTGGTGATCGGCGTAATAGATACGGGTGTTGATTACACCCATGAAGATATCGCTGACAATGCATGGATGAACCCAGGCGAAATACCAGGAAACGGCATTGATGACGACGGTAACGGATATATCGACGATGTATATGGTATCGATACTGCAAACGGAGATACCGATCCGATTGATGACGACTCTCACGGTACACACGTCGCAGGTACCATTGGTGCTGTAGGCGGTAACGGTATCGGCGTGGTGGGCGTAAACCATGACGTATCAATTGCTGCGTGTAAATTCTTAGGCGCCGATGGCACAGGCTCTACAGCAGGGGCTATAGAGTGTATTGATTACTTTACCGACTTAAAAGAAAACCGCGGCATAAACATTAAAGCGACCAATAATAGCTGGGGTGGCGGCGGCTATAGTGAAGCGCTAGAAACTGCCATTGAAGTCTCTGGGCAGGCAGGCATACTGTTCGTTGCTGCAGCGGGTAACGCAGGGTCAAACAACGACAACGTAGATAACTACCCGTCTAATTATGTGACGACGACTAACAGCTTGATGGCTGTTGCCAGTATCACGCGTAACGATAGCGATAGTGGCTATTCATACGGCATTGAAACCGTAGATATTGCCGCGCCGGGTTCGGCAATTTTATCAACAATTCCAGGCGATAGTTATGCGGCTTACTCAGGTACGTCGATGGCAACGCCTCACGTTGCTGGTGCCGCTGCGTTAGTATGGTCGCTAAACCCAGAGCTTACGCCTTCAGAAATGAAAGAGTTATTGATGGCAACCGGTGAAACCAGCCTATGGGCTGACGGGCGCACAGTGTCGGGCAACCGGTTGAATGTGCTAAATGCCCTTGAAGAAGCAGATCCTACGCCAGGCTTTAAGCTCGGTATTACGCCGGGCTCTGCTGAGATTGAAGCAGGCGAAGCTTATACCTTCACCATCGAAGTCGGTTCTATTGCTGGCTACGAGGAAGAAGTTCAGCTATCTCTTGCTGAAGAGAGCGACATTGCTTCCCTAAGTGCTAACACTGCGATGCCTGGCGATACTGTATTACTTATGGTTGAAACCGCTGAAGACACGCCGTGGGGACAGTACAGCTTTACCGTTAACGGCGTGAGTGGCGAGATTGAAAAGTCCAAGTCGGCAAACTTGTATGTTTACCCTCAAGGTCTCAATGACTTCCCTTATAATTACTCGGGCGACCCCGTTCCAACCCTTCCTAACGAAGAAGATCCGGATGATGTGGGCGTAGACCTTGTTATTAACATACCAGATGATTTAACCGTATTCGGTATGCAGGCTTCGGTAAATATTACTCATACCTATAGCGGTGACTTGGTGCTTTCGCTTACTTCTCCTCAAGGTACAACTACCGTTCTGCGCCAAAACCAAGGCGGCGGTACTGACGACATTATTGAAAGCTACGATACCGACGCATTTAACGGCGAAGTTGCTACAGGCGATTGGACACTGAACGTACTTGATACCTTTAATGGCGATAACGGAACAGTAAACGATTGGAGCCTAGTAGTTACTGGCATTGGAGAAGTAGGGCCAACACCGCCAAACGCAGTATTTACTTACGATGCTTCTGGCTTATCGGTCAGCTTTACTAACAACAGCAGTGACGTTAACGACGATATTGTTAGCTATAGCTGGGACTTTGGTGACGGCGCCACATCAACAGAAGAAAGCCCTACCCACGTATATGCGGGGACTGGTGCTTACGATGTCACGCTAACGGTAACTGATTCAGAGGGGCAGACAGATGTCGCTACTAAAACTGTAGCCGTTTCTGATAGCAACATTGTTGCAGAAATTGACCGCGCTATGCTGTCTCGTTTCGGTTCACTAAGAGTTGACTTATCTTACAGCGGCTCGATGGCAGATACTGTTATGATTTATCGCAACGGTGAATTGCTTGAGGAAGTGAGCAACACTGGTCGCTATCGCGACAGAAGTCGAGGTGTTCAACCTGGTGAATATACTTATATGGTATGTGACGAAACATCAGCATGCTCTGCGCCAGTGACGGTAAACCTTTAAGGTTTTCTGTTTTAGCGAGATATGCCAAATATTGTTTAATCAAAATATAGGTTAAACCCCATATTGAGCAACTGCCGGCCCATGGAAGGGCCGGCTTTTTTGTGCGCTTACTTAATTAAAAGGCAAACGCGCCTAAGTCATCGGCTTATTCACTATAAGCCAAATTCAACGTAAACTAGATGCATTAAGTATCAGCAAGAATTTTTCATGAATATACTGATCATTGACGATCATGAGATAGTACGGGACGGAATCAAAGCGCTCATTGAACAAGAGTATGGCTGGCACGTTGTTTATGCGGTAGATTCGATAGGGGCGCTTCCCTCCTACGCATCGTTTGATGAAGTCGATGTCGCCATTTTGGATATCTCACTGGTAAATGAAAGTGGCTTCGACACCCTGGTAAAGATTAAGCAGCAAGCGCCTTTTGTAAAATGCTTAATGCTTAGCATGTACGAACATGTCGGCTATATCAGCAAAGCGCTCGAACTTGGAGCCGACGGCTACGTAACGAAAAACGCAGCGACGAAAGAGTTAATGAACTCATTAGAGTCGCTGGAAAGAGATGAAAACTACTTAAGCTCTGATATTAGCAAGAAATTAGCATTTGGAGACAAGTGCTTAACCTCGCTCCTCACCGATAGAGAAAAAGAAATTTTTCTACTTTTGGCAAAAGGGTTTCAGCCCAAACAAATTGCCTACCACATCGATACCGCCCCCAAAACGGTCATGGTTCACAGAACGAATATTTATAAAAAATTAAACGTAACCTCTCAGTTCGGATTGCTAAGAATTGCATTGGAAATAGGTTACCTTGATGTTTACGATGTCATTAATGACGATGCATTAGTCAAAACCATTTGATGAGTTTGAAACCGTACATAAACACTTCGTTTTTGTTCATGGGGTTGATGTACACCGCCCTATTTCACAGCGTATGGCTAATCAGCACCCAGTTCGAAATAATTGCCAGTACGGTAAGCTGGTATTTGCCCGCAGGCGTCCGCTTTGCTGCGTTTATGCTACTTCCCTTACGAAGCTGGCCTATACTGCTTTTTTCAGAAAAACTCACTCACTTTGTTTTATTTCACCCTGGTGGAATACTCGATAACACCGCATTTTTAAGCGGTAGCTTAGGGTGGTATCTTGTTCATTTACTCCTATCACCCGCTTTACTTTGTACTAGCGTTTATATCTTCAGACGCTGTTTTAAAGCACCTTATATCAGCAACATAAACAGCACGCTTGCCACACTCGGGGTCGGTTTAATTATTAGTGTTGTACTTGGGGCCGTCTTTATTGGAAGAAGGGCGATAGAGCTTCAAACTGATATCACGGTGTTTTTTCCCCTACTTTTTGATTTCTCATTAGGTGACTTTGTCGGCCTCATCGTACTGTGCCCTCTTCTCTTTGTATTATACGATCGTGAGCACTTACACCGGGTCAACACCACCCTGTATTGGATAATTGGCGCTTGGCTATTCTTGCTGTTACTAAGTAGCTATGCCTATAGCCACGGGACGAATATTAGCTACCAAGTAAAATACCTTGCTGTATTCCCCGCGTTGTTCCTATCCTATCGCTATGCAGTTACGGGCAGCGCTTTATCCTGCTTATTAGTGGGGGTAACCGCCTTTGTTGTGGCAATTCAAAGCGATTTGTCTCCGCTTGAACATCAATTTTATATCATCGCGCTGTGTGTAAGCTGCCTTATTCTAGGCGCTTCGGTGAATCACGCTGAGCAGATGGGTGGCGAGCGATTAATGGGCCCTGTTTTTAAGAAGGTCACTCATTTCATTGGGCGCCCTCATAACGATGATGAGTTCGTTGAACTAGAAGTATACGCGGGCGGCATGGTTGCTGTTGAAGCTGAGCTAGTATTCGAGTTAGGAAAAGAAGTTACTCCAGGTTCAATTGATACTAAGGTGCCACTTAAACACCTAATTAACGCAGTCTATGCCGGCGTTGAAATAGCCTCAAGCCCGGTAATAGACTTAAATAGCTATGGACCTACTGCAATCATCAGCGATTTTGGGGTTAACCAAGGGATGGTCGTTGGCGCACCTATCGAGCAATGGGATTCAGTGATTGAGAACATACAGACCTCTGTATTTATCAACAATGAACATATTAACTCTGCCCCTTCTAACAACGTATTGCGTGGCCCTATGGCTGCCGTGGCATATTTAATTGATCAAGCTGCGGCACGCAACATTACGCTACCTAAAGGCTGTATGATTTGTTCTGGTGCTATCACCGGTGTTCACGACACCGTTGTCGGGGCTAGCGCTACGGTAAGCTTTGAGGGCATTGGCAACATCAACATGAAGTTAATTCCTGTCACGCCATAGCGTTTCTGACAAAGCGGTAATCCGATACGGTTAATTACCGCTTTTCTGCCTCCTTTTGTGCTACATTGTCGTTGATTTCACACATATTTTGACAGTTTTATGCATAAAATCTCTTTTGTTAATTTCTGCTTTTTAACCCGCTTAGCTGGCCTTATTAAACCCAATTCGAGGCAGCTTATCGTTATTGCTTCATTTTTTATACTTGGTGGTTGTGTGAGTACGCAAGATACAACCCCTTATGCATACATATCTTCTCCTTCGCCCTATCAAGATGTTGTGAGCGCTCAACAAAGCGCAGTTAAGCAAGACAAACTACTATTAGTTGTGCTTGGTGCACAGTGGTGCCACGACAGCACTGGCTTAGCTGAGCGCTTTTCAACTAAAGAGATGGATCTTATCTTACGTGCCCATTACGAAACCGTATTTGTTGATGTAGGAACGCTAGAAGACAGAAGAAATATTACCGAGCGGTTTGATTATCCAATTTACTACGCCACGCCTACCGTTATGGTTATTGAGCCCCAGTCAGGCGCCTTATTAAACAGAGCATCTATGGATATTTGGGGGCGCGCTGATAGTATTCCTTTGGCAGAATACATGGCGTATTTCTCACGCTTTCCAGCTATGACAACATCGCAAAAAGCGAAGTTAATCCATTGGAAAGCAACAGAAGAAGTTTCGTACAGAACTACAAAAAGTCTTAGTAAAACGAACTGAAATAACGCTAGATCCTGAAGGCGGTAACGGCGTTAATACTAAACCAGCACTTCGCCATTACCATCCTTTCTCTTGGGAGCGAAACTAACGCTGCCTGCTCCCAAAAGAACGGCAGTGCTGCGAGGCCTTCGTACAACACTAAGCCCCACTAGTTTCGTCTATTTAAGCCTTAGCACTCGATGCACTGCTTTGGTTTGACACGTTACTGCTTCGGCGCTTTGATGGGCGACGAGTACCATTGCCCTCAGAGCCAGTATTTCTTTGCCTAACAGGTTTACCACTCGTATTTCCTCGTCCATTGGATTTACTTGAGCGATTACCACCGTTTCCGCTTCTGTTATTTGTACTTTGCCCATTTCTTTTACTTTGCGCGCCTTTTTCACTCTGGCTGCTACCTTCACCTTGGGGGGCTTTCGGCTTTTTCGCTTTCTTGGGCTTTTTCGGTTTAGATAGCGTTGTAGGCGGTACAACTTGCTGAGGCTCAAACCCTTCTAGCGTTTCACGAGGAAGCAATTTTTGAATAAGTGTCTCTATATCTTTAAGATTCTGTAGCTCTTCGGCGCTAACAAATGACCAAGCTTGGCCGCTGGCACCAGCACGTCCAGTACGGCCTATTCTATGTACGTAGTCAGCTGCCGTATTTGGCAAATCAAGATTTACCACAATAGGTAATTCACTGATATCAATACCACGGGCCGCAATATCGGTGGCAACCAGTACTTTTATATCACCATTTTTGAAATCAGCGAGGGCTTTTGTTCTCGCCCCTTGGCTTTTATTACCATGTATAGCTGCACTAGGAATTTTTGACCGAGTCAACTTTTCTGCAATGCGGTTGGCGCCGTGTTTTGTGCGGCTAAATACGAGTACCTGTTCCCACTTTTGTTGTTTTATCAAACAAATAAGCGCAGTGGTTTTTTTTGATTTATCAATGGTCACTAGATGCTGCTCTACAGCATCGACGGTAGTGTTAGCCGGCGCGGTTGAAATACTTACCGGGTTGCGTGTAATGGTTTTGGCCAGCGTGGTTATTTCGTCAGAAAAGGTGGCTGAGAAAAGTAAGCTTTGACGGTCTTCAGGCAACAGTTTAAGCACTCTCTTAATATCGTGAATAAAGCCCATATCTAACATTCTGTCGGCTTCATCTAATACCAAAACTTCAAGTTGAGAAAACTTCACCGCGTTTTGCTGATATAAATCTAACAACCTGCCTGGTGTTGCGATAAGTACATCTACGCCTTTGCGTAACTTTATCATTTGAGGGTTAATGCCTACACCACCAAATACGACGGCTGTTTTTAACGGTAAAAACTCGCTAAATGCGCAAATACTTTCTTCAACTTGGGCAGCTAATTCACGAGTTGGCGTCAAAATAAGCGCCCTAACGTTATTAGCAGACACCTTTGGACCCGACATCAATCTTTGTAGAATTGGAAGGCCGAAACCCGCCGTTTTCCCGGTTCCCGTTTGCGCCGCTGCTAGCACATCCTTCCCTTCCAATACTTCTGGAATTGCCTTTTCTTGGATAGGTGATGGTGTGCTAAACCCACGTTTTTCAATAGCTTTCAACAAAGGTTCAGCGAGCCCTAATTGGGTAAATGACATTAATAAACTCCTGTCATGGGTATTTTAATAAAAGTTGCCTACCGCAAGGTATAAGCGCTAGTGCTTTATTGCTAACCGCGGGGGTTATAGATTACTGGGGAAACCTAAAGAGATACGCCATCGCCAACTTGGCTTACTGGTGTTTGAAATCAAGAAAAGAACGTATGTATTTACTCTTACAAATTGCGCGCGGAGTCTACCACTAAACGCCCCACGCCACCAGCGCATTTTTTGTTCAACTCTACCAATCATTGTTTTTGTTAAAGAAAGCTATTTGTTTAAAACGCCGCTTTTACTAAAAAAGTGTAAAAAGAAATCTATCACCTGCGAGTGCATCGTATTACGGCCTTTTTTAGACTAATTGCTGATGAATTACACAAGAAAAAAAGATAAAACGTCTATACTCAATGGGTATTGGAGATGTTTTAAATTTTGCTGATTTACGTTCTCTCAATGCACGCTTTCTTCCGGTATCAACGACAACTAGAGTTTTTTTCTTGAAAAGTCTTCGTTCTCAAATTTCTTTCAACACTGTCACATCAATCGCGATTATTAGCGCGTTGATCATTACCTTATCAATTTACGTTTATGAAAAACTCTACATTGAATTTGTATCTACCGAAGTTAATGCCATTGGTGAAAATATCTCGGTTGATCTTATTGATTATATCAATGAGCCTGCAGGCAGCTTTAATCAAACTGAAGTATTGCTTAGGCTAGATGAGTATGAGTATGCGGAAACGGCTTACATTTTCAATAGCCAAGGGGAGTTATTGAACGTTTACATCGGGCAAGCGGGTTTGAAGGCGCGAGCTAAACCTAACGCATTTGAAAGTAACGTAGACGGTAGCCAGATTTTTAAAATAGATACATCATCAAAGGCCTCTAATGCGCTAGAAGACGTCAATTCGATCACCGCCCTCGCACTGGGTCTACACCACATTAATAACAAAGTGGTAATGGTGAAAACAATAGGTGAACCCATATACCCGCTTGGAAAGTTTATCCTAATTTTCAATCTCCAAGAGGCCTTAAGAGATAGTCGAGAACGCTATATCACCTTAGTTGCCCCTTCCGTTGTTTTTCTTATTTGCCTCTCTCTTCTTGTCTCGGTAAGAGCCCAACGCAAGGTGTTCAGACCTCTCAATACCCTTATTAAAACCATGGATAGTGTGGTTGATGATAAAAATTACGATGTAAAAGTAGAAGAAACGGAGAGAAAAGAAACCTTGCCCTTTCTCGCGCTTTTAACAATATGATGGGCAACATACAGGCCGAATCTGAAGCCAATCAGCAAAAGAATGCATTGTTAGAAAAGCAGCAGTCACAGATGGAACGCCTTGCCAATTTCGACGCGCTCACCGGTTTACCTAATCGACAATTTTTAATGAAAATCCTGTCTAGTGAACTGACTAAGGCGCGAACGAACCGTAGTGAACTTGGCCTTCTTTTTGTGGATATTGATGGCTTTAAGTCTATTAATGACTCATTCGGCCATGATACCGGCGATAAATTTTTATTACATATAAGCGTGATCATGAGCAAGCTGCTTGACGAAGCCTATACGCTAGGTCGCTTGGGGGGCGATGAGTTTATTATAATAGCACCAGATATAGGTGACCCAAAGACGCTAGAAGATATGGCTGCCAAGCTTGTAGTCGCAGTGTCTCGTACCCATAATTTTAACACATTGCGATTAGACTCAGGCGTAAGTGTTGGGCTTGCCCTCGCCAGTGACTGTAACTATGAGCTTTCAAGCCTCATAACCAACGCAGACGTAGCAATGTACAAAGCCAAGGGCAGTGGTAAGGCGAGGTTTATGTGGTTCAACGAGGAAATGCTTGCCGACACTAAGCGAAAAGTACTCATCTCGACCCGTCTATCTAGTGCATTAGAAAATGATGCGTTTTATCTGGCTTATCAAGCAAAAGTCGACGCTGAACAAAATATCATAGGGTTCGAAACACTTTTGCGTTGGCATGATGATGTACTCGGTCACGTGTCGCCCGCAGAATTCATTCCAATTGCAGAGCAAACCGACAAGATTTCATTAATTAGTATGTGGATTATAAAGCGATTGGAAATTGAAGCCCCCCGCTTAATCAAGTCCTTCGGTTCGCAAATTATTATATCGATAAACTTGAGTCCACAAGACTTAAATAGCGAAAAGTTAACCCAATTCATATTGAAGGGAATGAGAGAAAACAAGCTACCGGCAAAAAACCTTGAGATTGAGATTACCGAAACCGCGTATATGAATAACTTCAACGTGGCTAATAGCTTTTTCGAATCGATTAAGCATTATGGTTGTCAGCTTGCGTTGGATGACTTCGGTACCGGTTACTCATCGCTAAGTTACTTGACCAAGTTTGATATCGACACATTGAAGATAGACAGAAGCTTCGTCAACAACATTGGCATTTCTGAGCAATCAGAACTCATCACAAAAACCATTATAAAAATGGCAAAAAGCTTAAACTTCTCGGTCTGTGCGGAAGGCGTAGAAACCCGAGAACAGGCGACATTTTTACTTCAAAATGGGTGTCATGCGCTTCAAGGGTTTCTTTACAGTAAGCCCATTCCCCTTGAAGACGTTTTAGCTACCTCACGAAGGCGCGCCTTATAAGCAAGGCGCTTCCGTTGTATGAGGCTGTTTAAAGACTTTCGTATATCACAGTTAGGTGTTCAGGCAATTCAGTTTCAGCAGGTATATACCCCACGGCACCTTTGTTGTTAGAAATATACGCTAGCATTGCTTCCAACGTATCGAACTCTTTCGGTGGGGTCATACGACCGCTAAAACGCATTTGTGCCCAATAAGATTGAATGCGAGATTCAGGCAGAGTAATGATCTTGGCATTAAAAATAGAGCGCAACCGGTTACCGGGCGCCATAGCAACCGGATGTAAGCCCATTCCCTGTGTATAACTATTATTCATAAAAAGCGTTCTTACATCTGCTTTGGTAAACGCTAAGCTACTTTCTGAAACATTAGCCACAACCCAAATATTGTCTTGGGCGATTGCGGCGCGAGCCCCTAGTAACAAAAGCACTATTAGCGTGTATCTAAACATTAAAATACCCACTCGAGTGCTACTTGGTAAAGCGTTGCGTTTCTATCAAAGCGCTGGTCATCAACTACAAAAAAAGAGGTTTTCCCTTCTTTGCCATCTAGAAAGGAGACTTCAGCCTTAAGCGCAACATTTGTCTTTACGTCCCATCTTGCGCCGAGCGTCCACGTATCGAGATCGTCGGTTGGAAAGTAACTATTTAACTCCTCAACCGCATAATAAAGCTGGTCGAGCGCGGGTGTGACACCTACGGGTATCGTATTCTCAACGGTATTAATTGACTGATTTGAAGCGGCATAAGTGATATGAAATAACACGCTTTCACAGTAATAACCGTACGAAACATAGAAGCTTTCTAAGTTAGCCAGAACGTCGATATCAGATGATACTTTCATCCATTCCCCGCTTAAGTACCAGTTTAGCGTGTCATAGCTCGCGCCAAGAAGAAAAGCACTAGCACTGTCATTGATTTCAAATCGCTCTGAGATATCGTCAAAACCTGCCGCTTTCAGCCCTTGAATGAGAGGCGCAATTTCATCTATTGATGTTTCTACCTTCGGACCTTTGATTGTCGCGGTTCTCAATTGAAAACCACCGTAATTCACTTCTATGACGCCGCCATAGAGTTCATCTACTTCAACTTCAACATCAATACCACTTGAGATGAGATTATCTTTATAGCCTCCATAATACGCTTCAAAATCGACCACAGCGTCGCCAAACGTTGCACGATAGCGGGAACTAACCCCTTCGTACTGAGAAAACATGTAGCTGCTATACAACTGCTGTGGGGCATTTATCCAAGGGTATGCAAACCCTACGTCAATAACATCAGAATACTTCAGAAAAGGGGTTCGTAAACGACCAACGTTAAACTGCCAGTCTTCGACTGGGGCATAGGTAAGATATAACCATTCGACGCCAGACTTTCGGTCTTGGTCTGTATGAAGTAAAAACTGAACGGAAGCTGATAACGTTGATGAAAACCCATAGTCAGCTTGTACAGCAATAAGCGATTTTTCAGAAAAACTGACGCCACTATCGTAACCTTCATAGGTGGCAAGATTTGTATCTAACTTCCCACCTACCGCCCTGGCAAAGCCCGAAAGTTCGAGTTTGTCAGTGCCACCCATTCCCTCTAACGAGAATAAGCATGCGACTGTGGCCATCACGGCTAGTAACGATTTGTTTAAGGACATTGTATTAACTTCTAAACAGCCAATAAGAGGGCTTTCGTACTGTAATGATAGAGCGTAACTGGCATATCAGTAAATGATAGTGGTAGTTTGCTAAATCGACAATAGAGACTTTAGACAAAAGAGCCGGCAACGATGCCGGCTCTTTTTCGTGCTTTATTTTATTCTGTCTTTTACCTATTAAACCTGTAGGCACGCCTGTGTAATAAGGTCCCATTGCTTATCTGC
Source organism: Alteromonas mediterranea DE (assembly GCF_000020585.3). Classification (NCBI taxonomy): domain Bacteria; kingdom Pseudomonadati; phylum Pseudomonadota; class Gammaproteobacteria; order Alteromonadales; family Alteromonadaceae; genus Alteromonas; species Alteromonas mediterranea. The sequence continues at coordinate 3,644,839 of NC_011138.3, forward strand.
AACCCATTGCGGTTTAGCAACCCAGGTACCACCTGCAGCAAATACGTTATTTAATGCAAGGTAATCATTAAAGTTGTCGGGCGATACTCCACCGGTTGGGCAGAATCGTGTGTCTTTAAACAAACCTCCTACGGCTTTTAGAAAAGCCGCGCCGCCAGATAGTGACGCTGGAAACAATTTCATTTCTCTAAAGCCATGTTCTCTTGCCAGTACAATATCAGACACGTTTGACACACCAGGAAGCACAGGTAACCCCGATGCTACTAGCATGGTAAGCAAACGTTCAGTTACCGCTGGTGTAACAATAAAGTCTGCCCCGGCATTTATCGCGGCATCAAGTGATGCTTTATCAATGACGGTACCAGCACTAACAATCATGTGCGGCAACGCCGCTTTAATAGCGCTAATACATTTCGCAGAGTGCTCTGTGCGCAAAACCACTTCTACGGTCGTCAGTCCCGCTTCTGACATTGCGCGAGCGATCGCCACGCCGTCAGCTTCATTATCTGCTTGAATGATAGGAAGCAATTGTTGCTTGCCCATAACTTCTGATATCTTTTTCATGTATCGTCTCTTGATATTGAGCGGGCCATCTCGGCCTGAATTTTTTAGTTAACGCGTTCCAGGGCTAAGCGAGCGAAGGGGAAAAGGATGAAACTAAATCAGAGTAGGATGCTTTATCCACTATAGCCCCGGGATGTTGAATGACGAAGCCTGCACACTGGACGGCTTTTTTAACACAGCTTTCTGGTTTTTCGCCCGAGAGGTAAGCACCTAGGAAAACACCGTTAAAAGCGTCCCCTGCTGATGTTGTATCTACGACGTTTTTGACAGGCGTCAATCCCACTTCAGAGACTTCCCCCTCGGCATCCACCAGTGTTACCGCGCGACTTCCGTTTTTAATAACTAGCAGCTTGAAAGAAAACGGGGCTAAAAACGAAACAATTTCCTCTACTGATTCAAACCCGTATAAGAAGTTAAAATCTTCAAGCCCTGGTAAAGCGATATCTGCAACTTCAAACGCTTTTTCATATAAGGCTTTTGCATCGTTTCTGCCTTTCCACAACGCTGGCCGATGGTTCATGTCGAAAACTATTTGGGTGCCGCTGTCTTTAAGTTTGCCTAGAGGCTGTTGATCTTTGAACATTATTTGTTCAGCAGTACATTGGTAGCCACATCATCATGAATGCCAATGCGACTGTACTGCTATAGTTTCGAGCTAGCTTGTCGTATCTTGTTGATATTGCCCGGTACCTTTTTATCCTCAAAAACGCGTTTTCAACAAGATGCCTATATCGATACAGGCACCAGTCCATATCGTCATTACCTAATTTGTTATTTCGTTTGCGTGGAATATTGGCATCTGCTCCACTTTCTTCTACGTAAGCTCTAAAAGCTTCACTGTCATAGCCTTATCAGCACAAACAATATCGGCTTGTGGGGAGTTTATTATCAGACTTTGTGCATGTACGATGTCGTTCACTTGACCACCGGATAGTTCAAAATAAACGGGCAGGCCACCGCTATCTACCGCAAGGTGAATTTTCGTTGAGTTACCACCTCGACTTTTTCCGATGGCCTCATCTTGTTTACCCGCTGCACCGCTACTATCCTGATGCGCTTTAACTATACTACCATCAAGAAACAACCATTCTGGGTCACCCTCGGAGGCTAAGCTTTCAAATAACTTTTGCAATATGCCTTTCTTCGACCATAAATTAAATCGTCGGTAGACCGTATTCCAGAGACCAAATTCAGATGGCAAATCCCGCCACTGAATGCCGGTACGCATTCGGTAAAGTATGCCCTCCAGGGTATTTCGGTGCTCATATTTGTTATAGACTCTGCCACTCTCCTTTAGCAGTACTTTTAGGATTTCCCACGCATCATCTGTTAACATCGTTCTTGGCATAGCAACATTACGGTTAATTATTTTTGGCGAAACAATTATACCTCGTTGCTATGCCGGCTGCTTTTCATACAAAGATCAACAACCTCTAGCCCATAAGGACAATGTTTTGTCCCTGATGGGTTTAAATAATCTTGCGATTACCAGTTAACGAACGATGGTTCTACATCAATGTTAATTGGATTAATGGGGGTATATCCAGATTCCAACAGGCGATTAGAATAGACGGGCTTTACATTATCAGCAGTAGAAACTGTGATATGAAATACCTGTCCATTAGACCGTTCTTTTTTACCATCAACTGAAACAACTAAAGCTTGCGCTTTATCGTCAGAAGCAACACCGATAACTTGGACATTATTGGGATTGGAAGGTAAAGGGGAATTATTAGGAATACCAAAATCTACGGTTATATGGTGCATAAAGTGATTACAGTGAACTGGTGAAGCAATGCGCTTGATTTGTTCGGGTTTCACTAAATAGCAAGAATAAGCCATATCATTAGTCCTATTGTGTAAGAAAAAACATATAGGACTCACCTGTTTGGTGTGTCCCAAACAGGGTTTCGTTTTGCATAAAGCTGACGAAGAACGAAGCTTCGGTTTAAGATTTTTTTCCGTTAAAGTCTCTACTATTTTGTACAATGCACAATGTAGTTGAGACACAAGTGACTTCTGCGCGGGAGTTAAATGACCATAATGGCCATAAAAAAAGTGCTAACAGAAGTGTTTTGTTGATTTAAGTTTAGACGAACCTGCGGCGAAGGTAAATACCACCAGCACGATATTTCCCCTAATTCAGTAACTAATACAGATATAAAAAACTCATACTTTTAACGTCGCACTATCAAAGTCAGAATAAAACAAATATTATTTCTATCTAGGTAGCGCATAGCCGTATTCGATTAAGCAAAGGAATGACAATGGGCGCTTTTACTCTCATACCATTTGGATTACACCTGAAAAGCAATCAGGTAGTAGATGTTGGCAGCGTTCAAAACGGAATTAAGTGCGACTGTATATGCCCATCCTGCAAAACACCTTTAATAGCGCGACATGGTTCCATCAAAGAGTGGCACTTTGCTCACCAATCAAGAGACGTAAAAAAGAAAACAGTAAAACCCTGTGATTATTCCTTTGCTGTATCGGTAAGGTTAATGATGAAACAGTTATTTGAAGAAGGCGCGATGCTTTGTCTACCTGCCTATTTAAAAAGCTTATCTTCCACCATTCCGGGGTCGGAGCACCCATACTCACATCGATACACTTTGACTGAGGAAAAAGTGGTTCAGTTCGACATTGTGGAATCAGAACTGATGCGCAATGGCGTAATGGTAGATCTTGTTCTTAAGATTGGTTCGTTCGAACTGGTTGTGTACATTACGTATGATGGTCGACGTATACCAGAACAACTCAAAAGCCCAGAAAACAATTCTGGGGTAATAGAGTTTAATGTAATGTCTTTAATGCAGGCTTTTGAAGAAACCAAGTCTGGTCAATATAAAGACGCTCTCATTGAGTTCCTAGCGCGTTCGCACACCGGTAAATATTGGCACTATCACCCTAGAGAAGTACGATTTCAGCAACGCCACGATGAGTTTGTTTGTGAAAATAAAGAAACATTACTAGCTGATATCGACACTCCAAGAGGCATATATCAGAACACGAACATTTATACAGGGCCTGCGACTCATACTAACACGACAGAAATCGCGAACGCCTCCCCAAAAACCTTAAGTACTTCAAAACAACAATCACGCATTTATGCGCTCGAAAAAGGGTCCGAATCCGTTTACGTGTTATTAGGTAGTCACAAAGCTTCCTATGAAAACGGTGAAGGATTTCGTGAAAATACCATGGGAAAATACACTGACTTCAGAGAATCTATGCTCCACCTTTGCATAAAGTGCGAACAGAGCTGGGAGGGGAAATCAAACCTATGCAATCAATGCCAAAGTTTTGAGTACACGCGCTCTGTTTTTTAACTTCTACGGGGGTTAAGGGTGCCCATAGTTTGCAGATTCGTATCACTTTTTTATTTTAAGCTTCAAATTTAAAATCCTCGCTGTCCTTATCAAGGCCCTGAGCATAAAGCATTGCGTCTCGTTTCAACTCAGCAAATGCAGCTTTCGCCATGTTTAGCTTGCTTGCATCCATCTTCGTTTCATCAAATACACGTTTATACTTAGAAAAGAATTCACTCTGATTTTTCACATTGGTAGCGTTCGATATCATCTGCCAAAATTTCTTATCCATGAACTCACCTTCCCCCCAGATGAAGTATTGCTCTGCTATAACATAAATTTCTTCAATGCTATAAGCTCCTGTATCACTGGTAGAATCAATCATCACTGCGATCCATTCGGTGCCCGAAGCTGAGCCTAAACGCTTCTTTAACTCTTCAAAATCTTCGTTAACCATATTTTTTGAATAAATCCTTACCGGTTTCGATAGAGAGGCCAAGCAAAGTAAAATAAATAACAAGCTATGCCATCATTGGAAAGGTTAACGCCTTTATTGTACAAAGTTGCGCGGCCTACAATGAGCCATGAGATAAGTAATGGTCCAAACAAATACCCATACAGGAAAAAAGCTACCATAAACACAAACATCATTACCAAATATTCTTTCATAAATTCCTCAGTCAGGGATTACTTCAATTAAAAAGACTGCGGAATATGTAAAACTGGACATTGTGTGTATTTTTATTATTTTCCATTAGCTCGATTCACGCATTTCTGCGTGATTAACGATGTGATTTTTAGGTAATTCGTCATCAACAGGTGACACATCACGCATTAATTCATCACGCAGCGACGCAAGTTCATTTTTTGCACCAGTGTAAAACGCGTTTACCAACGCTTTTTCTTTATCATTTAAAGCGTGAACAAGCTTTGCTTTTTGTTCTTGGCCTAAGTCGATTAAGCGCTTATCGATGTACGTGAATGTGTTCATTGCTGCCTCGTGTTTCCCATTTGCCTATTTCAGTAAAAATTGACTTTTGGTAAGCCATCCAATTGCGTCTTGACCAGTGTACTCAACAAGAAACTTTTCCTTTGACTGATCATACTCAACGATTACAGCAGAGCCGTAATCAGTAATAATTTCCTTGCCATTTATATTCGGTGCCATGTCTCTGTTTCCAATATCGTTAATTAAGGCCAAAACGGACTTTTCAGCCAGTCAGTTACAACGCTCATCTGCTTTTCATCCAAGTGAGCAGCTGCTTCGATGAAGTCAAAATTAAATTGATTGTTACCGCACCATACACCCGCAGCAAACCTTGCCATTATTTGCTCACCTCTCGATGCAACTTCACAGTACTCATCAACACTGCTTGAAATAAGCTCCCTCTTGCTGAAGTCAAACAACGGCCATAGATAAGGCATTTCTTCTTCAATCCATGTGGCGAATCTAGCTTGGCTAGATGACAAAGAGGTATTGATTTCCATTGTGTTTCCTATATCAGCTTACTAACGCACGAACACGCGCTAAAGCTTCACTAATCACGTTCTGGGGCGCTTTTTCGATAAACTTGATGCCTCGATAGTCATAGTCAATTGTCTTTACCTGTTGGCATAGAACAACCCCTTTTGTTTGCGTTTTATCGCCCAAATTAACTTCAAAGCCATGCCCTCTTACCGTCGATGTAATTGGTGCAACCAGAGCAAGTTGGATCTGCTTGTTAAATGGCTCCGGTGACAACACCAAAGCTGGCCTTTTATGCGCTTGCTCATGACCAGCAGATGGATCGAAATCAGTGAAAACAATGTCACCGTGAACAGGAATATACTTCTTAACCACTACAGCGCCTCTTTGCCAACGGGCGAATCGTTCAACCACGCCTTATCATCATCATCCAAAGTCATTGTCTCGGGACTGCACTGAGCCAGCAGCTCATCAAGGGAATACTCTAGCTGACGCATAGGCTCAATGATAATCCGCCCATTTTCTGTTTTAACGTCAATCTTTTCGTTAACGTCAAGATCCAATTCCTTCAGCAACGCAGCAGGAATAATTACCCCTTTTGAATTACCATACTTGCGAATTACAGTTTCCATAACACCCCCTCCACGTACCAACAATGTTTATACATTAACACAATCAGCCAACGTTGCAACTTTGTTGGTACTTTAAATTGTTTAGACAAAAAAAGCGCCAATGGCGCTTATTTCCCATGCCTAAAATTGCACTTTTTCTGAAGAAAAATATACTTTAGTAGTCTAAACATTGCCACAATTGGAGCAATTAAAATGGGCGATGTCGGAGACTGAACAAAAAACGTCACTATATGAAAACTGTAGACTTCATAAAGGGCTAATATATCAGAAAAAAATGATGCAAAACGAGATAAACTAGCCAACCCAGAAGCAAATGAAAGGCGAATGACTTGAACGCCACTAGCAGGGCTGTGGGAGCAGCTTATTATCCATGCTTTTTGCCGACAAGAGGGATAACCTGATTGAAGAAGCCCTCTTATTTTCCTAAACAATGAATTTATCCCATTTCCCGTAGCTTGCTCTAATATGACCTTTTCGTAAACTCAACCCAATTAGCAATGCGCCACATAGCAAGCTTGAAACAACTGAAACCAGAGGGGCACCGAGCAGAAATGGCGTGGTAAATAATGCCAGGCCTAGAGGAACAAGCGCATAACGTACCATGCGCCCAGACTCGGCAGTAGCAGTAACAACGACTGTCAGGACCAGAGCGCCCACCACATGATCAGCATTGGCCATGCTGCCCTCTGCCCCCAGCGTCAGACGGGTGAACATCAGCCAAACTCCGATAGGAATGCAAAGCGCAAGATTCCAGGGTAAAGTAACGCCACCACCAATCATGTCTTTAAATACCGTGATGGGGCCCCGTTCAAACTCTCTTTCATCACCCTTCCAGGCTCCTGTATCAGTATCGCCGGTAAAGAAAATACGTAGCAATGGGCGACCTTGCTTTTTACGACGCCATAAGAATTCAGCAGTTGCCACCAGTTCATCCAGCGAATAAGGAATTTGAATCAGCATGGCTGCTGCACCAATCAGGCAAAGTGTACACCAGGTTCCAATAACGATGGGCTGAATAATAATGAAGAAAATCGACACCACGCCTAATGGCACAATCATGATGCCGAACAGCATTACCAACCAGGGCATGGTGCGCCAGCGGCGGGTTGACCCCATCAGGCCGGTAAGAATTTCCAGCGCATAAGTCATAGCACCTAACCCGGCGTCGGGAACCGGCCACGCCTCAGATACCTCAGATGTGATAATTTCTTCGGTGCCATTTTTCGGGTCACCGCCCCCGCCTGCAAAAAACGGTTCCCATACCGCGTCTATATGTCCTAACTGGAAGGCACACAAATAGCGTGAAATAAAAAAACCTACAAATGCGAGCAAAATAATAGGCATCCGTTGCACCCAGCTTGACGGATTAAACTCCCAACCGGGCGGAATATTGGGGCCGGTCTCCGCCGCTATTAGTGATACACCGGGCGTTGGCCGCGAGCACACGGCAAAAGCAATAATCAGCATGCCCACTAACGTGCCGTTCAGATAGGCCCCCGCCGTAGGAGCCCAGAACACCAACGGTGCAGAGAGCACCCAAAATCCGACAATTCCCGCGGCCCAGCGAGCCTGGCTCATTCGCCATGACAGACTTAAACCGGCAAACACCAGCAGTGCCAGACCCGACCCCATGTCACTAATCGTCATTGCGCGGCTTTCATACCCCAACAAAAATGGCGCGGTTAACAACCAGAACGCCAACCCGATATTCATAAAGTGGGCCCAAATAAAGTTGCTATGGGCGTCACGATAATGATCTTCGTGCTTTTCACGAATTGCGTTGGCGTTAACTTCTTTTTCCTTCGCCGTTTGCATCCAGTCTGGCAAAGTGATGCCATTGGCTTTATACCAACCTGGCGGATCTTTTTTCAGATTGTCAATTAACCGTTCCAGTGCATCATAAATGTGGTGCTGTGGTCGCCAATTTAACTGTTCCTTTACCCGGCTGAGATTAAGGTCATAATGATCACTTGATAAATCAATCATGAATGGTTTGATGAACGGCTTTTCACCATGATCAAAGGCGTCAGGTACCACCGGCTCGGTTTTTTCTTCCAGCCAAGCTCCAGGTTTAGCAACATACTCCGGTATTTCGATGGTGTTCCACTCTCGTTCACCATAAATCAAATGACCAATTCGATTTTGCAGCGCCTGATAACCCATTACGCTGTCTTCGCCGGCCAATAGTACATTTTCTTTGGGCACTTCATGGCGCTTTTTAACCAGCTCGGTAAACAATGACACCATATCGTCTTTATGCAAAAAAGCTTGTCCGGCCATTTTATCGCCCGAGTACACCCAACTCTTAAATTGCCGCTCGTAAATGCGGGCGATCTGATAGCTTAAAGTGGGAACAGCGGTGTGGTCATCGTACAAGCCTGCCATTCGTAACAGGGTATAGGGAATTTTGCCATGATGGCTGCGAATGGCTTCTTCGGCATCGGCTTTAGACTGCGGATAGGTCCAGCCGGGCTCAATGGGCGTATCCTCGATAATTTTTTCTCCAGGGACCCCTGCCCGATGAATGAGCATGGTGGAGGAATAGATGAAATGATCCACATCAAAGCGCTGCAGTTCGGTTAGAAAATCCGCCGTCCCCTTTACATTGAGAGCCTCATACAATGGGTTGTCTTCGCCCGAGAAATCATAATAGGCGGCAAGGTGAATCACGCAGGCAATATGACTGCCATGTTTTTCATGAATTTTATACAGCGCAAGGGAAATGGAGTCTTTGGAGGTAAAATCGCACTTGTAACTTTCATCGGCACTTTCGCAAGGTGTCAAATCCAACCCAATAAGGTGATAATCTTTTTTCAGCACCTCACAAAGTGCACTGCCTACGCCGCCAGATGCACCAGTTATCAGAACAATCCGCTTTTCTGCTGCTTGTTGTGCCATCAATAAGTCCTTGCCTGAAACCTAAAATTAAGAGGGTTACTATTTAGTAACGAATCAACCCGCGTTTCGGGTCATTGACAGAGAGAAAACGATGAAAATAGACAAAATCTAATCAACTTCGGCAATTTAGGGAAACGCGCCGCGTCTGCTTGATAATCGATAATGCGGCGGGACAGTGTAAAACTTGCGAACGACAGGAATATACTTTGTAGTAAAAACACGATTGGTTTGGGGAGCCATCATGCAAGGAGCCTTTGCTGCCACACCGCGTTGGTTAATAAATGCCATAGACTAATGATTTTAATTGAATAAGTAAGATTGCACGACCGCAAAATGAAATTTAATGTTTTCAATGCGCGAATAGGAATAAAACTTGATGGTTTAGAGTCTCGCAATACTTCCTTGCTGGCACACGGTGTCGGCGCCCATTTGGATAAGGAGCCTCTCATGTCATTTATCTCAGCCGGTCCTGCAGACCGCCTTGAAAACCTCAAACCTAAACGCGTTACCCTTAACGATACAGAAATTCTTCTCATTCGTGACGGTGAAAACGTTTATGCCAGCAGCGCCGATTGCCCTCATAAAGGTGCGCCTCTTGAAGATGGTGCAGTATGTCGAGGCAAGTTGGTTTGCCCATGGCATAAAGGCACTTTTGATATCGCCTCTGCTGATGTATGCGAGCCACCTGCACTAACAGGATTATCTCGGTATGCGGTTGAAATACGTGACGGCGAGGTACTTGTGGATCCCGAACAGGCCACCGACAGCACCGATAAACGACAAAACCGATTAACTGCAGTTAACGCACATTCTCATATTGTGATTGTCGGCGCTGGCGCAGCAGGCGCTGCCGCTCTGCAAAGTCTGGTGAACAATCGTTACCACGGTCGGATCACTGTTGTTGATCCAGAAGCAGATGCACCTTATGACCGAACACTGCTTACCAAAGCTGTGACAGCGGGCGACATGGAACCTGATGAGGTAGACCCCCTTGTTAATCAAGACGACATGGATATCACAGAAGTTACACGCCTAGTGGCTAAAGTATCCGGAATTGATACTGCCGCCCATCAAATTGAGCTATATGATGGTCAATCGTTGGCATACGATCGATTACTTATTGCCACAGGCGGGATCCCCGTCCGGCCGGATTTACCCGGCGTTAATTTGTTGGGGATCCATACGCTTCGAAATATTGAGCATGTGGAAAGTCTATTAGCTGACGTTGAAAACACGAACAATATTACCATTGTTGGCAACAGTTTTATTAGTCTGGAAGTGGCCGCTTCATTAAAGCAGCGTAGCGACAATATACGGGTAAAGGTTATCGCACCTGATGCGGTACCGTTTGAAAAACAATTTGGAACCCAAATCGGGCAGTATTTCCGTGATTTACACGAGAAGCATGACGTCGAGTTTGTCGAGGGCACAGTAAGTGGATTTCATGGTACTGAAAAAGTAGCCGCAGTGAAGCTGGAAAGTGGCGAAATGTTGGAAACCAATCTGGTGCTGCTAGCTACCGGCATAACGACTGATAAAGATTTACTCAATAGCTTTACATTAACGCACCAGGGATTGGTGAAAGTGAACGAATTCCTTGAAGCTGCTGAAGATGTCTATGCGGTGGGTGATATTACCAGCTATCCGTATAATGGCGAAGAAATGCACATTGAGCACTGGCGACTAGCCCAGCAGCATGGTCGTTGCGCAGCAGAAAATATACTCGCGAGCCTAGCCTACCCTGCCGAACGTAAAGCATTTGATCGCACCCCTTATTTCTGGACACAGCAATTTGATGTAAAGTTTGAATACGTAGGTCATGCAAAAGAGTGGGACGAAATCGAAGCGGTGGGCACACCGGAAGATGAACAATACCTCGCTGTTTTTCGCAAAGATGGTAAGGAAATCGCCGTTCTGGCTAAAGGTTATCCTCAGCTGACAGCAAAAATGGTGATTGAGATGGACGACCATGTTGCGCTGTCATCGCTAAAAGCTGTACTTGAAGCTGCTTAATTAACAAGCTTTGATTTGGTGACGAGAAAGCGCGTAATGGCGCGCTTTCTATGACAAGATTGCTAACTATTCTCCGAGGCCGGTAGTCCTCACGTACAAATCCTTCTGATTAAACAGTCAGCGATTTTCGTTGTAGCTGTCTATACCAGCGATGCCCCACCCAAAATGCTGCGGTGATGTAGGGCACTCCGCCTACTACCCACATGATAAGTCCCGCTAATTGCTGATCGGCAAGGTTGCGGGATTCACCGTAAAAAGGAGTGCTGCCAAAGGTAAGAAACGCACCTAAAAAGCCCGTGTGCATTAGCGTCACCAACAGTGCCAGCAACGCATAGGGAACATTACGGGTAAAGGCATGTAAGCAGGCCCACCAAAACCATACCGCCGATATCAGAAAGCAGGCGTGTTCGAATACGTGAATCCAGGGATTCTCCAACGCCAACATATAAAATTTCGGGATGTGCCAGAACCAGATCATCATACCGTGAAAGTAGGTGCATACCATCGGATATTGAGTGATTTTAAATGCATATTTCCATAATCTTTCCCCATATGCTCCACAAGCCCTGTAGAACTGTGGCAATGGCCGAGCCAAAGCGAAAGCTGGCGCTATTATTACCATCATAAACATATGCTGGGTCATATGCGCAGCAGAGCTATGTTCAGCCCATTCGTCCAACGGACCCAAAATGGTAAAAAAGGTGATCAAAATGGTGATATGAAATAGCCATCTCCGCCATGCAACTGCGGTAGCGTAGCGGCAGCCCCATACATAGATTATCCAGAATATCAGTACTATCACCGCCGTAAGGCTAGCGGAAAACGCGTCCTGGCCACCACTGGTAAAGGGGTTGTGCGCCCATGCACCGGTTGACCAAAACAATAACGTTGCTACGAGAATAATTAAATACATGGTGCCATCGCCAAAAGAGGAATGCCAACAGCCAGCGTCGAAATGGCCGAAGCAAGATAACTTGTCGCCGCTACACGCAGTAAAAAGCGCGACTCATTTTCTGCATTTGCCGCTACGTGCCACGACTTAAAGGCGCAAATTCCCAAATAGATAACAATAAGAAACGTAGGAATTAAAAAACTAAGGTTTATCCAATTAAATGGGCCCGCCTCGGCCGCAGGTTTAGCCAGCTGACAAGCCACCGCGACACCGCCATATGTAAATACAAACCAGAGCGCCCAAATCACAAACCCGGCCACAAGATGCCAAGGGTGCGCGCGGGAAACTTTCATTTAGCCTCCCATATTGTTGGTAAGATCAAAAAGCTTGCGAAGCTTAGCCAAAAAATAACAAGTGTAAACAACCACATGGGGCTCATTACGACAATTTCATAGGACAGCTTTGTACTGATGTAATCATAACTAACCCGCAGTGCCTGGAGCGTAGTGGTGATCACGCTGATGATACTGTGGAAAAGCAAAAAGGCCAGCATCACCAACAATACGGCATCATACGCATTAGTCGTAAATTGCAGGTCACTCGAAACAGTGATGAAAGCCAATAGTCCAACATGACCCATTCCACAGACTGAAACGAGCCAAAGCCACTTAGCGAGCGACTTCTCTTGCTCACAGCGCAAATAGCGATTCAGACGGCGATACAAAGTCACTGCAATGGTCAGTAACGCACCACTTAGCCCCATTAAAACCGGCGAAATTGCCGACACGTCAGGTAAGGTTTTATTTGGTGAAACTGTCCACAAATATAACCAACCGAAAAGCAGCGACAAATATAAGGTGCCGTCAGCTAACAGAGTCACACACATACCCCATAACCCTGGCCCGTCAAAGGTGCGCGAGTGCAGAGGCGGCTCTCCCCGGCTCGCTTCTTCATCCGTCAGTGGTGCCATCGTCTTGTGCGTGCCGTTCTCCCAACTCCAGCGTAAAAAGAAGCCTAGACCCAATATGGCGAAAAAGATGCCGACCATATACGCTTTAGACACCAGGCTGATGCACAACCCCGCCAGGGTAGCCGCACAAATTAGAGGCCACCACGAATGGCTGGGAATATGAATAACTTCTTTTAGCTTGCCACTAATCGCATCTGTTCCATACAGTTCCCGTCGCCCGTGCTTAATACTTTTTAAGCCATGTTCGCCAGCTGGAATGCTATTAATCAACGACGGGTCGTCCCATAGTGGATGACGTGATTTTACCTCAGGGATACTGGCAAAATTGTAAGATACCGGCGGCATGCCCGTGGCCCATTCCAATGTATCAGCTTGCCAAGGATTAGATGAAGCCTTTCGACCATATCGAAAATGTAGCGTCACATCTAAGACGAGCATTAAAATACCAATCGCGAGCACGAAGCCACCAATGGAAGAACTCAGATTTAACCAATCCCAGCCCAGGCCACTTTCGTAAGTAAACACTCGGCGTGGCATGCCCAACAGACCAGTTAGGTGCATGATCAGAAACGTTGAATTAAATCCGACAAACACCAAGCCAAACGCCCAGCGTCCCATTCTCATAGACGGCATTCGTCCGGAAAAATGGGGCAACCAGTAATATAGGGCGGCGATCAGCGGAAAGAACATACCGCCAATAAGCACATAATGAAAATGTGCCACTACAAAGTGCGTATCGTGCACCTGCCAGTCAAAGGGCACCAGTGCTAGCATCACACCTGTCAACCCACCGCAAACGAAGATAAACAAAAAGCCAAAAATCCATAGCATCGGCAGTTCAAACCGCACACGGCCTACCCACAATGTCGTTAACCAAACGAAAATCTGAATGCCTGTGGGAATCGCCACCAGCATGCTGGCAATGGAAAAAAATGCCTGGGCCAAATGAGGGATCCCAACGGTAAACATGTGGTGTACCCATAAGCCAAAACTGATAAACCCAGTGATGATTACTGATAACACAACCCAACGATATCCCACCAGAGGTCGACCCGCGAACACTGGCAATATAGTGGAGACCATACCCGCTGCCGGCAGAAAAATAATGTAAACCTCAGGATGGCCGAATAACCAGAACAAATGCTGCCATAAAATAGGGTCACCACCAGCGTTAGGATCAAAAAAAGGCATTTGCGCTGCCCGCTCAAGCTCTAACAGAATGCTAGCCAGAATCAGCGGAGGAAAACCGAACACGATCATTAACGCCATCGCGAGAATATACCAGCAGAAAATAGGCATTTTGCTCAAACTCATGCCCGGCGCTCTCGTACGCAAAATCGAGACGGTAAGCTCAATACCTGCCGATACTGCAGATATTTCCACAAAAGTCACTCCGAGTAGCCAGAAGTCTGAGCCCGCGCCGGCGGAATAGTCGTCGCTGGATAAGGGTGTGTACATAAACCAGCCCGAATTAGGCGCGATGCCTAGCACCAGACTTGACAGCAAAATCAACCCTCCAAAGAGGTAACAGTAATAGCCTAAGGCGCTCAAACGGGGAAAGACTAGATCGCGCGTGCCGATCATCTTTGGAATAAGATACATCGCCGCGCCTTCCAGAACCGGAATGGCAAACAAGAACATCATAATAGTGCCGTGCATAGTAAAAACCTGTGAATACAGGTCGGCAGTAATGAGTGTCTGACCTGGCAACGCCAATTGCGAGCGGATCAGCATTGCCAGCAAAATGCCTACGAGAAAAAAGATCACCCCGGTTAGCATGAATCGCTGACTGATAGAAGTATGGTTTACCGCTGCAAGATTGCCCCACCCAGGTAGGTTATCCCACACCTTGGCAAAATTTTTGTGTAGTTCTGATTTGCCATTCATTGTGTTTTACCTTGTTGGACGAGCCATGCATCAAACTTCTCAGCAGAATGAGCAATGACTTTAAAATGCATTTTAGCGTGAGAAAGGCCGCAATATTCGGCGCATTGGCCACCGAACTCACCTACTTCATCGGCTTGCAAACGCACGATGTTCGTGTGCCCCGGGATCGCATCAATCTTTCCCCCTAGCCGTGGCACCCAGAAGCCATGAATCACGTCCGCACTAGTCACATGAATATCAATTGGCGTATCGACAGGAATATGAATTTCATCTGTTAGTTCAATATCATGTTGCGGATAGGTTACATCCCACGCCCATTGTCTGGCATGCACATCAATTCGCACAGCGCGCTCATCTGCCCAAGGCAGCATAATATTCCCGGCTGGAATACCAAAAATGAGCAATACGGTTATGCCCACCGTGGGTAACACAATACCGCCCCACAAAACCATACGAGTAAGAACGCGTTTTACATCTGCATCGCTATATTTACGATTGCGTCGGAAGCTGGCATACCACCAGAGTGAGCAAATCCCCAGTAATACCACGACTCCAACCGTGAGCATGCCCCACCAGATTGTGGTAACCGCCTTGGCTGACGGACCTGCAGGGGCGAGAATGGAATACGGCTCACTGCAACCTGCCAACAATAAGGCACTGGCAGTGAAAAGATATTCTGTTACTCTATTTACCAAACTCACTCCTTAAACGGTATTTAGGATCTGATGCTTCTATGTCGAATTCAATAATCAGCAGCCGCGCTTCACTTAGGGGGCATGCACTACATCCAGCCCTGATCCATTTTCCCATCGCGTTTTTGCTCATACTCATTGTCACAGATACTGTATTTATCCTTACCAGCGATCCTTTCTGGGCTGAAGCCAGTTTTTGGCTTACTGCTGCTGGACTGGCATTTGGTGTTTTGGCCAGCCTTGCCGGTGCCATTGATGTTTTTACTGTACATATTATTCGCCATATTGTCGCAGCCTGGGCTCACGCCGTTCTAGCAGTAATGACGCTATCGCTGACCACATTTAACCTTACCTTACGCTTAGGCGATAACCCCGGCGAACTTATTAATCCCTGGGGAATCTATGTCAGCGTTCTAGCTGGCATCCTTATCGGTATTACTGGTTTTTTGGGCGCTCAACTGGTTTTTGCTTACGGCGTAGGTGTTAACGAGCCTCAAAATAGTGAACGCTAAGTTGAGCCCTAGATTGGCCATGGCACAAAACCAGGTGCAGCAGGTTTTGCCAGGACCACAAACAGTATGCTTCCGACGCAGCAAAATATCGCTATCAGAAAGTACCAGCTAAAGCCTGCCAGATAACGCATTTCCTGGCGTTCAAGGCGCGTTATCAGTAGCCCAAGGCTCGCGTGCAATATCACCAGTATCGTCACAATGGTTAGTTTCACCATCAGCCAGAAAGTAAGGGTGTCGTTTATTACAAAGACCAATGTTCCCGCAATAATAGAAATGATAGCCGCGGGCGAAGCCACATACGCGAATATCAGCCGCGCTACCGACCTCATTCCAAATGGAATATCGATAAAGTCTTCGCGCATTTTCGACTCAGTAGCAATTAAGATTGGCAAATACAACACGGTTGCCAACCAGATCAGAAGACCGAAGATGTGAAGACCTAAAAGCCAGAGCATGAGCAACCTTACATTTATTTCATAATACTAGTTACAGCACTCGCCCCTGAAATGGTTTAGAAAAAAATGAATTTTTGCGATCGCACGTGACGAAGTGAAGTTAGCCGATCCCTTATTAGAGAGTAAATGAACAATATAATTCCAACCTACGGTCAGCGGTAGAATATTTACTTGTAGATAAAAGTTACTGTACATACGATCTATACACAGTTTCTCAAAGAGCAGAGATGATAAAAAATGAAATGTTCCTCACTTAACGTTGGAGCCTTTTACAAGTTAAGTAAGAGTAGAATAAAGCCTAGAGGTTGTTGATCTTTGTATGAAAAGCAGCCGGCATAGCAACGAGGTATAATTGTTTCGCCAAAAATAATTAACCGTAATGTTGCTATGCCAAGAACGATGTTAACAGATGATGCGTGGGAAATCCTAAAAGTACTGCTAAAGGAGAGTGGCAGAGTCTATAACAAATATGAGCACCGAAATACCCTGGAGGGCATACTTTACCGAATGCGTACCGGCATTCAGTGGCGGGATTTGCCATCTGAATTTGGTCTCTGGAATACGGTCTACCGACGATTTAATTTATGGTCGAAGAAAGGCATATTGCAAAAGTTATTTGAAAGCTTAGCCTCCGAGGGTGACCCAGAATGGTTGTTTCTTGATGGTAGTATAGTTAAAGCGCATCAGGATAGTAGCGGTGCAGCGGGTAAACAAGATGAGGCCATCGGAAAAAGTCGAGGTGGTAACTCAACGAAAATTCACCTTGCGGTAGATAGCGGTGGCCTGCCCGTTTATTTTGAACTATCCGGTGGTCAAGTGAACGACATCGTACATGCACAAAGTCTGATAATAAACTCCCCACAAGCCGATATTGTTTGTGCTGATAAGGCTATGACAGTGAAGCTTTTAGAGCTTACGTAGAAGAAAGTGGAGCAGATGCCAATATTCCACGCAAACGAAATAACAAATTAGGTAATGACGATATGGACTGGTGCCTGTATCGATATAGGCATCTTGTTGAAAACGCGTTTTTGAGGATAAAAAGGTACCGGGCAATATCAACAAGATACGACAAGCTAGCTCGAAACTATAGCAGTACAGTCGCATTGGCATTCATGATGATGTGGCTACCAATGTACTGCTGAACAAATAATGTTCAAAGATCAACAGCCTCTAGTAAACGCCAAAATTTATTAAGATCTTCTCTGTTTAACACCGCCAGAGAAATTCCAGAAAAAAGGACCATATCCATGGCGGTAAGCGACGCTGTATCTGATTCATTTAATAACGACATCAAACCCTTTGCTGCAGAGTCATTTCGCCAATAGGTAAATGAACGCTCACCGCACGCATCAGTATAAATTTTGTAAAGCCCGATATGTTTGTCTGGGTGAGCATATAAAAAGCGCGTATTGATTGACTCACCTCGAGTAAATTCCAGCATCTCTTTAGAAAGCGGGTCACTCCCTATCGCACTAATAAAATAACTCTCTAATGCTGGGAATGTGCGTTTTAAATAAACGGCAGAATTAAAGGTATCGCCTGCAAAACCTTCCTGCAGTAAACCATCCACTTTTTTAAGTTCAGCCATGCACTCGCCAATAAAACCAACTCTCATATATTCCACCCTACGAACTCATAGCTTTGTATTATTTGCTTGTTTTAACGTTATTCGGCGCTGCTGCAAGCAACGCCAATTGACTTACTCTAATGACTATAATTACTGACACTGGCAGCCGTCTTTAGCCGTTAGAAAATCTATAATTGACGGCTTATCGGTGTTACTAAAGCTATTTTGGCTGAGCGTCGTTTGTGGCTCACCGACCGTGTGTTCAATGCGTACCTTCGCACTAGAGTCGAACTTATTATTTCGAATGTTTGTTTTTTGGACGCCATGAAGGAAGATGCTTGCTTTGCGCTTATTTCTTTTGCCGTGACCCACCTTGGTCAGCGTATTATCACTCAACGTTACTTTGGGCCCGAATGTACTCTCATCCGTCCCCCCACGATAAATCAAGGCTAGTGCTCCGCTCACGTTTTCAAAAACATTATTGCTAATGTTGAGTACTTCAACGTTGTAGATACCCAAGTCATCTTTTTCTTTATTGAACGCAAATACGTTTCCAGAAATTGTTTCAAAATGGCTGTTCGTCACAGAAAAATGCGTGGCAAAGCTTCGCGCACCAGCAGAGAAGAAATGAAAACTATGATTAATGTCTACATCGACCACTTTCACGTTATCCATGGTGAAGCGGTAGTTCGTTAACATGCCCCATTTTTTGGTACGAATTAGTGTATTGCCTGCCGCATCAGGCGCATCTGTGCCCGCTAAGGTTACCCTTTGAAGCGCTAAAGCCCCATTGTCGCTAATTTCGAATAATGCAGAGCGTTGGGGTAAAATCGTAACCAAGTCAGGTGAAGCCCCTTCTATAGACAATACCTTTTCAACCTTAATGATTTTTTCTTCGCTGTATTTGCCTTCACCTAAGACAAGCACATCTCCATCTTCGGCCTGGGTGACCGCGTCGAAAATAGTGTTTACACCGGGATCTACCCTTATTTCTTTACCCGATTTAAATGGCAATTCATATTCTTTCTTTTGATACCAGCTTGGGCCTACCTCATCTTTTGATAATGCTTTTACGCTATCGTCTGCACCTACTTGCATACCGTCAACAGTCACATTTGTTGATTCACCAATATCAGTGCGCTTGGTAAAACCCGCTTCAATCTGACTTTCAACGCTGTAATTAGCAATATTGTTCGAAAACGTTTTACCGCTAGTATCATCGAAGAAGCTGAATGTAGTGGGAACCCTGTTAGCAACAACAAGGTTTTTCGTAAATACGCTGTCTACTGGGGCGCTGAACGTTCTTCATCTGCGCCAGCGGCTAGCTGTATGTGAGAAACATCAATAAAGGTGTTGCCATGAAGGGTGTTCCCACCCGACTTAACACTAATAATCTCTACTTCGCCATTACATCTATCAAATACATTGTTCTCAACGCGAGTGAACGAGTTTTCTAATGAATAATGACTTGTGCCAATTCTTAGTGTTTCCCCGCCATTTGAGCCCAGTTCAGGTCGGTAGCCAAAGTAGTTATTGTCAATTTGGTGGTAATTTTCAGTGCTATCCGCACTATCTAGTCGCACAGCAACGGTAACGCCACGATTGCGCTTACCAGCAAGATAGGAGTGATCGAAGCGATTGTGTTTTCCATAAAGCGCAACCCAATAGTCACTCTCAAATTTATCGGGTTTTGAATAGTCTTCAATAACCACTTCGGTAACGCGGGTATGGTTTGCCACATCATCTTTATTTACTCGAAAGCTAATGACCGAGCCTGAAGGCGAATAACCATTTTTAAATACTAACCCTGATACCACCACGTGGCTTCCAGCAATTGCTAAGTTAGATTGACCAGAAAAAACCACCTCGCCTTTTGTTTCAGCACGCAAAGTAACAGGGGCTTGTTTGCTGCCTTGGGCCTGAAACTTAATTTCGAAATCGCGATACGTTCCGTTTTTAAAAACAATATCGTCTCCCGGACCTACCTGGCTAACAGCATCGTAATAGGATGCTTTAGAATCTACGAAAAAGTCTTCAGCGTTAACAGTCGAGTTTAGCGTCAACAAAGTAACAACGCCGACCGCTGACTTAAAGATACTCTTTAACTTCATACATCCCTCTCCTTGCCGAGCAAGTATTGAAATTTTATTGCTCTAACCGCATTAATTGGTCACGTTGTTTTGCAAAAACGCAATTATGCTGTTATTTATTTGTTACCGATTGTTTTAGGATCCAACCAAAAACAACCAATCTGTTTTACCAATAACTAAATAAATGTATTACCAATTAGACTTTTTATCGTTTAATAAGCGTTAGTATTAACGATACATAAGGGACTTTGCGCTTTGCGCTAGTTTCGATATACAATGGTCAGATAGAATTCTTTTACCAATTGTGTACCCTCTACTTGGTAAGCAACAGGCAAACAAGGGCTGTAAATATGAAGACTCGTCGTCTTTTCTGGAGCATCGTTGAGAAACTCGAGGCGCTAATTGATCAGGGGATTTATCCTGAAGGTAGTCGATTACCCGCTGAAAGAGAGCTTGCAGAAACTTATAATGTTAGTCGCCCTACCATTCGCGAGGCTATCATTGCTCTTGAAGTGCGCGAGCGCGTTGAAGTAAAGACGGGCTCTGGCGTTTATGTACTGCATCAAAAAAAGCCTGGTCAGGTAACCAAGCCTATCAGTGCATTTGAACTCACACAGGCCCGTGCATTGGTTGAAGGCGAAGCGGCAGCGCTTGCAGCAGCAACCATTTCTAGTGAAGAATTAGAGGCATTGAAGCAAACCTTGGTAGAGATGAAATCGCCAGAGAAAGCGGATGAAGCCGACCAACGCTTCCATCAGATTATTTCTCAAGCAACCCGCAACAATGCAATTATGTTGTCTGTTGAAAACTTATGGGCACTGCGTAGAAGCGTTCCACAAGTTATCGCTGCATATAGTGACGTGTGCTCCCAAGGTGAAGAGCAAAGGCTTCAAGAACATACGCTTATCTACGATGCTATAGAAAGTAAAGATTCGGCCGGTGCACGCCGTGCAATGCATCAGCATTTTAATCGTTTGATCAATGCATTATTTGACGCAAGTGAAGCAAAAGCACTTGAAGAAATTAAACGAAAAACAGATGAAACCAGAGGGCTCTATTCAATTGCTCATTTAAGACAGTAGTGACAGAAGGTTTTCTGATTGTAAAATAAAACAGGCTTCTTATTTCTAAGAAGCCTGTTTGCTTTGTAGGGTACTCTTATGAGTCACTGTTTTTATTATTTTGCTTTAAGGCGTAAGAGCAAAGTTCTACTTCGAGGTAAATATTGAACCTAAAATACGGCCCGACACTTCCCCAAAACTTGCTTAAACGCGTAGATAAGCTTGTTCACATTCCGCTTTCTCAAGCAGCAGAAAACCATTCCATACTACATTCCGGCCTTACCAGATGCCAACCAATAATTATTACCAATATTGATAACCTGTTATTTTTGTGGATCTTCACGACAAATTTTTTACGAGTCCGTAGAACTTTTTAAGCAAGCCCGTTCACGCCAATAAAATAAAAACAGAGTAAAATCAAAACTAAGAAAAATAAAATCAATAACTTAGGATAACCACCCTTTAGTTCAAAGCCTCAGTACTTTAGCGTCTTATGCACAATAACAAGCTAAGATACCTATATGACCAAAAAAGTTAAACCTAGTTATATGGCACAAAGGTAAGAAAAAGCTTTACCATGTTTGTTATAACAGATAAAAAGCGCGAAATTACTTTATGCGCTAATAACACTCACGCTTACGCTGTGATAACCAAGTGAAATTAAAAGATGAATGTTGAAAGTTTAACCCAACATGCTGAAGAAAAATTGGCTCTCGTGAAAGCATCAGTTATGTCTGATAGCTTTATTATTCAGCTGACAACCATAGCGGTAATATATTGCATAGCCTTTTTACTTGCCAGGCAAGTGAAGAAGCCGTTTAAGTTTACTAGAGAAAAGCCCGAGCAAGGTGCACACACGATGCATGGGTTTCTATATAACTTAGGTGAGGCTCTTTTCCCGCTTATCACTATAAGTATGCTAAAGCTGACCACTGTGCTAGGCGCTCAGTTTCAGTTTGACGCGTGGCTATTAGAAATAGCGGTTGTCGTGGCATTAATGCTGTTTGTGAACTCACTCATTACCGGCTTTGTTGAAAATAAAACCATTGCAGGGCTTATGCGATGGGTAGGTTTACCGATTTTATTTTTGCACCTTGTTGGCGTGCTACCACTTGTTACAACAGCGCTGGCGTCGATAGCGATTTCAGTAGGGAATGTTGAGGTTTCTGCCTATGGGGTGACCCGAGTAGTGTTGTTTGGCGGGCTGCTCTTTTGGTTAGGTCGAAGTTCAAATGCCATCGGTCAAGATATCATACGAAACCACAAGTCCCTTGATGTATCCACCAAAGAGGTATTCGCTAAGCTTTTCGAAGTAGCCCTTTTCTGTATCGTATTTTTATTGTTACTTAATGTCATGGGGATCAACCTCACTGCCCTCGCTGTTTTCGGCGGCGCGTTAGGCGTGGGTCTTGGTTTGGGGCTTCAATCTATCGCTTCAAACTTTATATCAGGCATTATCATATTGTTAGATAAGTCGCTAACCGTAGGTGACTATGTCGAGCTTGAAGACGGAAAAAAAGGCATCGTAAGAGAATTTAAAATGCGCTATGCCGTGCTTGAAACCTTCGACGGGAAAGATGTACTTGTACCCAACGAAAAATTCATCAGCTCTTTACTCATTAATTGGACGCACAAAAATCAAAAGCAGCGTTATCGTATCGACTTCTCGGTTGCGTACAAAACAGATATTCGCGCAATGGTAGAAATTATTAAAGATACCGTGGCGGCACACCCGCAAGTGATCAGTGGCGAAGACATTCCTTTTGAAGAACTACCAGACTGTGAAATAGATAGTTTTGGCGACTCGGGCGTGAACATGTTTGTTGAATTCTGGATGGAAGGAATAGACGACGGCAAGAATCGTGTGGGCGGTGATTTGTTGCTGGCCGTCTTTGAAACCTTACGTGAGCATAATATTGAAATTCCGTTCCCTCAACGGGAAGTTCGCGTTATCAACGAGCAAGATATCGGTATCAGAAATACCACTTCGTAAGTCATTGAGTATTACCTTCGCGCTTGACTAAAACCTTGCGCGAAGCGTATCCCACTGCCACTCTTGTGCAATTAACCCTAGCGCTTGTGTAAACTTCTCGTAGTCGTTTTGCCCCATGGCCGTCGCGACGGTTTTAAGTTGAGATTTGGCTCTTATAGCTTTCACCTGAAGCAGCTCAAGACGCTTATCTGCGCTTGCATCGAAGTTATCAACTAAGATTGCGTTCGCCTTATTTGAGGCTTCCCATGCGGTAATGACATAGCCAACCAGCTTGGTATACACGCCTACCATGCGTTTTCGCTCAAAAATGGGGTCAAATAAAGAACCTTGCAGAATTTTATGGAAACTGGCTTCGGTTTCGAAAACAACAGTGGCCTCAGCGTTTTTCAATTCCTCTAGCACGCTATGTAAAAGATGAATGTGCGTGACGGTATTCAGTTCATCAGAAGATAACGCGTTAATATCGTCACTTAACATTTCTAAATTTACTAAAGCACGTTGAAGACTGGCCATTAAGTTATGTCATGGATGGAAAAATAAGGTTCAGTGTAGCGAATTCGAACACAGTTTTCGACGATTACTCGATGGTTTTGATACTGATGACGTAAGCTTAATTTGAAAGCTGTACTTTCACCTAAAGCTAGAAAGAACAATGTGACTTTTGCTTCGCTTTTTTACAAAAGCCCTAGGTACTGTATGGGCAAAGCGGATGTTTAAAGCTTGTACAAGCTTAAGTAATAAAAACATTTGCATAAAAAAGGGGCCCTCCTAAAGTGAAGTGCCCCCTTTTGTTAGCTATCAAGCTACGAGTTAACGAGTTTGACTTACTTCGCTAGCTTCGCATTGAGGTCATGACGTAAATCAAAACGGTCTAGCGTCATTACTTTGGTCCAAGCATCGACGAAGTCTTCAACAAAGCGGGTTTTCGCATTGTCGTAAGCATACACTTCAGCAACCGCGCGTAATTCACTGTTTGAACCAAACACGAGGTCTACAGGTGTACCAGTATACATAACTTCGCCAGTACTTCTGTTAACGCCTTCATAAACAGAAGCATCATCGGTTTTTCTCCACTTAACGCCCATGTCTAGCAACGTTACGAAGAAGTCATTGTTAAGCGTGCCCACGTTATCGGTAAATACACCGTGGTTAGTGCCACCAGTGTTTGCACCTAGAGAACGCAGACCACCTAGTAGTACCGTCATTTCAGGCACGGTCAGGTTTAGCTGGTCAGCTTTATCTACTAGCATATCGGTTGGTGAGCGATAGCTTGCTTCTGCGTTGTAGTAGTTTCTAAACGCGTCTGCGGTTGGCTCAAGTAGCGAGAAAGAGTTAACGTCAGTTTGCTCTTGCGTGGCGTCAGTTCGACCTGGAACCACAGGTACGCTAACTTCAACACCAGCATCAGCAGCCGCTTTTTCGATAGCTGCAGCACCGCCAATAACAATCAAATCAGCAAGCGATACTTTCTTCTTCGAGAACATACGCGAGTTGTAATCTTCTTGTAGTTCTTTCAGTTTAGCTACTACTGCTTTAACCGTTTCTGGCTCGTTCGCTTCCCAGCTCATTTGAGGCTCTAGTGCGATACGCGCACCGTTTGCACCGCCACGTAAATCAGAAGCGCGGAAGCTTGACGCCCCAGCCCATGCTGTTTTAACCAGTTGCTGTACTGTTAAGCCGCTATCTAAAATATCAGCTTTAAGCTTTTTAACATCTTTGTCAGAAATGGTTTTGTAATCAGCTTTAGGCACAGGGTCTTGCCAGATAAAGTTTTCTCTAGGGATGTCGTTACCCAGGTAACGTTCCTTTGGACCCATGTCGCGGTGCGTTAGCTTAAACCATGCTTTTGCAAACGCCGTCTGATACTCTTTAGGGTCGGCTAAGAAACGTTCTGCAATTTTACGGTACTCAGGGTCATACTTAAGCGCAAGGTCAGCCGTTGTCATCACTGGTGGGTTTTTCTTACCTTCCACGTGTGCATCCGGAACTGATGTGTGTAGTGACTCATCAGTAGGGACCCATTGAATAGCGCCGGCTGGGCTGCGAGTTTGCTTCCATTCAAAGCCTAATAAGTTCTGAAGATATAAGCTTGTCCACTTAGTAGGTAATTGTGTCCACGCACCTTCAAGGCCACTAGTTACGGTATCTTCAGCGTTGCCTTTACCACAGTTGTTTTTCCAACCTAACCCCTGCTCTTCTAGGCCTGCACCACCTGGCTCAGCTTCTAAGCAGTCTGCTGGTTTGTGAGCACCGTGCATTTTACCGAATGTGTGACCACCAGCGATTAGCGCTACGGTTTCTTCATCATTCATAGCCATACGAGCAAACGCGGTACGAATATTTTTTGCCGAGCCCATTGGGTCAGGCACACCTTTAGGGCCTTCTGGGTTAACATAGATAAGACCCATGTGCGTTGCACCTAGTGGACGCTGAAGTTTGCCTTCACGCTCTTCACGATCGCTTGCAAGCATTTCTACTTCAGGGCCCCAATACACCATATCTGGTTCCCAGTCATCAGTACGACCGCCCGCAAAACCATAGGTGTCAAAACCCATGTTTTCCATACCTACTGTACCCGCTAGGATCATCAAGTCGCCCCAAGAAAGGCTTTCACCGTACTTTTGCTTGATTGGCCACAACAAGCGGCGTGCTTTGTCTAAATTTCCGTTGTCAGGCCAGCTGTTTAACGGATCGAAGCGCATTTGGCCACCATCGCCGCCGCCACGGCCGTCTAGCGTACGGTAGGTACCGGCACTATGCCATGAAAGACGAATAAAGAATGGTCCATAGTTTCCAAAGTCTGCTGGCCACCAATCTTGCGATGTAGTCAGAAGCTCATTGATGTCACTTTTAACTTGGTCAAGGTCAAGTTTAGAGAATGCCTTGGCGTAATCGAAATCTTCGCCAAGTGGGTTAGAGCGGTTGTCATGGTCCCTTAGCGGCGACAAATCAAGTTGATCTGGCCACCAAAATTGGTTGCTTTTCGGTTGAAAAGCTTTTGTCATGCCCGTGCCTTTTGCACCGGCTGGCTTACTAATTTGATCATTAGCAATCGCGCCTGTGGCACCTAGCGAAAGTGCTACAAGTGCAGATAGCGTGGTTTTTCTAAACCTGTTCATGTTCATGGTTTTTTCCCGTCTGAGTTTGTTTTCGTTATCAAATTGCGGCAATAGCGTTAAACCGCAACGGTTAACATTTTGTTTACCTTGTAAGCAATTAAAAGATAGACGGGCTTACGCTTTATTTACAGTTGATAAAATGAATTCAACTGATTGGAAAATCCAATCAATGTAAAAAGACTTTAAAATCTGACAGTTAACTATCAGATTTATTTAAACGGATAAAAAAACGTTACGACTAACGAAGCGTACATATTAGTTAGCTAAGTGTCGTGAATCTCTTTCAGAGGCTGGGAAAATTTTTCCCGTCTTGTTTTCAATAGCACGAGACACCTTTTGTTAAGTGATTAAATAACAGGCGGAAATGCTTATCTCTCTGTAAAGTTTTCTTTTCTTTGAAGGTAATTTTGCAATTTCTACCATGGCACAGCACTTGAAACACAAGTAGTGCAATAAATCACACATTAACTTCAATAAGAAGTCGATGGAATGTTATAGAAGTAATGAGGATGAACTTATGAAAAACACACTTAAGACACTTACTGGACTAGCAACTGTTGCCTCTATCAGTGCAATGGCTTCGTTTGGTGCCCATGCTCAGTCTAACCAGATTGAAGCAAAAGACAGTGGTTTTTACGTAGGTGGTAATTACGGTTACCTACGCGTTGAAGGTGAAGACGACTTCGACGACGACAAAGACGTATGGCAAGGCCTTGTAGGTTATAAGTTTAACGAATGGGTAGCGATTGAAGGTGGCTACGTCGACTTTGGCGATTACGGTAACGATATCGCTGGCGCTGAAACAGATGGTTACACCGCTGCTATCAAGGGTATTTTGCCACTTACCGAGCGCTTCTCGCTTTATGCTAAAGCGGGTCAGCTATGGTCAGAAACTGAATACAACTTTGCAGGCGTATCACGAGATAACGACGATGAAAGCTTGTTCGTTGGTGCAGGTCTTAGCTACGCGGTAACAAGTAATTTCTTAGTAAACGCTGAATACACCGTTTATGATACTGAATTGGACGCAGATGAAGCGTTCGATGATATCGACGATACCGATTTTGAGACCGATCTAAAACAAGCAAGCATTGGTGTTGAATACCGCTTCTAAGACACGCGCTTGTTAGCGCATAAACTTAGTTAAATAGTTACAAAGCCTTTGCCCTGTGCAAAGGCTTTGTGTTGTTTGTCAGCCATCTATTCGCTGAATGAGTTCCGTCCACTCTCGTATTTTCGAGACTGTCGCTTTCGCAAGATTATCAATATTTTAAGAAGAAAGTGGTGAATTCCCTGCCAAAGCTCTCACTTTATCTTGAAGCTAAAATCGCACCGTCGATGGGTATATAGATGTAGTTTTCTGCGTTTATAAGCTGTGAATATTAAACTCGGTACATTGTGAAAATCTTACAAGCTTTTCTTTCTACTACTACTTCATCTCGAAAAGAAAAAAGCACTTATTATTATATATCATATACTTATACGCCTCATCATTGTGTAGATATCAGGTATGAATTCTGCAGTCTCTAATAGAGATTAATAGAATGAATAACAGGTAAAAGCACATGCAATCAGGTAAGAGCATATTCCAACCAGGCCAAAACTGTTGGGTCGAAAGCAAGGCCCGTTTCTCTACGCCACTCATTGATTGCGGGAATTACTATAAGGCGTTGCACAGTTCAATAGTTAAAGCCAAGCACAGTATCTTTATTGTAGGCTGGGACATAGACAGCCGAATTCGCCTACTAAGAGGCGATGACGAAGCCAATAGCGAAGCCCCCAGTGTAATTAGTGACCTGCTAAAGTGGAAAGCTGAACAACTCCCCGATATTAAGATTTACCTATTGCGGTGGGATTCATCGTTGGCATTTTTCGCTCAGCGAGAAATGTGGGCGAAAGAAGTGTGGGAAGAGAAAACGCCGGATAACGTACAAACTGAACTTGATGGCACAATTCCCATGGGCGGTAGCCAGCATCAAAAAATCGTGGTTATCGACGATGAATTGGTGTTTTCAGGTGGAATGGACGTGTCGACAAATCGCTGGGACACTCGCGACCACCCGGTTGTATCTGAAGAGCGCGACGGCCCAGACGGCGAATATGGCCCCCTTCACGATGTGCAAATGGTATCAAGCGGTCCCGTAGTAGAAGACTTTGCAAAATTAGTTAGATGGCGCTGGCAGCGCGTAGCCGAAGAATCTCCTATTGATATGAGAGAAGACGCGCGGATTGATGATAATGCGCCCCTTCCTGATGCGTGGCCTGAAGATTACCCGCCGCTTTTTGAAAACGTAGAGTGTGCACTTGCCCGTACTATTCCGTTTATGGATGAAGTAGAGCCAGCGCAAGAAGTACGTCACATGCTGCTTGACCTTATCGGCGAAGCCGAATCTGTTATCTATATTGAAAACCAATTCACAACCCGACAGGAGATAGCCGAGGCGCTTAATAAGCAACTTAAGTTAAAGCCTAATCTTTCGGTCATTATTGTGAGCTCTTACGAGCCCAAAGGTAAGTTTGAATGCGAAGCTTTTTGGGCGAGTCGAATTGAATTTAAAGCGATCTTAGAAAAGGGCATCGACCCAGAGCGAGTGAAGCTAACCTACTCTTCCATTGAAGACATGCAAGGCCGCCGCGCTTATAAGCGAATTCATTCAAAAGTGATGACCATTGATAACAAATATCTTGTGATCGGCTCTTCGAATTTAAGCAACCGCTCTATGACCTTAGATACAGAAATAGACACAGTGTTGTTTGGCAATAGCAAGGAAAATCAAGGCTGTATTGAACAGGTGCGTAATGATTTACTTGCTGAGCACACCGGCAGAGATATTGCCGACATGCCGGCTATTTTCGATAACGATTCACCGGTTGAAGCCTTAATGCAGGGGCAAATTGCACATGGCTATGTGCTAACTGAAGTACGTGATGAAGTTTTCACCGAACACTCCGGCCAAAATATGTTTCGTGCACTCTCAGATCCAGAAGAACCTTTGATCTCGGTGCCAACTTTTGATGGCGCGGCCCTACCTGCTCGCAATCCAAGACGTCGAAGCATTATGATTTTGATAGGTCTTGCAATAATTGCCGTGCTAGGTGGGTTAATGTTTTGGGCGAGTCAATCCATTCCGTGGTTGAGCTCGGACAGCATCAATGCCTTTTTAGAAAAAAGCAGGGGCACTTACTTTGCGTTACCCACGGTCCTATTAGTCTATGTTGTTGGCGGTATACTGTTCTTCCCGGTCACCGTACTATCACTGGCTGTCGCCGCTATTTTCGGTCCAATTTGGGGCCCTATTTACGGCATCATGGGGGCACTTATGAGCTCAGCCATTATGTTCGGTGTAGGCAAGCTATCGGGTAATGCTGGGCTTAGAAAAATAGGCGGCCCTAAGGTCGCGGCGGTCGATGAAAAACTGAAACGCAGCGGCATAGTTGGCGTAGCAGCTATCCGGATGTTGCCTGTGGCGCCCTTTAGTTTAGTTAACTTGGTAGCGGGTATTTCGTCAATAGGGATCTTCCAATTCTTGGTAGGGACGTTTTTAGGTATGTTTCCTCCCATGATTGCTAAAGGCTTAGTGGGTGATTCCATCGCGCAAATTTGGCAGAACCCATCGCCTGAAACAATCAGCTATTTAGTTGGCGGTATTGTACTGTGGGGCTTAATGATCTGGGGCTCACAAAAATTCGCTCGATTCTATCAAGCCCGTAAAGAAGCGAAAAGCGACAGCGAAAATGAAGATAGCAGTAGTAAAAGTGAGGTAGAAAAATGTGCCGCATAGTGACTTATAATATTCACAGCGGAATAGGTAGAGACAAAAAGCAAGATTACAAACGCATTGGGCAGTTTCTCGCAAGCAGCGGTGCCGATGTCGTGTTGCTGCAGGAAATGGACACCCGCCCTCCCGAGCGAGATACCGCACAAGATGTTAGAGACATATGTGCCGAAAATACCTTTAAGCTTATACCTTCGCCAGCCATCAGAGAAGCTGATGGCTGGTATGGCAACGCTATACTCACTCGCTACGACGTTTTATCAAACGACACGGTTGATGTAAGCCAAAGCGGGCGACAACCGAGAAATGTGCAAATTGTCGAATTAAAAACAGAGAAAACGCCGCTTACTGTCGTGAATACGCATAAGGGACTAAAAAAACTGGAGCGGCGCTCACAGTTCTCTTTGCTTCATGAGCACCTTTCTCAGCGTCTCAAGGAAAAGCAAACCCCGTTAGTACTGGCTGGAGATTTCAATGAATGGCAGTTTTTTTCTAAAGCATTTAAAGGTTTGAATTCTTTGCTTTTTCAACAAAAAGTCGGCGCTACATTTCCTAGCCATTTCCCCGTCTTTTCGTTAGATAGAGTTTGGGTTACCGATGATATAAAAGTTAAAGCCTGTAGGAAGCTTAAGAATGCTAAAACCAGAGTATATTCCGATCATCTGCCTGTGCTTATCGATATAGAATTGCCTGAATCTCCTGACTAATGACCTGGTTAATCACCCAGCTAGCAAGGTTTAGACAGGGCGTAATATTATGCCGATTGGGCAATAAACGTCGATGACGCAAATTCTAGCGTGCCGCACCAGTGGTTAAGGGTATTTTCTTGCGCCACTACCTGTCTTATAACATCAATGATATGGCCAATGTCTTGCGTCAACTTAACCTGTTTATTGGTTGCCGCTAAGACCGTTCGGTGCATTTCAGGCTGAGTGATTTTAAGCGTGGATACCAGCCCCGATTCTCTAAGGTGAAAGATAGCTGAAGTGGGCAAAATCATTACGCCTTCTCCCTGCATAACCTGTCTTAACCCCGTCATAAGCTGCCCCGAATAAGCCAGATCGTGCTTTAAACTTACCCCCGTCGCTTTTTCATAATCAGCGATAAGCTGGCCTAAGGCGTCTTTATTGCCTGGAGATAAAAGCGGCAGCTCGCTTATCTCCCAAAACTTGATGAACGACTTTTCTCTTAGCTCGGCGTACTGAGAATAGGCCGGTGAAGCGGTGAAAACCAAGTGTAATTCTTCTTGAATAAGCGGCGTTAGGTTCATGAACCTAGGTTCAATAGCCTGTTGGTAGGTCAGCGCGATGTCCACCTGCTTAGATTCAAGCCAATCATTGATAGTGTAAGAAGGCCCGGTACTGATCTCTACTTTTACGTGTTTGTGATTTTTTGTAATTTCAGTTAATAACGGCAGTGAAAGTACATTGCCAATTGAAGGCAGCATACCAATCTTAATTTTTTTGTGCTGTGCCGGGTGAAATGCCTCCATGGCTAACTTTACATTATCTATTTCATCTGCAATTTTCTCGGCGTGCTTGTAAAATACTTTTCCCGCAGGCGTAAGGTTAACCCCAGAAAAGCTTCTTTCAAGTAACGTGGCTTTTACTTCCCTTTCTAAACTTGCTATTTGCTGACTTATAGCCGGCTGCGCTATATCTAACGCTCTGGCGGCAGCCGCAATACTTCCCTTTTGTACCGTCGTTATAAAATAATGCAGCTGTTTAGAATGCACTCGTCCCCCTTAATAAACCCGCAGCAAATATAGATTGCGCTTGGCCCCAAATCGATTGATTTGACAGTATGCGCACTGTGGTTTAACGCAAGCTATATGCCATTCCACTCAGTTATATGCAGAAAATTTGTAAAAATTGCGGGGAAATGGGAGAGACAAAAAATCTGATGCAGCTTAATACTTAAGTCTAACACCAAGTAAAATGGGCCGTTCGCTTAGGGTCAATACTTTTCTTATACCCCTGAATATTCTTCTTTCTTCCGCGAGCGCGAAAGAGTTTTTAGCCTAGACCCTGTACACGAGTTACACAACAACAATAACAAGATGCAATACGCATCAATGTGGTGCTCGTGCGTGCCTAAAAAGAGTGCAGATTTAAACAATCCACATTCACAAATTAAGTAGCAATAAGCACGATTGGGAACACTGATGAAACAAAAGAAACTCCACACTGCAGTACGTTACGCACTTACCGGGTTAACCCTTTTTACCACGTCAATGCTTGCACAAGCGCAAGAAGTTACAGAAGAAACCGCCGAAGCGAAAGACTTAGAACGCATCGCCGTTGTTGGGGCGCGAGGCGCGCCACGGTCGGTGACCAGTTCTCCTGTGCCGGTTGATGTATTAACCGCAGAAGACGTAGAGGCAGTAGCTTTTACCGATATGAACAACGTTCTTATGACCTTGGTTCCCTCTTACTCCGTTGGCCGTCAGCCTATATCTGACGGTGGAACCTTTATTCGCCCCGCAACACTTCGTGGCATGCCTACCGATAAAACCTTGGTACTGGTTAACTCTAAGCGACGCCATAGAGCAGCACTTGTTTCTATTGGCGGCTCGGGTACACAGGGCCCAGACATTGCAACTATCCCCACAGCAGCCATTAAAACGGTAGAAGTACTTCGAGACGGCGCGGCAGCGCAATACGGTTCAGATGCTATCGCTGGTGTTATTAACTTCCAGCTTAAAGACAACACGGAAGGCGGTTCTTTTACCGCTGATTATGGCACGTACTATGAAGGTGACGGTGACCAAATAACCGTTACCGGCAATAAAGGTTTTGCCCTTGGTGACGATGGCTTTTTAAGTATCTCAGCAGAATATTCAGATAGCGAAGCAACATTTAGGGGTGAACAGTATTGTGAGCCGTGGTTCTGTGTTGACGAGCAATCAGAACAGTATATTGCCGATGCAACAGCCATGGCCAATAGTGTACATGGTTCAGACGTGGTACAGCCGTGGGGACAACCGAATACAAGCGGTACGCGGGTATTTGTGAATGCGGGCTACGCCTTGTCCCCTGAAGCTGAGCTTTATGCTTTTGGTAACTACTCAGAAAGTGAAGGCGATGGTTCGTTCTACTATCGCTATCCAGGCAACGGTACAATTGAAGATATTCGCCTTGAAGACGGCTCTATCTGGAACCCAACCGAATTCTTTCCCGGAGGATTTACGCCGCGCTTCTTTGGTGACGTAACCGATTACTCTTTTGTAGGCGGTATCAAAGGTATGTCGGGCGACCTTACCTATGATATTAGTGGACGTTACGGAAATAATGAAATTTCCTATACCCTTGCCAATACAATAAACCCATCATTAGGCAACATGTCACCCACCTCTTTCGAGCCGGGCGACCTCACCAATGAAGAAACACAAATACAAGCTGACTTTACCTACGACCTTAGCGAGTACGTTCTTGCCTTTGGCGCAAGTTACTTAGATGAGTCATATGAAATATCTGAAGGTGAAGAAGCATCGTACTTTGCCGGTCCTTACGCAACGTCCGACCCTTACGGATTCTGTGACGGAACCACAGCAACGGCTGCGGGCCTATCTGTCATTGCAGCAGGTTCCTCACTAGATTGTTCTGACCCAGACGACGCCGTTTATACTGTAGTAGGCGTTGGCTCTAACGGCTTCCCTGGATACTCTCCAGATTACTCAGGTTCGTACGAACGTGACTCCTATGCCGTTTATACCGACATTTCAGGTGATATTACCGATGAACTTTTTGCCCAGGCAGCACTGCGATATGAGGATTATTCGGACTTTGGTTCTGAGGTGGTATACAAAGTCGCAGGGTTCTACCAACTAACGGATGATGTAGGCTTTAGATCGTCATTTGGTACAGGTTTTAGAGCGCCTACACCCGGCCAGCAAGGCACAACTAACGTTTCTACTCGCTTGCCAGATGGCTTCCCTGTTGCAACAGGTTTATTCCCAGCGGGTGGTGATGTAGCGCAAGCCCTTGGTGCCGAAGCGCTCTCGCCTGAAAAGTCGACTAACTTCACGTTGGGTATGACTGCTAACTACGGCGACTTAACGCTTACTGTCGACTACTACAACATTAAGCTAGAAGACCGACTTTACTCGGTTTCTACACGCGATGTTTCAACCACAGTGGTCAGCGACCCTGACGCCGATGGCTATGATGCATACCAAAACTACCTTGCGCTTTCAGGTGCGAATGTATCGGGCGCCGAATCTATTGGTGGCGTGTTCTTCTTCCAAAACGCCTTCGATACGGTAACCGAAGGGGTCGACGTAGTTGCCACCTACAAAATGGAGTCTAAATACGGCGCTACAGTGTTAAC
This sequence comes from Alteromonas mediterranea DE, assembly GCF_000020585.3. Lineage (NCBI taxonomy): Bacteria > Pseudomonadati > Pseudomonadota > Gammaproteobacteria > Alteromonadales > Alteromonadaceae > Alteromonas > Alteromonas mediterranea. Next base: position 3,679,065 of record NC_011138.3, read on the forward strand.
CGGCTCTGTGAACTACAACAAAACAGAGTTTGACTCTGACCCTAGTGAATACCTTGATGCTGAAGATCAGTTCGACTTTGAAAACAGTCGCCCTGAAATGCGCGGTGTGTTCTCAGTGACACATAGCTACGACGTATGGTCTGCCGTTGCTCGCTTGAGTTATTTCGGCGAGTACGAAAATGCGGGTAGCGATGATGGAGAAAACGCGACGAGTATTCAAACATTCGGCGATGAGTTCATGTTCGATATTGAAGGGTCTTATCTCATTAACGAAAACCTCACGTTATCAGTAGGCGTGAGAAATCTCTTCGATAACTACCCCGACGTTAGCACTAATGGCGACGCCTGTTGTGGTGAAGTTTATGACTCTGGCTCGGTTGTCGATTGGCAAGGGGGGTATTATTACACCCGACTCGCCGCTCGCTTCTAATGCACTCTCGCTAACACCGACTGTTGTCGGTGTTAGCGTTTTAATTAACTGTATATAAGAAAAACGTTAAAGGTCACTCATGTTTTTAGCTAGCGTTTTAATTAACTGTATATAAGAAAAACGTTAAAGGTCACTCATGTTTTTAGCTGTTTTAAGCGGAGAAGAAAGCAGATGGAATTAGAACTACTGTGGTTTGTAGTTACTTTATGTATTACCGGTACTATTGCAGGCATTACAGCAGGCCTATTTGGTAATGGCGGTGGGTTTGTGGTTGTGCCGGCATTGCTTGCCGTTTTTCCCTTTTTTACTCCCCCTTCAGAAGCATTGGTTAAAGTTGCAATAGGGACGTCTTTAGCGTCTATCGTTGTTTCTAGTGCTCGGTCTGTGATGGCGCACCGTGCGAAAGGCGCTGTTGATTTTGACATTCTTCGCTCGTGGAGTATATGGCTTATTCTTGGCGTTGGCGGTGGGTTACTGATTGCTAACAACTCAAGCGCCAACGGGCTAACCGTTGTATTCGCTGCAGGCGTTCTACTATATTCGGTCTATTTTCTTTTCCCTGAGTTCGTCGTGCGACCCGGGCTTGTTTTCAACATGCCTAAGGGTATTGGTAAAGCTGTGCTGGCGTTTGTACTCGGCGGCTTTTCTGCATTACTTGGTATAGGCGGCGGCACCCCTACTGTTATCACCATGGTTATGTGTCAGCGAACCATACAGCAAGCGGTAGCAACCGCAGCTGGCGTAGGCTTTTTAATTGGTCTTCCAGGTGCGATAGGCTTTTTGTTCATGAAGCATCCCGACACTGCCTCACTTCCGGTAGGCACCATCGGTTACATCAATATTCCCGCCCTTGTTGCAATTAGTATTGGTGCGATCTTCACCGCGCCAATTGGCGCCAAGATGGCGCACAACTTCAGCGAGAAGAAGTTAAAACGCTTATTTGGTATTTACCTCGTTATTGTATCGAGCGCCATGTTTTATAAAGCCATATAAATAGTTTAAAAAGGAGAAAAACCGTGAGTTATAACCGTTCAAGACGTTTATTTATCGGTGGCTCTGTAGCCGCGTCGGCGATAGGCGCAAGTGGATTAAGCAATCTAGTTAGTGCGCAGTCTGTAGAAGCCGCTGCGAGTCAGCCCGCTGTTATATACGGCCCAAAGCCAGGCGTTGCAAAGCTCAATGCCAATGAAAACCCTTTTGGCCCAAGCCCTGCAGCACTAGAAGCAATTGCCACCGCGTCAGCCCAAGGTGGCGCTTATTATGCGTACCCCGCCGCTATGACACTTCTCGATATGATTGCAGAACGTCACGGCATTACGCGTAAGCATATTTCATTGAGTGCGGGTTCAAGCCCAATACTGTCTTATGCCGCCGTTGCAGCGAGTAAAAATGGAAAAATTCTTGGCCCAGATCTCTTTTGGGATACTACCTCTAAAGCCCCTGAAAAGCAGGGTGCACCCGAGATAATGAGAATTGCCAACACCGCCGAACTCGATATTGACCTTGATGCGATGTACGCCGCCATCGATGACTCAATTGGAATGGTACATATTTGTAATCCAAACAATCCGACCGGTAAAGTACTCGACCCTAATAAGCTACGAGATTTCTGCATAAAAGCATCTAAGAAAACCCTCGTATTGGTTGATGAAGCCTATAATGAACTTATCGACGAACCGCCAAAGCACACCATGATCCCGCTGGTTAAAGCCGGCCATAATGTCATTGTTGCGCGTACGTTTTCTAAAATCTACGGCCTTGCAGGCATGCGAGTTGGTTACCTCATCGCCTCTGAAGAAAACACTGAATGGATTAATCGCTATGGAATGGGCGGATATACATTAAACCAAGCCGGTCTTGCCGCCGCAATTGCTAGCTACAACGATGATGCCTTTTTAACTTTTTCAAAAGAAAAAATTTATGAGGGTAAGGCAATGGTTATGGACGCGGTTAAAGCCAACGGTTTGACGGCACTGCCATCAAGTACTAACTTTATTTTCGTGAACTTAGGCGATGGTAACGCTGAGTATTTTCGCCAAGCGATGGCTGAGAAAGACGTGCTAATACGAGGAATTTATCGCACTTACCATAATTGGTCGCGCGTAAGTATGGGTAAAATCGCCGACGTTAAACGTTATGTTGATGCCATGCCCGCGGCACTCGATAAGATGTACACCATGCAAAATACCTAAAATGTTGTGGTGTGTACCGGGTGTCGGTTCACACCCTTACTTCCCCCCTACAATTAACGCTTTATTCAATTCAACTAAAAGTCTAATACGCACAAAAGTCACCTCTGTCATATACTCAAGATGTTGTATTGCTGCTCATCGCCCCCCGAGCAATAAAATTTAAAGGTATTGTTGCAGTAACGCTAAAACTGCACATACTTTACTAAAACGGCATATCACAAAAATGCCAATAAAGGAGGCTGTAAATGTCACTTTCTGTCTTAGTTGCTGATGATTCAAAACTGTCGAGGCGTAGCGTTATACGGGCACTTCCCGAAGATCTTGAATACAATATTACTGAAGCAACCAATGGCCAAGAAGCTATAGATGCCTTATCAGAGAGTAACTTTGCGCTCGTTCTATTAGATCTCACTATGCCTGAAGTAGACGGTGTAGGCGTATTAGAGTTTCTGCACGAAAAGACAGACGCGCCGAATGTCATTGTTATCAGCGCAGACTTTCAACCTGAAAAGCAAAAAATTGTTTTATCTCTCGGAGCTAAGCGTTTTCTTCGCAAACCCTTAGATAAAGAAGAATTAGCAATGACGCTGTTTGAGTTGGGGTATCTATGAGCATCGTATTACCACTAGATGAAGAGCAAAGAGATGCGCTTCAGGAATTGCTGAATATTTCTATGGGGCAAGCGGCAAACTCGCTCGCTCAGTTAATTGAAACCAAGATAGATATTTCTATTCCCAAAATTTCGGCAGTCACCCCTACACAACTGTATGGACTATTGTTTGAAACTGAAGGGGCTTTTTACACCCGCCAGTCGTTTTTAGGAGACGTTCACGGTGAAGTGATGTCCGTACTCTCTCAGGCGGGTTTGACAGAAGTTGCCACCTTGATGGATTACGAAGACCCATTAAGTGAAGAGGACATTCAGGAAATTATATTAGAACTGTGCAACATCTTAGCGGGGGCTTGCTTAGCGGGTCTTTCGGAACAATTAGAGCTGACGACTAACTTGAATATGCCTACCCTGTTTCAACCCGATAAGAGCAATTTCGACGATTTAAAGTGGCAACATAGTTTAGTCATGGAAGTCCAATTCGTTATTGCTATCTCTTCGTTTAGCATGCGCGTGGTTTTCTGCCTCGACGATGAATCGCTTGCTCGAATAAAAAATACGCTGGATGAGTTGCTCGCATAATGTTTGAACAGCTGGTAGGTAAATTACCTGTCGGAATAGGCATAGTTGATGAGCAGTTTAACGTTGTTTACTTGAATGATTTTTTTCTAGATAGACTGCCTCACGATTTGCGAGACTGCTACAAAGACACACCGGTTACAGACCTATTCCAAGGGCAAGCGAAGTTTTTAAAACGCAGATTAAAATCGGTGTTTGTGCTGCAGCACCCAAGCTTTAGTTACTGGGAGCAGCGCCCTCATATATTTCCATTTAAAAGCTCTCGCCCCATTACGGGTGAAGAAACGCAGATGTATCAGAATATGGAAATTCTCCCCATCAAAGACAAAAGTTCAGGTCAGAAGTTAGCGTGTATCTTCTTACAAGATGTTACAGCCCAGGCTAGCTACTTTAGAGCGCAGCAAAAACTGTCTGAAGCGCTAAAAAAAGAACATGAAGCTCAACGAAAGCTCATTCGTAAACTTGACACAGCACAAAGCCAACTTATTCAGGCTGAAAAAATGGCGTCTACCGGGCAACTTGCGGCTGGGATTGCCCATGAGATCAATAACCCGGTTGGTTTTGTTAACGCAAATCTAAATACTTTAGGACAATACGCGTCTCACCTAATCTCTATCTGTGATGGTGTTTATGCACAGCTTGAACAGTTTAACGACGAACTTAAAGAGCAAATCGACGCCTTATTTCAATCGAATCACTACGACTTGTTAAAAGAAGACATCACAGAGTTAATTGAAGAATCTACCGATGGCCTCACCCGAGTAAAAGACATTGTTGAAAACCTTAAAAACTTTTCTTTGAAAAATACAGAAGGGGTTCGAACTGTCGATGTGTGCACAATATGCAACCAATTGATTACGCTAATTTCAGCGCAATATAGTGCGCCACACTATAAGTTTGAATGTGAGCACGAAAAAGTCGAGGTGATGGGAAACCCCGGGCCTTTGAAACAAGCCTTAATGAACGTCATGATTAACGCGGCTCAAGCCATTGAAACGAAAGGGTTTGTAAAATTGAGTGTTATCGAAAAAGGAGATTCGGTAGTGATTAAAATTCTCGATTCAGGGTGCGGTATTCCAGTTAAGCACCGAAAGCGGCTGTTTGAGCCTTTTTTCACTACAAAACCTGAGGGACAAGGCCAGGGGTTAGGGTTATCCGTAGCCTATACCGCGATAGAACAGCACCAAGGTAAGATATCGATAAGCAGCAAAGAAAATAAAGGAACCGTAGTGGAAATAACCATTCCCAAACAGTTATCTTGCTTGGAAAATGAGAGTATAGACAGTGAGCTCGATAGCCCACTCACGCCCTAATTCATGCATTTAACTCTCGGGTTAAGCAGGCTAAACACACCCTTGAGCATTCTCTATCGTCTTGAAAGTTAACTAGCGAGCTGCTTGGTCTGGTTTGCTTTGAACTCAAACTGCCCTTTGCTATTTACACTTCGACTGATCACCCCTTGGTTCAGTAAGTAGTTTAAGTGCGACAAACACTCGGCCACAGCGAACACCATATTTCGGCTAGATAGTTTCCGTTTGAACAGCACCGGCAACAAATTAACGGCAGTTTGCGGCTGTTCACACGCATTTACCAATGCGTTTAAATGGTCATGGTGATGAGCTAACAGGGTGTCGACGCGCTCATGAAGGCCAATGAACGGAAGCTTATGAGCAGGTAGAACTGTGGCATCCTTTGGCAGTGATTTGAATTTGGGTAGCGTATTAAGATAATCATCTAACGTATTAGCATCGGGCTCAGTGGAATATGCGCCTATATTGGGGGTGATAATGGGTAAAATATGATCCCCTGAAATCAAAATATTTTTTTGTTCGCTATATAAACAAGCGTGCTCGGGAGAGTGACCGCGCCCAATCATGACCTTCCATTGATTATCACCTAACGCTAATTCCATCTGGTCTTTAAGCCTGGTATAGCTAATGGGTAACGGCGACACTACACTGCTGTAGCCGTTGCCCTCTGTCGCTGTCAGCTTCTCAATCATTACCTCGTCAAGGCCGGCGCGCTGGTAGTAAAGCACGTCTCTTTCATTTGTAGCTCCGTTCCTCCCAGCCGCAAATGCGCGAGCAGTGAAATACTCGGTTTGCGTCATGTAAAACGGAACCTTAAAAGTGTCGGCTATCCAGCCTGCCAGACCCACATGGTCAGGGTGCAAGTGCGTCACTATAACCCCAACTATAGGGCCGTCCAGCTGCTCGAAAATACGCTGCCATAATGACTTGGTGGTAGTCGTTCCTATACCAGTATCGACCACTACCCAGCCCCCGTCCCCCCGAATTAGGTAAAGGTTTATATGGTCTAATTCAAAAGGTAGAGGCATGGTCAGCCACAGTACGCCTTCGGCAATTTCGATTAGCTTACCCGGCTCAACCTGTTTCTCGTAAAGATATTCCATATCGCCCTCACCTACTTTACTTATGCTTACCGCTTTCGCATACGCTTGTTGTGTAAGCTTGTTTGTATTAGTTTGGTTCTAACCCGCCCTGTATTGAAAAACAAACATATCTGTCGAATAGAGATCTATAGGAGTTGGTGATAACAAACGGTATACTCGCTCCTGATGCTTGTTATAGCGCTTGATAAACGTAATTAACGCATTATTACCTTCACTCATTAAACGCCTTTCACTCAAACGGACACATGCAAGCTTCATCAATTCAGCAAGGATTTATACTCAATAAAGGTACCTTCACACTACGTGGCAAAGTCTACGTAGAACTGTGGGTTAAAACGCCGACAGGTACCGTTAGGTTAATATCTGCGCCCCAAGCCCCCACGTGTTTTGTGGCATTGGAGCATGTTGAAGCGTTACAGAGCATCGCACAACGGGTTCCGGCCACATTAGACATTAAGAATGACGGCTTTAATACGCTAGAACAAAAGCAAGTGGCCACGGTTAAAACCGCGACTGAGTCTCACATGCACCAGCTACGTCAGCTTGCACGAGAGGCAAATATTGTACTGTACGAAGCCGACATCCGTGTGGCTGATCGCTATTTAATGGAAAGGTTTGTGTATGGCGCGGTTGAATTTATCGGGCCTAACGCCGGCGCTGATAGCTCACCGACAACAGTAATTGAAAATGCACAAATACGCCCCTGTCACTTTCGAACACGCTTCTCTTCTCTAAGCATAGATATTGAGTGTGACGAACATGAAATGCTGTTTAGTATTGCTTTAGCCGGTGAAGGGGTAAACCTTGTGCTCCTTGTTTGCCCACCAACTTTTGAAAAGCGGGGTGTGGAGCAGCGAAACGACAAGCCATACCAACTACTAGTGCTTAATTCGGAAAAAGAGCTACTACACGCGTTTTTTCACCATGTTACCTCCTACGACCCCGACATTATTTTAGGATGGAATGTTAAGCAGTTCGACATGGCAGTACTTGCTCGAAGGGCCAAAGCGAATAGACTCAAATTTACCCTTGGCCGCCATGAACGCGAAGCTTCAGTCAGACAATGGGAAGATCAAACCTTGGTTGATGTACCAGGGCGCTGTGTAATAGATGGCATTGAAGCACTTAAAACAATGACCTATCAGTTTGAGTCGTTCTCGTTAGATAACGTTTCAGAGGCACTGTTAGGTGAAAACAAACTTATTCAAGAGACCGACAAATTAGCGGCGATAAAACGTTTATATCATGAAGACCCCATTGCGCTGGCCGACTATAACTATAAAGACACGGAGCTGGTAAACCGCATACAGGAGCAAACCCAATTTATCGACTTCCTCGCGTTGCGAAGCATACTGACGGGGTTGGATATGACGAGGCCCGGCGGGTCGGTGGCGGCATTTTTGAACGTATACTTACCTAAACTTCATCGCAAATCTTATATTGCTGGCGTTAGACCTGAAAATGGCGGGTTAGCGAGCCCAGGTGGCTATGTCATGCGGTCACAGCCTGGCCTCTACAAAGATGTATTAGTTCTCGACTTTAAAAGTCTATACCCTTCTATTATACGTACATTCAAAATTGACCCCATGGGGTTGGCTGAAGGATTGAAATCGCCTAAACATGCTATAGAAGGGTTCAAAGGCGCGGTATTCAGTCGTACCTCCCACTTTTTGCCTACTATCATTGAGAACTTATGGTTGCAGCGTGACGAGGCGAAAAAGCAAAAGGATGCACCTCGTTCACAAGCGATTAAAATATTAATGAATTCGTTTTACGGTGTACTAGGTAGTGGTGGCTGCCCCTTTTACGATCCCCGCCTTGCGAGTTCTATCACTTTACGTGGACATGAGATCATGCAAACCACTGCCGGATGGATAGAAGAACTCGGTTATACCGTCATTTACGGTGATACCGACTCGACCTTTGTTCACGTAGAAGGTAACGGCACATTGGGTACGCCCACAGAAACGGGTATTAAGCTTGCACAAATCATCAACGAAAAATGGTCGGCACTACTTAAAGACCGCTATGACATTGCTTGTCACTTAGAGATTGAATTCGAGTCTCACTTTTCAACGTTTTTTATGCCTACGATTAGGGGCTCTACCGAAGGAAGTAAAAAACGTTACGCGGGAATGAAAGACGGACAACTAACCTTTAAAGGCTTAGAAAACGTGCGCTCAGACTGGACAACTCTGGCTAAAACGTTTCAATACGAACTGTACGAACGGGTATTCACTGGTCAACCTGTAGAGAGCTATATAAGTGACATGCTAAACGCGGTTAAAGCAGGGGAACTTGATGATGATTTAGTGTACAAAAAGCGCTTAAGAAAACCGTTGTCTTCTTATATTAAATCACTTCCCCCCCATGTAAAAGCTGCGCGGCGAGCTGATGAGCATTTTAAAGAGCAAGGGTTGCCATTGCGCTATCAAACAAACACAACAATTGCCTATGTGATTACAGTTCAAGGCCCGCAGACTGTGGAAACCGCGTTCGTCCCCCTTGACTATGATCATTATATCGAAAAGCAAATAAAGCCTATTGCGGAAAGCATACTACCTCTTATCTCGTTAAACTTTGAACAGATTGCTAACGATCAACTTACCTTATTCTAGCGTTAGCTTGCGTATGAAGATCTTTCATGCTGCGTGACAATTTAACAAAAATATTACACTCCTCGCACAGTCAAAAAACCGTTTTTCTCATTTATTTCATTAGCTTATTTCATTGGCACGACAAGTGAATAAAAGATAAGTGAGTAGCTAAATAGGTTTGATCGAAGTTTTTACTTCAATCAACATGCGTTCAATTTAGTGGTTAGGGCAATTGATCGCCCGTGTTCGCAAAGAGAAACAGAAGGAGTTTGATTATGAAGATCACAAAGTTAAGTATGATTACTAGTGCTGTTGTCGCTGCTACACTGTCAACATCAGCATTTGCAGGTCACCATGAAGAAAAGATCACTATGGGCTTCAACGCACTCGATAAAGACAGCAATGGTTACATTGTTGGCTCAGAGTCATCAGGTGCTATCGACAGCAAATTGGTCTCTAAAATGGACACTGATGGAGATAGCATGGTTAGCCGTACAGAATTCAACACGTTTGTTGATGAGAAACCGTCAATGTTTAGCGACGAGATTATCACTCAAGTACAGACAGAAGGAACCAATGACGCGGCGCTAACTGAGAAAGGCAACCCTGAGCTCTTTTCTAAAGCAGATAACGAAATGATCTCAGAAAAGAATAAGGAGTTGCGTACTGAAATGTCAGCGACCGCAAACGCTAAGTTCACTGAAATCGACATGGATAGCGACGGCAAAATCAGCGAGACCGAACTTGACGTAGCGGACGTTGAAGGCGACTTTGAATCGATGGATGAAGATGGTGATTCATATATTACGCGCATGGAATACCGCACCTATTTTGAAGAAATCGAATCAGAATAGTTCGGCGTAAATTTGTTGTAGTTTCCCGATTTTATGCCCCGCTAACTAAGCGGGGCTTTTTTTGCTTAATAGGTCTTTCCTGTATGAGAGACAGTGCTTTAGACCTCATTTCTTTATTATCACCTGCGACGAAATACAAAATATTGTCGCTGAACGACGCCATATAAGACTAACATCTTGTCGACAAAACCCACTTGCAACAATATTGTTAATAATTATTAAAATATATGTTTACCACGCTATTTTTTTAGCGTTTTACGTGTGTATTTTAAACGCGCTATTAATTTGAATAGCGTACCTCAAAACTAACAGTGTTTCTCTACAGCAGATGCGTACGCGCATGGAGGCAAATTATGATGGAATCAGACAGCTTACCTAACACTTCGTTTCCTCTTCCAAAAAGTGAGTTTATAGGGCCTAAGAATGCAGAACTAACTTCACTGACGATTGGTCAGTACTTCAAAAGAGTTGTCGACAATTACACAGACCACCCAGCCATTGTTGTTCGACATCAGAACATTAATTGGACGTATAAAGAGTACTGGCTTCAAATCGAACGAGTAGCGTGTGGATTGCTTGCTAACGGTGTAGAACCAGGTGATAGAGTAGGTATTTGGTCACCCAACAATATAGAGTGGTCTATTGTGCAAATGGCTACAGCACGTATTGGCGCAATAATGGTGTGCCTAAATCCAGCTTACCGCCCAAATGAACTCGCGTTTGCCATAAATAATGTTCAGGTTAAATACCTTGTCATGGCCCAATCTTTTAAACAGTCTAACTACGTAGCGATGTTAAAAGAACTTGCCCCTGAAATAGAGGATGATAGAAACGACTCCCTAGCGCAGCCACTTTCTCTTTCAATGTTACCGTCACTTAAGTTTATCTACACTATAGGTGACCAACCAGTAGACGGACTACTCCCCTTTTCAGCCCTGCAGAGAGAGCCGACAGAGTCATTGCGTATTAAACTTACAGAGATAGAAGCTGAACTGAGCGCAGACGATAACATTAATATTCAGTTTACTTCTGGGACCACAGGAAACCCTAAGGGCGCTACGTTAACACACCGAAATATTCTCAATAACGGATTACTTGTGGCCCAAGCCATGCGCTTCACACACAAAGATAAGCTATGTATACCCGTTCCGCTTTACCATTGCTTTGGAATGGTGTTGGGTAATTTGGTGTGCTTAGCATCTGGGGCTTGTGCCGTCTTTCCTGGTGAATCATTCGCCCCTGAAACTACACTTCGTACTGTGGAGGAAGAAAAATGCACCGCGTTGCATGGGGTTCCAACTATGTTTATCGCTGAGCTAGAGCTACCGAACTTTAAAGAATTTGATTTATCGACATTACGGACGGGAGTAATGGCTGGCAGTACTTGCCCAGAAGAGCTTATGCGCAAAGTGCATAGTGAGTTCAATATGACCGAAGTGGTTATAGGTTACGGACAAACGGAATGCAGCCCTATTAATCATATTACCGACATAGACTCCCCTTTCGAGAAGCAAGTGAAGACCGTAGGCCGTGCAATGCCTCATACTGAAGTTAAAATTATTGACGCTAAGGGTAATACGTTACCAATTGGTGAGCCAGGAGAAATTTGCGCGAAAGGTTATTGTGTAATGAAAGGCTACTGGGGAGATGAAGCTAAGACAAAAGCAACGATTGATGATGAAGGTTGGTTACACTCTGGTGACCTCGGTGAAATGGACGACGAAGGATATGTCACCATAGTAGGACGGATAAAAGATATGATCATCCGCGGTGGTGAAAATATCTATCCGCGAGAGATAGAAGAGGTATTGTATCAACACAACGACGTATCTGATGCCGCCGTATTTGGTATTCCAGACGATAGATACGGAGAACAAGTTTGTCTTTGGATAAAAGCTAAAGAAAATCGTCACATTGATGAAGAAAAGATACGTGAGTATCTTAAGTCTAAGCTAGCTTACTTTAAGGTTCCAAAATACATAAATGTAGTACAAGACTATCCCATGACGGTCACAGGCAAACTACAGAAGTTTAAAATGCGCGAACACATGATAGAAACACTGAAGAAACAAGCATTAAAAACTGAAGCATAACCCCATAATTTCCTTTCTCCCAAACACAAAAAACCCGCCGTTAGGCGGGTTTAGTGGTGCAAAATCGTGACGCTCTTTGTCGCGACTTTTGCGCAAGGAAGACACACAGTACCCTCAGTTTTTGACTACAGAGTACTCGCTTTGCTTCCTAACGAATAATGGTGGCAGCCATAGCGATACGGTACCACCTGACTCCATTCCGAACTCAGAAGTGAAACGTATTAGCGCCGATGGTAGTGTGGGGTTTCCCCATGTGAGAGTAGGACACTGCCAGGTCGGAAAAACTTTTAGTGCAGAATCACGATGCTTTTTGTCGTGCTGCTCTTTTTAATAACTACGCGCAAGGAGGACCAACAGTACTCTTTAGAGTCTATTTAATCATCGTTGCTTAATAACTAACAAATCGGAAAGTTTAATATTAATTCAATCAGTGAGTAACTACTTTTTACTCTATCTTGCTTTTAGCTTGTCTTTGCTTACAACGCCAACTTCACACCGAAGCCTTTTAGGCGTTGTTTAAGTGACGAAGCGTATACGGTGGATGCCTTGGCAGTTAGAGGCGATGAAGGACGTGTAAGTCTGCGAAAAGCTGTGGTGAGCCGACAAAATGCATTTGAGCCACAGATGTCCGAATGGGGAAACCCACCTATTTATAGGTATCGTTAACTGAATACATAGGTTAACGAGGCAAACGAGGGGAACTGAAACATCTAAGTACCCTTAGGAAAAGAAATCAACCGAGATTCCCCTAGTAGCGGCGAGCGAACGGGGAGCAGCCCTTAAGCTGTTTAGAATTTAGTGGAATCCTTTGGGAAGAGGAGCGATACAAGGTGATAGCCCTGTACACGACGGATTCTTTACAGTGAAATCGAGTAGGTCGGGACACGTGTTATCTTGACTGAATATGGGGGGACCATCCTCCAAGGCTAAATACTCCTAACTGACCGATAGTGAACCAGTACCGTGAGGGAAAGGCGAAAAGAACCCCTGTGAGGGGAGTGAAATAGAACCTGAAACCGTATACGTACAAGCAGTGGGAGCCCTTCGGGGTGACTGCGTACCTTTTGTATAATGGGTCAGCGACTTATATTTAGTAGCAAGGTTAAGCGAATAGCGGAGCCGTAGCGAAAGCGAGTGTTAACTGCGCGTTGAGTTGCTAGGTATAGACCCGAAACCCGGTGATCTAGCCATGAGCAGGTTGAAGGTTGAGTAACATCAACTGGAGGACCGAACCCACTGACGTTGAAAAGTCAGGGGATGACTTGTGGCTGGGGGTGAAAGGCCAATCAAACCGGGAGATAGCTGGTTCTCCCCGAAATCTATTTAGGTAGAGCCTCGGACGAATTCCATTGGGGGTAGAGCACTGTTAAGGCTAGGGGGTCATCCCGACTTACCAACCCTTTGCAAACTCCGAATACCAATGAGAACTATCCGGGAGACACACGGCGGGTGCTAACGTCCGTCGTGGAGAGGGAAACAACCCAGACCGCCAGCTAAGGTCCCAAAATATTGCTAAGTGGGAAACGATGTGGGAAGGCACAGACAGCTAGGAGGTTGGCTTAGAAGCAGCCACCCTTTAAAGAAAGCGTAATAGCTCACTAGTCGAGTCGGCCTGCGCGGAAGATGTAACGGGGCTAAGCAATATACCGAAGCTGCGGCAGCAAGTTTACATGCTGGGTAGGGGAGCGTTGTGTAAGTGGATGAAGGTGAGTTGTAAAGCTTGCTGGACATATCACAAGTGCGAATGCTGACATGAGTAACGATAATGGGAGTGAAAAACTCCCACGCCGGAAGACCAAGGTTTCCTGTCCCATGCTAATCAGGGCAGGGTAAGTCGGCCCCTAAGGCGAGGCAGAAATGCGTAGTCGATGGGAAACGGATTAATATTTCCGTACTTATATAATCAGTGATGGAGGGACGGAGAAGGCTAGGCAAGCTTGGCGTTGGTTGTCCAAGTGAAAGTGTGTAGGCTAGTGACTTAGGTAAATCCGGGTCGCTCTTTAAAAGAGAATGCCGAGACACGAGACGAGCTCCCAAGGGAGTGAAGTTGTTGATGCCCTGCTTCCAGGAAAAGCTTCTAAACTTATGATTATATGAACCGTACCCCAAACCGACACAGGTGGTCAGGTAGAGAATACTAAGGCGCTTGAGAGAACTCGGGTGAAGGAACTCGGCAAAATTGTACCGTAACTTCGGGAGAAGGTACGCCTCTGTTTGTGAACACTTTACGTGGTAAGCAAATGGAGGCCGCAGTGACCAGGTGGCTGGGACTGTTTATTAAAAACACAGCACTCTGCAAACTCGTAAGAGGACGTATAGGGTGTGACACCTGCCCGGTGCCGGAAGGTTAATTGATGGGGTTAGTCCTCGGACGAAGCTCTTGATCGAAGCCCCGGTAAACGGCGGCCGTAACTATAACGGTCCTAAGGTAGCGAAATTCCTTGTCGGGTAAGTTCCGACCTGCACGAATGGTGTAACCATGGCCACGCTGTCTCCACCCGAGACTCAGTGAAATTGAAATCGCAGTGAAGATGCTGTGTACCCGCACCTAGACGGAAAGACCCCGTGAACCTTTACTACAGCTTGGCACTGAACATTGAACCTACATGTGTAGGATAGGTGGGAGGCTTTGAAGCACAGTCGCTAGATTGTGTGGAGCCGTCCTTGAAATACCACCCTTGTATGTTTGATGTTCTAACATTGGCCCCTTATCGGGGTTGTGGACAGTGTCTGGTGGGTAGTTTGACTGGGGCGGTCTCCTCCCAAATAGTAACGGAGGAGCACGAAGGTTAGCTAATCACGGTCGGACATCGTGAGGTTAGTGCAATGGCATAAGCTAGCTTAACTGCGAGACAGACACGTCGAGCAGGTACGAAAGTAGGTCATAGTGATCCGGTGGTTCTGTATGGAAGGGCCATCGCTCAACGGATAAAAGGTACTCCGGGGATAACAGGCTGATACCGCCCAAGAGTTCATATCGACGGCGGTGTTTGGCACCTCGATGTCGGCTCATCACATCCTGGGGCTGAAGTCGGTCCCAAGGGTATGGCTGTTCGCCATTTAAAGTGGTACGCGAGCTGGGTTTAGAACGTCGTGAGACAGTTCGGTCCCTATCTGGTGTGGGCGTTGGATGATTGATGGGAGCTGCTCCTAGTACGAGAGGACCGGAGTGGACGAACCGCTGGTGTTCGGGTTGTCATGCCAATGGCATTGCCCGGTAGCTATGTTCGGAACGGATAACCGCTGAAAGCATCTAAGCGGGAAGCCGGCCCAAAGATGAGATGGTTAAGCCTCTCGGGCAATTAGTACAGGTTAGCTTAACGCCTTACAACGCTTCCACACCCTGCCTATCAACGTCATCGTCTATAACAACCCTTCCAGACCTTAAAGGTCAGGGATGACCATACAACCCTAAAAAGCCTTGAGTATCGGCCTCATGTCCGCCTTTTGAATTCGGACAAGGGTAATGTTGCATGCATGACAAGCTAATCGGAAGAATTGCCTTGCTATCAATCAATGTTGATAACAAGCAATTCAAGTCAAGTAGAGTAAAAAGTACGTCTTTCGACTTCTCAGTTACTCAATTTTGATTGATTACTATTAATATCAGCTTTCCAAATTGTTAAAGAACTATCGTGCAAAATCATGACGCTTTTTGTCATGACTTTTGCGCAAGGAGGACCTACATTACTCTTTAAAGTATCGTAAATGCTCCCTCAGGGTAAAAAACCCTAATCAATGCTTACTGAAACAGTAAATATTCATTAGGATTTCGGGTCCAACGTGACACAAGAATTGGTAGGCTTGGGCAGACTTGAACTGCCGACCTCACCCTTATCAGGGGTGCGCTCTAACCAGCTGAGCTACAAGCCTTCAGTATACTGCACTTAAACGTTGTTTAAGCTCAGATTCAAGTAGATGGTGGAGCTAAGCAGGATCGAACTGCTGACCTCCTGAATGCAAATCAGGCGCTCTCCCAGCTGAGCTATAGCCCCATAAACTTGTGTCGTTCTTCATTTTTAAACAAGACTATCTGTGTAGGCACTGCATCAAGTGCGTCTATCGACGTAATGGTAAGGAGAGTTTGATCATGGCTCAGATTGAACGCTGGCGGCAGGCCTAACACATGCAAGTCGAACGGTAACAGGAAGTGCTTGCACTTCGCTGACGAGTGGCGGACGGGTGAGTAATGCTTGGGAACTTGCCTTTGCGAGGGGGATAACAGTTGGAAACGACTGCTAATACCGCATAACGTCTACGGACCAAACGGGGCTTACGCTCCGGCGCAAGAGAGGCCCAAGTGAGATTAGCTAGTTGGTATGTAAAGCTTACCAAGGCAACGATCTCTAGCTGTCTGAGAGGAAGATCAGCCACACTGGAACTGAGACACGGTCCAGACTCCTACGGGAGGCAGCAGTGGGGAATATTGCACAATGGGGGAAACCCTGATGCAGCCATGCCGCGTGTGTGAAGAAGGCCTTCGGGTTGTAAAGCACTTTCAGTTGTGAGGAAAAGTTAGTAGTTAATACCTGCTAGCCGTGACGTTAACAACAGAAGAAGCACCGGCTAACTCCGTGCCAGCAGCCGCGGTAATACGGAGGGTGCGAGCGTTAATCGGAATTACTGGGCGTAAAGCGCACGCAGGCGGTTTGTTAAGCTAGATGTGAAAGCCCCGGGCTCAACCTGGGATGGTCATTTAGAACTGGCAGACTAGAGTCTTGGAGAGGGGAGTGGAATTCCAGGTGTAGCGGTGAAATGCGTAGATATCTGGAGGAACATCAGTGGCGAAGGCGACTCCCTGGCCAAAGACTGACGCTCATGTGCGAAAGTGTGGGTAGCGAACAGGATTAGATACCCTGGTAGTCCACACCGTAAACGCTGTCTACTAGCTGTTTGTGACTTTAAGTCGTGAGTAGCGAAGCTAACGCGATAAGTAGACCGCCTGGGGAGTACGGCCGCAAGGTTAAAACTCAAATGAATTGACGGGGGCCCGCACAAGCGGTGGAGCATGTGGTTTAATTCGATGCAACGCGAAGAACCTTACCTACACTTGACATGCAGAGAACTTTCCAGAGATGGATTGGTGCCTTCGGGAACTCTGACACAGGTGCTGCATGGCTGTCGTCAGCTCGTGTCGTGAGATGTTGGGTTAAGTCCCGCAACGAGCGCAACCCTTGTCCTTAGTTGCCAGCATTCAGTTGGGCACTCTAAGGAGACTGCCGGTGACAAACCGGAGGAAGGTGGGGACGACGTCAAGTCATCATGGCCCTTACGTGTAGGGCTACACACGTGCTACAATGGCATTTACAGAGGGAAGCGAGACAGTGATGTGGAGCGGACCCCTTAAAGAATGTCGTAGTCCGGATTGGAGTCTGCAACTCGACTCCATGAAGTCGGAATCGCTAGTAATCGCAGGTCAGAATACTGCGGTGAATACGTTCCCGGGCCTTGTACACACCGCCCGTCACACCATGGGAGTGGGATGCAAAAGAAGTAGTTAGTCTAACCTTCGGGAGGACGATTACCACTTTGTGTTTCATGACTGGGGTGAAGTCGTAACAAGGTAACCCTAGGGGAACCTGGGGTTGGATCACCTTCAATTAAAGCGAAGCGCGTTGCTTCTTAGTGGCTCACCCTGTTCGAGTGAGGTGCGCATTTTACATCGTTTGTTTTCGATGTCAACCTTGTTTTTAAACTTTTTATTTGCTTGAAAACTTGGTTTTGCACTTGTTGCTAAGTTGACTTTGTTTTTCTCGAAGCCCCCTCAGAACGTGGAGCGCATTATAGATACCTGATGAGAAAGATCAACAGTTAAATTGGTTTTTTTTNGCTTTTTAGCACACTTTTGAGGTTAACCGCTCATTTCTGCATCATATCTACAAGCTCAATGCATCTTTCGGCTAGTTTTTTCACATTTTATTGTTCTAATTGTTACAAATGAGTAAACTGTATACAGCCTCCAACCCCATAATAAACAATAGAAAGGTAGGTATATGAAAGTAGGCTTTATTCAATGCGCCGTTATAAGCGCTATTTTTGCAATTGCAGGTTACTTGTTGTTTTCTTCTGCTAGTTTAAACGTTCATGTTCCACTAACCGTATCAGCAGCTCTGTTGATAAGCGGTATCGTCACTCCATGGCTAGCGTCTCTTATTCAAAGTCCATCTTCCTCAGATGCCAGAGCACACTCTAATGAAGGATCGATAGAAACCTTGTATGTAGGTAATTTGCCTTATCGAGCAAATGAAAACGCTGTGAAGGAATACTTCAGCAGTTTTATTGAAGTACAGTCAGTTCGGCTAATGAAGGATCGAAAAACGGGAAAGCGAAAAGGTTACGGTTTTATTGAAGTTGTTACCGATGACTTAAGTAGCGTTATAGATAAGACGAACGATTCTATTTTTCAAGAGCGTACATTGAAGGTTCGCCCAGCGAAAGATAAAGTCCATCACGAATAGTCTTCATTCGCATGTAAAAAAGCCCGGTTAGCATTTGCTCCGGGCTTTTTCATATGAGGAAGGTTTAAGACTCGCTGGCTTCTAAAGATTGCGGTAGTCCGTCTAGTAAAGTCTGATTAAAAGATCGAAATCTATTAATAGCGGATATCAAGTCAGGCACCTGCACATCTTTCATTTCATTTATTAATCCAGCAATTAACGCATTGTAGTCTTCGCTACTTGCTAGCTTATTCTCTGCATTAGCAAACGTATCCATCATCTTTTCTAGATACTGGGCAACTGGACTTACTACGTTACCGTATTTAGCATTATCGCTATTACCCTCATTATAATGCTGGATGTTCTCGTATGTCTTTAGCACTTCAGTTTGTGTGGTTCTATTAAGCTGCAGTGCGTAACCCACCAGTTCTTTATCGTCAAAGCCTAAACTCAATGCTTCTTCATATGCTTTATCGATATCACCATTATAAAAGGTATCAGCTAAGTCTTGAACTTGACCCACTAAATTCGCAATAGACTCTAGTTCACCTTCATCAAGTTCTCCTTTGAGGGAAAAACTGATTCCGCTTCGTTCATAGTACTGATAAGAAGTCTGTTGAGAATAAGCCGCTGTACTTTCAGTGTCACTCTGTTGGTCTAACTCTCCTGAACTATCTTGTTGCTCTTGTGAGATCTGCGCTTGATAGCTTAACTGTTGAGACGCTTTAAAAGACTGTAAGCTTTCAAAACTAAAGCTGACTTCATCGCCGTCTTTTGTCCGTATCATCAAGCTTCCGCTCTTTTCTTCTGATGCCGCTACTGCATTTAGTGTGGATATGGAGACAGCGTTAGGCTGCTGACGACCAAAGATATCGGTTTCAAGATCATTGATTCCCGTATCAATGAGATCGCGGCTTTTTGTCATGCCCTGCTCTATCTCATCATTCATGAAACCCGCTAAATCTTTTTCTGCCATGGCAAAACCACGACTTACGCCTTCTCTCGCCTGACTAAATAAACCATTTAGCTTTTCTTCACTTGCTCCACCATCGGCGGCCCCGCGAATTACACCGCCAACAAACTTAAGTACATTTCTAGCCACCTTTTCGAAGTCGAATAACTTAGAAGATTCTTCGTCCAGCGCTTTTCCTTTCGTTTCTTGCGGCTTTTGTCCGTCAATCTCTAACGCTTGGTTCAGGTTACTGCTCACTACCCGTAAACCTATACTCGTTTGACTGCTTGAAACAGATACAGACGCCGCTTGCTGCTTAGAAAACTCTGCTGCTTGTTGCAACCCATCTTGCTGCAACTGCTTTTTCAATACTTCATTCGGGTGAACCGTCGCTTTCTGTTCAGCTTTTTGCTCGACCTTTTGATCGCCCATGAAAGCTTTAATTTGACCCACGTTCATAATTTGATCCTCACTATCCTCTTTCTTATTATCGGCGACGATTCAGTATTGTTTAATTTTAATACAGCTTTTTTTATACGATTTTTATAGAAGTAACTAGCGCTTGTTGCAGTTATTTTATAAGGGACTACAATTCGCGACCTCAACTATCAATGGAGAATTTTATGTCGGCCGATGAACAACAACGTTATCAAGCGCAGTTAGACGAAAAAGTAGATCGTCTTTCGGCGTTACTTTCTCCATTTAATGCGCCTAAAACTTCGGTTTACCCATCACAGCCTACTCACTATCGTATGCGCGCAGAATTTAGGGTGTGGCACGAGGGCGACGACCTCTTTCACATCATGTTTGATCAGGAAACAAAAGAAAAATATCGCGTAGATAGTTTCCCTCCCGCGTGCAAAACAATTAACGATGCGATGGAAAAGCTACTAAACGAAATTCGCCCTAATGAAATACTAAGAAAGAAGTTGTTTCAGATAGATTACCTTTCAGCGCTATCTGGTGAACTCGTTATTAGCCTTTTATACCATCGCCAGTTAGATGATGAATGGGAAGCTGCCGCAAAGTCTCTTAAAAGTACGTTGGAAACGCACTTCCCGAAAGTGAATATTATTGGCCGTGCAAGAAAACAAAAACGCATTATCGACAACGATTTTGTTATTGAGCGTTTGCCAGTAAAGGGTAATGAGTTCGTATTCAAGCATATCGAGAACAGCTTTACTCAGCCTAATGCTGAAGTAAATTGTAAGATGATTGAATGGGCTCTGGACTGCGTTAAGCCTCTATCTGGTGATCTATTGGAAATGTACTGCGGTGCCGGTAACTTCTCATTACCGCTGGCCCTTCACTTCGATAACGTAGTGGGTACTGAAATAGCGAAACCCTCGGTACAAGCAGCGCAGTTTAATATTGAACAAAACAGACTGCACAATGTAAAAATTGTCAGGTTAGCTGCAGAAGAATTTACGCAAGCTATGAAAGGAAAGCGTACGTTTAGCCGATTAGAGGGTATCGATCTTAGCGAGTATAACTTTACGACTGTACTCGTCGATCCACCAAGAGCTGGGTTAGATGAAGATTCATTAAGAATGATTCAAGATTACGACAATATTGTGTATATCTCTTGTAACCCTGAAACCTTAGCGCAAAACCTTGAACTATTGAGTGAAACTCATGACGTCGCTCAATCGGCACTATTTGATCAATTTCCTTTCACCCATCATATTGAGGCAGGTGTTTTACTTACACGCAAAGGCTAGTTTGCGTGTAAGTTTTCAGTATCATAACATTCCTATAATACTGTTGGTGCTAGCTTTTCTGGGTAGCACCTACTTGAACAAAGCGAAGTTGAGCTTTGACTTTTTCGCCAATTTCCTTGCGTAGCTTTTCATCAGCTTCTAACGCCTCAGCGCCTGCACTAAATACTAGCCTCACCATGGCGTCAGCTTGAAGTTGTGCACAGGAATACTCCACACCTTGCTGCTCAATGATGTAGTCAGTGAGTTCGTCTATGAAGTGTTGAATTTCTCTGAATACTGCTAGCCGGTAGGCAGACGACGTGCCAGTATGCTCACGCAGTAATAAACGGAAAACGTTTGTATTGGCCGCAATGAACTCCATAAAGGTTTCAACAGAGGTATGGATAACACCGCCCCCTGACGCGATACGTCGTCTTGCCTGACGCATAAGCTGACGCAATGCTAAACCCGCTTCATCCACCAGCGTTAAACCCAGCTCATCCATATCTTTAAAGTGCCTATAAAAAGACGTAGGTGCAATGCCTGCTTCTCTGGCGACTTCACGCAAGCTGATTGCCGACAAACTACGGTTTTCGTCTAGCAGTGAAAAAGCAGCATGGATGATATTTTGGCGGGTTTTTAATTTCTGTTCTTGTCGACTCACATTTGCAACCTATGTTGATTAACGTTCAATGGCCCGATGATTTGCAGCACTTTACGATGTAAATTCTGCATCATCTGAATAGCCATTAATGAAATCAAACTTCTTACATCAAGGACTAGCGTGCGTAGTTTATCGCAACACACGCTAATGGGGAAAGAGAAACAAAATCATCTCTTTTATAAACAAGGGCTAAGCATTAATTAGTTTACTTTACCTGCATTTTATCCACCCTCGGCTATAATTAAACTTTACACATGTAAGCAGAACTTATCTGGGTTTTGCTTGCCTGAAGCCTCGTAAAACGATAAATTAGCGAACAGATGTAAGCCAAGTTGTATAAAATGAAAAAACCTCCTCTTATCCTAACTAATGCGCTGGTATTTATAATATCTGGCGCAATAGCATTTATTGGTGTGCCGCTATGGGTGGCGTATCAAGGCATTGATTGGGCAGAAATTGGTACTGCTATATTTCTGTTCTACTTTACCGGCATGTCGATTACTGCTGGTTATCACCGTCTGTGGTCTCACAAGACCTACGATGCAAACATTGTTGTGCGTGTCATTCTTGCTATCGGCGGCGCTATGGCCTTGCAGAATAGTATTTTGCATTGGTCTTCTGATCACCGTGTGCATCACCGCCATGTAGACGACAACGACAAAGATCCTTACTCTGCAAAGAAAGGGCTTTGGTTCGCGCACATCGGCTGGATGTTACGCGAGTATCAAGCTAAGCGTTACGATGACTACAGCAACTGTAAAGACCTGCAAAAAGATAGCGTGGTGATGTGGCAGCACAAATACTACTTACCTATCGTACTCGCTGCTAACTTTGGCATTACTGGTCTATTAGGCTATTTGAACGGCGACGTAATGGGCATGATTTTAGTAGCGGGCGTTCTTCGGTTGGTGCTAGTTCATCATGTTACGTTTTTTATTAATTCTCTGGCCCATTTTTGGGGTAGTCAGCCTTATACCGATAAAAATACGGCGCGAGATAATGGCGTTTTAGCTTTCTTCACGTTTGGCGAGGGTTATCACAACTACCACCATATCTTTGAATACGATTACCGCAACGGCATTCGTTGGTATCAGTTTGATCCTACTAAATGGCTAATCAAAGGGCTGTCTTATGTAGGTTTAACGTCGAACCTTCGCAAAGTACCTGAAGAGCGCATCGAAAAGGCACTGGCGGCCATGCAGCTTCAAAGGGCTAGTGAGAAAGTATCGGTACTGCCCAACGCTGAAGAAATGATGCACACTATTCAAGAAGAGTACGACCTGCTTATGCAGCGAATGAGTGAATACTACGCGACGAAAAAGCGCGTGATGCGTGTTAAGCAACGCACCTTAAAACGCAGTATTGAAGGGTTAGAACTTGCATATAAGTACAAAGAACTGAAGCACGCGTTTGCTGTGCAGAAAGAAAAATGGACACATTTGCAAAGCTTATCGTTACAAATGGCCTAGCCCCTAACTTTCTGTAAATTAAGTTTTGGAAAAACCACATAAGTGCCTGCTTATGTGGTTTTTTTTATCCTATAGTTGGAATTACAAGACAACTAAGGTAGTACTATATTTATAGCAACTTCTTAAACGGTTTATGCCGTTGCGAAGTTGGCGCGCATTTACGATGTCGCCACCTCACCAGTCGTTACACAATAGGAAAGTAAAATGGCAGCTAAGCAAAAACAGAAATCACCTTCTTATCATTATGACGCGATCGTTATTGGTACGGGTCCTGGCGGAGAAGGTGTTGCTATGCAACTTGCCAAGGCCGGTAAAAAAGTGGCTGTTGTAGAGCGCTATGAAGCGGTGGGTGGAGGCTGTACGCATTGGGGAACCATCCCCTCGAAAGCGCTTCGTCATTCAGTTAGCCGGCTCATTGAGTACACCTCATCGCCTCTGTTTGCCGATAACCATTTAAGCAAGAGCCTTACGTTCTCAGATATCATGCGTCATGCCAGTGGCGTTGTGAAAAGCCAAACACGCCTTCGCTCTTCCTTTTACGATAGAAACCGGGTGACACTGTTTTACGGCGAAGCAAGCTTTGTTGATGCGCATACTTTAGAGATAACGCGTGAAGATGGTTCAAAAGACACGGTTACTGCAGCGCAAATAGCTATCGCTACTGGTTCCCGTCCCTACTGCCCGAAAGACATCGATTTTAATCATCCAAGGGTTTATAACTCAGATACCATTTTGTCGTTAGATCACGACCCTAAATCCATCATAATCTACGGTGCGGGTGTTATCGGTTCTGAATATGCCAGCATTTTTAGAGGGTTAGGTGTTAAAGTTGATCTGGTTAACATGCGCGATCGCTTACTTTCATTTCTAGATGATGAAATTTCCGACGCCCTGAGTTACCACTTATGGAATAACGGCGTTCTCATTCGCCACAACGAAACGTATTCATCGGTCGAAACGTTAGATGACTCTGTGATTTTAAACCTTGAATCAGGTAAGCGAATGCGAGCAGACTGTTTACTGTTTGCTAACGGGCGTACGGGTAACACCGATACCCTTAAGCTGGAGAATGTTGGTCTTAAAGCAGACAACAGAGGGCAACTGCGCGTAAACGAAAACTATCAGACAGAGATAGATAATATCTATGCCGTCGGTGATGTCATTGGCTACCCTAGTTTAGCATCAGCGGCATATAACCAAGGCCGGTTTGCAGCAGAAGCCATGCTTGGAATAAGCACTCATTCAGCGCTTGTTGCCGATATCCCTTCCGGTATTTACACTATTCCGGAAATAAGCTCCGTAGGCAAGACAGAGCAGGAGTTAACAGCCGCTAAAGTGCCTTATGAAGTAGGACGAGCACAGTTCAAGCATTTGGCTAGAGCACAAATTGCGTCCACGCAAACCGGTAGTCTTAAGATTCTCTTTCATCGTGAAACAAAAGAAATTTTGGGCATTCACTGCTTCGGAGAGCGTGCCTCAGAAATTGTGCACATCGGGCAAGCTATCATGCAGCAAAAAGGTGAAGGTAATACCATTGACTACTTCGTTAATACCACATTTAACTATCCGACTATGGCTGAAGCCTATCGCGTTGCAGCGATAAACGGCTTGAACAGGATTTTCTAACAGGCACAAAAAAGCCGGCGAAATTGTCGCCGGCTTATATGCGTTAACTAAAAACTAGTTACGGTTCGCAGCAAGCGCGTTTAGCGAATCTTTATGTGCTACGATGTCGATGTGCATATTTTCTTGATCGAATGTCATTGTCGCAATAGCGTAGTCACCCTGACTTTCGCTTGCAATGTCGATAAGCTTTGCCTGTGCATCACGGAAACGAATGTTATTGTCGATTTGGCTCGACATACATTGGTTGTTCATTTCGAGTGTTTTCGCATCCATGCAATCGAAAAGCTGGTTGCTACCAGATTCCGCATGCGCAATACCAAAGGCTGCTGATAGAGCTAATGTTAGTACTACTTTACGCATGTTTCTTCTCCTGTGTTACAGTCTTTCACTGTCACTATTAAACATACTGTATATACATTAGATAGTCAAATTGAGATCATAGTTTTGTGACAAAAGTATTACAACGAGAAATATTTGGAGAAAAAAGTGAAAGGGCACGATGAACTGGCAGCAGAAGCGAGAAATTGCGCCTTATGCGCTCAGTACCTTCCTCACACTCCTAACCCTATTTTCAGTACGGCAAAATTTGCCAAAGTACTTATTATTGGTCAAGCACCTGGGTTGAAGGCTCATGAAAGTGGCATTGCCTTTAACGATGCAAGCGGTGATAGACTGCGTAGCTGGCTGTCAGTATCAAAACCTACCTTTTACAACCCTAAACTCATTTCTATTCTGCCTATGGGATTTTGTTTCCCGGGATACAAAAACGGTGCGGATGCTCCACCCCGAAAAGAGTGCGCGCCTACTTGGCATCAGGCTTTCCTGTCACAAATAAGGCCAGAACTCACGGTCTATATTGGCCGTTACGCGCAGCAATACTATTTGCCCGAATATAAAAATTTAACAGACGCCGTTTACACTACGTTTGCAGCGAACGCCGGTCACGTCGCTTTACCTCACCCGTCGGGCAGAAATAACCGCTGGCTCGCAAAAAATAAGTGGTTTGAGGAAGAAAGCCTGCCGATGCTCCAACACTATGTTTCGAACGCGTTACAAAACTAATCGTGGTTCTCTAAAAACGCTAAAAGCGCGTCAAACGGCATGGGTTTCGCGTAAAGGTAACCTTGCGCCTCATCACAGCCTAACTTAATCATGTAGCTAGCCTGCTCTCTTTTTTCCACGCCTTCCGCAATGGTTAATAAGCCTAGTTTATTACCTAAGGTAACAATTGTTTCAGCCAGCACTGCACTCGCACCTGGCTTAATATCTTTTACAAAAGAGCGGTCTACCTTCAGTCGGTCTAGAGGTAACTGCTGCAAGTAACTCATTGATGAAAAACCGGTGCCGAAGTCATCTATCGCTATTTTCACCCCAAATTCTTTTAGCGAGCGTAATGCATCAATCACTATTTGAGGCTCATCCATAACAACACTCTCTGTAATTTCCAGCTCTAGACGGCTGGGATCACAGTTAGCATTTGACAGGGCGTGCTTTACCTTTTCTACAAATAACCTATCTCGGAATTGCGGAATAGAAATGTTGACTGCTACGCGTAGGTGGCCATAGTTTTTTTCTTTCAATGCTTGAAGACGGCGGCACGACTCTTCTAATACCCATTCACCAATATCTACGATGAGGCCAGAATACTCTGCGAGGGGTACAAAGATCGCCGGTGAGATATACCCACCATCGCCATCAGGCCACCGCAGTAAACCTTCCATACCCACTACTTTTTCGTTTAGTAAATCTATTTGCGGTTGAAACCAAAGCTCTAGCTTTCGTGCAGCGAAATCACTTCTAAGACGACGGATCATATCGAGACGCCAGGTTGTCTGGTCTTCAATGTCTTTCGCGTAATATTCAAAGTTATCTGTAAGGTTTTTCTTAGCGCGGTTTAAGGCAATATTGGTACGCTTTAAAATTTCAATACCAATATTGCGTTTGTTATCTAACTTACAAAATCCAAGTGTCACGTTTACTGGAAGTGTGTGATCGCCGACTTTAAAAGACGATTGAAAGATAGCGTTAATCGCTTCTGGACAAACCAATTCATCGGGACCAATCAGCCCAAATACGTCCGCACCAATACGGCCTTTTTTAACCAATCCATCGAAAGAAGTTTGAAAACGACCACTAATAGCCCGCAGTAATTCGTTTCCCACTTCCTGGCCTAACCCGTCATTAACGTCTGAAAAGTGATTAACATCGATAAGGGCCACACTGCAGTTTTCCCCGGCGAATAGGTGGGGCTTATCCAACATGTTAATAAATTCGTTGCGATTTGGAAGGCGCGTTAGCCAGTCACGAAACGCTGCATTTCTTAGCTCGTGGAAAAGGTTTACGTTTTCATATCCCACGGAAATGCTCGATAAGAAAACTTCCAGCAAATGCTTGTCAAGCTCGCTTATTTCATGAGTCTGGCGCACGTATACTGCAGCCTCAAAGCCCGCTCTACTGATATAAAGTACCGAGCAGCTTGGCTCGAAAATATGCTTTTTAAGCCGTAAACAGCGAACGACGTTTTCTTCTATTTCTATATTTTTAACGTCGGCTACTGGATGATTAATAAACTTAGCATACTCACCCGCTGCACCTAAAACGTAAACTTCAGAATCATCCCTGTCGAGCAATGAACCTGCTCTTGCACATAACAAGCCTTCTGAATCGAGCCCAATTAAAGAACTTATTTGAGTAACGACACCTTCGCAGAATTCTTTTACGGAATGTTCTTCAAACAGGTTA
Organism: Alteromonas mediterranea DE; assembly: GCF_000020585.3. Lineage (NCBI taxonomy): Bacteria > Pseudomonadati > Pseudomonadota > Gammaproteobacteria > Alteromonadales > Alteromonadaceae > Alteromonas > Alteromonas mediterranea. The sequence goes on from NC_011138.3 coordinate 3,706,423, forward strand.
GCCGAGGAGGTAATAATTTTCTCCAAGCCTGCGCGGCTTTGGCTAATGGTAATAATTTGTTGATAAGAACGCAGAGAAGAGATAATAGTTGTTAGTAGTTTTGCTCGAGTGAGCTCTGTCTTGGTTTTATAGTCATTGATATCGTAGACTTTTATGACTTGCTCTTCGGGCGCATATCCTGGCTGACCCGTGCGCAGGATTATTCTCGGCTCGAACAACTTCATATCCTCACGGATGTACTTAACTACATCGAAACCAGCGTCATCGGTTTCCATGACCACGTCGAGCAAGATAATAGCAATACTGTTGCTATATTCATGAAGTAACGCTTTAGCCTGCTTTGCTGAATAAGCGTGGATAAAGTTTAATTTGCGATCGTTTACGACAAGGTCAGACAGCGCAAGGCGCGTAACCGTGTGAATCTCTTCATCATCGTCAACAATGAGAATGTTCCAATCTTTGCCCAAGAGAACTTGCTCTTCAACTGAACCATCGTCATCTAAAAAAATCAATTCGTCGTTATCGTAATCCATTGCCGACATTACCGCTCATTTCCTCGAAACACACAAAACAAGAACGTATTACTCATAGTCTAAAGCGACGATTACATTGATATATAGGTTACGCAATGCAATAGTGCTCTCATGTCACATGCCATTTTACATTCAGTCATTTAACCATTTATGAAGATTACACCCCAGCATTTTCCTCAAGAGGTAGAAAAACCACGGCAAGCGGGAAATGACAGCGCCAAGACTACGGCTGAACAAGCTACTGCAGAAAAAGCGGCCGGTACAGTGAAAGCTGATGCTAGTCGTCAACGCATGCTTTCGTGGTTCGCACGAGTAGGTATCAGCCCCTCGTTGATGTCTTCTGATCCAAAGAAGCAAAAACATGCATTGGAACGAAGAAAACAAATTTTAGAAACACAAAAAGCGAGCAATCTTCAAGCTGTTTTAAATATAGCACTAAATGTGACAATCAACGAACAAACTAGCGATAATCTTGACCCTGATTGGTTTTTCGCATTTAGTACCATGGCTGAAGAGATTTACAGCCAGCCCATGCAGGAATTATGGGGTAAAATTTTCGCAGTGGAAGTCGCACGGCCCGGTAGCTTTTCTTTAAGAACACTTCAGCTATTAAAAACGCTCACACATCGCGACGCTAAAGTGTTTAATAAAGCCGTTAATATCGCCAGCCGCAGAAATAACGACGCAGTACCGCGTATATTGGTGGGCTATCACAAACGCAAGGGGCTGCTCTCGCTGTTTAAACGCCCCGTGCCAGAGCAAATAAATTTAGCTACAGTTGGATTAAGTTATCCCGACTTATTGTCGTTACAAGAAATGAAGTTAATTTACGCCAGCGAGATTGAAAGTGGCGTATATGCCGAAGGGCAACAGGTTACATGGCGGTGTGTGAATGAGAATATGACCTTAACCTGTAAAACCTCCGATGTTGCACTGGTGTATTACAAGTTCACCTCTGTAGGTAGCGAGCTTTACAAACTTGTCACCAAATCACCCAACAACGCTTACCTTCAAGAATTAAAGGCGGTATTAGGCGAGGTATTTAACATAAGCTAAATACCATCACCAAACTCGTGTAAACCGCATTCACGTTTTAACCCAAAGAAACGGGTATCTTGTTCACTCATTCCTTCTTGAAGAGATTGCGTGGTGTGCCAGTCACCAATAGACACGTAACCCTGCTCCCATAGCGGATGATAGGACAACTCGTTATCTTTAAGATAATAGTGCAAGTCCTTGTTGCTCCAATCGATAATAGGGTAAAGCTTAAACTGCTGCCCTACCTTTTGCAGCACAGGCAATTTTCCTCGGGTATCAGACTGGCTTCGGCGTAATCCCGCGAACCAGGTTCCCGCATTCAACTCGCGTAACGCACGCTGCATTGGCTCAACTTTGTTCAATTTATTGTATTTCTCAATACCTTCAACACCTTGTTCCCAAAGCCTGCCAAACCTCGCCTCTTGCCACGCGGATGACATGTCAGCACGATAAACATGTAAGTTTAGGTTTAGCTTTTCTACAAGCTCATCAATGAACTTGTAGGTTTCTGGGAACAGATAGCCAGTATCGGTAAGCACAACCGGAATATCCGGCTGTACCTGCGTAAGCATGTGCAGCATAACTGCCGATTGCGCTCCGAAGCTCGAAGACACAATATGTGTATCTGGCAAGTTATTGAGCGCCCAAGCTACTCGCTGTTGCGCTGTCGTTTTTTCCAACATGTCATTGATATCAGCAAGGGCTTCCTTGCTGATATCAAGCGTAAGCGGCTGCTGCTTTTCTGCTGTACTATTGGTCATAGAAATCCCGTGCGGAGTCTACTACTGGTTTGACAACACCAGCGCGAACAACATAATCACCAAAAGCTTCTCCTGAATCACGCTCTTTAGCCCACTGGCCAAGCAGCGTATCAAGCTCTGCCATGATTTCTTGCTCGCTTATATTTTCTCGATACATACGCGGAATACGCGTACCTTCGCGGTTACCACCTAAGTGAAGGTTGTACTTACCCGGCCCTTTTCCTACCAGGCCAACTTCTGAAAGCATGGCGCGACCACAGCCGTTCGGGCAGCCTGTCACGCGGAAGATAACGCTATCTTCTTCAAGACCGTGCTTGGCAAGTAAGCCTTCTAGTTCGGTAACGGCATCAGGTAGATAACGTTCTGCCTCTGCCATGGCTAGCGGACAGGTTGGCAATGCAACACAGGCCATAGAGTCTAAGCGCTGATTAGAAATTGATGGCGCTATTAGTCCATGTTCACGCGCCAGGGCTTCTATCTTGTCTTTGTCTTGTGGCGGAACCCCAGCAATAATCAAGTTCTGGTTTGCAGTTAAACGGAAATCCCCTTTATGAATTTTGGCAATTTCTGCACAGCCCGTTTTTAGCGTTTTACCTGGGTAATCTAAAATACGACCATTTTCGATAAACACGGTAAGGTGGTATTTACCATCAATCCCTTCTACCCAGCCAAATCGGTCGCCACGGTCAGTAAACTCGTAAGGGCGGCTCTCTTGGAATGTTACGCCCGCGCGCTTTTCTACTTCCGCTTTAAAGTTATCTACACCAACGCGCTCTAACGTATATTTTGTCTTCGCGTTTTTACGATTAACTCGGTTACCCCAGTCACGCTGAGTTGTGACAACCGCAGCGGCTACGTCTAGCGTATTTTCCAGCGGTATAAACCCAAAGTCAGACGCTTTACGCGGATACGTGCTCTTGTCGCCGTGGGTCATTGCAAGGCCACCACCAACAAGTACGTTGAAGCCAACTAGCTGCCCGTTTTCCGCAATGGCAACAAAGTTAAGGTCGTTTGCGTGAACGTCTACATCGTTTTGCGGCGGAATAACTACCGTTGTTTTAAACTTACGCGGTAAGTAGTTGTCACCCAAAATAGGTTCAACAGGCTTTTCGGTTGTTTCAACTTTTTCGCCGTCTAGCCAAATTTCGGCATAGGCACGAGTTTTAGGAAGTAAGTGCTCACTTATCTTTTTAGCCCACTCATAAGCGTGCAAGTGCAACTCTGATTCCACAGGGTTAGAGGTACACAGCACGTTTCGGTTTACGTCACCAGCAGTTGCGATAGAGTCGATACCGACCTTATTCAAGGTTTGGTGCATTAATTTTATCTGTGGCTTTAACACGCCGTGAAACTGGAACGTTTGACGGGTAGTTAAACGGATGCTGCCGTACATTGTATGGTCGTCTGCAAACTTATCGATGGCTAGCCACTGATCAGGGGTAATAACACCACCGGGTAGACGCGCACGTAGCATAACGTTGTGAAGCGGCTCTAGCTTCTGTTTAGCACGTTCAGCGCGAATATCGCGATCGTCTTGTTGATACATACCGTGAAAACGAATTAGCTGGAAGTTATCAGCCGTAAAGCCACCAGTAAGATCATCTTTTAGATCTGTCGTGATAGTGCCGCGCAAGTTGTTGCTTTCGCGCTTTAAGCGCTCGTTGTCAGCCAGTTTGCCCTCAACGATAAATGGTGATTTTTCGTTACTCATTAATAGACATCCTTCTGATAACGCTTCGCTTTTCGTAACTCTACAATATAGGCTTTGGCATCGGCTTCTGACTTACCGCCGTGCTCTTGCACTATAGTAATTAGGGCATTTTCAACATCTTTCGCCATGTGCATTGCATCGCCACACACATAGAAATGTGCGCCCTGTTCTAGCCATTCGTACACCTCTTTACCGTGTTCAAGTAAACGGTGTTGAACGTATACTTTCTCTTCCTGATCACGGGAGAACGCCAGCGTAATTTTATCTAGCAGGCCTTCTTTAACGTAACCTTGCCACTCTACTTGATACAAGAAATCTTGCGTAAAGTGTGGGTTGCCAAAGAACAACCAGTTTTTGCCTTCAGCGCCTTGTACGTCACGCTCTTGCATAAACGATCTAAACGGTGCAATACCTGTGCCTGGTCCCACCATAATAACAGGAGTATTCGGATCAGCCGGCAAGCGGAAGTTGTCGTTGTTTTCAACAAACACATCAACTTCACCGTTTTCCTCTAAATACTCACAAAGGAAACCCGACGCACCACCTTGGTGACGATGGCCGAACGCTTCATAATCAACGTGCGCCACAGTTAAATGAACTTCTTCTTCAACTTCTGCTTGGCTTGACGCAATTGAATACAAGCGTGGGGTAAGCGGGCGAAGTGCTTCAACCAGCTGCTGTTCTGAAATCTTACCTGGGTGGTCGCGAGCAATATCGATAATCTGACGCTCGGCCATATAAGTGCGAAGCTGCGCTTTATCTTCCATGAGCGTCGCTAGCGTTTCAGAGCCTGTTGCTGCTTGGTACGACTTAATAAAGTTAGGGTAGCTTAACGTTAATTCTAGCTTTGAAGTTAATGCATCAGTAAGTGACATAGTTGCGTCACCCACAGTTACCTCTGCATCACCGTTTAACGACAATATGCTAATAAGTTCAGATACTAACGACGGCGCATTTTTAAACCAAACACCAAGCGCATCGCCTGGTTGGTAAGTAATGCCGCTATCCTCTAAGCTTATTTCGATATGGCGGATGTCTTTGATTGAATCACGCCCTGTGATTTTTTGAGACTCAATTAAGGTTGCTTTGAACGGTGCCTTTTTGGTGTAAGTTTGCGCCGCAACACCTTGCACTGCTGCGCCAGTTTGTGCCGCTACCGCAGTTTGCGGTGCTGCACTAAAGTCTTCTTTTAACGACTCGATTAATTTAGCTAACCACGCTTGTGCTTCAGCTTCATAATCAACATCACAGTCAAGACGCTCAATAATCGCTTTGCCACCCAGTTTACCTAGGCGCTCATCAAAATCTTTACCTGTCTGGCAAAAGAACTCGTAACTGCTGTCACCTAACCCCACTACAGCATATTTGGTATTGGCAAGTTTTGGCGCTTTCTTGCCTGCCAAAAACTCGTGCAGTTCAATGGCATCATCCGGTGCATCGCCTTCCCCGTGAGTACTAACAAATACTGCAACGTGGGTTTCCGACTTCAAGTTACGTGGCTTGTAATCTGCCATGCTAACTAGCTTGCTGTTGAAGCCCGCTTCTTCAGCTTTAGCTTGACACTGAGCCGCTAAACCTTTTGCGTTACCGGTTTGCGACCCGTACAAAATAGTAAGCGTTGGCGCGTCACCAGCACCGACTGCTGGAGCACTTTGCAATGCTGGTGCAATCGAACCGCCTTGTGCAGCCGCCATGCCTGCTGCATAGCCACTTACCCAAGTAAGTTGATCACGATTTAAGCCTGCAATGGCTTGCGTAATCGCATTCCACTGCTGTTCGTTTAATACCGCGCCTGGCGCTGAGTTCGAATTAGAATCTTGTGACATAGTCTTTTAGCCTTTTATCAATGGCGCTAAGGCTAACGGCTTTCTACAAGAAGAGAAAAGAATAAATGAAACTTTTTTATTACTGAAAGTGCTAATGACACTATGAATAAGTAATAACGGGAAGAAATTACGCTTACTCATAGCAAAAGGGCGTGAACTGCAAAAGCAGTCACGCCCTTTAAAATCAATACCTAACGACTAGAAATGAAGCTCTAAACCAGCAAATACACCGTCAAATTCCATGTCTGCATACACGTCATCAAGGTCTTCTATATCTACTGTTACGTTTCTGTAACCCACCTGAAGTGTCATATCAACGGCTAAACTTTCAATAAACGAATATTGAACGGCTGCTTGATAGTCACTTAACTCGTGATCGTCAAACGACAAATAGCTACCTTCAAAGTACGCTGACAAACCGGTAAAAGGTAAGCCTAACTGAACTTTGGAATAGGCCATAGGCACAATACCTGAAAACTCTGCTGAACCGCTTGTATCACTCGCTGTATCAACGACAAATAATGCTCCGTCGATATATTTTGCATTCACACCGAGGTCAAAGCTTACTAAGTCATTATCAAACAGCTCGTAGTACAGAATAAAGTCTGTTGCATCTAACTCTATATCTGTATTTACCGTCGTACTTTCAGAAAACAGTTCGCCATCAAACGTGAACGTTGAATCTAGCGTTGTGGTACCTGAATTGTCTAGCGTAGTGTGGTTAACCTTAACGTTAGGCAAGAAAGGCACTGGATGTTCAAAGGCAATATATAGCGCCGTATTGGTCTCATCATCAAAATTAAAGTCGGCTGTGTTATTGCTATCAGCAAAGCCACCTTGGGTATCGGTTTGCCAAACTTGAGCACCAACATAAACGCCTGCGATAGTGTCTGCTTGAGATGAAACTGAAAATAATGCGCATCCCAATGCGGCAGCTATAAGACCTTTTTTCATTAATTATCCTTGATTAAGAAGTTCTGATATTTCAATTAAAGCAGCGTTTGCGCGAGAAATATAGTTTGCCATCACTAGAGAGTGATTCGCTAACATACCAAAGCCACTGCCATTTAAAATCATCGGACTGAATACAGACTGTTGTGTTGCTTCCAGTTCGCGAATAATTTGCTGAAGACTCACTAATGCGTTCTTATCTTCAAGCACATCGTTAAATTCAATTTCTACAGCTTTAAGGAAATGTAGTAGAGCCCATGTTGCCCCACGCGCTTCATAAAAATTATTATCTAACTTCCACCAGCTTGTCTGAACAACGCGTTGGTTGATGCTAGGCGTAGATTGTTTCGCATTAGCATCGCCAGCTAAATCTGTATTAATTCTAGCAGATCCTACGCTGGCACTTAATCTTTGTGAATAACTACCTAGGCGTTTTTCTACCTGCTTCAACCATTCGCGCAGATTGTCTGCACGCGTATAAAATTGACTATCTGAATTTCGCGTGTTTGCCAGCTCGTCGCGGTATTTTTTCAGAAGCTCAATACCTTCAGCATAGCTAGATTCAGAAGACGGTAATGCCCAACTTTTATGGTCCATATTAAATTTGGGATGAGCTTTAGTAAGGTAAGGGTTTTCAATCGATTGAGACTGTGAGCGGCTAAAGTCTTTGCGCATTGAAAGCGCTAAGTCGCGCACCATCTCCAATGCTCCAAACTCCCACGCTGGCATATTGTCTAAAAAGACGCTAGGGGGAATAACGTCATTTGAAAGATAACCACCAGGTTTATTAAGCAAGGTTTCAGACACGTCTATCATGGTGGTTGTAAGTGTATAACCCGCAATATTCGTTGGGTTTTCTACTGATGAGTTTTGTTCTAAACGCTTTCTTATATCAAAAGTATCTGGCGAAAGGCTCCAATACCACCCGATAAGCCAGAACAGAAGAAAAATCACCACAGCGACAATCGCTATCCGTTTTGAGTTAATTGATTGTCTCATCTAAACACCAACCTTCCTGTTAAATAGCAAATAGCCGAGCACCGTCAGCTATTTGAGTTTATTAATACTATGCGAATAATGCGTAACCTTTATGACGGCTACTTATATATCACCATTTTTTACTACGTTAACACAATTTAAATCTATTTATATTAGTTATAAAGTATGGTGCATACTTTGATCATTTCGCTGCTTATACGCGGCAGAGTTCCGATTTTTCAACGCATATAGCGCAATAACGATAAGAATTATGGGCCAAAATGCACTAACGCCCACAACTAATAAAGCTAAAAACCCTGCGCTTAGGGCTAATAGTATTGTTCCCATCACACTCACCGCTACCACGAAACCCACAATGGCTAGTACTACGCCAATAAGCGACAGAACCGCTACGTTCTCCCAAGGGCTTAAAAGCTGGTCAGACATAATAATATGCATGCCCAGCCAGCTATCAACTAAGCTACCTAAGCAATTCACCAATATAATGGCTATCACCAATGCAATCAGAAAGTTTTTCATTACACTAGCCTCGGTAATAAGATAACCGCAGCAACATACGCAACAAGCGTAATAGGTGTGGCCATAAACAGCCCCAACACCGCCGCCGCTCTTACCCATACTGCGTCTATATCAAAATAGCGTGCAACGCCTGCACACACACCAGAAATAATTCCAGCATCAAGATCTCTATAAATACGTTTCTGCGTCGGTACTTTCATCATTTTCTCCAAAAATTCTTAATTTCGACAGTCACAATACGGGGCGGCGGTACTCAAGGTCGCTTAAGCGACCTTGCTCTTTTTAAGCTCAGCCAACTCCCTTTCAATTGTTTCATCTGCCTGCATTGCATCGAACTCAGCCTGAAGAGAGGTCGCTTCACTTGATTTAGTTAAGTCATAAGCATCGACTTGAGCTTCTAAGTGATCGATTCGCTGTTCGTAATTTTCAAAGCGTGTCATGGCATCATCTATCTTACTTTCATGATCCGCTTGCTTAACTTTTAAGCGTGTTTGCGCTGAATTTTTTCGTTGAACTAAGGTTTTTTGCTTCGCTTTGGCTTCTGCCAGTTTTGTGTTCAGTCTTGCAGTATCACCTTGGATTTTTTCAATGCTGTCGGCCAAATGACCTTCTTGCTCTTCAAGGGATGTCAGTTTCACTACATACTTCTGCTTTTCCATTAGCGCTGCTTTAGCTAATGACTCTTTATCGTTGTTCATCGCAATCTGAGCTTTGTGTTGCCAGCCATCCACTTCTTTTTTCGCAGCGTCAATATGTCGCGCTAACGTTTTTTGCTGTGCGATATAGCGGGCGGCATCGGTGCGAACTTCAACTAACGTTTCTTCCATTTCCTGAATGATCAAGCGAATAATTTTTTCAGGATCTTCAGCTTTGTCTAACATTGCGTTGATATTTGCTTGAACAATATCGTTAATGCGCGAAAACATACCCATGATTATTTCTCCGTTCAAAATAGTATTTTGGTTTCCAGCATTTCTTGTTTATCTGATCCGACGCTGGTTGCCACTGACTGAGTTCTTCTCAACACCATAACTATTACAATCACTGTGCCAGTTATTTAACCCATTGTTTTATATGATATTTAATTAAAATAAAAGAAAACAAGACTGCATACTTAACGACCAGATGCAACTTGTTAGTTTTTTTGACCAACAAATTCGTTAATTTGACCACGAGCAAAAACTGTTGCGATGCCTACCCTTTTTCAAGTTATTACAGGTACAAAAAAAGCGCCCTATGGCGCTCTCTTAAACTAAGTATCAATTTAGTCGGCATCGTCTTCGTTGGCTTCGCCATTAGTCGGTGTAGCGACAACAAGGTCGGTTACACTCACCTTACCGCTGCCCTGCAACTCTTGTGGGCTCAGTTCGAAATGGTAAGTGGTGTTTGCAACTGCTTGATACACATCGGCTTTAATTTCTTGCGTTGTTGCGGCTACCGCATTTGATACAACATTGGTTAAAAACGACTGTAGCACTGACTCTTCTGCATTTGCTACGCTGCTTGCCATGGTTGCTGTTAGTAAAGTTGCTGCGATTAGTGAAGTTTTCATAATTTCCCTCTGAGTTAGTCAGTGCAACAACACGCCGTTGTTGCGATACTTAGAGGATTGCGAGAGCTGTGCCAAGATCTCAAAACCTATTAACACCCTGATTTTAATAAACTAAATAAAAAAGCCCGCCATAAGGCGAGCTTCTTAAAATTGAACAAATATTAAACTTTGGTCAAAACTACTAAAACGTTAGTCTTTTTGACTATTATATTCGGCCACTTCTCGTTGGGCACTTTCTACTGCATCCAGTGCGTTAAGGAGCAAATTCGGATCTGGGTTTTTGCCTGTACCATTTTGACTAAGATATCTGCGCCATATACGCCCACCCGCTTGGCCCTGATACAGCCCCAAAATATGACGGGCTGCATGCCACGGTTTAAAGTAAGGGTCTTCTTGGCGTTCAATATATTGCTGCATTTGAAGTACTATCTCACGACGTGACAGACTCTGTGCATTAGCATCACCAAATATGTCCTTATCAACGCTCGACATGATATATGGGTTTGCGTAAACCTCACGTCCCACCATAACACCATCTACGCTTTCCAACTGCTGTTGGGTTTCAGCAAGTGTTTTAATACCACCGTTAATACTAATCGATAATTCAGGGCGGGCTTGTTTAAGGCGGTGAACGCGCGGATAATTTAACGGCGGAATTTCGCGATTTTCTTTCGGACTTAGCCCTTGCAACCAGGCTTTTCGTGCGTGAACAATGAATGTATCACAGCCAGCGTCGGCGACCGTATCAATAAACCGAGCAAAGTCTTCATCTTCGTCCATGTCATCAATACCAATTCTACATTTTACGGTTACAGGAATATCAACAGCAGACTGCATAGCTTTAACGCAGTTTGCTACAACTTCTGGCTGCGCCATTAAACACGCGCCAAAGCTGCCGTTTTTTACTCGGTCACTTGGACAGCCCACATTAATGTTCACTTCATCGTAGCCGCGCTCTTGAGATAATTCTGCGCACTTGGCCATGTCAGACGGATCGCTTCCACCAAGCTGTACCGCGATAGGATGCTCTTCTTTGTTGTACCCTAAATAGTCGCCTTTACCGTAAATGATCGCCCCTGTTGTAACCATTTCCGTATATAAAAGCGTATGCTTAGACATTAAACGTAAAAAATAGCGACAATGCCTGTCTGTCCAATCCAGCATTGGGGCAACAGAGAAGCGCCTGTCGATAGCAGGCCTAACACAATTCCCATTTAAAACTTTAATATCAGGCACTTACAGCATTCCTCAAATAATCACCAATGCCAAAAGCATTGGACTTTTCACGGTTTTTAGTCCCCATTAAGGGAACGCGGTGCCCAAATGGTGGAATAATTTTCCGCTTTGGCGCACCCTCTACAATGGGTCAAATAAGATGGCTAATATTACCATAAGTAAGGGGACGAGAAAAAATGGAGTTTCCTATACTGCAAGGGTTAGGCAGAAGCAAAGTGGCATTATTACGTTTTCTAAAAGTAAAACATTCAATACTAAGTCAGCGGCTAACAAATGGGCGAAAGAAACCGCTCATAAGGTGGAAAATAATACAAAAGACGAGCCGTATTCCTACATCGATATCTCTGTAGGAGAGTTAATTCAAAATTATATTAAAGCCAAAGATGGTTCAGATAAGCCTTTAGGACGAACGGCGCGATACAGTCTGAATCAACTATGCCGCTATCCTATCGCAAAGGTAATTGCTAGTAGATTGAATTCAAATGACATCGTTGACTTTTGTATTGAGCGCAGAAAAAAGACTGCTTCACAAACAATATCTATAGATGTGAGCTGTTTAAGAAAGGTACTGCGAGTTGCAAGGTCAATGTTTCACGTAGCCGCTGATGACAGTGCTGTGATAAACGCATACCCCGCTCTTCACGATTTAAAGCTAATTGCTAAGTCAAATAGACGTAACCGACGAGTCAGCGCTGATGAATATTCAGCGCTTCTCAAAGAATTTCAAAAAATGTCTTATCACCACTGTAACGAGATCCCCTACACAGATATGTTCATGATGTCTTTACTAACGTGTTGTCGTATTGGTGAACTTTGTGAGCTTAAATGGAAAGACCTGAATGTAGAGCAACGCCATATTTTAGTGAGAAACCGGAAAAGTCCTAGCGGTTCACAAAACAACAATTCGATATTACCGCTTTTAGGGGAAAGTCTCTCTATCATACTTAAACAACCAAAGTTAGAAGAGCGTATATTTCCATATAACTCTAGAAGCGTCACAGCTGGTTTTCGACGCGCTCGTAAACGACTTGGAATAGTAGACTTACGATATCATGACCTTAGGCGTGAAGGAGCTAGTCGTTTAATTGAAGCAGGAATGTCAGTAGAAGAGACATCACGAATAACTGGGCATAAAGATTTAAACATACTGTGGAATGTGTATGTCTCGATTACACCAGAGCACATTCAAAGTCGCTTTGAAAAATTAAGAACGCTCACTTAATAAACAAATCGTTCAAATAACAAACCTCCGGTAATCGTTTTCAAACTAATCCTTCCGATTTAATGGTTACCGCACAATTTTTGATTTTTGGTGTATAAAATACGTGATCTCTTTTTTTTAGTTAATGAGATCACGTTATATGCATAAGAAATTCCGCGTTAAAACTAATGGCCGTATCCAGGCAATTATCGAGAATCGCGCTAAAGATGCGATTGTAAAGTCCAAGTCAAAAACTTTCGCTAGCAGAGCGGAAGCAGAAGCTTGGGCAGCAAATATGTTTGTGGTGATGGAGAGACAATACCAGCAAGCTATAGGCCAAGTGAATGAGCTTTCAGAAACTCAGCTAAAGCGAGTCGTTTTTAGAAACCACCAGCCTAAGTTAGACGCAAAATCGTCAGTTAAAGACGTTATCAACGCCTATTTAGACTATACAAACTCAATGCCATTGCCCGCTTCAAGTACAACACAAGATGCACTGCGTACAGTTTGTAAATATCAACTCGCTAATTATCCGCTCTGCTTCGTCGGCTATGAGACCCTAGAACAATACTGTAAAGAGCGAAACGCCACGTGCAGCTCGTCAACTACTCGTATCGAAATCAGTTCGTTGAAACGGGCGTTAAGAGAATTACGTGAAATGAACAAGTTTTCAAAAGCTACTGAGAGCGAACAGCTAGAAGCACACTTTGAGAGCAGTTACGCAACGCTAAAGAAAAATGGATTAATTTCCGACTCGAAGTCTCGCAACAGAAGAATTAAAGACCGGAACGAGCTTAGAAGGCTTCTTAGCTCTGCGCAGGAATTTTCCAGCCGAAACAAAAGTGGCGTTAGATATGATTACCTTATTCTTCTATATATCGAAACGACGCTACGCGCATCTGAACTTCTATCATTACGCTGGGAGGATATCGATTTTAACAGGCACCGCTTTACTGTTGCAGTCGGAAAAAATGTTCGTCCAGGCACAAATGGAACGAGAGAAGCACCTAGAATAGTCCGTAACCGTTCACCAGGGCCCTATTGACAGTTAGTAATATTTATTTTCAATGATCGTGGGGATCCTATTGATTGATCCCGCCAGTCTGTCAGAGTGGTTTCATGCCACGTAAAAAGCAGCCCACAAAGCCACCTGTCGCTACTAATCTCGATGATGCCAATGAGCTCATTAGTACACTCTGGGACAGGCTAAATGACCTCGAAGACCGACTGAATCAAAACAGTCGTAATTCATCGCGCCCGCCATCGTCTAATGGGCCGGGGGCGTCCTCTTCTGCGCCAGCTAAAAAGCCGACAGGCCGTAAGCGCGGTGCGCAATCCGGCCATAAAGGCAGTAAGCGGATGCTGGCCGATACCGTTGATGAGACGCGCACCTATTATCCCGACGATACTTGTGCTTGCGGTGGTACTATTACTATCAGTGATTCACCGTATCGCCGCCATCAGGTTTTTGATATTCCTTCTCAGGCTTTCTCTGTGGTTGAACATCAGTTACATCAGGGTCAGTGTTGTCAGTGCAGCAAAACGGTAAAAGCAACGCTACCTGACAACGTGAATCAGGGACAGATGGGCAATAACCTGCTGGCATATGTGGCAATGCAGTCCGGTCAGTTTCACCAGAGTATCAGTAAAATCCAGCAACAGCTCGAACAGAACTTCGGCTTATCGTTCAGTCGCGGTGCTATCTCTGAAGCGCAGGGCCGGGTTAGTTCAGTACTGACGCCAGCGTATCAGGATATCAAAGAGATGATGCGCACTGAGGCGGTGGTACACTGCGATGAAACCCGTCATCAGCGTGGTAACGAAAACCGCTGGATGTGGCAGGTATGCACAGCAGAATTATCATGCTTTATGACGCACTTCTCACGTGGCGCCTGGGCGGCAAAGAAACTACTCGGCGATAATCCGGAAAACATTGTTGTTACTGACCAGTATGCCGGTTATCACTACATCGATTCAGACCACCGTCAATTGTGCTGGGCGCATATCTTAAGAAACATGAATGCGCTGGCGGAAAGCTGGGGTACGAACAAGACTTATGGAACGACGTTAGTCAGGCTCATTCGCATACTGTTCCGGCTGCAACACCGGTATGAGAGTAACGCACTAAGTGAAAAGCGATACCTGGACCGGATGGAAAAACTACGCATCGCCTGGCGAGAGCAACTTGAACTGGCATCAAGACGCTGTGTGACTCCCCGCTATCAGAACCGGTGTAAGCTACTGCTAAAACACGATGACATGTGCTGGGTATTCCTCAGTCACGATGGCGTCCCTCTCACTAACAATGAAGCCGAGCGTTCATTGCGAAGCTATGTGCTGTGGCGAAAAGGCAGCTATGGTGTGTGGTCTCACCGAGGGGAACTGTTCAGACAACGTATACTCACCATCGTCGAAACCTGCCGGAAACAAAAGCTGAATCCACTGAATTGGCTCCGCGCCATTCTCGAAGCGACGCTGAACAAAACGTCCTATCCTCTGCTCGACGACTTCAAAGCTGCCTGTCAATAGGGCCTTGGTGAACGGTTACGAATAGTCCCTCTCACAAAGCGTGCTCACAGAATCTTAAAAACACTAAAAGGTGATGGTGAGAGCACTGGTTTAGTTTTCAATATGACTACTAAATATCTGACGACTCTATTCCCGAGAATCAAAGCACATGCAGGTATAACTGGGCTTCAACTCAGAGACCTGCGGCGTGAGGGCGTATCACGAATGGTTGAGAAGGGGTATAGCGTGTTACAGATTGCTGTTTTTACTGGTCATAGGGACATCGATATGATCGTAAAAATTTACAACGCTGCTCAAGCAGTAAATATTGCCAGAAGGTAGTATATGCGTTAAGGCTTCTTAAAAAGAACATTGGCTCTGATGATGATAATCTCTCTACAGTGTAAAGCAGGTAACTTTTGAATCAATAAGAATATTCAGCTTAAGACTTGGAACAGACCGCCAATATCTCAATAAGTCGTAAACAAGAAGGTGTGGCATTGCCACACCTTTGTGCGCTATTTACATACCGACTTACTGTATTTTCTTCCTGAGTTGACAGCTCTTCTCAAACCATAAAAGATTTCATATCGAACTCCCTCTTTCACCTTTGGTGATAGGTTAGAAAAATTTCGATCTCGAAAACTCCAGTGAATGAAAGGGCTGTCTCCATCTGAGTCTTCAATAAAGCAAATCACATTGAGATCAAATAGAAATTGTAAAAAGTCATTTGCTGTATCCATAAACCTAGGAACAGGTTTATCGGTTGTTTTTATAAATTCAATTAGATTACCATGAACAGCTGTGTATTCGTCATAGTTGAACCGCGTTTGCCCCTTGAGTAATTCAAAGAACTTAAGAAAGAACTCATAATCATCGCTTGTATAATAGAAAGAAATTTGATCTTTTATTTCTCCCAAAAGGTGGTCTGAAAGCTTTCTTTTAAATTCTGAGCTATCAAAATCAGAAAATGAATGTGAAACTTTATTAAGCTCATGCTTTTCCAGTGCATTTTCTTTTAAAAATTCAAGCATCATAATAATGTCACGAGGTCGATAGAATGAATAACGTAGAAAGCCAATGAACGATGAATCATCATAGCGTTTCGACGTTTGCATCTTATATGGAAAATATGAATGCCAAGAATCGCCGAGATTTAATAAACAGGACTTATCAGTTGCAGTTTGTTGGGAATAAAGTAACTGATCCACTAATTTAAATAACGATGATGTAGAGAAATTCTCATAAGTAGTTCGCCAATCCAGATACACCGAGTTTGTTCTTAGCTTTGTATTCTGATTCTGAAGTCCAATCGACGAAAAGATATCAGGCCTAACCAATAGGACTATCTTTAACCTTCCTTTAGAGTCATTAATAGTAGGAAAGAAGTCATTATTTAATTGCCATATAGCATTTGCTAAACCTTTAACACAGTCGAGATATTCAGGAAAATCAATTCCTGAGGGTCTAATATCAATACCATCGATGAATAACGTGTGATTAACTGATAGTTTCAGTTCTCCTAAAGCTTTTTCAAAACTTTTTTGTATGTAAAGCAAATTGGTCTGAAAGCGACTTTCAGAGAAACTTATCGATTCTTTTTGTTCACCAGATGCTTTTGCGTGTTTACTCAGGTACTCTGCTGCGACTTTAGATTCTTGTACAAATTGCAATGCATGAATTATTTCCGGACTAAACGCATGGAGATAGTATTCATCTATCGCGTTTTGTAAACTCCTAAACTTAATGAATTTAGGTATTACACCTTCTTCTTTTTCAGATATTTGTTTAGATAGCATTAGCAGAAGGATTACTCTCCATATATTAGTGTAATCAGATAGATCTAAATGCTTTTCTTTCTTAAGAGAAACAAATTTTTGATATTCAGTCTCCCTTATGAATTTTATATCACATGCATGATTATTGATTCTATTATTACTTAAATATACCGCGTATGCGGTCTTTCCCGCACCTTTTTCGCCAATCAAGAAAGAAATCTCTGGCTCGAGAATATCGTCAACATAGTTGTCAGAGAGAAAAGTTTTAGTAAACTTTTCTTTGAACTCTCTCCTTCTGTAGTTTTCTGCATCTGGAAAACTGTATTCTAATTCCGTCACTGGTTTCATAAATTCTATCCTTAGGTAAAGTCTAAAAATGAGGGGCACTTGCCGTATATGTTTTTAAATAGAGGTGGCGATATATCCAGATTAAATGTAATCCTTCACCATTAGCGAAACTATTGCAAACATTTTCTTTCCTCAGCAAACTACTATTTTATAAACACATTTTCCCGATGGAATAGAAGATAAGGCTTGTGGCGCTCTTCGATATTAACTGACAGGTCTTCACATATACCAAAGGCTTGCGCTGATTCAAATTTTTTTGAAATCAATATTGAACCATCGTTCTTAAAGCTTATTAGACCTTGATCAAAAGCCCTATCGATATTGGGCGATAACAAGAATCCGTTATATACGTCTAGCCTCTCTTTATTGTCACAAACAGACCAAGGTTTTATATGAGATGCAATTAATAGCTCAAGTTTGTCTGCGCCGCTTACTGCACATGCTTTCCAATACGATATTAGAGATTTTCTGAATTCTCCTTGCCCACATCTCGCATCTATTAATTGCTTTCGAAGCGTTCGGTTAATTTGCGTTCGTTCAATATCTTCGATATCAGCTAAGGTGCCTAGAGCACTACTAGCTCTGAAGGTAAACGGTATTAATTCCTCAAAGTTATAGCTTTCCTCAACCTGTTCATCGCTCAATGATGTGATAGTGACGGACGCTCTATCCTTTTCAGGATCAAGTTTGTTATAAGAAAGGAGACAGTCGGGATTTCCTGGGCGGTGTTCAAAGTGGGCTGGGTCTTTACCCTCTTTCATCAACACTATGTTGCTATGGCATATATGGCAGCGGCGAATAACATCTTTGCTGCGCTCATAATGCCTTAAGTTTGATACTGGTATGTATCTCCAATCACCGCAAATAAACGCTTCACATATTTCTTTGCCAAGCTCTAAAATATTATCTTCCATACTCTCGTCTTCCTTGATGTTTGATTCATCATAACTCTTTGATTTCTAATTCTCCGGCATAGAGTTAGAATAACGCACTAGTTACTTGCATATCGTAGGCGCTATTTTCAAAGGATGCCAATTACTGATGTATTTTTTCTCAAAAATTAGAGTTTTATTCTTTTGTATTTTTTTGAACGGTTGTGTTTCATTCCCTAGCAATTTCCCACCTATGGACTCAAAAGAGTACCTAGTTATCCCCAAAGTATTAAAGGTCAATAATCCTTTCAATACCCATTACGTAGGCGAAGGTAGATATAAACTAATGGGAACCATAGATGATGAGCGATTCTACAAGCCTCAAGATCCTACTCTTTTCAGTCATGACCCGATGCGATACTTAAGGGTTAATGTCCATAAGAAGAATGAGGTCTGTGTACTTTATGTTGACCTAGTCAATTGTATAGAAACTGAATACGAAATAATTAACAGCGAAATAGAGCAATAATAGTTACCTAGGGTTAATCTTTTTGGAGCTATATCTGATAACGCTCAAGTTAAGCTACCTAGCTTTAGGCTAAAAAATGCCCGTACTTTGCGGGCAAAATTTTGAGGACATAAGGAGCGCTGACTAGTTGTCAGTCTTAATATATTTTTTATCAACTTTTCGATAGCGGGTAGTAGCCAGATAGCCAAAGCCGAAAGAAATAACAACACTAATAAAGCAGTCTGAAATACAGTCATCTACCAATCGCTATCGAAAACAGACACGTCATTGCAGCCAAAGTCATCAAAACCATTATCCATCGATGAGCCGTCGCATATCCAATCGGTATCGGAGTGGATATCCATTCCACAGCTCAAATCATTACCCACTGAGCAATCATCATCTAAAAGGCTTGGTTCAGAAAAGCCTGACAAATCGGTTCCTCTTGGATTTCCTTCGACGTCAATTATACCTGGGCAACCCTTAATTCCGCTTGAAATCAACGGCAATCCGGTGGCTTCATTTACCCCGCATATTTCCATCTCGTGTTCATCGGTAAAATCAGCGGCAATAGCACCCTCACCGTCGTCAGCGCAGTGTCCGAATAATTTAAAGCTCAGTAATGACATCAATTTTTCCTCATTTTCAAATATTAACTGCTCTATTGAAAGTTAATGAAAAATGTGGCATTTTCAATTTCATTGACTGCAACGTTCAGCAACAATGATATTGCAGCTTAACTTCGTAAATCCTCTTACCTTCTCTTTTATTTTTTCACCTTATTTGGCTTTTACGGCACAAAAATCGTTGTCGCGACAACTAGAAATTCAAACGAATTGGAGCAAAAGCGACGTCTTACTTATGCAGAATACACACTTCGTTTGAGCGAATGTATTGTCTAACAAACGTTGTACACAAAAAAACGTAAATTATGCTTTTAGCTCAAACTGACGTTCTGAAAGCGAAGCGTAAGCATCACAGCGAATTGCAAATTCGTCTGTAAAAACGCTCGTTGTGAGACAACGTAGTAGCTCGCGTAGAAAGAGAATTGCGAAGCACATTTGATTACGTAGCAAGCGCATGTTCGCAGCTGCGAACTACCCCCTGTTTTGTTTTGCCCTAGCAAAATTTGATGAATAGGGCGAAAGCGCTATGAATCAAACCCCTTGCCGCGAGCGACGCTAGCGTAACGAATAGCTGTGTATGAAATACATAGATATGAGAGGAAAAATGGGGGGTAGTGCGCAGCACAAGAACATGCGCCGTTAGCGTTAGTGCTAGCCGCAATTGCGGCGTAGAGTCACTGCGTTGACGAACGTCAACATCAGCAGTGACGTGCACTATAAGCGTGTTAGCTCACAACAAGTGTTGTGAGCGTAGTCCTTAACACTAGTTTTTTAATTGGGAGATTAATAGGGGCGAGCAAGCAGTCATGATATCCCGACATAAAAACCAACAAATACATCTTCTAATTCAATATTTCTCGCCGTTTGAGCCTTTTTTCTAATGACTAATTTTAGATTTAAGGGAGAAATCATGTCTGAAAGTCGTATTACTAAAAGTATTCTTGAACGCTACGAAATCTACTTCAATATTGATATGCAATATCGACTTGCGCCAAGTAATATTCAACGCAGTCGCAATAAAATACGTTTTGCACTAATAAATGCAGCTCGATTCGGATTTATATCAGCGCTAGTCTGTGAGCAGGTCTGGGGAGTAACACGGGCCAAAGCTCTAGAATTTTTAGGTAAGCTTGTTTCTCAAGGATACCTGGCGTTAGTCCAAACAGAACGAGCTGCGGATAGACGAATTTATGTTTTAACTCACACAGGTGCTCAGTTTGCATCTGAAATGATGCGGCTGGATGTGCCATTTCGCTCAGCTAAAGAGCCGATAACACAGGTGAATCAAAATGCGATAATGCATGACTGCGTTTTAAGTTTTGTTCTGAACGGAGGGATTAATAATAAAACCTCAGAAGGTTTAGCAAAGCCACTTTGGACTTCGTTTTTAACAGAAATGGAATTCAAAAGACTGAATCCATCTGCAACGGTAAAAAACGTGGATGGCTTGGTGTTACTGCCGACTGGAGAAGTCGCTGCTATAGAGCTTGAGGCATCTTTCAAACGAAAGAGTCAGCACGAAACGACCCTGCTAAAACTCAAGGATTCGCTTATCAGCGAAAGTCCTCTATACGATAAAGTATTTATCATCACTTGCTCAGAACGCATCAATGCTGATACTCAGCGCTTCTATAAACAACTGTTGGAAGAGCTTCCTAATCGTATTGATAGAAAAACGAAACAGCCGTTATTAACTCAGCATAACGCCGCTTTGCTTCGTGAGAGAATTATCTTTAGAACTAAGTTTATAGCCCCAATCGAGCAGACTTTTTATCGGTAGAAATAGAAAAAAGAGCACCATTGGGTGCTCTAAATAATTACTTCTGAAATTTCTTACGAAGCCTCACTTCTTGTAGATAAATTGCAAGAGCTATCAGATATATTAGCAATATATACATAGCCCCCTTAAGTCCAACGAATGGGTATGAGCTATGCGCCTCAAACCCAGTGATCATTTGAAATATCCAAATAACAAAAATTATGTCTCCGATACTCATCAAAAATTTAGTAATCATGTCTAATGCCATGATGACGATTTGTTGTTGCTTAGTCATTTGTCCTCCTAAATTGTATATGACTCGCAACAACAAGTAGGAACACACAGGGAAAATTATGGCGATAAAAGCGGGCACTAAGTGCCCGCAATAATTTTGCGTCATTCATCATCGCTCATACAGCGCAGCACTAGTGCTGCCAGTAGAGCAAAAAATGCTGATGCGATTACACAAACGATGTTGTAGTAAAAATAATCATTCAACTCTAAGTTAATCTGTTCCCTAGACTTCCATCCTAAATAGAAAGCAATTGTGTCGTGTACCAATGGGAACACAGCAAACGCTAGGAATGTGTAACCTAGATTCATAGTGTTTTTCGAAAAACTGATTAGCGTGTTGAATGTAACTTCTTTTTTGATGTTCATATTAATATCCCTAGTTAGTCCTAACGATACCTAGGCTTACCAGAGGGAAATTTCTTAGACAAAAGAAAAAGCAAGCATCGAAATGCCTGCTTTTTTTCCATTTTTTGCTCTGCCGATCATCAGATATCTCTCAAGCAGCGCATTCGTGCTGAGATATCAACCAACGAACCTAGCGTTGGCTCTTCACTGCAAATACAACAAGGTAAGCAGCCGGAAACCTTTGATGGCATCCAATCACGTTGCGAATTCTAGGAAATTCGCGGGTTGGCAGTTTACGAAGTGATGGTTGAGCACACTTTTTTCTGCTTTGTCCTTAAATAGAAATACGACCATACGAGGGTAATTTGCGCCAATCTTTCCCTGCTAAATTCACTTAAAGGCTTTAACAAATCCGCAGTCTGTATGTTCCAGGCTCTAAGCTTGCTGTTTTTATTGAAATTCCAGGCTTCACATTATTAGCAATTGCCGATAACAGAGAAAGTTGCTCTTGTGGCATTTTACTACCAATAACAATTTCGAGTAGGGCATCGGCAGAATATACGTGCTTATTAGTTTTTAAATGAGACATAAACCTAACCTCATTTTCATAATCCCACGAAGGAGATTTTGTTGAAAATACTCTGGCTGCTTTATCTACATACTCGAAGTTTTCTACACCAGGCATTACACCAGTAGAAATAAACTCCTCAAGGCTTAGAGAACTCGGTGAATCCTGATACCTGACGTCAATAGAAGCTACTGAATGGTTCTCAATGGAATTAAAATCTTCTCCCAACTGCTCAAGATCGAATACAAGGCAATAACCTCGTAATCCATCAGCATAATGTGACCACATCAGGTTTTCATAAATAGGGTCTCTTTCTGCCGTACACTTTGAGAAACATCCCATCATCATATTAGAATAGACATTAATCACACTATCTAAGCTTTGCTTTACTAGCGCGTGAAATAACTGCTCATTAGTCACGGAATTTTCGTCTAGTCCCATTGATTTAAGCATCTCTAAATACCGCTCGGCACCGATATCCTCTTTGGATTTAAAAGTAGTCTGTTTTAGAGCTTGCTCAACCAGCTTTGGCGGAATCTTCTCATCCAAGAGGAACGCACCTTCAAACGGGTCATTAAAGTCTTTAGTCTTGCTAAACCAAATATAATTATTTTGAAGTGCGGTCAGGCTATAGGTATCAAACGAACGAAATTTATATAATTTCATAATCCCCCAGTTGGTCTTAAGACTTACTCCCCTACCGCCATTTTCTCAATGCCTTTCAATGTATCTCTTATCTGAATTGCCTCATCCAGCGAGAACACGCCTGTTATCCCCTCATAGTGAATGTCACTAAAAGGCGGTTGTGCTAACTGTTTAGCACTCATCACGCCGTTTTGCGTCAGATAATCGATGATTGTGTTGATAAATCGCAGTTGCTGGGCATTAAACTTCGCCTCATCCAAGTAGTCTGCGAAAGCTTCTTTTGCTGCGCCTCTGTCCATTCCAACCAACTCACGAATGAATACACCAAGGCTCTTATCTGGGTGAATTGTTTCTTGGTACTGCGTGAGGTCACCGATACCACTCACTGCCATCAACTTAACGTCTAATTCGTCTAAATCCAGACGCGTGATAGGCAAGTTTTTGCGAAGTCTAGTGATGGTCAGGTTGTCTTGGTTTTCTTTGATATAAGACTCAACGCGTTTTCTATATAGCTGAAGTTCATTGCCACTGGTTGGAACATAGATGCCTTCATTCTCATTAACGCTCAGAAGCTCATCTTGAAAGTTAGTGTAAACGTAGCCCGTGCCTTCCTTATCCATGAAGCGCATGAGCAGTCGAAGGCGTTTTCTTGTCTGTTCCAACTCATCTAGCGTAAGATCTGTCCAGAAATTGGCAGACTGAATATACTCAAGCCATTCCACTTCTTCAGCTATCGCAGGAACACTTGTCTTGCTTTCTAACTTCGCAGCAATGTTTACGAGTTTATCGCGGTAGTAGTCGCTGATACCTGTTTTCTCGACCATTGCTAATTGCATAGTAAGTAGCATATGGTCGAAACGCAGCGCTAGTTCCTCGTCTTTCTCTCGCGGCTCTATTGGTTCTGCTTCAGTGGGTAAGTCAGAGATATGCTTTTGAATCTCGCCCACATTTTCATCTGTTAAGTGCTGCCAGGTCTCTGGCTTCTGGTATTTCTCCACTACTTTTCGTCGTGGCCGAACAATAAAGTTGTCCAGATTCATACCCGCTACGCGGTTTTGTAAATTTTCTACCAGTGAGCGTTGCAGTTCTGCCCCGTCGGTGCCGAACTGTTCATTGCTTTTCAGGTGCTGAGACAGAATCAGACGTTTCTCAAAAATAGCTTGTGAGAGGGTTTTACTGCCTGAATCCTTTGCTCCTTCAGGCTGCATTTCGAAATATTCAAAGTTTTTGCAACAGTCGAAGACTTTGAAGAATACCTTATCGTCATCTGGCCCGAATAAACTCTCACAAAGCCTTGTTCCCCGCCCTAGCATTTGAAGAAACTTCACTTTGGATTTTATTACTTTGAAGAACATCAAATTGACGACTTCAGGCACGTCAACACCTGTATCTAGCATGTCTACAGAGACCGCAATAGAAAGTGGGCAATTGGGATCGGCGGGCTTCTTCTCGCCTTTGAATTCTTCTATAAGTGAGTCGGCATATTTCTCTTTATAGGTGATAACTCTGGCAAGCTTCCCTTTATATTTGGGGTAGTTTGCATTAATACGGTCTACAACAAATTCTGCGTGTTTATTGTTGGCGGCAAAAATAATAGTTTTACCCAACCGCTCACCTCCAGCAACACGTATGCCTCGCTCAAACAACACTTCTAGAGCTTTATCTACTGTGGGTTTGTTGAATAGGAACTTGTTTACTTCACTTGGCAGAACTTCATCTCGCTCAACAAGCTCTTCTTTGCTTTCCCACTCTTCTTTCTCATCTTTGCTTAGATCGCTGTATTTAATACCTTCGCGAATAAAGCCCAAATCGACAGCTACATCTTTTGGCGGCACTAGCTTTTTATCAGCAATCGCCTCTTCAAGTTCATAAGCATAGGTGGGATCGCCGTCAGGCTGGTCAAAAATGTCGTAAGTGTTCTTATCAATATCAGACTTAGGTGTTGCGGTTAAGCCAAGTAACAACGCATCGAAGTATTCGAAAATATATCGGTACTTCTTATAAATACTGCGGTGAGCTTCATCTACGATAACCAGGTCAAAATGACCGATACCAAACAAACGGTCTCGGGCATCAACACTCAACAAGTTCATCATCGTATTATAGGTTGATAAATAAAGCCTTCCACGTAGTGTATCGGTGGCAGATGTAAGTATTTCAGGCGATGTTTTGGGCAAGAGTTTAGAGAACTCTTTCTTTGCTTGATTTACCAGTGCATTTCGGTCAGCCAAAAATAAGACATTTTTCACCCAACCTGCACGCATTAACACATCCACTAACGCGATAGTTGTTCGTGTTTTACCTGTACCTGTTGCCATTACCAGCAGCGACCTGCGCTGGTTTAACGTGAAGCGTTCGCACACACTTTGGATTGCGAGGGTTTGATACGGTCGATCTTTACCTGCAATGTCGGAATTAATAGCAACACCTGGAAGTGGAACCCTAAGTGCCCGCCTATCAATGATACGCTGCATTTCATCGCGGTTGTGAAACCCCTGAACTGCTCTTGGAGGCTGCTGTGTGTCGTCCCAAAAGTGAATTTCATAACCGTTGGTGTAGTAAATGAGTGGGCGCTGGCCGTATGCTTTTTCTAAACAGTCGGCATAGAGTACCGCTTGTTGTCTGCCCTGCGTAGCATCGACAGTGGTACGTTTTGACTCAACAACCGCTAATGGCTTCCCATCGCTACCCCATAGCACATTATCGACGTACCCAACTCCTTTATTGTTGGGCATTCCCAATACTTTGAATTCCACGGTGTTGGGTTTTGTTACGTCCCAGCCTGCTTCTTTCAGGTATTGGTCGATAATGAACTTACGGGTTTCGGCTTCATTATAATTGTGGCTATCTTTAACTTGCTGGTTTTGCTTTTTGTCTTCAGCAACTTTAGCTTTATGAGCTTCCAGCTCTTTTTTTAACGCTTCATTTTCTGCCAGTAACTGGTCTTGTCGTTCTTTGTGCTTCTCATCGCGCTCAGACAGCTGCTTTTGCAGTGCTTTAAGCTGCTTAGCACTGTTCATCACCAGGTTTGCATCTACCTGAACAGTGTTTGGAATTTTCGCTGTATCAAAAAGCTGGTCGGTAGGTGGCTTATTAGAGGTATACGTACGATAAAACCAATACAGGAAGTGATGTAGCTCTTTTAAGGTTTGAATGCTTTCTGCGGCGCTAACTTTACGCTCGCTGTGTACAGCATTATTCCCTGCACGCTGAACCGCTTTGATTTTGGGAAAAACGTTACTGCCCAGGCTGCGCTTGAAATCAGGGTCGTTGATAAGAGTGTTGAGAGAGTTATCGTACTTTGGTTCTTGCAACCAGCTGTCGAACTCGAACATCCACTTTACAGTGCGCTCCAGCGTGTAACGGCTGTAGAAGCAGCTGGAACGCGGTTCAGCGTTTACTTGTTGCTCAGCGATTACCGCATGTTCGTGAAGTTGGGGCCACTCTTTTAAAAATTCGAAGTTCGACATCAGCGTTCCTTGCTATTACATCCTTATGCTACATCTTTTAAGTCAAGTTCGCCTTTGAAAGCGCGTTGCATTAGAGAATTAAAATGAGCATTTGCTTGTTCTTGCTGCTCAAAATTCGCTTCCTTCAAAGCTTTTAGTTCGTCAATAATTCGTAAGAAAGATTGCTGTTTCCCTATGCTTTCATCTGGGATGGGTAATCCTTTCAATTGTGTAATGTTGATGGACGCTAAGTTAGTTGTTTTTTTAGCACACTTTAAAAAATACTGTTTCACAAATGGTGTTTGTAGGTAATAGGCAAAAAACTCAGAAATGTATCTATCACAAAGTCGAACTCTAAACACATGGTTCTGGTGAATGCAATTTGCTATTTGTCCAGACCATATTGCACCTCGCCCTAGCTTGTCAAAGTCGCCGCCCTCTGTCATAAGAACATCCCCAGCTTTCAGCTGGTACTTTTCAAAATCTTTAGCCTTGACAGTTATATCTTTAATTTCTGATAAGTCCAAGTACCCGTCTTGCACATTAGCGACACGCATATAAGGCACAGTAGTTAGTTTATGACCTTCAAGCTTTTGACCTTTTGTAACCCCAGAACGAACATCTGCGACTTCGCCAAGGCTACTTTTCAATGACATAGCATCTTTTCTATAGTCACCAAACATATCCAAAAACACAGACTGCGCGAGTGAGTTTAGTTCTTGCTCCATTTGCTGGCTTTGTTGGCGCAAGTTATCTGCTTTTTCGAGTACCGCCGCTATTTGCTTTTGAATGGGTAGCGGTGGCACGGGAACCAAAAGCGAGTTTAAGTGAACTTTACTTACGTGTGGAATAGTCGCACCTGTGCAGTTATTCCTAATTTCCTTGAATTTACTCTGTAAAAAGCGCCCTAGGTAGTTAGTGTCAATGTGAGGAATGATTACTTTTAACCGTGCCAAGGTACTACCAATCAGCCCCTCTAAACCGTACCCTATAGTCCCAGCATTTGCACCGTCCCACGCAATGATTACATCACTCGGCTCAACAAAAGTTCCTTTGTCATCATCTGTATACTTAATTAGGTTGTCATTTCGAAGATCATCTATTTGGATATAGCGGTTGTTCGTCACACTCTTTACCAAGTTGTGTTTCTTTCCCTTGGATATCTTTACGATATTTTCCAGTGTTAGTGTCGGCCATGTCACAGTAAGGCCTCCAGGTCGGCTATTCCCTTGTCCATTTCAGCTTGGAGTGCTTTAATTCTCTTTAAAATCACCTGAGGAGACTCATATTCAACCTCTTCATACACCACTTCTTTGTAGCGATTAATAGAAAGGTCATAGCCATTTGATTGAATGTCAGATAACGGCACGAAGAAGCTTTGTTCAGTTCGCTCACGACCAATTTCATTTTGTAAATGCTGCCACCGGAATAGCACATCTGGAATGTTATTGAGTTTATGATTTTCAAGCTCCGAAGGTGCCTGGCCCTTCTCAAGGTTTTCACCTTCAGCCGCTTTATAGTCAATAGCATCAGCTTCGGTTGTTAGGGCTTGCTCTTTGATAAGGGGCGTACGTTTATCATCAAGAGAAAAGCCGTCAGCCTGCATGTCATAAAACCACACGTTATCGGTGCCGCCATCATTGGTTTTAGTGAAAAACAGAATTGCAGTCGATACTCCCGCGTACGGCTTGAACACTCCTGAAGGTAGCGATACTACTGCTTCTAGTTTGTGCTCTTCAACCAGTGTTTTGCGAATTTCTTTATGCGACTTGGTAGAGCCGAATAAAACACCATCAGGAACAACTACCGCAGCGCGTCCACCAGGCTGAAGCATTCGAAGAATAAGTGCTAGAAAAAGTAGCTCTGTTTTTTCAGATGGGCCTTTTTTCTTTTTCTTGTTTCCTTCTTCGTCAGTTTCTGTTTTAGCTGTGGCTTTCTTAGGTGTTTTACCTAACGCGGTAAGTAAGTCCGGCGCTAGATCATCATAAGACACGCTGCCTTTAAATGGTGGGTTTGCCAAGATGAGTGTGAATTTGTCTTTGATGTTATGCTCGCCTTGGTCGCTTAGGCTGTCGCGATATTCAACAACTGGGTGCTCTACACCATGCAGCATTAAGTTCATAGCCCCAATTCGCAGCATATGCTGGTCGAAGTCATAGGCGTTAAACATTTGGTTGTGGAAGTGCTTTGAGTTTTCTGGGCGCATTAGCGCACCACCCTGAGTATTACGCACATACTCTTCAGCTGCCATAAGGAAACCACAGGTGCCGGATGCTGGGTCGCAGATAACGTCTGACTTATTGCCATCTAGTTTTGGCGCTGTCATTTGAACCATCATCTGAATGATGTGACGCGGTGTTCTGAACTGACCGTTAGTGCCTGAGCTTTGTAACTTGCTGAGCATGTATTCATACAAATCACCTTTAGTATCTCTATCGTCCATGTCGATTTTATCAATCATGGTAACAACGCGATCCAATAGGCCAGCGGTAGGCACCATAAAGATGGCATCTCGCATGTGTTTAGCAAAGGTTGTATCTTCACCGTTTATCGTCTTAATGAAGGGAAAAATCTTGTCGCGAACCAGCTCGAACATAACTTGTGGATCTTGGTTCTTGAATTTGCTCCAGCGATAGCTGTCTTGCTCAGTGCCGAAAATCGGCTTTTCGATTTCGGTTTCCATGACCAGCGCGTTCTTTACACGAGCCGTGTGTATTTCGTCTAAACGACGAATAAACAGAAGATAAGTGAACTGTTCGATAACTGAGATAGGGTTGGTGATACCACCCGTCCAGAAGGCTTCCCAGATTTCATCAACTTGATTTTTTAGTTTGCCTGTTAGCATTACTCGATAATTGCCTTTTACTGATTTGAACTTTAAGAGCTTTGTTAAATTCTCAAATTTTCACGATGTGACTATCGTTAAAAGTCGTATTTCTTTTTCAAATTATTAAGCTGGCTCCAATCTAAGTAACCTCGGCTCTGAAGTTGACCGACAACAATACCTGGAGCTATTCCTTGAGTTTTAGCAAATTGACAGATACTACTTTCACTAAAATCAGAGTTAGAGACAAATAATGAGAAATCCTTTCTGGGTATAAGATAATTTGCAGCGAATTCATCCGCCTCTTTTTCCTTAAACCTATTTTCTTCAGTATGATAACTATCCTCACTCAAGGGATTTGCTTTGCCATTATTGTCGATAAACTGTTCTTTTCTTCCATGCAAAAGAATGTGACCAGCTTCATGATAAAAATTGAACCAAAACTTATCATCGCGTTTACCTCTTAGACTCAGTTGAATCATTGCCTTATTTTTATCCAACCACCGAGCAGCTCCACTTGTAGATACTTTCTTAATCTCAGGCACGCAGACAACTGCAACACCAGCTTCTGCGCAGATTTCTTGCAGCTTTATTCTCATATCGGAAAATTCTTCAACGGTAAGCTTGCGGCAGTTTAATAGGGCATCTTTAAATTTCTTTGCATCAAACGGAGAACATTTAATCTGGTGTGCTAAAAGCTCACCTCTACGTAACCAAGCCAATATATGTAAATGGCTTTGTTGAAACTTTTCAGACGTTCTGTAACTTACTTCTAACTGAGACCAAACTTGAGGAATTTGCTTTTTACTTGCCACACCAAAAAACCGATACAATTCTTTCAATTGCTCTAGCCTGTCAGTAAATTGCTCTATCCATCGCTCTTTTATTAAACACTTCAGATCTAATTCATCCAAAAAGCTAATCTCTTTACTGAGAAGTTCATCATTCTCGCCTTTTGCTTTATGAATTTGATATTGAGAATCCAGTCCGAGCCAATAGGATGCCGATTTCCCTAATACACACTCTAAAATAACGGCTGTTTCCGAAGATATTGAGGCACTTCCCTTAATAATCGAATTAATCGTTTTCGCTGTAATACCAGATCTTTTCGCAAGCTCAGCTTGAGTCATTCCTTTCACCTCAAGCTCTTCTTCCAGAAATATACCTGGATGGTATGAATAGTCTGGATTGAACTCACTGTGTTGATTTGTCATGCTTTCGCACTCCCAATCTTTTCAATTTTGATACTTGTAATTTTCTCCCAATCATTGGGGTCATTACTTGCTAACGTCAAATCGCACGTGAAGGTGAGATTGAGATCTCTTCCCACCGGAACCTTAAATAGATTTGAATAATTTCGATCACAACTGCATTTCATTGGTGCGCTTCCTTCTGGCGAAAACTCGTTCAAGCTTTCCGCTGCTGCTAGTTGTGTTAATCGCCTACCGAGTATACTTGCTGTCTTAGTGTCGAAACGATTTTCCAGATTTACTTTGCTATTGCACAACTCTCGCAGCTCACTGCTAATAAATTGAATGTTCAATCACTCCTCCAGGACAATAGCCCAACTACTCGATAATATCACAATCCAAATATTTAACAATAATTCCAGAATTAATTTAATGGAAGTATTTGGTAATTTTTTTGTTGCGAATTGGATTTACCCGATCTAGGATAGATCAAGAATTGCAACATCAGATCCGTAGCCTTGTTGCAATCCTTGATTACTAAACAACTAATGAGGAAAAATTATGGCAACAAATGGTAAATCAGGTGACAACCGCCGACATGGTGCAGTGAGAGACCGCTCTCAAACGCAAACGCCTAGCGGCCATTGGGTTAAACGAGATGCGGATACAGGGAGATTTATGGATGTGAAAACATCAAGCACCGACCCATTCAAGGGCGTAAGGAAAGAAAAGTAGATGAATTATTTCATCTACTTTCTCTGAAGTGTGAATAGTCATCTACCAAATGGCTATTCGGGGCAATACGTCGGAGGATTCATGCCCCCTCAGTCTTGCTTAACATCCTGCAAAGATGAAATTTAAGCATAAACACAGCTACTTCAGATTACAAGAATTTCCTCCTACCCATCGAAGGTTTGCGCTTTCGAGAACTCAACTCAAACGGCTACTCGTAACGAGTATTAGCTTAATTTTTATAATTTGGAGGGTGCGCTATGCAACCTAGTATTCAGCAAGACCATTCGAAGAAAAAAGATAAGATCTTCGAAATTATTGTGAACGGAAGGATGAAATCTGTAGAAGATAAATTCCTAACATTCGTAGAGATCGTCAAATTGGCATTTGGTGAATTCAAAGAATGTCAAAATCAGATATATACCATGACTTTCAAACGTGGAGTCGGAAAAAAAGAGGGTAGCCTGGTTTTGGGCGATAAAGTCAGGATCAAAGATGGAGTGATTTTCAATGTCACAGCAACTAATAAATCTTAGCCCTGATTTACTCAGGCTCCAAAACGAAGGTTATGAAATAACTGTCAAAGACGCACATGCTGTTATTTCTAACATTCCATACGTCGATAGCAGTAAGCAAATCAGGTTTGGCACTTTAGTGTCAGACCTGACCCTTCGGGGCAACATAACGTGTAGACCTTCAAGCCACGTGATGTATTTTCTGGGTGTCCAACCTTGCAATAAAGATGGTTCTCCAATTCAACAGATAATACATAGTTGCAGAAAAGTTCGATTGACTACTGATATATCGCCAGACATGTCATTTTCGAACAAACCACGCAGTGGTTATACTGACTACTATCATAAATTCACTCAATATATATCCATAATTACTGCACCAGCCTACTCGCTAGACCCCAACGTTAAGGCTAAAACGTTCAAGCCTGTACTTACTCCTGAAGAATCTGAAGTATTTAATTACATCGATACCAATTCAGGTAGAGCGGGTATTACTGCTATATCGTCAACATTGAAAGAACAGAAAATCGGCGTTATCGGTTTAGGCGGAACAGGTTCTTACATTTTAGATTTCGTAGCAAAAACCCCAGTGCAAGAAATTCATTTGTTCGATGCGGATGACTTCGTTCAGCACAATGCATTTAGGTCACCTGGAGCGGCATCGCTTTCAGAATTACGGGAAAGACAATCCAAGGTAGACTATCACAAATCTCGCTATCAAAAGATGCACAGGGGAATTGTTAGTCATGCCTGCTTCATTGATGAAGACAATGTAGATATGCTGCGTGGCCTCGATTTTGTATTTATTAGTATTGATGAAGGCTCTGCAAAGAAAGTCATTTTTAATTACCTGACTGCTCAGAAAATTGCTTTCGTTGACGTAGGAATAGGGATTGAAGTTGCTAATGACAAATTAACAGGCATCCTAAGGACAACCCTCAGTACACCTGATAAAAATTCCCATGTTGATAACTATGTTCCCTATCAAACTGGAGAAGAAGACGAATATGCCTCTAACATTCAGATATCTGAGCTAAATGCTCTTAACGCCGTACTTGCCGTTATTAAATGGAAAAAGGTTTGTGGCTATTATCACGACCACATTAAAGAATATAACTCTACGTATACGATAAATGCGCATATGTTAGTTGGGGAGGAAGAATTTGCAGCATAAATTCGTAGACCTCATACCTGACGAGATATCGCCTGATACATTGTTTATATCTCTGGAGTACGGCACTTGTGTTCATTTATGTGGATGTGGTTGTAAAAACGAAGTTGTAACTCCGCTAAGTCCGTCAGACTGGAAGCTTACTTATGATGGGGAAACGATATCGTTGCATCCATCGATAGGTAACTGGTCTTTCGATTGCAGATCACATTATTTTGTAAAAAATAATAAAATCTCATGGTGCAAATATTCTGGTGATGCATTGACGCGGAAGGCTCAGCGAGCTTTGGAGCAACCAAAGAATAAATCTGTATTTAGTAAACTCAAGCAGCTATACAACAGATACTTTTGTTAGTTTGTAAAAGATAAGCAACTCCAGTAGGAGTTGCTTAGTTTTATTTGAGAAGCTTCAGCCATCTGGCTTTGCACGCGTAGAGCCAAGTTTCAGAATCTATGCCGAAAATCACTTCGATCTCATCAGAAAAAAAGCTTAAGAACGTTTTTATATCGCTATGGTAATACAGTAACACCTTCAATGCTGAGGATTTCTCCCTGTACTTACCGCCCCCATCGGCTAGTTCCTCTTCTATAGCTTTGCTGATTGAGATCCCCAACCAGCGACCTACATTATCTCTGTGCAGATAAATATACCTATCGTAACTTACAGTTATCTGAGCATTGTCTTCGGACGCGGTTGCTAGCAATAAAATTGTAGAGTCGTCTCCGACAAATGGTGAGCGGGACTGCCGTACATATTTTCTTACGATGCTTTGCTTGCTGTCTTTCATGTAAATGTTCCTCTTTTTGACCTCAGGAATAATTAGGTATTCGATAGGGAAATTATTCGTCGCCCTTTTCAAACTCAAAATTCATTTGCCCAGAGAAAAAATCTAAATCGTCTTCAGTCCACTCGGCATAAAGCTCAGGCTCGCTCAATACAACGCCGATGAGTTCACGTATCACGGGAAAATATGCAGGATTCGACACAATGTGATTTTGCAAAATGACATTCATAATAACGTCTTCGATATGCTGATTGTTTCTGTACTGACTTCCATCGAACTCATCTCGATAAGCCATAAATGCATTTGCCATGTTATTAAAAATTTCGGATACGATTGCGGAGCATAGATATGTATTTGTAGTCATGAATTTTCCTTTTTGTTGTTATTCATAATTACTTAGTCTCCCTATCAGAAAAATTTCCCTATTACTGACTTATTAAAAGATAAGACTAACTAGGAAAGGAAATAAGACATGACGCATCTATCAGTTGTTGAACAGCCAAAGTATTGCATCTCAGATGATGAGGACTACATTGCTTTATACGAGAACGAAGGCTCGTATATCTATTACGTGAGAAATTATGCAGCTCAAACTGAGTTTCTGCTGCTAAGCATGGATTTAGTGATGTCTTTGGACGAGAAGTTAAGAACCGTAGCGGGCGTTTATTTCACACCCAACTTTTCGGTTTTGAAGCATTTCGAGTCAGAGGTTACACAACACGTACTTACAAGTGCACTTTTGCCTCACTTTCATTACTTGTTCAACTGTAGTGTTTCAAAGTTCATCAAAAGACTTTGAACTACTGAAGCCAGCTTTTCGCTGGCTTTATTTATACCTAACAGGCAAGTGCAAAGCCTTCTCCCCTGTTGTTTTCCCCTCGTAAACGCTTCGATGAATCGCGACGAAGCTCAATAGTTCAACTTCAAACAACAACATGCTAGCTCCTAACTAATAGCCACCAAACTTAATTTTTCAAACAATTTTTTGATTTTAAGGCGCTTTGTGTATGCCTAATCGCTAACATTTACCAAGAAGTAAGTTTTGAGAATGTCTTCGCTCACATCGCAGATTATTTTCACAAAAGCGCAAATGAGGTTGTGTTTATTTCTCGCTTTTCCAAATACACTTTTAACTGTCAGAACAAAATGAGGCTGTACTCGATGGTAACCACTTTATTTTCATTACTGGTTCAACAATTCAATAATGCGTATGTACAACCAAGTGATATCTCAACGTGGTTTGCAGCGAAACCTGCTTCGAAGACGCTTCTTACCGATCTGGCAAAGTATTTCGCACAGTCTAAGGAATTGGATTGTGATATTTCGTTGATGCAAGTGGCTAAGGATTTAGTCGCAAGCAAGTCAGCTAAACTGAGTACCCAAAAAAACATGCAAGATAACAGTCTTCACGAACAGTCTGTGGATGCGCTAAACGCGTTAATGTCTAAACATCAACTTGCCACCCTTTTCTTTCAGCAGCTAGGCAATCGCGCTGTTGTTCCCTTTGCTGAGGCCGCTAAGCTTTTCCAAATTGCGCCAAGTTCGGCGGAAGCAAAGCTGAAAAGCGGAGCTTATAAAGATTTGTGCTACATGGAAGTCGAGAAAGAAAATCGCAAATCTCGTCCCTTGGTAAGCGTGCTAGATCTAGCTGACTACTTTTACAAAAAGAGGGAGGTAGTGGTTCTGGGGGATAGTTCGACTGATTAGATTCAAGCCTAAATTGGCTAAATAGTTGATACATGAAATTTGTTGAAACATACGTTATCAAAATAGCGCTTATGTTTCCGGTATTTGTAACGAGTACGGCCCTCTGAAAGAAGCCTTGCTGTATGAAAAGGGAAGCTTAGCTTCCCTTTCAACAACTATTAATCTTCATCATCCTCGCCACGATATTCATCGTTATTTGGATTCAGTTGGTCAGCATGATTGTCCAAGCTATCCCAATAAGCATCGTTGTTTGGGTTCATGCTGTCGCTTCTGTCGTCATTCGATGTTCTACTCATTATTTTTTACCCCTATTTTGTTGAATCAGCTTTCCACGGTTGCCCATCGCTTGGTCGTACTGCCTATTCGTTCCAGATGTACCTTTATTACGATTGGTCATGTTCGCTGAGTTGTCTTTAGGTTTAATATTTGACATAAGAGCTTCTCCTTGTTTGTTGCTCGATGTGTATTCTGCTTTAATACAATCATCAAAAAAGGGACATTTGAGTGAAATATGTTTGGGGATAAACAAGATATAGGTTTGATGTTTCACGGCCTGCCAAGGCTTTTGATCGATGCATCAAAGCTCATCGAAAGTGAGGCTGATTTTATCGTTAAGTGTGCACGGCTTTTTACTGGCAAAGACACTTATACCCATGACCAACAGTTATTTAGAAATATCAGGGCCGGAACTTCAACAGTCGATGATGTAGTAAATTTTTTTACCCACCTTCCTCATAAAAAAAAGCCTGTCTTCTCTTGGCAACCTGAGTACCAGAAGGGAGATATTGTCGGGGATTGGATCATCATCCGCTCATGGGTAAGCGGATTTCGTCACGCTTTAGATGAAGAAGATAAAGACATTAAGGACATACTGCTATTTATCGAGGAACACTGTGA
Source organism: Alteromonas mediterranea DE (assembly GCF_000020585.3). Classification (NCBI taxonomy): domain Bacteria; kingdom Pseudomonadati; phylum Pseudomonadota; class Gammaproteobacteria; order Alteromonadales; family Alteromonadaceae; genus Alteromonas; species Alteromonas mediterranea. The sequence goes on from NC_011138.3 coordinate 3,742,271, forward strand.
GGCTGAGCGAGCTTTTCTGCGTGAATGTAAAAAGGGAGCTTCGCGGGAGGCACTGTATCAATATATATCAATATGGTTAACCGTGAACCAAGAAGTGATGGAAGAAAACTCGCTTAAAGCCGACATTACATTCCTCACTCGCATAACGCTTTATTGGTGCATTGTCCTTGAAAAAATTGCTGCAATCTGGATTCATCAAGAGAAACCTAAATTAATTAACTCGATCATGCCGACGCTGGACAAAGATAAGAGTGAGTTTTCTCACAGCAATGAAAAGTTGCTGTCCAAATTCAAAAAAGAATACGAGCGTATCCACCATGAGGGCAAGACTAAGCCTTGGACTCATTTTTACAAACATATTGCGGTTATGAAACAGCAAGATGATGAGTTAGGTAAAGACTGTATACCAGATACCGTTGATCCCGATGTGGAGGCAATTAAGCAGCAGTTTAAACGGTGGAGGAAAGATAGCCTCTTCACGTTTAGTGCGTTCAGGAAGAACCTACTCGTTTCTTATTACTCATTTGGGGATTCTAAAAAGGAGCTGGAGGCTTTTCTCATTTATCTCATATCTAACTGCCTGACTTCAGTTCAGATGACACTGGTTAAAAGGTGCAACAAGAGGGAAGATACCGAACAACTACTTACTCATATTGAAGCTGAGTTCGCTAAGGTAGAGGAAGTCAGGGATCTCGTGGAAAAGCGCTTCCAGCATTATATCAAAAACGGAACACTCCAACCTTGATATGTCGTCGAATTCAATTAGCATGGTTTTGCGAGACTTTCGCACTAACGCAGGGACTAATAGGTGGAATCATATTGAGGGAGCGCTGCTTAAAACCTTATATTTAAAGGGCTAGAGAAGAACTGCTCGTACAATCCAGCATTGGAGCGACAGAGAATTTACGATTGAAAGAGATGTCAGACATAGACATTAAAACCTTGATTAATATGTAAAAAAGTAAATCTCATCGCATTTTTACCGATTTCAAAATTAGTGACATTTCCGTGTTATTCCGTCGATTTATCCCTTAGAGGGACACAGTAGGAATACAAAAATATGGCTTTTACTCAATCAACAAGCGGCTTCGCGGAGAACGAACTGTATATTCTACTTCTGTAAAGCAGAAAAACAAAGGCAAGATAGTTTTCTCCAAGTCTAAAACATTCACTTCACCCTCGTCGTGCGCCTCTTAGCATCCAAAATAAAAAGTCACCATATTGAACGTCACTGTTTGGCTTGTGCAGCAAACTTACGCTCATTGATGACTGCAAGATTTACATGAACCAAAATGAACGCCTTCTTTTCCACTTTCTTATAGCGGTATGAACGCGAGATGAGAAAGACAGTGCAGCATTCAATTACATTGAAGCTGCCTACATGTTCGAGGAAAAAGAGCGATAGCTCTTACTAAACTTTCTAGCGGCCCCTTTCTCCCCTAAAAATTTTAGACATGGACGTCTTCTTGTTCATTATTTTGTACTGTTCAATAATAGTGAACACCAAAGATAAATGAACAAATGGACAGCTCACGCGATGGCTGGACGCTTATCCGTACAACATGGATGCACAGGACTATGACGATATGAAAGCCATGGTGTTTCACCGGCTACTGATAAGCCCCCACCCGCTAGTAAGTGTCACGAAGGTTTGAGTTTGAGAAGATATTATAATAATAAGTGGCAGACCAAGTAAGCATCATAAACCCCGTGAGCGATATAGCGTCAATCAAAAGCGCTAACTCTTGTTGGGGCGTTACCGATAAACTGCCTAAGGTAGTAAAGCTGCTAGCTGCTACGTGAAGGAAGTCTAAGGGCAATAGAACAGTATCACCTTGAAAGCCATTTAAACCAACGATGTCGAATGCGAAATACAACATAAGTGCGTACCATAATATTTCTATTATATGAATTAAGAAGAGGAAAATAACCACGGATACACTCATGAAAAAATGCGACGTAAAACGCCTTGAAAACCGTGTAATCGTTCTTAATCCCCAATAGTGAAAGATGATGATTACGACCGTACTGAATAGCGATAAAAATAGGCTAGTGGCAAGCAACATTATTCACCCACCGCTTCTTCAAGCTGCCGATTTTGCATACAGTTCATTGCTATCTTTTTGGCAAAGCTGGCACATGAATCTAACCCAGGCACGTTAATGTACCAAGGCGTTGCATACGCCGACCCTATAAAGACTCCGGTTGATTTTCCATTACGCAATAACTCATGTGAATGGGAAATACTTAAATCTGTTAGGATTTTATCACACGCGTATGTTTTATCTTTATCAGAAAACTCGATGAGCTTTTTCAGGGTTGCAAGCTTATCAGCCTTACCAAGAACCCCTTTAGCGTCTACCGTTATTGAACGTGAATGCGACGTTTCGTTCTTTCTTACACTATGGCTTTGCTCTACGTGTAAAATCCCATTTTCATAAAGCGCGATTAGTTTGCTAGCACTGTCGCTCGGAATAGATGCAAAAGAGGCACTAAGCAAAGGCTTTATATCCTGATAATTTGCCAAAAATTCTTTTAGCAGTAATGGCGACTGCTGAATGTAGTCTACCCCTGCTGCCATTATTGCTGGCCAATCAGACTCTTTAGTCTTACTACTTAGTGCGAGAAGTTCGGTTTTAAGTTTTGAAAAAGGATGACCTATCGACTCGCGCTGAGTGAGAAAACCCAATGCCTTTGAAAATGACATACCGGCTATTTGCCTATGGGTTTCAGGTAGTTCTTCTTTAAACAAAGGAAGTAATCGGTAGCGATAAAAGCTTTCAATATTACTTACGCGGATATTAGTGGGTTGTTCTAACTTTTCTCCCCCGTCTTTTATGCTTTTTTGCGCACACTAAACGAGGAGACCGCACAGAAAGGCTAATAACAACTTACTGAAACAGCGCTGCTTTTTGCTAGGTGCTTACCACTATTATGCTTTTAGCGTATTTCAAAGTTTTCAAATTGGGGCTATTGTATAGAGTAGGACTTAAAAATTATTAGCATAGATAAATATGTGATAGCCGTTTTTTGCATGCCTGATGCAAATAAACCGCGCCCTTGGAGACATTTTATGGCGGACAAGAAGCCGAAGGACCAGCAAGCGCAAGACGTTAACGAAACCCAAAGCGCCCCTCAACCAGCAGACGAACTTGCTCAATTAAGAGAAATTTTGTTTGGTCAAACTAACCGTGCTTTTCGCGCAGATCTGTCTGCCCTTGAGTCACGCGTTAACGACAGCTTTGCAAAACTGAATACACATCTTGATGATCAGTTTAACGATATACGTAAGCTTATCGATCAACAAATCTCTGAACTTTCTAATCAATTGGCCAGTGCTAATGACAATCACAGTAATGTTCAAGAGCAGCTTCAAAATACGACTGATAAATTACAAAGTGAGCTGGAAATAGCTGAAACTGCAGCGAAAAGTGACAATGACGCGCTTGAAGCTCATGTTGTTAAGGAGCTTGAATCCTTGGATAACTTGTTTAGCAAACGCCATCAAGAATTGCTGGAAAAACTTCAGCAGGTAACGAGCGAGCTTTCAGAAAGTAAAACCGACAGGAAAACACTGGCGAACCTACTTTCAACTATGGCTACCAACCTCGCCACAGATAGCTAATTAATGACTGACAAGGGAGCACCAGCTGATTTGCCTGACAACTCACTGGATAAAGTCAGAGAGCTGCTTATTGGGCGAGACGACAAGTTTGTTCAAGAGAAGCTTAATAACGATGCAAAGGGCTTTGTAAGTAGTGTTGTTTCAGAAGCATTGTTTGAGCGTGAAACCAAAGATGGCTCAGTGAACAAGGTACTTGTCCCTCTGGTTGAAAAGTCTTTGCACCGCTCCATAGAGGCAAACAGTGAGAAAATTGTAGGCACGCTTTATCCCCTTGTTGGCACATTGGTAAGAAAAGCGGTTTCGTCGTTTTTGATTGAATTCGTAGAACGAACCAACGCGCTTATTGAACACAGCCTAAGTCCGAAGAGTATCTCGTGGCGATTTAGAGCATGGCAGTCGGGTATCAAGTATTCTGAATACGTTGCCTCACAAATCTATCAATATCAGGTTCAGCAGCTTCTGGTTATTCATAGAGAGACCGGAACACTTCTTCACAGTATTTCATCAGATCCTGATAAAGAAAAAGATGCCGATCTCATTTCTTCCATGCTAGTTGCCATTAATGATTTTGTGGCCGACGCTTTTGGCGTAACAAGCACGGAATCAGAAAACGAGCTTGGTGAAATCAAAACAGAAGATTTCACATTACTTATTAAAATTGGCCCCCAGGCTCTACTTGTGGCGGCAGTAACAGGCAGCGTTCCGCCCGAAGTGCGCGGCAAGCTGCAGCAGACGCTAGAAGAGTTTCACCACTTTTACCAACAGCCCTTAGTCAACTATGACGGTGATAACGCCCCCTTTGATGGCTGCGAAACTATTTTGGCCGACTGCTTGGTAAGTGAAAGAAAAGAAGGCGAAGGTAAGAAATCGAAGCGCCTTATCGGCGGCGTTGTACTTCTAGCAATGCTGTTCGCGATAGTTATTCTATCATTTATGCGGCTATCGCTGACTGTATTAAAAAGCGATTTACACGAGCTTGTGCCTCCACCTGGTGTCATCCTTACCGACACTTATATTTCAAACGGAAAAGTACACGCAAAGGTGCTACGAGATCCCGCCGCCACCAGCATTAACCAGTGGTTTAGCGAAAGTGATATTGACTTATCCAGAGTGATTGTTAGTGAAGAGCCGTTTGTCTCGCTCAAATCCCATGTGATATTGCGTAAACTCGAAACGCTGGTTAATGCGTTGCACTTAAGTGAAACAGAAACCTTGTCGCTTAACGCTAAAGAGGATAATAACGCAGTGATTTCGGGAAGCGTATTCGCCTCAACCGCTCAGCGCTTTACCCAACGAATGGGGCGTATTCCAGGTATTTCGTCAATTCATGTAGATACGGATGCGCTTAACGTAAAAGCAGCCCATCAAATCGACAATGCTGTTATACAAAAAGCGGCGCTAAACCGGTTAGTTAATAAAATTTCTTCGCAAACTGTACTTTTTGCTACTAACCAACAAGTGCTTTCTGAAGTACAGTTAGCCAAATTAGAATCACTGGCTAACGAAATAAAGCAACTTTTATCTCTTGCCAACAAAACCAATACGGTTGTTAGCATTATGGTAATGGGTGCCAGTGACAACTCAGGTTCAAGTGCACGAAATCGTGAGCTTAGCCAAAAACGCGCAGAGAATGTTGTGAATTCATTAATTTCACTTGGTGTAGAAAGTGATATCCTTATACCTGTAAGCTTAGGAGAGCTACCATTGCAAAACGCATCAATGGGACGTTCAGTTATGTTAAACGTATTAATATCCAGTGAGCTGTAGTAAGGAAACTTTTCAGTGATACAGAAAAAAGTTTGTATTTTAGGACCTACTGGTGTTGGAAAAACAAGCCTAATCAAGCAGTTCGTCGAAGGTATTTTCTCTGAAAAGTACAAGACCACTATTGGTGTAAAAATAGACAAGAAGCAAGTCAATAAAGAGGGACGCGGTGTTCAGCTTCTGCTTTGGGATTTAGAAGGTATCGACAGATACTGTGGTTTCAACCCTCGATACCTTAGAGGGGCCAGCGCCTACATCGTTGTGGTAGACCAGACCCGTTCTCAATCTTTGCTTGAAGGCATGGAAATTTTAGAACTCGCCAAAGAACACTACCCTGACATTCCTGCATTTTTCGTTGTTAATAAAACCGACCTTCCAACAAGTTGGCATTGGAGTGAGGAAGAGCTAAACACTTATGCTCAGAAATTTACTTCGCTTACAAAAACCAGCGCAAAAACCGGTGAAAATGTAGAGAACTTATTTAGTACCATTGCGTTTTGGTAGGAGATTGCCATGGATATTCATTTATTAAATGCGTTAGGCATTACGAATTGCGCTTTATTCAAGTGCAGTGCTGAAGAAGAATTAGAGTGCCTAACCCCAGAATTACCATGGCTTCCTCACGTTGTCACATTAGACGAAAAAAACCGGCTACAAAAAAAGCATATCCCCTCCATTTTCCTAGATGATTTCTTTCTAGATGCCGGTGAGGTGTGGAAAGGCGATACCTCTTTTACCTTGTCTTCAGGCTTTTGGACAGAACAAAATGAAAAGCAGGTACTACGTCTTGAGGCACTAGCGATTAATAGCGAATCTGGCTCGCGCTACTTAGTAGTTAAAAACATTGAAGAACAATTCGACGAAAAGCGAAAAACCCTGCAAGCCGCAAGAGAGCTATTGTTAAGCCACCACGAAATCGTTGGTCAGCATGAATATATAAGGCACAAATTAAACAGTGTGCTTCGCAAAAATAAACGAATGCAGAAATTGGTTCCTCCTATTCAACAAGCAATTCACAACCTTGAAACAGGTGTGGTTATTCTTGATGATAAGGGCGGTTTAGTTCTTGATAACAAAGCCTCTCATAGGCTTCTTCTTTGCAGCAGTACAACACCAAGCTCAATCCGCGTAGGTGAGCTATTAAAAGGTATCGATGCCCCCGCCTCTTTCTTACCAACTCTTGTGAAGAAAAAAGCCCCTTGGCAGGGAGAGCTTTATTGGCAGCCGGTGGACGAATACAAAGTCTGGCTTCAAGTTACCATTCACCCAGTGTTACAGGGAGATGAGCTGACGCACTGGGTTTACCTGTTTACTGATATTACACATATTCACAATAAAGAAGAGAGCGTATTAACCGCTAGCGGAATGGACTCGCTAACCAAGGTTGCCAATCGGAATCTGTTTACTGATACCGTAAAACGTCTTGTGCAAGAGGAAACGGCATTCAAGCTTTTCATTATTGATATTTGCGGTTTCAAGAGAATAAATGAAGCGCTTAGCTATCAGTCAGGAGATGAGATCCTCAAGTCCTTCGCGCTTCGCCTGCAGGCCTTCGTCGGCAATAGCGGCTTTATAGCAAGAATTGGCAGTAACGAATTCGCCCTAGTGAAACGTGAAGATACGTTTAAGAATGAATCGAGCGAGCAGTACGTAAAAAACCTTATTCAAAAGTTAACCCAAACCTATACCGTCCTTAATGGAAGCGAGCCAAACTTAGGGGTGAATATTGGTGAAGCTAACTACCCTGCCCACTGCAGTTCGTCTGAGGGTCTGCTTCAGTGTGCTGATATTGCCTTACAGGCATCTAAATATCAGGGGCGTAATACTGCGCTAACTTATAGCGAAGAGTTACATAAACAGCACTTCGCCATTAATGAACTTGAAAACCAGCTTCGCAAAGCGATAGACGAAAACCAGCTAAAGCTTTTTTTACAGCCTATCGTCGATTTAACCACAGGTAAAATTGTTAAATGTGAAGCCTTGGCACGTTGGATTACGCCCGAGGGAAAATTTATTTCCCCTGAAGTATTTATTCCACTAGCGGAGAAAAGCGAGCTCATCTTCCCCTTTGGTGAGTGGCTTATCAATGAAGCGTGTAATGCGATTGACGCCTTAAAAGGGGCCAATTTAGGCATCCGTTTAGCAATTAACATCTCGGGCCGACAAGTCTCAGACTTGGCCTTGCTTAACCAAATTAAGAACGCACTTGAAGACCATCAGCTGCCGGGCTCAAACCTGTCAATTGAACTTACCGAAAGCGTGTTGGTAGAAAGTTTAGATGTGGTTTCGGTTCTGTTGAACGAACTTCGCGGGATGGGGATTACCGTATCGATTGATGACTTTGGAACAGGCTTCAGTTCACTCGTGTATTTGAAAAAGCTGCCAATTGACGAACTTAAAATTGACCGCTCGTTTGTAAGTGAACTTGAAAAAAACACCGACGACCAAGCCATTGTGCAAGCTATTTTAGGTTTAGCACATAACCTGAATATAAAAATCATCGCTGAAGGGATTGAGACCCAGCAGCAGCAAGACTTTTTACAAAGTCATCAATGTGCGTATGGTCAAGGGTATTTATACCAACGCCCCGTCGCTATAAAGGAATTTATTTCGCTAGCGCAAAAGCTTAAATAAACAGGCAATGACTTACACCATCTCTTACCCTATCTACAAATAAAAAAGCCGAAGACCGCGATTTACATCGCCGTTCTTCGGCTTTCCACATTCGAAATATTGTTAAATAAGGCCCATATGCCCCGCGTGGAACTCTAAGTGTTCTTCAATAAATGAAGCGATGAAGAAATAGCTGTGATCATAACCTTCATGCATGTTTAGCGTTAACTGGGTGTCTGATTGCTGTGCAGCATGCACTAACGTTTGCGGCTTTAGTTGCTCGTGTAAAAACTCATCTTTTGTGCCTTGCTCAACTAAAAGCGGCACGCTGTGTGTTTTACTTGCAAGTAACACAGAAGCGTCATAATCCTTCCACGTTTCTTTATCATCGCCTAAGTAACGGCCAAGCGCCTTTTGTCCCCACGGACAATCAGATGGGTTTGATATAGGGCTAAAAGCAGACACAGATACAAATTTATTCGGATTACGCATGCCGATAACTAAGGCACCGTGCCCCCCCATAGAATGGCCACTAATGGCTCGCTCTTTAGTAACAGGGAACTCACTTTCAATAAGCGCAGGCAATTCATCAACAATGTAGTTATACATGTTATAATGCGTATTCCACGGTGCTTGAGTAGCGTTTACGTAGAATCCAGCGCCTAGGCCGAAATCATAAGATCCTTCATCATCATCAGGTACACCTTCTCCTCGAGGTGATGTATCTGGTGCGACTATTGCCATACCGAGCTCGGCCGCTAGTTTCATTGCTCCTGCTTTCTGCATGAAGTTTTGGTCGGTACAGGTCAACCCCGACAGCCAATACAATACTGGCACTGGCTTCTCTTTCGAAGCGAAAGGGGGAAGAAATATCGCGAATGTCATATCGCACTGTGTTGTTTCAGCTTTGTGGGTGTAGCGTAAATGACGCCCCCCAAATGCTCTATTTTCGCCAATAAGTTCCATTTCAGCTCCTTAAATTCGTAAATTTGCACCTTTATTGTGGAATCAGTAAAGGCTCTATCGGATTTTAGATCAAGTTCGTTTACACTAAGCGCCTAATTTTTGAGGTAAGTACAATGGTAAAAGCACTGCTGCATCATATTGTTGGCACTATTTCGGTCATTTTTTATTTTTTAAACACAGTTTTGTGGTCTACGCCTATTTTTATATTGGCAGTTTTTAAACTCATCCCTATCGCCCCGTGGCGGCGTTTCATTTCTTATTTACTCGACGCATGCGCCACCGCGTGGATAGGCGTCAATAATATTAATCAGCGCATTAGTGGACGCACAAAGTGGCAAGTAAACGGGCTGGAAAAACTGACTCGAAAAGATTGGTACCTCGTTGTTGCTAACCATCAATCTTGGGTCGATATCCTCGTTCTTCAACGTGTATTTAACCGAAAGATTCCTTTTCTGAAGTTTTTCCTCAAAAAAGAGCTTATTTATGTGCCCATTTTAGGTCTTACCTGGTGGGCGCTCGATTTTCCATTCATGCGTCGTTACTCGAAGTCTTTCATTGCTAAAAATCCGCACCTGAAAGGTAAAGATATGGAAACCACCCGCAAAGCGTGTGAAAAATTTCGCAATAAGCCGGTAAGTATAATGAACTTCGTAGAAGGCACGCGTTTCACCACAGCCAAGCATGATAGACAGAACTCTCCGTTTGAGCACTTGCTAAAGCCTAAAGCCGGCGGTATTGCTTTTGTGTTGTCGGCCATGGGCGACCAGCTACATAAACTTATTGACGTTACCATCGACTATCCTAATGGGGTCCCCTCGTTTTGGGATTTCGTAAGCGGTAAAGTTCGCGACATTCGCGTGAATATTGATGTGATGCCAGTAAAAGAGATTATGGACAATGGGGTTTTCAACGACAGCTATTTTGATGACCCACAAGTGCGTGCCCGCTTTCAGACATGGCTAAATGAGCGTTGGCATGCCAAAGATCAACGTTTAGCATCACTTAACGCAACTCAGAAACCATTATGATCCGTCTAGTACTTGCGCCTTTTATCTTCGTTTTACATACCACACTGCAAATTCTTAACTTAGCTTTGTGGGGTGGGCTTATTATTCTATTGGGTTTGGTAAAGCTTTTATTGCCGAACGGAAAAATTAGAACAGCGTGGAATAAGGTCATGCACGCGCTGATGTTTAGCTTTGGCCGCATTAGTGTCATATTGATTCGCCTATTCAACAAGGTCGACATTGTGTGCTCTGTTCACGGCACGCTTTCTAAAGATAGCTGGTATCTTATTATCGCGAACCACCTAAGCTACCTCGATATCATTTTACTTATTGAATTCGCTACACACCGTATTCCAGCGCCCAAGTTTTTCTTAAAGAAAGAGCTTATCTGGCTGCCTTTTGTAGGGCTTGGCGCGTGGGCACTTGATATGCCTTTCATGCACAGGTATACCCGTGCTTATTTAGAGAAGCACCCTGAAAAAAGGGGAAAGGATCTGGAAACCACTAAAGCGTATTGTGAAAAGTTCAGAACCGTGCCGACTACAGTGATAAATTTTGTTGAAGGAACACGCTTTACATCACAGAAGCACCTTTCAAAGCAAAGCCCCTATGTCAACTTACTTCCACCTAAGGCGGGGGGCGTGTCTTTCGCCTTATCAGCCATGGGCGAGTTATTTACGAACGTACTGGATATTTCTTTGCTCTACCCTGAAAATAAACGTCATCCGATGATGGCAATGTTAAGCGGCCAGATGACTAAAATTGTTATTGATGTAAACGTAACGCCTGTACCCGAGTTACAACAGCAGTCAGAACGTACAGAGTCTGAATTTCGTCTTTATTTCCAAAACTGGTTAAATAGCTTATGGAAAAATAAAGACAACCGCATAAAGCAATTATTGGAGTCATAAATAATGGAAGTGAGTGCTTCAGTACGCGATTACTTTATACACTTGGTAAACGACGTTTTCCCAAACTTAACCACTGAGGACCCGCTTTATACAGTGCTTGCACTAGGGTCTACCCTGATAATTGCAGCGTTCATTTATATTATTGCGCGGTTATTAGTACGCCCGCAAATTGCTAGCTGGGTTTACAAGTCTAATAATAAATGGGACAACGCGCTTCAAGAGCATGGCTTCTTTAGACCTTTAATGCACCTCTTCCCTGCGCTATTCATCTACGTTGCCACTCCAGTACTTATCGATGATGAAGCCGTCATGCACGGTATGGTAATCAAAAGTGCTCAGCTGTATATGCTTTACAGTGGCTTACTCGCTTTGTACGCCATGCTAAGCACAGTAGAAGACGTTTACAACGCCTCAGCCCTTTCCCGACGAGCCCCGATTACAGGGTTCATTCAGGTGACTAAACTTGCCTTTGCAATCATTACTATACTGCTGAGTATTTCTTTAATAGTCGATAGAAGTCCGTTGCTTATTGTATCGGGCCTAACCGCTATTGCCGCGGTGCTGTTATTGATATTCAGAGACACTATTTTAGGTTTTGTGGCCGGTATACAGATTGCCGCCAACCGCATGTTTAATACCGGTGATTGGATAGCCATGCCGAAATACGAAGTTGACGGTGAAATACTTGAAATAGGCTTAACCAATGTAAAGGTACAAAACTGGGACAAAACAATCTCGACACTACCTACTTATAGCCTTACTACTGAAGCGGTGAAGAACTGGCGAGGCATGCAGGAGTCCGGCGGCCGCAGAATTAAGCGCGCCATTTATATTGATGTGCACTCTATCAAACTCTGCGACAAAGATATGTTAGACCGCTTTTCAAAAATTCGTTATATCAACGAATATATCGATAAAAAGAAAAACGAACTGCGTGCTTATCACAGGGATTACTCCATTGATGAGTCGGATTTACTCAATAACCGCAAGCTAACCAATATCGGTACGTTTAGAGCCTACTTAGAAGCCTATTTGCGCAAGCATGCGAATATCAACCAAGAGCTTACGCTTATGGTTAGGCAGCTTCCCCCTAATGAGCTAGGTTTGCCCTTAGAAATTTATTGCTTTAGCGCAGAAAAAGAATGGGTCAAATACGAGAAAGTACAGTCGGATATTTTCGACCACGTCATGGCCATGCTTGACCTGTTCGACCTACGCGCCTACCAGCGAGACGGTCACCTCTCGCTTTTAGCCCACCGCGAGCACAGTGCCTATCAGCAAGAGGCAAAGGTGAACGCCAGGCAAGGTGCTGATAATAGTGCCAAGCAAAGTACAAGTGAAAGTTCTGATGGAAGTGCCGATGAAAGTGCCGATGAAAGGACAGAGCGTAGTGTAAACACGCCTGCAGAGCCTCACAGCACGCCGAAAGCGTAACCATCAATAACTGTTTTACAGACGTAAAAAAACCGGCTTTGAAGCCGGTTTTTTCATAACGCTTTTTGCTTAAGCTAAGGCATAGGCCATCAGCATGCAAAGCACCAAACCTGTAACGCCAAAAAAACCGTACTCGATTTTTTCCTGCATACCTTCAGCACCTGCTTTAGCAGTCATAAAGCCCATAACGATGCTGCTTAGCCCTAGCGTAAAGGCAATTAGCGCAACACCAAACATAATTGCATTAATCCAATCAGCCATTGTGATAACCCCTTAAAATTATTGGGGGTATTATGCACCAATAATTAAGATTTGAACATGCTTGGATGGGTTTAAATATGCCGTAAAAGGCATAAATTGATCTTAGTCAAAATGGCTAATTTATTATTATATTCGCCAAAAAATGAAGCCGCCTATATTTCCCGCCCTCTCAAAAAAACATAACCCACTGAAAAATATAATCTTTAAATTATGGCAAGAGCATTGCTCTATTCTTTGCAAACAGGCTATCGCCGCCGCTTTTAGCAAGCCCTGGCTATACCGAACTACATTTTGCACGCGCACTACCGTGTTATTAGTGAAATAAGGAATGAACAATGTCTAACAAACTATTACTTTCAGTTGTCATCACCAGCGCTTTAATCAGTGGACAGGCACTTGCACACGATAAGAACTTTCAGACCACCAGCTGTGATATGGAGCTTGATGGTCACATTCAATACTATCAAGGCGAGTTAACCGTAACCATGGATAATGGCTCGGTGATGAGCATAGACGCTCAACACAATATGACCGTTAACGGCGAAGCTGTGTCGCTTAATCGCGAGCAAAAAAAGTGGGTGGGTGAATACTACGACAATATAGATATGGCCATTCCAATGACACTGAACATTGCCAGTGAAGGTTTAGAGATTGCTAATGTCGCGGTAACTGAAGTATTCACAGAGCTCCTTGGCGGCGACCAAATGGGCGACGACTTTCGTGAACTCTTTGACTCGCTCGACGCTAAGCTCAACACCTCATTTTATGATGAAGCGGGTAATATCCGTGTCGATTCAACCAAGTTCGATGAGCCAGGTTGGTTTGACGAAAGCTGGGAACAAGAATTTGAAACACAGATAGAGTCATTGATTAGCGAGTCGATAGGCAGAATTTTAATAGCCGTAGGTACTCAGATGCTATGGGAAGGCGGCGATATGTCTGAATTCGAAGAAAAAATGGAACGTTGGGGTGAAGACCTAGAATATCGTCTTGAGAGTCAAGCCGCCGCATTAGAAGAAAAAGGCGATGCTTTGTGTAAAGTGTTGAAACAGGCTGATTATGCTGAAGGAAAAATGCAGGCGTCAATTGCCGGGCTTGAAGAGCTGAACCTGTTAGATATCGATGGTCATGCAGAAATGATGATGTAATAGCCCTTCGTATCAAAACCATTAACATCTATAAAGCCAATGATGGGTAACGCCCATAGTTGGCTTTTTTCGCAAGTCCGCCCCCTATACTCGTGTATTAACCCCGTTTAAACCTTTGCGCTTTTAGTGCCGCTTTTTAAGGCAATCAGTAAAACGACTTACGTATTGATAAAAGCAAGGCTTTGCAAATTAATGTAATCTACGGCTATTAAACAAAGGGTATTGAGACTATGACGCTAAATTTAGTAATTACGGGTTATGGATGGTTAGCCGGGTATGTTGGCGAAGCACTTAACGATGATTTCAATATTGTCGGCACAAGTAGAAGTCGGGACAAATGCCATGCGTTACAAGCGCAAGGTATCGAAGCACTTGAATATGCGCTAGGAGATAACACCAAGCCCCTTGAACGCTATTTACCTAATGCAACCTTATTACTCAATGTACCGCCCGGCCGACGAAGCACCAATTTAGACGCCTTTACAAAGCACATGCTGTCATTAATAGATAGCGCGATCAGGGCGGGCGTTGGGCATATTGTTTTTATCAGTACGACCTCGGTTTACGGTGATAATACTGATGAGACATTGACAGCGCAGGCCCCAACCAACCCTCAAACTGCGTCGGCAAAAGCGCATGTAGCAATAGAGCAATATTTACTGTCACTGCGAGAGCAAATTAACGTAAGTATTGTGCGGTTAGCGGGCTTGGTTGGCCCAGACCGTCACCCGGCCCGTTCGTTAAGTGGACGTCAGCTAGAAGCGGGTAATAAAAGAATAAACCTGGTTCACGTTTTTGATATCGTTAAGGCGCTTGGCGAAATTATTCGCTGTACCCCACTGAATGACACGATACATCTGTGTAGTTTGTCTCACCCCAAACGGGGGCTGTACTATGTTGAGGCTGCTAAAGCCATGGGTATTGAGCCGCCTGATTTTACAGGGACCGACGCTGAGCCTGGCGGGAAAGTAATTGACGCCCGCGAATGCTGGGCGCAGTTAGGTATTACGCCCGAGTTCGCTGACCCCTATCGCATGTTCTAAATCAATAAAAAACGGCAAGCCCGTTACCAAGCTTGCCGTTTTTGTTTAGATGTAATGTGTGAAGCGGTTTACCCGAAAAGGTTAAACCCAAAATATTTCACTGCGACTGTGTTTATAAAAATAACAAGCAGAATTAACGGTATAAAGGTTTTAAGCGACACATCTACATACTTTTCAAACCAGCTACCCTTGTATCCGCTGCTACCTTCTTCCAAAGACGCGTTGAAGTTAGCGCTCTTCCAACGGTAAATAACAAACAAGCAAATAAGTAAGCCGTTGAGCGGTAAAATAGTGTCGTAGAACACGTCGTAAATCACATCAAACAAAGACTTATCTGCCCCTGCGTAGTGCATAAACGAAGTCAACATATCCACTTTACCGAACGATAATGCGCTCAAAATGGCTAACACAATCATAATACTGCCTAAAGAGCCTAGCGCCCATTTGCGACTTACGCCTTTCTCGTCCATCAATGCCGCAACCGGTACTTCAAAAATAGATACCAGTGAAGTAATTGCTGCGAAGAACACAAGCAAGAAGAACAAGCTCGCTACAATCGACGCACCGAGATACCCGATTGAATCTTGTAACGCGAGAAAGATACTCGGTAGGTAAGTAAAGATCATGCCAACCGAAGACTCACTTAAATCATCAGGGTTAATATCTGGGTTAAAGGAGAAGATAGCCGGAAGAATCATTAACCCCGCAGTAAATGCAACCGCCGTATCGGTTAATGCAACCAATTTGGCCGAGTTAGGCACATCCGCTCGTTTATCAATATAGCTTCCGTAAGTGATCAGAATACCCATACCTAACGACAGCGAAAAGAAGGCTTGCGACAAGGCGCCGTTGACAACTTCAGCCGTGATTTTTGAAAACTCAGGCACGATATAGAACTTAACCCCAGCCATGGCATTTTCTCGGGTCAGTACAAACACTACCAAGCCAATGAGCATAACAAAGAGTGCTGGCATAAGCAGCTTTGCCGCTTTTTCGATGCCTTCTTTTACCCCGCCTTGAAGTATGAGGTACACCACCCCAACCACAACTGCCATATAGGCGAAGATTGCCTCTGAGTTAATAAACAGCACAAAGGTTTCGGGGTTAGCGAGTTTGTCTAAGTTTCCGCTTACCGCTTCAAACAAATAGCCAAAAAGCCACACGGTGATAACCATGTAGAAAACGGCAATCATGAAAGGTGTAGCAATGGCTAACCAACCTGCGACCTTCCATTTTTTTTCGTTACCGCTGATATCGCTGTACGCGCCTAATGGGTCTTTTTTAGCATGGCGTCCTACTGACATTTCCGCCAGCATAACCGGCAAACATATCGCAAAAACGAAAATGGCGTACATTAACAAAAATGCGCCGCCGCCGTTTTTAGCTGCACCGACAGGGAAACCAACCAAATTACCAATGCCTACTGCAGAACCGGCAGCAGCCAAAATAAAACCTATGCGCGATCCGAACTGTTCTCTGGCCCCGCTCATATCCCTTCCTCTCGTTGAGTTATTGTTATAGCAGTTCGCAATAAAAACCCGACACCTGTTGTATGTCGAAGGTTAATGCCATGCGAACTGGTATTATTTTATTATCAGGATGGCGTTCTGTTATTATGACTCACGTGTGGCGTCAACGCGTTGTATTGCAACCTTTATGGGCTTATCAATACGCTGCACCAATCCCAAAAATAGCATGGTAACAGCAGTGAAATAAAAAGTCTTGATGTTGAACTTGTTGAAATGATGAAAGACCGTATCACCAAGTTACCACTTCACCGTTCCAGTCGATAAAATGGCAAACTTGCTCTCTATCTAGTTGAGAAAGGTGCGTAATAAGCTGTTTCGCCGTAAACTCAGGGGTAAATAGTTTCTTAGCAGCGACATTCTTTTGAAAAGGCTTTGAAAGCCCGGTATCAACGGTGCCCGGGTGATAGCAAACCAGCATTGTATTTTTTACTCTACGCTTGTATTCAACCGATGCGGTTTTAACAAACATGTTAAGTGCGGCTTTCGACGCGCGATAGCCATACCAGCCACCCAAGCCGTTATCAGAAATACTGCCCACACGTGCACTTAGACATACAAGGGTCGAGCCTTCTTTGCTCACGATATTAACAAGGTGTTTTAGCCACAGCGCAGGCGTAATGCTGTTAGTACCAAAATACGCCGACAGTGCCGCTTCGTTTATATCCTCTAAACGCTTTTCCGGGTGAATGGCGTTTTCCTCGTTATGCAAAAAACCCGTGGTTATCACCACAGCGCTTATCACTACCCCCTGCTGCGCTAACTGCTGTACAAACTCACCTATGTGTTTATCGTCCTGCGTTGAGATTTGATAATATGTGACACTTTCTGTTTGCTCAAAGTCTGAAGCCGGCGCACGGCTTACCGCGATAACGTCATTGCCCATTGAGCGGTATTGGTCAACTAGCGCAGCCCCAATTCCCCCAGAAGCCCCAACAACTAACACCTTATTTTTCATTGGGCTCTCCTGGTATACAGCGGTCGCACTGGCGTTTTTTGCCCGTCAGCAAATAAGAAATAGTGTATCTATGCTTCGCGAAAACGTTATAAAAGGCATCGGCCACGTGGCGAATAAGCGGCCAACGAAGGGGCGCGTAAAGCCAGCCTACACCAACCGCTTTCCACGCCTCATGGGTGACATCGAGGCCGGTTATCAAGGTACCATCATCACGAAGTCCATGTATTCTGGCATTAAGCGCGTGCCAGTCTAGCGCGGGATAGCGAATAGAAAAATCAGGCGACTGAATATCAACCAGCGTTAGCTTGTTGTGTTTATCTCGTTTTGCTAGGTGTCGCATCTCTGCGATACATAAGGGGCAATAGCCGTCATAGAAAATGATCACTTTTTACTACCTCTACTACATAGAACGCATCGATAATGGCTGTTTTGCCCGAACAGGCAAAATCAATAACCCTCACTGGAGCCGTAATCTATCGTAAAACTCATCACGCGCATTTGGAGCGTCAAGCTTAAAACCTTTTGCGATGACATCACATTATTCTTATTTAATATTCGTTTATACGATAAAAAAACACGCTTGGATGACTTGTGTTGAAGGCGGGGCGCACCCACACTACAACCATAGATTATGAGAGGTTTTATTATGGCAAATTTACAAGTCGCGACTTTGGCGGGCGGATGCTTTTGGTGTATCGAATCAGCGTTTAACACCGTTGAGGGTGTAGAAAAAGCTATTTCTGGCTATGCTGGGGGCGAAAAAGCCGATCCAACTTATGAAGAAGTATGCACCGGTACTACCGGCCACGCCGAGGTAGTACAGGTAACCTTCGATGCAGATAGCATTAGCTATCGCGAAATATTGGAAATTTTCTTTGCGTTGCACAACCCTACACAGCTTAACCGGCAGGGTAACGACGTAGGCCCACAATATCGCAGTGCGGTTTTCTATCACAACGCCGAGCAAAAGGCTGAAGCTGAGAAAATCATCGCAGAAATTACTGAAGAAGAAATCTGGCCTGACCCAGTAGTTACGGAAATCGTAGAGATAAACAATTACTACGATGCCGAAGACTATCATCAGGATTACTTCAAAAATAACCCGCAAAACCAGTACTGTTCAATGGTGGTTGCGCCGAAACTGGCGAAGTTTAAGAAAACCTTTGCTTCTCGTCTGCGCAGTGACGCGTAACGAGAATCAGCGCGAATAACGCTGGTCCCGTTTTAATAAAAAAAGGTTGCTTTATTGGTGCTAGCAACCTTTTTTATGTGTCAGCGCTAACACTGATTTATTTAAACCACGCGTTATTTATCTTAAGTGGAAATAATAGAGGCGCTAAATCTTCATATCGGCTTAAGTGAGCATCACACGTCGCGTTTTTTAAGTAGTTCTTTTCCCAAGGATCGTTAATGATCCACAGGGTATCTTTAATGACCACCACCCCTTCCATCGATGCATTATCCATGGTGTACTGCTCGCAATTCTCGTCGCCGGCAACATCAAAGGTAATAGGTATGCGTTTGGTTGGCTTTTTACCGCTGACATCAATTACCCAAAGTTCATTGTCATTTCTTGCAGCCCCCAGCAAATACGACGCGCCTGTTGTGTGCGTGTAGAAGGTTAATCCGTTGATAGGATGATTACCAGATGTAAACCGGGGTAGCTGCAAACTAGGTTCACTTAGCGCTGCAAAGTCACTGGATTCAAAAAAACCGTCATCAACATTCAGCGAGAAAATTCTTGGCTGGCCGGCCTTGTCCTTCTCTAACCCTAAATACAAGGTACCGTCGTCGGCCATGGCAAGACCTTCAATACCGTCGTTAGGAAAATTACCCACTTCAAGTGCTAGAGGAAATTGGAGTGGACGCACATTTGACATTTCTACTGTGCCATTATCTTTGCGGGTAAGCTTGACCAGCAAGGTGGGATAGTCTGTTGAACCGGTATCCTCATACTTGGTTTCACACCGTGGACTTAATGCTCCGGTGCGTGTGGCATCTTCGGTTACCGTATAAATCACATCGGTATTTCTGGGGTCTACGGCTAATGCTTCCAAATCAGGCTGCTCACTAAGATAGCTGAAAAAGCAGCTTCTACGCACACTTCTGGCAAACGAAAAACGCTCGCTCGATACGCTAAGTGTGGCGGTTTCTGGCGCAATAGTGTGTAGCTTTAATTGTTGCGTAGCGTCTGCGCTTGCATCGGCAATAGTGACAAGTTCACCATCAATTTCTACTAATCCCGATGTTTGGGGATCAAACATTACCCTACCATTTTGATCTAAAATCCAGCTTCCCACGGTAACTTCTGTTAAGTCTTGGGGCTCTGGCGTAATAATCACGTCTTGGGGCTCGCTGCAGGCGCTCAGCAGCAATGCTGTAACCACAGCACTCGTTAAGTGTTTAAGCATGTTGTGAAGTCCTGTCTCTATTTAACCGACTGTGGGCAAAATAAAAATTTGTAAGGGAGTATATCGAGCATACCGTTTATGCACAAAAAAGGGTAAGGTTATGACGATATTTTACAGTACTCATAACAACATGCGTAAAAGGTAATGCGCAAAGACCCACTGCGTTATTTGTGGCTTACGCGTTGTATGCACCGTGCTTGTTGATTACAGCTATATCGATAACATTGAAGGAGAACGTCATTTCTACGCAGCACTTGCCCCTCGTCATAGCAGGGCCCATCGTGAGAAAAGTTACATCTAACCTTTGTTATATTTGGGTAGTAACCAGTTCGGATGATGCACCTTCATTAACCTTGTCACATGATGAAGCGCCGATTGACGGCGACCGCCAAAGCGAAACCATTTGCGTAGGCACGCACGCGTTCATCCATTTACTTTCATTTTCAGCCTCCAAACCATTTGACGATAGCGCTCGGGTATCTTACCAACTTCACTTCGATAACAAGGAACACCAGGCCAGGTGGCACAAAGAGCAGCAAGCGCTTCTGTACACAGGGCAATCGACGTTAAGTTTTCACTTTACCGAAACGCCAAAGACTATCTTACACGGCTCGTGTCGCAAGCCGCATTTTCACAGTGACGATGCGTTAGCGCAGGTAGACACGCTTCATGAACATGCCTTTGGACAAAAAAGTAGCTTCCCTGATCTGTTGCTGATGACAGGGGATCAGATATACGCCGATGATGTTGCAGGCCCTATGCTTAAAGCCATACATAGCGTGATCGCTCGTTTAGGCCTGTTTCATGAGACACTGGAGGGCGCAGTGGTAAGTAATACGCAAGAACTTGCTACACACCCTCACGGCTATTATGAACGCGAGCAACTACTGCCGCAGATTTCGACAAACACGGTATTGTCATCTCTTTTCTTTGGTGCGAAAAAGAAGCCCGTGTTCACATCGGTAAACGCGCAAAACCACCTGATCGGCAGCGCAGAAATCATTGCCATGTACTTATTGGTGTGGTCCGACACACTGTGGGCCGAAATAACGATTGATAAAGACGGTATTCCCGACAAATACAGCGCAACTTTTGATAAAGAAAATGAAGCACTTAAAGGCTTTGTAAAGCAACTGCCGCAGGTGCGACGCGCGCTTGCCCACATTCCAACCTACATGATCTTTGACGATCACGACGTAACCGATGACTGGAATTTAACCCGCGGCTGGGAACAAGAGGTTTACGGCAACCCATTGTCTAAACGCATGATAGGCAACGCGCTTATTGGCTACCTACTCTGTCAAGGCTGGGGAAACGCTCCTAAAAAAGTGACGGCGCTAATAGAAAAACTAAAACAGTCTACAGGTGAGCAAGGTATAGCTCAGCATGATGAGATCATTGACGACCTACTCGATTTTGACCAGTGGCACTATCGCCTTGATACAACACCGCCTATAGAAGTTTTAGATACGCGAACCCAGCGATGGCGCTCAGAATCTGACATGAATAAACCTTCCGGCTTAATGGATTGGGAAGCGCTGTGCGACTTTCAACACTCCATTATTGGAAAAGAGTCGGTTATTGTTGTTTCTGCCGCTCCGATTTACGGCGTAAAAGTTATCGAGGCCATTCAAAAAGTGTTTACCTTTTTTGGTAAAGCCCTCACCGTGGATGCTGAGAACTGGATGGCCCATAAAGGTACGGCAAACGTAATGCTCAACATTTTTAGGCATTACAAAACGCCACCTGAGTTCATCATATTATCTGGCGACGTACACTATTCTTTCGTGTACGACGTACGGCTGCGTTTTCGTCGCAACAGCCCTCATATCACGCAATTCACCTGTAGCGGTTTAAAAAACGCCTTCCCCGATGGATTGATCAAATGGCTAGATAGACTAAACCGCATTCTTTATCGCTCTAAATCGCCATTGAACCTTTTTACTCGTCGAAGAAATATGTCGGTAAAAGCAAGAGAGCCAAGTATGGGGTATGGCGAATTATTCAACGGATGTGCAATAGGCGTATTAAAAATTTCACATAAAAACACCGATGTGCAGTGCAAGGCTTTGTTGAGCAACGGTAAAGAGGTAGAATTCCCCACTTCAAAAAACGATTAGTTGAAAAGAGGTATCTAATGAGTGATAGCGCACTGTCAATCGGGTTATTTTACGGCTCTACAACCTGCTATACCGAAATGGCGGCAGAAAAGATTCAAGCGCAGCTCAATAGCCTTTTTGACGAAGACATCGTTGATTTGCACAATATTAGAGATGTCAGTTTAACGCGCACCGCAGAATACGACATTATTATATTTGGCATTTCAACGTGGGATTTCGGTGAACTTCAGGAAGATTGGGAGTCACACTGGGAAGAGGTTCACGGCTTAGACCTGTCTGGCAAAACCATTGCGTTATTTGGCCTTGGCGATCAGCTTGGGTATGGAGAATGGTTTCAAGATGCACTAGGTATGCTTCACGATGCAATTGTACCCTCAGGCAGCAATATCGTGGGCTATTGGCCAAATGAAGGCTATGAATTCACGGCCTCAAAAGCGCTAACTGAAGACAAAACCCAGTTCGTTGGCTTATCACTAGATGATGAAAATCAATACGACAAAACCGATGCGCGTATTGAAGCATGGTGTGAGAAATTACTGGTCTCTATGGCCTAACTCCTGTTAAAAACGGACACAAACGTTGGACAATAAAGGCCGCCTACATCAGCAGTTTTATCGCAATAGCCCAAGTCATAGGGATGGCGCAGACGTTTCCTTTCAAGACATTCGCAAACTGTTCAATTTTGCCACCATCACGGTTGGCCGATGGGTAACCGCTGAAGAACAGCAGATCGCAGCGAATCTTTTTTTTGATGCCCTTTACGATCTAGTTGCGATCTTAAATATAAATGAACAGGTGCTCTCGCTAAACGGATCCCTTTCTCTTGCGTTTGGCAGTGGCGGCCAAAAACACAGCAGCGCGCATTACAATAGTGCAAAGCGACAGCTTGCCTTGGCGAAAAACGCGGGTGCCGGTGCGTTGGCTCATGAGTGGTTTCACGCGTTCGACCACTACATTGCGCCTCGTATGTTTGAAGGCATAGCTGCAGGCAGTTTTGCAACACAGGCGTGGCTAGACAATGCGCCTATGAACCCTCATCCATTGAATCAAAAATTGAGCGATTGCTTCTCACTTTTGTTTTTAAATGATCAAAAAAGGCCAAATGAGTACTTTGTACGATCCGTAGAAGCTGATCGCGCGCTAAAAATGTATTATTATGCTATGCCTCAGGAGATGGCTGCCCGAGCATTTGAAGCCTGTATTCAAGATCACGAGATCAAAAATGCGTTTTTGGTGCAAGGTACAAAAAAATCAACGGAAGCTAGACTTGGCATTTATCCTCATGGTAACTTGCGTACATCACTCAACCAGGCATTGATGTTGTATTTTTACCAATTAGGTGTCGCTATTTCACGCAAACAAACCTAGTTTGTTGTTTTATTACCGTGAAACTGAGTATTTTTTCAACAACAAGTGTTAATGAGCACACTGTTTTTATACAAAAGTCTGTATATTTTTGTAACAAGCAGTATACTAAATGGCTCGAACGTAACAGAAGAAAGAAGACGAGATGAAAAGAAAAAAGCATACCTCGGCTGAAGACGAGGCTCAGATTGATATGACCCCCATGTTGGACATCGTGTTCATCATGTTGATTTTCTTCATCGTAACGACCTCGTTCGTGAAAGAGAAAGGTTTAGACGTAAACCGTCCAGAAGACAATCAAGCTAAAAACGATAAGCCTTCAAAAGCGCTTTCTATTCGTATTGATGCTGATGGCTCAATCATGATGGGTGGCCGTGAAGTAGACATTCGTCGTGTGGTTGCAAACACGCAAACATACCTAGCGGAAAACAACACGGATTCAGCTGCTATCCAGGCTCACGAAGATAGCGAGCACGGTACTGTGGTAGAGGTTATGAACCAAGTTAAAATCGCAGGTATCGAAAAAGTATCTGTTTTGGTTAAGAAGAGCAGCTAAAGCTCGGTCTTAACCAAGCGAAAATTAAGAAAAGCCACCTTCGGGTGGCTTTTTTCGTATAGGACCTTATACCAAAGTATCTCTTGTGCTATCGCATGAATTTTGTTCAGATCGTACCATTCGGTGTGTCTGGAAAACCCATGTTGAAACTCGGTTCCAGACTCGGATGTCACTGGAGCCATTATGCACAAAAAAATACTTTATACTGCTGTAGTTGCAGCGGTTATGTCAGCGCCCCAGGTGTCTGCAGCAACAATAGAACTAAGCGAAGCGTTCAACTATAACGCCTTTATCTTCGAAAACTTTGAAGGCGAACGCTCTGACGTTGAAGGCCGTCTGGCCGTTGGCGGCGAAATGAACGTAACCGATTTTAATGTCGGTTTGCTGCTATCACCGAGTGTGTCCGAGTCTGCGTTGTCTGTAGGCGGCAATCTTCATTTCACTCGAGGTGACGTACACGGCGGTCCTACGACTGTATCTGGCATGGTGTTTGGCTCCGAACTGACTTTCGATAACGCCCTCAACGCTCAGCAAACCGTTAACCTTATTAACTCGACCGTCGAGTCTGGTGGTATTACCTCTCAAGGCGACGTAAAACTTGGTAACTCAAAAGTGGTTTCAGGTGATGTTCACGCTAACACGGTAATACTTGGCGGGCCTAATAGCGTCTACGACAGTGCGAGCAATACCAGTGAATATGGTTCACAGGTTGAAAATGGCAATGTATTCGCGGAATCTAACGTTGAGCTTGATAGCAGTGAAGTTAACGGCGTAGTAACGCTCAACGACGTTAATAATTTTACTCCTCTTAACGAGTCAAGTGCAGCGGCCGTTGAGCAAGACACTGTCAGCAAGGCTGTTGTTGAAAACGTTGACTTCAATGCTATTGCTTCTGAAGTTACGGCGCAATCTCAAGCGTTTGCATCAATGACGTCGAATGGCACCACAACGTTGACATGTACAGATGCCAACGATCCTAACACAGCGGTAGTGTGTTCCGACCCGAACACCGCCAAAGTGAATACCATCACCTTTTCTGGGTCTGATGATATTAATATCTATGACGTTGACTCAAGTTGGTTTAGTGCGGCCGACAAAGGTATCGTTTACGATTTCTCTACCACCAGCTATAACATTATTAATGTATATGGTGAGTCGGTCGAGTTGTTTAATACGGGCTTTTTCAATACTGCGTTCACGCAAGAAAACGAATACTTTAGAGAAAATGGCCAATACAGAGACAACGATAATAACAAAGGCCAGCGTCACGATGGTCTTTATACCAACAATATTCTGTTTAACTTCGTCGATGCTGATTTTCTTACGCTACACAGCGTAGGTGTTAAGGGTAGCGTACTGGCCCCTTACGCAGAACTAAGCTTTTATAATGGCCACGTAGACGGCAATGTGATTGCTAATAGTTTAGTTACACCACTAGTAGAATTGATAAACGATGAAGGTGAAACCTACATGGCGCCAACAGGCCAAATAAATAACTACCAGTTTGGTGCTATCAACGTTAGCGAACCTGCCTCCATTGCCCTGTTATTTGGAGCGAGTTTCCTTATGTTAGCCAGACGTAGAAAGAACCAGGCGTAAAAAGGTCAGCGAGACATTGAAATGACGTCGTTAACCGCAGGCATAGCGGCTTTACAGTGCAAAGCCGCTAAGTCTGGGCGAAGACAGTAACAGTTCATCACTTGTCACGCCTGTACCTTGCCCTTCTCGCCACCTTATTTGAATACCGGCTTCAAACGCCTGATACTCAACTGCGAAGGCCTTACCGATGTAGCCCGCCACAATCCAATTGTTACTGAAGCGATACTGCCCTTCAGCCATCAGGTTTCCGCTTAAGCCTGTATCAGAGCTTTCGCCAAGCGTTTTGTTATTATCTTCGGATGAAGCAGCTCCACCAATAGGAAAGCGCAGATCGTCGTCTTGTTCAACACGGGAGAGTGCAAGAGAGCTACGCAGCTTCACTTGCCAGTTTAAGGCTTCAAGGGTTAGCAACTCTGAATAGCCACCAATACTTACAAACTGGCTTGGGCTAAAGTACCCCCCGTTGCCTATGGTAAACCCGCTTAAGTTTTTATCGTAGCTCGTGTAGCTTAAAAACGGCCCTACACGCCAATAATCAAGCTGAGATGACACCACACTAGCAATATCATAGCTAACATCACCACGAAGCGATAGCGCGCTATTATCGGCAACCCGCTCGCCTTCTAAGCGGCTGATTTGCGCGGTGCCGGCAACTGACATGTTATCAGCTATTGAATGCGCCACTAACCCTCTTACTCCGCTTTCTATCACAAAGCCCCAAGGCTTCTGGTGGTCTGCATTGAAAGTACCGGTTTGGCTTAACAAGCTGTCTTCTTTCGCTTTTCTAAACAAGGTTGCCGCAACCGTCGTACTGGTAAGAAACTTGGTTGCCGATAGCTGGCCTGTTACTTTGGCGTCAACAGGTTGGTCGAACATGGCGTATTCGAGATTGGCATAAAAGTTAAAGCTAGGCGCCTGATAATTCACCTCGCCGCGAAGCCCTATGTCCTCAAAACCACTAATGCCTGTAAAAGTATTACTTAACTGCCTATCGCCAAACCAATCTCCGCTTTGTGGACTGCCGCTGTAGAACTGCTTATAGTCTAGGGACACCTGCCATAGCCAATTGTCATAACCGCTGCCAATGCCTACATAATGTGAAAAGACGTCGAAATTACCAAGCCCTTCGTCCCCGCTGCGGCTACGCGTAGTCACGCCATACAGCGCGCTAATCCCCTCTTTGTACTGCGCCGCAGTTACCCGTTCATCGTTGCTGTTATAAGCAAGTAAAAATTGCTTTCGCGGCCACGCGCTGCGTGTAACCCGCTGCTGCTGTATTGCTTTTACCGCAGTAAACTTTAGCGCTAACCGGTTAAGCTCAGACTCGTTATATTGATTTAGGGTCACCAGTTCATTAGCAATAACGGTATCATCGGGCGATACAACAAGCACATTTTCAAAAGCGTTGGTGGCTTTGCCAGTGTCCTGAAGCGCTTTTGCCGCCCACCCTATTAGCGCTTGCTCATCAACATTGAGAGGCCGCAAACGGGAGAGCTTTTCACCCGCCTCAATACTTTGCTTATAGCGCCTTAGGTCATAAAACTTTGCCTGACGGCTGGCAAGCGCATCCGCGCATCGCCTAATAAAAGCTTCTTTGCTTAATTGACAGGCCAGCTCAAATGCTTTGTCTTGCGCCTCTTCACTTCTTTGCGCAGTAAGGGCTAAATAACGACCTTCATTGTCGTTAACTAAGCGAAACAAAGCGTCAGCAAATTTGAAATCTTTCTTGTCGTACTGCTGCCAAGCTGCGCCCTGTAACACTTCTTTCGCGTAGCCGCTGTTATCAGCATTAAGGTACTGTTCTAGCGCCTCAACATCTCGCAGCGCAAGTGATTGCTGTAGCTTCACACCAGTCACACTGTTTAGCCCTTGCTGGGCAGACTGTTTATCGATATCGCGAACCGACGATTGTAACGCCAGTGCGAACTGCTGCTCAGCAGTCTTTAGTATTCCTTTATCTACAGCTGTCCAACCCATGAGCAGATAAAAGTCGGTACGCTTTAGCTGTTTGCTTAGCGCAGCCAAGGTTTCAATCTTTTGTTTTGATGTGTTAGCGCGCGCTTTAGGCGTTAGTTGGGCAAACTGCTCCAAAGGCAAAGACTTTGAGAGTGGCTTTTGCGGTTGAAATGCCTTATTTGTCTGTTCCTTTTGCAAAGCGTTACTTGCTGACTCAGAGGACGTCGCAATAGGTACTGCGGGAGCGGGTTTAAGCCTGCCGTTTATCCTGTCTAACTCTCTCTTTACTTCTTCAGGCACATCCCAAGTAGGATAACTGTTTTTTAAACGCCTATATTCGTCGTTCGCCTGTTTAATTTGCTTTTCGTTAATGTGATACCAAAGCCCCGTTAAGTCAGGCTGCGCATTGGGCGCGGGAAGTAAGCCTAAATCTTTTTCTTTATAGGTTGTTTTGGTTTGTCCGAAAGCCTGTTGTGGCAGGTAGGAGATACTTACCGCTCCTAATACCACAAATAAGATACGGGGGGTAAAGCGCGTTTTCACGATGCGTTATCCGACACCGCTAGCATAGAGAGCAGCGTTAAACTGGCCGAGTAATAGTCCATCTTGCGATTAACTGTTGGCCACACTGGTTCTTCAGATTTCATAAGGTACTTGACGGCTAACTTCACCGACTGCATGCCGGGTGTCATCTCATATTCAGCGGTTTGCTCGGTAAGTAGATTAACAGTGGCTGGAGTAGGCGTTTTAGCCCACCATTGATAATAGGGCGCAAAAAGTTCTTCGGCTAATGCCGCGTTGTCTCGGACCTGTACGGACCATGCCAACTGCAGCGGAATGCGAATAGCGTTAAAGCCAAACTCTGCAGATACCACGTTGGTTAGGGTGAGCTCACCGGATAAACCTGACTTTGCTGAACCACTATTGCGGGGTTCAAAACGCACCCAGTCGCTTGGCAGTTGATAGGATGAAAATTGCATGTTCGAAAGCAAAGTAAGCCCAGTTTGATGGAGCTTTTGCCATCGCGACGGTGTATTGGATAAGGCAGATAAATCTGTAAGTGCGGGAAAAACCCAGTATGACAGATTAAGCTGGAGGCTCTTTTGCCCCTCGCTTTGTGAGGTGAAGCCGTACTCACCAGGTAGTAACATCACGCTACCTTGATGCTCTACCAACAGCTTTTGCTCTACAGCCTGAACAATCTTACCCGCTTCGTCTTGATATCCCTTTATTCCCCATTTTTCACTGGCCCGTAACAAGGCCCATGCAATTAAAATCTCGCCATCTGATGCATTATTCGGGTCGTCTATACACGACTCCGAATTATCGGCACATGGGCGATATCGCCAGCTGAAAAGCCCATCGCTGCGCAAAAGCGTGCGCTGGGTCCAGTGCCATAGGGCATCGAAGGTATCTTTGTCGTCGGCTGCTACAGCGAATAACATGCCATAACCTTGCCCTTCGCTGTGCGACACCTCATCGTTTCCCGTATCTACCACACGCCCGCCGTCGATAAATAGCGCTTTATACGCCATAAATTGCGATTTAAAAGCATTGTCTTCTTTTGTGGAGCACGACACTAACAATAGGGTTAGTGCTATCGCCAGCAGCGTTTTTGTTGCCTTAAATCCGGTTACCATGAGTCTTGTACTTGTTTATTTCTGCGCTTAAGTAATAGGTAGATAATTAAGCTTACCACGAAGACAGTAACGACAAACCCAATCAACCAATACCAAGGGTTGTTAGAAAGCCATAGTCTTAAATGCAGCCAGTTATCGTCAGCTGCACCTACTTCGTATTTGTCATTTACTTGCATAACAAGTGACGGTGATAGTGCATCTTTCCACGCAAAGAAATCGCCTGCCATTTGGCCCCACATTGAAAGACTAACAAGCTCAGTCACTCTTGTTTGCAACAGCTCAGGGGTTTGCGCAGCAACAATGAATAAGGTGTCGGTTTGCGATGAGGTTGGGTGCGCTTGCGCGGTCAAAATCGCCTGCTCACCTAAATCATTTTTTTGTACAGTCTGACCATTTGTTCGCATTTCTTTAAAAGACTCATCGCCGGTTACGGTGCGAATATGGTTATACAAATTATTCTGCAGTCGATAAGACCAGCGTTTCGTGGCCTCTATGGCAGTACTAAATTCAGACTGTTCTAGTTGCGAAAGGGTTTCTGGCGTGCCCAAAACGATTATCGAGCCCTCTTTCGTTACCTCACTACCCATTGCTATTTGAACATTTAGCAAAGGTACTTGTGCGACCTGCGCTAACTTTGCGGAAAGGGTAAGGGCTGTATCTAAATACTGCTCTGAAGGAATGGTAATCGTTGAAGCAGGGGCAGTTTTAAAACGGGCAAACGGGTACGCAGTTTCAGCGAATAATGCTAAGTTCGGCTGTACAGCTACATTACCTGCATTGGGTAATTCTATAGATGAAGAATCAACAAGCTGGAATACTAGGTGTTTTCCTGCAACATCATCACAAGGCACTCCGGCAAGCGGCGCGTTCAAAGCGACATCAAAATCAATATAGTTTACGCCGCCTTTAAAGAACCGCGCAGGCACTCGAAGCTGGTAGTCTCTGAAAGACTGGCCGTTCTCATTGTTTAGCGACAAGCCGTGAACCAATTCGTCGTTTACACTTACATTCATCACCGAGCCAGGTCCAAAACCCGCGCCATAGCCAAAATTGAGCAGTAAATTGACGCTCGCATTTTCCGGTACATAGAAATCAGCAGGCAGCCTGAACGACACCCGCTTATTAAAACTTCCCTCCCCTCTAAACTGTGACGTAGATGCGCCAAGTTGTTGGAAAAAATAACGATTATCGGGGGTAAGTACTCGATTGCGTTGAAGCGTGTCTGCGTCCATTTGAGTTTGAGAAAGCACGGTTACCTGGGAAATTGGATTAATAGCATCATCCATTATCGCCAGCGCTTTTGCTGCTTCTAGTACTTCACTTTGGGTAGTACCACTCACAATAAGTCGGTAACTTGCAGGCACTATCACTTTATTGTCCGTAATAAATGCTGGAGTGCGTTGGGCTTTAAGAAACGCACCGTCAATTTGGTTAATTACTTCATTAGATAATACCGGCGATAGCGCTTCTACAGTGCCTACCAATACGTGAACCGGTTGTTTGGGTTTTGCCGTTAAATACCAAGCCGAACGTTCATAACGGGCTATGTTTTGTTCGTTCCACTCGCTATTTTCAGTTTCATCTAACTGAGGTAACACATATCCGTCATCAAAAGTGTCGCTCTCTATGATAAGTGGCTGATACTGGTTTCTAAGCGCCAAGGCTTGCGCCACAATAGGGAGCGCTTGCTGTTTTAGCTCACTGTCAGCCTCGCGTGCGGTATAGAGTTGCACGCCTCTCTGTCCGCCAATACCGGGGTTAAAAAAGCCGCTAAGTTCATCTAGCATAAAGCGTGTTTCAGCAGTTGAAGCGTCAATTTTCAATGTGGAGGTATAGGCATTTATTTCACTCCACAACTCAGGCGCACTACCATCTACACATTGCTCAGCATAATGCTGACTTACCGCCAGTGTTAGGGTATTGAAACCCGCGCGCCACAGCGTATTAGGAATTTCTATCTCTGACACTAGCGATGGTCTATCCGGATCAAATGCTACCTGTCCTATCGTCGCATTATTAAACCTGACATAAAGTTGAGAGCGTTTTTTTATCAGTGCTTGAGAGCTCATCACCTCTAATCTTAACTGCGCGCTGTTAATGTTGGTAACTGAACTTAATGGGATCGAGATGTCCAGCGAAGCAGATTTTCCCTCAAGGCGTACGGTACCGTCACCACCAAAAAAATCCGTCAACCGATATGTCTCGGTTTGCGCCGCTAGGGTTAACGACATGCACAAACACAAGGTGAAAATAAGGTATTTTTTTATCATTAACTATCCTTTGCCGCTTTAGGTAGTAACCCTAATTGGCTAGCGAATTTCCCCATTAATACAAGCATATGTAATAAAACAGGCTTTAGCCCAACTTTTAATACGTGTTTAGCGCCAAACCAGTAAGAAATAGGTCTGGTTCTGCGTCGCTGAAAAGCTAACCAGCGCAAACTGTCACAAAGCGCAAACGCGATAGCCTCACTTTTTTGTTCTTCAGTTTCTGGTGTAAAGCGCACCCGAAGTATTTTTGATTTACTGTCGTAGTGAAGTACAACAATAGCGATGTGTACGTTTTTATTAAGTGCATGGCTCCATGACGTTAGCGTTGCCCTTTCTGGCACGAACGCTCCCTCACCTTTTAGTTTTAGCCTTGCACCGCCTAACGAAAGGTCAACTAAGTCACCCACCCAAGCTTCATCACTATTTGTCTTAATCACCACGCTATTGGTGGCGGGCAGGCGAGCCTGACTTCTTACCTGTTTACGCTCTAAAAGTACACTTAGCACTGACAGAAGTATTAGTAAATTAAAGACATTCCAGAGCAACACCACTAATGTGAGCTCTCGGGTTAACGGCTCGGTGATAAACTTATACACACCGCTTCCCAATGCAAAAGTAATGACAAGTATTGCCCAGTAAAAGACGTTAGAAAGGGGCGACACGAAGGTTCTTTCTAAGCTCTCCCCTTTTGGGGTTACAACGAAAGAGGGTGCACGTGGTTTTAAGAAGACTTTTACTAGCGCGTTTAGCGTAAACGCACATTGCAATATTTCGTAGAGCTCAGACACTAGCGGCCATCGTGTTCGCCCAAAAAGCATGGTAGATATCATGTAGGTAGCGATGACGTGTGGCAGTGTATAGGCAAAGATTTCAAGTATGGAGGCATGGTACACCTGTAGACCAAACACAAGGTACGCCAAAGGCATAAATAAAAAGATGATACGAGCAAAGGGGAATAACCAGAACATGATTGAGCTCATGTAGCCCACTCGCTGATACCATTTTAGCCCTTCTGCTTTAAAAGGCTTTTTCAGTAATAAAATTTGGGTCATACCCTGTGCCCAGCGCATGCGCTGCTGAATAAAAGCATCGAAGGTCTCGGGCGCAAGGCCGCTAACCATGGGTCTATCGACATAAACCGACTCGTAGCCCATTTTATGAAGGTCCAATGCGGTTTCGGCATCTTCGGTAATAGACTCACCTGATATACCGCCTACCAAATCTAAATGCTTACGGCGCATAAGTGCGGCTGAACCACAAAAAAACGAGCTGCCCCAATAATCTAAGCCTTTTTGGATAGTGCCATAAAACATATCATTTTCTGATGGCATACGGCTGAATGCTGAAAAATAGTTACGCTCTACAGGGTCGGGATTCGCCATAAAGTGCGGGGTTTGAACAAGAAATACTTTCTCGTTTTTAAGCATCCAAGGCACGGTTCTATCAAGGAAGTCCGATGTAGGTACGTGATCTGCGTCTAGGATCACTATTAGGTCGCCATGGGTGTTTTGTATTGCGCTATTAACGTTACCCGCTTTGGCAAACTCATTTTTTGCCCGAGTGTGATAGGTAATACCTAAGCGTTCACACAGTGCCTGTAAATCCTGTCTACGCTGCTTCGCTTGAGCGGCTGAAATCGGGTTGTCTGCATTGATTTTTTGATCCGTCCCTCCATCATCCAGCAAATGGATATGCAGTTTCTCTTTAGGATAATCCAGCATTTTTGCTGCGCGGATAGTGACTTCTAATATTTCTTCATCTTCGTTATAGCTAGGAATCATAACATCGACACTAGGCAACGTAGATTTATCCATTCCTTCCAAAGAAAGTAAAGGTCGGCTTAAAGGGAACGCATTGACAATAGCGCCTAACACAGAGGTGATGCCTGCATAGATTTCAGCGGCGAAAAGTAGCCACACTGCAATCATCGATAAAACATCGGAATAGGTCAGTGTGTAAAGGCCCCGCCACAGTAAATACCTAACACTAAGCGCGATTGCTAGAACAAGGGCAACAACGCGAAATAAGTGTTGATACTTTTGAGTGTGCCTCGCTTCTTTACTGCAAAGCGATACAAAAATAAGAACGACTATCGAAGAAAGGAGCTGGCCAAGCGCATCCATGGGCGCTAACAAAAGCGCCCCTAGAAAAAGAGACGCAACTAAGAGTACTACTATCAGCTTAGAGGTATAGTGATGTCTATAAGTTTGCGAATAATCCAAGTTTGCGATCCAATATGTGTATTTGCGTTACACTTGCATAGTTCGCCCTGTTTATTAACGTCATCTTACCGTCCACGATCTCAACTTCGTGGTTACTTTTATAAAACAAGCTAGAGATGTGATCTCTGCGTTTTCTGTTACTTTTTGAAACTAAGAACCATGCCGGATACGTTGCTACGCCAAAGGCTGCAACGGCGATCAAGCCATAAAAAGCGACCGGCGACATGGAAGGTGCCACGTACAGGGAAAATAAAAACATAGCCATACTTAGTACCGTAAATATACCAGTAATTTTACGTAAGCGTATAACTTTAATAAGATTATTTTCGGCGTCTAACAGTAACGTCAAACGCTTTTTCCAAAGCTTTTCCGTCTCCAGGTTAGTACGCGCTTCCACTAATCGAGGCTTGTTGCTCGCGGGTGTCGCTTGTCTGAAATGTTGTGCTCGTTCAAAAACATTTACCGCGACACCAGCGTTAATGGCGCTTTGAAATGACTGTTCAAGCAGTTCAGACTGACCAAATTGTTTTGCATTATCGACTAGTTTCACGGCGCACAACCCTCTCATTACTACACGACAAGTTTACTTCTGCACACCCGGAGGAAAAATTGCTGAAACCATACTTACTGATTGATAATGATACGCTTACATACGCAAAATAAAATTGAACTTTAGCTCATTAAACTTTGGTATAAACCTTATAGAATAAGGGATAGCGCATTTCCCACAGGTTTTTAAAGCTGAACTTTCCTGGCTAAATTTCGAACTTTTAAACCCTGAAAAAAGGAGGGGTATTAGACTAATTGATAAGAAGGATATGCTTGTTTTTTAGGTGTTCGGCTTGCGCAGCTTACTTAAAATACTTATTAGGTTACTGACGTTAAAAACGGTACCAAAGATGCTCCCTACAGATATTGCGTAAACAAGCCCAAGGGTTTCAGCAACAAGAAAAACTTTTCGTATGGTATGCGTATTACGAATAACAAGAGATCCTACCGTAAAAATTAATGAGGATGCATAAGCGATAAAAATGATCCAACCGTGCTCTAGCACAAACCACTCATAAGCGAGAAACCCAATATTTACCGCCACGAAGGCAAACAAGATGGTGTTACTTCGGTGCTTGATGGCAATAAAGTTACGAACGCTGGCAAGCAAGGTACCGACTCCGGCGGCCATGGCATCAAGCATGAAAAAGTGCGCACTTAGCGCAGCTAGCGCAAAAGCCGAAATAAGTAGGTATTTGTCTACATGGCTTTGTCTATATCCAATAAAGTTTAAAACAACAGCTATCGCACCAAACGCTTCTGCAACAATATTCATTTTCTACTGCTCGTTAAAATTTCAAATAAAAAGGCTGACAAAGGGCTTTGTATTCGTGGGTATATTGGCCCTGTTCATCTTTTATAGTGAGTGTTTGCCTGCTATCTGCAGCGATTGATGCCAAGACATGTTGGCGGTTTAAACCCGCTAAACCTGAAGCACGTTTTGTGAAGTGAAACACACAAAGGTAAGGTGCTTTTTCTGACGAGTGCCTTACATACATTATTTTTTTTAATGCAAAACCACAGGACAGCGCAATCTCAATGACATTATCTTCTATAGAAGATGGGTACACGCAGTACATACTTCCTAACTCAACAAGCATTGCACTGGCTCGCTTAAAAAGTTCATTCGGATTAAGTGAAGACGTTTGTCTTGCTAGGTTTCGCTTTTCCGGCTGCGTGCTATAAGCCTTGGTCTCTTGATGTGGCGTATCAAAATAAGGGGGGTTTGTGATAATCATATCGTACTGATATGGCGCTTCAAACGTCTTGATATCGCTATGATGTATAAATAGCTGTTTTGACCACTTCGCGTTTTGAAAATTAAAAGCGGCTTGTGATGCAGCGCCTTCATTAATCTCTATGGCATCAATGCAGGCCAAAGCTTGGGCTTTTTGCGCCATCATCAGCGCTAAAATACCGCTTCCCGTTCCTATATCTACTATGCGCTGGGCAGAGTTAGGCTCAGCCCAGCTTCCTAGAATAAGGCTGTCTGTGTTCACTTTCATTGCACATTTGTCTTGAGCAACCGTAAATTGTTTGCAGCGAAACATAAGAAGGTAGACATTATCCTGTCATTAAAAGCCGCGCATTCTATACCATGATAACCAGCGCTTCACGTTAAGGTTGTGACATTTCATTACCAGCGCTGTAACGACATCATGTTTCTCGCTACATCAACGGCGTGAACCGGCCGGTATTTTTTCAATGGCCCTTTCATCAGGCTTTGCCAGATAGGCGCGGTTTTCTGCGCAATATCTTCAAGGGTGCGCGACTCATCTCGATTGCCTAACAACAGTGACGGCCTAACTGCTGATGCATGGGGCAGCTGAGGCATGCGCATAATGGCATTTTCTAACTCGCCTTTTACCCTCAAATAAAAATTACTACTTTTAGCATCGGCCCCCACCGACGAAACCCAAACGAAGCTATTCGCACGCTGCGCCCGAGTTAACTGCGCCGCTACGTGGACATATTCAAAATCCACCCGCCGAAACGCTTGCTTGGACCCCGCTTTTTTAAGCGTTGTGCCCAAGCAGCAATAGACATGATCTACGCTAAAGTAGCCTTGGTAATCCTGAAGATGATCAAAGTCGATCACCACGGGTTTTAACCTATTGTGTGGGTCCTTAAACATCTGCGATGACAGTGGTTTTCTGACCAAGCAGGTTACTTCACTATACCGTCTATCCTGTAACAGCATGTTTACGAGCGTTCGTCCTACTAAACCTGTCGCTCCTAGCACCATTGCGGATTTCATACGTCGCACCTTGTATCATAAATTGATATAACTACAATCAAACCTTCGACAGTCAAATATGCAGATAAAAATGAAAAAAGCCCTTTTAATTGGAGCCGCTATGCTCTCTACTGCTTTAAACGCTGAAACGCTCACTATTGAGCGCATTTTCTCCTCCCCTTCTCTTGATGGCAATGCGCCTCGCGCTTTAAAAGTATCGCCTGATGGAGAGCGTGTAACTTTCCTTAAAGGGAAACAAACTGATTATGAACGCTTGGACCTTTGGGAATACCACATTGAGAGTGGTGAAACTCGCATGCTGTTCGACTCTAACGATTTACAAAGTGGCGAAGAAGTGCTTTCTGACGAAGAAAAAGCGCGCCGCGAACGTATGCGTTTATCAGGCAGCGGTATTGTAAGCTACCAATGGTCAGACGATGGCAAAGCCTTATTATTTCCGCTAGGCGGTGACGTGTTTTACCACAAGCTTGGCGAGAAAGGTGCCAAGCAGCTGCTCGATACAGAAGCTTTTGAAACCGACATCAAGCTTTCGCCTAAAGGCAACTACATTTCGTTTATTCGCGACCAGAACCTTTACGTAAAGCACATTGCATCAGGTAAAGAAACCGCCATCACCAAAGAAGGTGGCGGCAATATAAAATTCGGTATGGCAGAGTTTGTGGCACAGGAAGAAATGGGCCGCATGACAGGCTACTGGTGGTCGCCAGATGAAAGCAAGATTGCATTTACCAAGGTGGATGAAAGCCCGGTCGACGTGATCACACGTTCTGAAATTTATGCTGACGACATCAAACTTATTGAACAAAAGTACCCGAAAGCGGGCACGCCAAACGTATTGGTGGAACTTGCTATTCAAGACATCAGTTCTGGCGATCGCACGTGGGTAGATTTAGGTGATGACAAAGACATTTATTTTGCCCGTGGTAAGTGGATGCCAAACAGCAGTACCTTTACTTATCAGTGGCAAACCCGCGACCAGCAAACCCTTGAACTTCGCGCTTTTGACATAACAGAAAGCAAGCAAAAGGTGCTGTTAACCGAATCGAGTGATACGTGGGTAAACCTGCACGACGACCTATACTTCTTAAAAGAGCAAGGCCAATTCATTTGGGCTTCAGAGCGCGATGGCTTCAAGCACCTTTACCTCTTCGACAATAACGGTAAATTAGTTAAGCAATTAACGAAGGGTGACTGGGTAGTAGACAGTGTAGAAGCCATCGACACAGCAAATAACCGTTTGTACTTCTCTGGACGTAAAGACACGCCACTGGAAAGCCATGTATATAGTGTGTCGCTAGATGGCGGGGATATAACTCGCGTGACTGAGCTTGGTGCTTATCACAGCGCTGCGTTTAGCAAAGATGCTTCTATTTTTATTGACCGTTTCTCAACCATAAATTCACCTGCCCAGGTTAGCCTTAACAGCGCAACCGGCGGGCGAATTACTTGGCTTGAAGAAAACAAGGTTGAAGAAGGCCACCCGCTGCACGCCTATATGGATAGCTGGACAGCCCCTGAATTTGGTGACATTACCACCAAAGATGGCGCAACCCTCAAATACCGTATTTACACGCCAGAAAGTGCAAAGCAAAACCCTAAGCAAAAACACCCTGTTATTGTTTACCTTTACGGCGGCCCGCACGCACAAGTTGTAACAAACAGCTGGGCGGGCAACCGTGGTTTGCTGTTCCAACACTGGGTTGACCAAGGTTATGTGGTGTTTACGCTAGACAACCGCGGCTCTAACTATCGCGGCAAGGGTTTTGAAGATCCTATCTACAAAAAAATGGGCTTTATTGAGGTTGAAGACCAAGTGGCAGGCGTAGAGTTCTTGCGCACCCTTCCCTATGTAGATGCGAAGCGCATTGGCGTACACGGCCACAGCTACGGTGGCTACATGACCCTAATGACCATGTTTAAAGCGGGCGATTACTTTGCGGCCGGTGTGTCAGGCGCACCAGTCACCGACTGGCGCTTGTACGACACCCACTATACAGAGCGCTACATGGGCAACCCAAATACGGATGACGATGCTTACACTGCGTCTTCAGTATTCCCTTACGCAAAAGACCTAAAAGGCGACCTTTTGATTTACCACGGCATGGCTGACGATAACGTACTGTTCACCCACTCGACCATGCTGTACAAACACCTTCAAGACTTGGCAATTCCGTTTGAAACTATGGACTACCCAGGAAAGAAACACAGTATTCGTGGAAAACAAACGGGCATTCACTTATACAAAACTGTCACCAATTTCTTTAATAGAAATTTAAAAGACTAAGCTAAGAGTAAGTGAAGCAATAAAAAAGCGATGCCTTGTGAAAGCGCATCGCTTTTTTAATGGGTTTTACAAAATGGCTTGGCGGTATACAAAATGCAATACCCACAAAGGGGCACCATATTTGCCGTTATTAGCTAAACATCTGGGTTGCTAGGTTTTGCTGTACCGCCTGCGCTGATGACGCACTCAGCTCTATTTCAACTGGATCGGCTTTACCCGACAACCAAATTTTAAGCTCAGCGTCGGTATCAAAATGCCCCGCCGTTTCAACAATAAACTGGGTAATCGATTTATAGGGAATTGAGTGGTAGTTTACTTTGCGCCCTGTAAGGCCTTGCTTATCAATAAGAATTAAACGCTTATTAGTGAACACGCTTAAATCGCGCACTAATTTGAACGCAGAAGTAACCGTCTCATTAGCCGCTAAAATGGGGGTGAGTTCTTCTTGAACATCTGCAGCGCTTGTTTCGCTTGCATTACCCATAATGGTATCAAATAAACCCATAACTATTTCCTTTTAGGCAGAGGCAAGCTTTACTCGCCATTGAACTCTATGCGCCAGTGGTTTGGGTTTATCCAAAGCAAAACCTTGGCCATAATCGACCTTCAGCTTTCGCAGTACTTCTGCTGTCGCATTGTCCACCACAAACTCAGCAACGGTTTGCTTACCCATGCTGTGCGCAATGTTATTAATTGCCGTTACTGTAGCATGATCAATAGGATCGTGAACGATATTTCGAACAAAGGACCCGTCAATTTTGACGTAATCCACGTCTAAGTTCTTTAAATACGTGAAGGAGGACATACCCGCGCCGAAGTCATCAAGGGCAAAGCTACACCCGATATCACGTAATGTAGAAATAAAATGTTTTGCCGCATTTAAGTTAGTTACCGCGGTTGTTTCGGTTATTTCAAAACATATTTTTTCGGCGGGTACCGTGGTACTTTGCATTCGCTGCGCGATTTTATGCAGCGCCATTTCATCGCCAAGCGTGATCCCCGACAGATTAATCGCTACCTTACCTACATTGTCGATATGCGCAGGGTTGCTTTCCAACGTTTTTAAGGTGTTATCGACAACCCATAAATCCACTTTGTTCATCAACCCGTGGCGTTCTGCTAAAGGTATGAATAACCCGGGGCTAATAAGCCCACTCTCTTTAGAGTTTAAACGAAGTAAAATTTCATAATGCTGTAAGTGAGCACCTTGCTCTTCTTGCGGCACTGTAAGCGGCATAATCGCCTGGCTATACAACTCGAACCCGTCGTGTTGCAGTGCTTTATGCAGTGCATGCAATACTTGGTTTTCACTGTCGTCTATCGCCATTTGACTGTCGTTTTCTCGGAACACAAAGTAGCGATTGCGCCCAAGGTGCTTGGCTTTATAACAGGCATTATCTGCTGCCTTAATCAATGCTTCAGCGCTTTGAGTACTTTCGTTTATTTCTATTACACCAATGCTGGCACCAACGAAAAAGAGTTTATCGTCATATACGAAGCGGTAATTTGAAACGGCAAGCAAAAGTTTATCTAAACACTGGGTAACCTCATCCAAACTTTGGTTACGAAATATAATGCAGAACTCGTCGCCTCCTATGCGAGCCAGTAAATCTTGGCCATTTACAAATTGCCTAAAAATAGTCGATATCTCTTTTAGTAACTTGTCGCCCGCCGGGTGCCCACAGCTATCGTTAACCAATTTAAAACGGTCCATGTCGATAAAACACATAACGCTAGGCTTTGCAGGCTCCCTGTGTAGATTAATTGCCGTCACATTGGTTTTGCTATTTATGCCACCGCTTTTACCGGTAACACTGAATGGGGTGTACTCAGCGCTGTCATTGGTATGTAGTAAAATTTCGCGTAATTGCGCATCGAACGCGTAACGGTTGAGTAACCCTGTCAGCTGATCGTGATTCGCTTGAAAAAACACTTCCTCCTGTAACACCAACTCTTTTGTTACATCGCGGGCAATACCTTCAATGGCAATTAATGCGCCCGCGTCATCTAATATTGGCGTATCGGAGAACTCCAGCACTACGGATTTGCCACCGCTACTTTGATAGTGAACCAGATAGGGCTCGGGCTTGTTTCCTCTTGCTATTATTTCGCGGATTTCAAAAGTTTCATCGGGAACTTGGCGAACGTATTTAGGCTCGTTTTTACAAAACGTTTCTTGAGCATATCCCAATATTTTTTCAAGGCCCGCACTTACGTAAATAAACGTGTGATCGACCGTTTTGGTGTAAACAAAGTGTCGGTGCATACCATCGACCAAACGCCGGTATTTTTCCTCACTGCGTTTCAAATCCTGCTGAGCTTTAAAACGTTCAGTTACGTCTCTGACTGTAATCGCGATGTTATTTGCCGCTTTTACCACCTGTATTTTAAGCCATTCAGGGGCAACTTTATCGCTTGTTAAAGGAAGGTGCGACTCGTAAGGCACCCCAGTTTCTGCAACACTTTGCACATGCTTGGGTATGTCATGAAGCTCTAGGTAACGCATTTGCTCAGAAAGCGTCATAGCGTGCAGAACATCACAGGCCCCTCGAAATAAGTATCGACTGTAGGAGTTTGATTCTACTAACACAAAGTCTTCATCAGACGGTTGGTATATCAACAACGCATCCAAAGACGCCTCGCTAGCGGTTAAATACCTCTGTTGGCTATCTGATAAACTCACCGCCCCTTTTAGCTGCTTATGCAATACATAACTCACCAAGGCAGTCATGATCAAACCAATAACGATAACCAGCATACCCGTATTGTAGGGGCTCAGTTGAGATTGCATAGAGAGGGTAAAATCACGCGTAATGAAGGAAAACGGCGCGAGTGAAACTTGTGTGCCGTCGTTAACAAGTACGCCGCTTTCAAATAATATGGCATTGTCAGCCGCCAACTTAAAGTTAAATTGGGGCCCCACTAACTCGCCTAACATGACGCCTAAAATAGACTGAACATCGAACCCTGCTATTAGATACCCGTGCTCCGGCTCTTGAGGGCTGATAGCTCTGCCAATAAGAATATGATGATGCTGAGTCTGAGGAGAAAAAATAAGCGTACTTTCAAATTTTTCAGACATCGAGGAAATAGTCAGACCTAACTCGCTCATCGGTTCCCCAACTAAACGGTTATCCAGTCGCGTTTTAACCCCTGAATTTGGGGTAGCAATCCACTCTATATTGCCCTTCGCGTTAACAAACGCTAGCGATGAATATCCTTTTTGCATTCCCATAAGCGAAAGCGCTTGGGCATTAAACCAGTCTACCTGGTTCGGTTCAAACGTAGGCCAATTTCTCATTACGTTGTGAAGGGCTTGAATACGCTCGGTAGAAAAGACCTCTAAGCTGATTTTGACTTGCTCAGCCACTGTATTTGCCTTAGAGACTCGGGCCGCACGTTCTTCACTTTGAATGGATACACCCGCAGATACGAAAACGAGGGTGAGAAAAAGGAAAAGCACCGTAGGGAATGCATATATACGATGGTTAATTCTGCTCAGCATTTGCGTATCTCCGGTAAATCGCCGAGATAGACTAAAGTAGAATTATGAAACAAATGTGAATTGCCTTATATACAATATGTTGTAGGCTCTGGCGAAAAATGAACACATCTGGCACTGTAGGGGATTAGTATCAAAATAGATAAAGCATCGCTAACCATAGAGCGCTAATGAATGAGTAGCACACCTAACTTTGACAGTATTAAACTCGCTTACGAGCGGATCAAAAAAGACGTAAAACACACGCCTATAGTGGAATCATCTTTACTTAACCACTGGTTAGGCCACCGTATCCTATTTAAAGCCGAGTGCTTACAGACGATCGGCGCGTTTAAGCTTCGCGGCGCCATGAATTTCCTCGCCCGTTTACAAGAAGAAGGTCGCCTTCCAAAACACGTGGTTGCAAATAGTTCGGGTAATCATGCGCAGGCGGTAGCCTATGCAGCTGCACACTTTGGTATTAAGGCAACAATTTTTGCCAGTGAAACTATTTCCCCTAT
Source organism: Alteromonas mediterranea DE (assembly GCF_000020585.3). Classification (NCBI taxonomy): domain Bacteria; kingdom Pseudomonadati; phylum Pseudomonadota; class Gammaproteobacteria; order Alteromonadales; family Alteromonadaceae; genus Alteromonas; species Alteromonas mediterranea. Next base: position 3,784,758 of record NC_011138.3, read on the forward strand.
TAAAGCCGCTGCCACGCAAAGCTATGGTGGTGAACTAAAGTTGTTTCCCACTCGTCCAGAGGCCGACGCTGCGGTAAAAGAAGCATCAAAAGCCCCTGATACGGTCTGGATCCCGCCGTTTAATCACGAAGATATTGTAGCCGGACAAGGCACTGCAGCACTTGAGGCTCTCAATGAGGTGGGTAAGGTAGACGCTGTATTTGCTCCCTGCGGTGGTGGTGGCTTGTTGTCAGGTACTCTGTTGGCAACACGCACATTGCAACCTGATGCACTTGTCATTGGCGCAGAACCCGCTGAAGCCAATGATGCTTCTATGTCGCTTCAAGCAGGTGAAATTGTTGCTTTAGACTATTCGCCTAACACCCTTGCCGATGGCGCAGCCACACCATCTGTTGGTGATGTTACGTTTCCTTTACTTCAAGAGCTTGATGATTTTTATGAAGTGGACGAGGTGCAAATTGCTTATTGGACGCAATGGCTGCACCATCTACTAAAGCTTCACATTGAGCCTACTTGCGCTATGACTATGGCGGCGGTTGCCGCATGGGCCGCCAATACGACACCAGGGCAAACCGCTTTAGTGATGTTATCTGGGGGCAACATTAGCCAAGCTTCCATGGCAAAAATTTGGGAACGTGACTTTTTGCTACAGCCACCTATCATCGACTTTGAAGAATTAAACGAAGAATAAAAATCATGAAGACAAGACAGAAATTAACTATGACTCCAACACTATTGAATACTCATCCTGCAAAGCGAGTAATGGGCGTTGTTGCCTCTGCCGCACTCATGGCTGCCCTGTCTATGGGAGCTTCTCAGGCTGCAACGCTTGTAAATAACGTGAAAGGTTACACGCTTAATGAAAGCGGCAAGCTCATCACGTTTTCTAACCTTGTTATAGATGAAGGCAAGGTAGTGGCACTAAACGTAGAAAAAGACAACCACCGTATTGATGAAACCATAAATGGCAACGGAAAGGTGATGCTGCCAGGGCTAATAGATGCACACGGTCACTTGCTAGGCTTAGGTGCAAACTTACTCGAAGTGAACTTGCGAGAAAGCAGCAGCGCCCAAGATGCCGCCAAAATGGTGGCCGACTACGCTTTTGCCAATGCACAACAAGATTGGATTACAGGGCGTGGCTGGAACCAAGAATTATGGTCTGACAGGGCCTTTCCAACAGCGGCCGACTTAGACAACGTCGTATCTGACCGCCCCGTTTTTCTTACCCGTGTAGACGGTCACGCGGCGTGGGTCAACACTAAAGCCATGGAATTAGCGGGCATTACTAAAGACACTCAATCACCCGTTGGCGGTGAAATTATCAAAGATGCAAACGGCAACCCTACTGGCGTGTTCATTGATAACGCATCTTTATTAATAGAAGAGCATTTACCCAAAGCCAGTAACGCCATATATGCCCAACAGCTCGACGCAGCTGGTGAGCACTTACTTGCTAATGGCATCACGTCAATGCATGATGCCGGCGTCGGCAGAGAGGTTTATGACTTCTATTTAAAAGAGGCCGTTGAGGGCGATTTACCGGTACGTATTTACGCTATGATAAGCGCAACAGAACCCGAGCTTTCGACCATGTTGGGTAACGGCCCTATTCGCGACGAAGACGACTTTTTGTATATTCGCTCGGTTAAAGCTTATGGCGATGGCGCGCTAGGTAGCCGAGGTGCAGCGCTTCTTGCGCCCTATTCCGATGCCCCACACCAGCATGGTTTATTACTGACTCAACCTGAAGACATGACGCAGCTTTTCACCACCGTTATAGGCGCAGGATTTCAGCTTAACTATCACGCCATTGGCGATAAAGCGAACCACGTAGCGCTAAATGAATTTGAAACTACCTTTGGCAATATTGGCGGCAGCGAACTCCGCCATCGTATTGAGCATGCGCAAGTAATTGCACCCGATGATTTGGCCCGCTTTGCCAAGTTAAAAGTGCTACCTTCTATGCAGCCAACGCATGCCACCAGTGATAAGAACATGGCCGAAGATCGCATAGGCAAAGAACGTATGAAAGGCGCCTATGCATGGAAAACGTTGCTAGATTCAGGCATTGCGCTGCCACTAGGTTCTGACTTTCCAGTAGAGTTAGCCAACCCCTTTTACGGCCTTCACGCGGCGGTAACCCGTCAAGACAGAAACAACCAGCCAGTAAAAGGCTGGTATGCTCACGAGGCTCTAACCGTTGAGCAAGCGTTTAAAGGCTTTACGTTAGATGCGGCATACGCTGGGCATATGGAAGACACACTAGGTACGCTAACGCCAGGAAAATGGGCCGACTTTATCTTAGTGGACCAAGATATCTTCACCATTGATGCGAAGGACATTTGGAAAACCGAAGTGCACGCTACGTACGTGGCAGGCAAGCAAGTATTTGCCCAATAACCGCGAGTGTAGTGCGTAAATGAGCAATTCAAACAAAGGCCTTTTAAGCAAAGGAATTGGCGGTGTAGGTGCCGCCCTCTTAGTGCTAAACGGCCTTATTGGGGCGGGAATTTTTGCCCTACCAGCCAAAATGGCCGCTGAATTAGGTGCGTTCAGCCCTTACATCTTTTTGATTTTTGGCGCCCTGATGCTTGCTGTGGTGTGGTGCTTTGGGCAGCTAGCCGTCTTGTATCAAGAAACCGGCGGGCCAGTGATTTATGCCCGCAAAGGCTTCGGTGATGCCGCCGCGTTTCAAACTGGCTTTATTTACTATTTAGCCCGCGCAACCGCTATCGCGGCCAATATGCACGTGCTGTTACTTTACGCAGGGTATGTTTGGCCTGAGCTAAACGCAGGGATAGGTAAGTCTCTGGCCATTATTGCACTAACAGCAACGCTGATCTTTGTGAATATTGTGGGTTTAAAAGCTGCGATGCGGGCACTAGACACCATTTCAGTGTTAAAGCTTTTGCCCTTTGCCGCTCTTATCGGTATAGGCTATTGGCAGTTAGATTTTAGCCTCGAGTCTGACTCGTCAATGTCAAACACGCTACCGGCTTTTGATACCATTTCAGCTGGTGCCCTACTTACGCTTTACGCCTTTATAGGGTTTGAAACTGTGGTGGTAACCAGTGGAGAAACGAATTCACCGAAAAAAACCATACCTCGGGCCCTAATGTTAACCGTGTCAGGTATTGCACTGTTTTACTTTTGCGTGCAGTGGTTGTACTGGCATACGGTAGGCGCAGCAAAGCCCGATAGCGCGCCGTTGATTGCCCTTGCCGATATGATTTTTGGCGAAACCGGTGCGCTTATTATGACGCTAACTGCTGTGGTGTCTGTTGCAGGTAACTTGCTTGCCAATATGATTTCTACCTCTCGGCTAACGTTTTCCATGGCGCATCAGTCGCTTATTCCGGGCAAACTGGGCAAGCCGTGGTTAGGCAAAGTACACGGAACGTTTGCTACACCTTACATCTCCATATTGGTATTGGGTATTTTCGCCGGCATGATGGCGCTAAGCGGAAGTTTCGTGTGGCTGGCCATTGCGAGTGTTCTGGCAAGGTTAGTGGTGTACGCAATGTGTGTGTTGGTGCTCATTAAGGCGCAGAATCAGTTAACGCTTCCGGTTAACCTTATTAAGCGCGTGTTGCCTTTTTTAGCGCTTGCGGTGTGCGCGTGGTCTGTTACACAATCTTCAACCCATGCATGGTTATTTTTAGTGGGCGAACTCGTTATTGGCGCAGTGCTTTATGTCGTCCTACACAACAATGCTTCAAAAGGTTAAAAAGTGGAAATTCAAGTTATACCCGTTACCCCGTTTGCTCAAAACTGCTCATTAATTTGGGACTCATCTACTATGCTAGGGGCTTTTGTTGACCCTGGTGGCGACATTGAAAAGCTGATAAGCGCAGCTTCGAACAAAGGCGTCAATATAGAGAAGATCATTTTGACTCATGGTCACCTAGATCATGTGGGCGGTACGGTTGCTATTGCCGAACATTACAATGTACCTATTGTAGGGCCGCATGTGGGTGATAAGTTTTGGTTAGATGCCCTAATGCAGCAAAGCCAAATGTTTGGGTTTCCACCGGCACAGTCTTTTGCTCCTACCGAGTGGTTAAACGACAACGATACCATTTCAGTTGGAACCTTAACGCTGGACGTTCTGCACTGCCCTGGGCACACACCGGGCCATGTTGTATTAGTAGAGCGCACAAGCAATAAGGTGATTGTGGGGGACGTCATTTTTGCAGGCTCTATTGGCCGCACCGATTTTCCGCAAGGAAATCACCAGCAGCTTATCGATTCTATTAAGCAGAAGATAATGGTGTTACCCGATGATATGACCATTTATCCCGGCCACGGCCCGACGACTACCATAGCCACAGAGAAAGCCACAAACCCGTATGTTTCTGGGCAGTTTGGGTAACGTTGATGTAGTGAGTGCGTATTAAAAAGCGAGGTACGCTTATATCAGAAGCGCCCTCGCCTTTTTCGTATTTAGTCGGTATTTGGTCGTTAGCTGCCCTTGTTAACCACAGGTGTTAACTCAAATTACAGCTAGGTTAACTGCCACGCGCTTATTCGTAAGCACCGCTTGCGTAGTGTAATTCATAGCTGTGGCTATAAATTTCAAGGATGTTGCCAAACGGGTCTTCCATGTAAATCATGCGGTATGGTTTTTCACCTGGGTAATAGTAACGTGGCGCTTTCATGCGTTTTTTGCCACCACCAGCAACAATTTTCTCGGCCAAACCTTCAACATCAGGGTCTTGAACACAGAAGTGAAAAATACCGGTTTTCCAGTATTCAAAGTTATTTTCTGGGTTTTCCTGATTGCTAAACTCAAAGATTTCAACGCCTACACGGTCACCCGTTGAAAGGTGTGCAATACGGAACTTGCCCCAGCCTGCGCCAAAGACATCGGTACACATTTCACCAATAGCCGAGTCGTCTTCTACTATTTCGGTTGGCTTCATAATAAGGTACCAGCCAAGCACTTCGGTGTAGAACTTAACTGCGGCTTCCAAATCGGGCACCGAAATGCCAATGTGTGAAAACGTACGTGGATACGGTGTTTTTACTGCTTCAGTCATCACTTACTCCTTTGTAGTACAAGTATTCAAAATGGCTTAAACGCACGGTTTATCTCAGTGGCCTTACGGCAAGTGATAGCGCGTTTAAGTGAACGTGGGCACATAGTAGCTAGACAAGCATAAAACATGAAATTATCATTATTTCTTAAAATGATAATTTGAATTTATAGCGTTATGATTAATCCAATTTGGCTGGATACCTTTATCACCTTAGTTGAAGCAGGAAATTTTACACGTACGGCGGAACAGCGCTTTATGACGCAACCCGGGGTGAGCCAGCACATAAAAAAGCTAGAAGATGTTTGCAATTGCGAGTTAGTAATTCGGTTAGGTAAAGGCATTCAGCTTACCGAACAAGGCCAGCGCGTTTATCACTACGCAAAAAGTCAGCAAGCCCAAGCGCAAGATTTTATTGCTAGCTTAAAGTTCGACGCGTCGTATGAAGGAAAATGCGTAGTGGCGTGTTCTGGCGCAATTGCTCAGCGTATTTACCCTGCGCTAATTAGCCTTCAAAAACAGCATAGTGCACTTAATATTCACGTTGAAGTGGCGCCCCGCAGAACGATTTTGTCAGGCATTGCCAACAATACCCTTGAGCTTGGTATTGTCACCAACATGCCAGACACAAAAGATGTGCAAAGCGAATACTTAGGCGAAGAGCCGCTGGGGCTTATTCTGCCTCGTGCGCTGCTTGGTTCAGACCTTGCAACTTCGGATAACGCAAAAAGCGCTGACGTTGGTCTTCAAAAAGCTGACGATGATCTGCAAAAAGCTGACGGCTCTATCAAAAACGTTGTCACGACATTAGGGCTTATTAACCACCCGGATGCCATGCACTATGTACAGCGTTACTTTAACGATTGCGGTGAAGCTGACCTTGCCAGCATTAACCCAAATCAGCTTCACCACACCGGCTACATTAATCAACTTTCGCAAATACTATTGCCTGTGAGTGAAGGACTGGGTTTTACCGTACTGCCTACAAGCACGCTAAACTTTGTCAGCTTTGCCGAAAAGCTCGCTGTATACCAAGCTAAAAACGATGTAACCGAGCCACTGTACAGCGTTCAAACCCCACATAGTACGCTTCCCGCCCGCTATGAAATCGTTAAAAAGAAAATCTCCCAAGTACTGGGGTCAGACTCTGCCCCCACAATTCGTAATTAGTCGTGCAGCGAGGGATCCGGTGCTACCATCTCAGCTTCTTTTTTATGTTCAGGCACATCCACTTTACCCGAGGCTATCACCTCGCCCTCTTGCCAAAGCTTCCATTCGCCCCGTTCGTATATATCCCACTGTTCGTCATTCGTTAACGGTTCTGTCGCGATAATACTCACCACATCCTTTGGCGTGGTTTCAGCGGCAAAATCAATTTCTACTTCGACATCACTTAAACAAGCCGGGCCAAAAGGCGCTCTACGGGTAATGCTAGCTAGCTTTGTACTACAAAACGTAAATAACCAGTCGCCATTACTTAGCAAACAGTTAAACACACCTTGCTGCGCATACTCTTTTGAAAGCGCCACCAGCGTTTCGGCTAACTGCTCAGGCATAGCGTCTCGGGAAAGGTTTTGCCTAACATTATTCATAATGTCGCAGAAAAGCTCTTCGCTATCGGTATCTCCAACCGCTTCGTAAATACCTATTCGGCGTGAGAAGTTAGGGAGTTGACCGTTGTGAGCAAACACCCAATACCGCCCCCACAGTTCGCGAGTAAAGGGGTGTGTATTAGCTAAATTGATGTTGCCCACGTTAGCCTGGCGGATATGGCAAATGGCGTTTTTACTTTTTATAGGAAGCTTCGAGACAAAATCTGCAATAGGCGATGTGGCGCAAGGCTCAGGGTCGTGAAACATTCGCACGCCTTTACCTTCGTAAAAGGCAACGCCCCAGCCATCTTTGTGCGGCCCCGTTTCACCACCGCGGCGAGTTAGACCGGTAAAGCTAAAACATAGGTCTGTGGGAGTGTTCGCACTCATGCCTAAAAGTTCACACACAGCGTTTATTACCTCTAGCAGTTATCTCATAAAGTACGTTGAGAATACGCAAGCTATCGAGTCTTATCAATTCGACCTTAGGTAGGAATATCAATTTTTCCCTAAGATTCCAGCTTTGTGCAACAGTTCGACAAAGATTTGAGGCAGAGTACTTTTTGACGAAATGTACTCTGCCCCCGTAACTTTTATGCGGCTTTTACTTTAGTGTTGGCTTCAGGTTGTGAAGCTTTGGTTTCTAATTGAGGGTCGACGCTACTTGGCTCACTTAGAGTTTGGCTATCGCGTACGTTCTTTTGTACCGTGATGGCGGCAAACAGGCTAAGCGTAAACGCCATGCCGAAAAAGCCTTTCTCACTTAGTAAAAGCTCGGCATTCAGCAATCCAATAACTAACAGTACTATGGCTGATCCGGTAGCTACCGCTGAAGCTAAAAAGTATGCTTTGGTTGTGGGAACACCTTCCATTTTATCGCGTACCGTTTTTTGCAAGCTTACCACTGAAAATAGGCCAAATAGCATAATAGTGAAGTAATAACCTTTTTCGTTAAGGGCCATAGGTGCGTTGTACAAACCTATGAAATACGCACCTACGCCTACGATTAGTGCTGCTAGTGACGCAATTCGAAACGCTTTAGTGGGTTTATTCATGTTTTGCATAGTAAAACTCCTAAATATTCTTTATTTGACCCGTATGGGTAAACGTAACGGCCTTGTTCATTAAATCGTACTTTTGCATATAGCGAGCAAGGCTTCCGAAAGTGGTGGTTTCTACCTTGCGACCGTGGTCTGACAAAGTTACGCCATCACTGAACATACTTGCCAAACCAAGTTTCGCGCGGCTCATATGTACTTTTTGCGGTGTAAAATACGCTTTCGCATTAACCTTTAGCTGTGCAACATCGGTCGTTGAGTACATGGCTGCGTTCAATACATCAAGGGTATACTCGGTGCAGTTTTGGCGTTCACTATTAAACGGGTTCGCCACCACTGAATATCGAGAATTATGAAGTAGCTTAGCTTTGTCATCGCGGTATAGGTTGATTAAAGCCTGCTGCACTTCTACTGACGGAATAATAATTCCCGCTTCCAGCGCATAAGCACTCCAGAAAAAATCAACAGGGTAGTCAGTAATTAAATGACTTTCGCCCTGCTCTTCAGCGTCTTGATATAAATTGTGTATGGCATAGCCTTTCGCCGTATTACCATCACTTAGCTGAATGCTTGAATAAATAGCAATTGCGGTATGGGTAAAGCGAATTCCTTTCGGCATATCTTCAATAGGTCTGCCACGTCTTGCAATAATAAACGCCCGCGCGCCTTCACTAGCCGCATACTTTTCTACATCTTTTGAAAAGGTCGCAATTGCTTCTGGCGTAAAGGTGGGCTTACCATGTTGCTGGCTCCCCGCGTATGCCTGGTGAAAACCAGACATTAATAGTACAAGGGCAAACCCGATTGAAGTTAAGTAGGCTTTCATGTTTAACCTACCGCTTAGGATTAGTTGTGGTTGTGATCACTTTGGTTTTAGTAGTAACCACTTGGTTTGGAGCGGGGTCTGCAGTAATAATGGTTTCGGTTATCACCAAAGGCTGATCATGCGCCACTGAAGATTGATGGCTTGCCCGATGAAGATTGCGAGCACTTTCATTCACAGCGCTTTCTACCACCGCGCTTCCGGCAACAACCACACTCCCTGTCAATACCACTGGTACTGCCACGACCGCACTCGCTACCGAAGCTGTTGTCGCTAAACCTTCGGAGGCAGCTAACACACTGTGCTTACTGGCTTTACCGCTATGGTCTATAGAATCATCTGCCATTGCTGAATGGGAAAGAAGCGCACTACTGAGTAATGCAGTTAACATCAATGTTGAACGTGTATTTTTCATATCACTTGCTCCTGTTTGTTAAGACAAGGTTTGCCTGAACACGTACTACACTAGAACCAAGAATAAATTTCGTAAACCAAAATGATTAATGTAGTATTAAATTACACCACAAGTATAAAAAAGTAATACCATGAGCCAAATTAGCCTTGTATACGACACCTTGAAGCAGTGCTTACGCGAACAGCGACTCACCTATAAGCAGCTGGCAGAAACACTCAATGTGAGCGAGGCTAGCGTGAAGCGTAATTTCTCGTTACAAGCATTTAGTCTTGATAAATTGGAGCAGATTTGTGAGTGCTTACATTTGTCGTTAAGCGATTTATTCAGTCTTTCACAAAAGCAACAAGAGAAAATTTCACAGCTATCTGAACAGCAAGAAATGGAACTGCTCGCTAACCCTAAGTTACTGCTTGCCGCGGTGTGTGTAAGAGACGGTTGGCGCTTTTCAGAACTGATCAAGCATTACGATATTGATGAAGTGGAAGGCATTAAACTAATGACAACCCTCGATAGACTGAAGCTTATCGAACTGTTGCCAAACAACCATTATAAGCTGCTTATTGCCCAAGATTTTCGATGGATCCCCGGCGGACCACTAGAAAAGTTTATGGAACAGGAAGTGATGGTGAAGTTTATGGATCCGAAGAAGAACGAACCGTGGATGTTTCGCTTTTACTTGCGAGGGCGCTATTCACAGAGCTCGGTTTCTATTATTCAGCGGCGTTTAGAGCAGCTTCGGCAAGAAGCAGCAAAACTGAGTAGCGAAGATAATGACTTACCTATTGAAGAGCGCCAACATGTGGGGTTACTTATGGCCATGCGGCCTTGGGAGCCTTCGCTTTTTGAAAACATGAAGCGAAAATAACCCCTTGAAGTATATTTGGGGGTCAGAGTACATTTCGTAGAAAAGTACTCTGACCCCACGGCCTTAAAGAAATGTACCCTGACCCCATTATTAAGAGGCGCTTCTTGCCTGTATGGTATCTGGTACTCTGTTGGACAGCAGCAGGTATACGACACTGGCGATTATTAACCCTACGAACCACGCGTAGGCGTAAAGCGTATCGAAAATGGCTGGTACGCTGTCTACAAACCCTGCCGCGTGCATAAAGCCGGGTATATTAGGCAAAATACCAACGACAAGTGCAGCTACACCCGCCATGTTCCAACCGTTGTTCGCACCGTATTCACCTGAATGTTGAAACAGCGCATCAATATTTAGCGTCGATTTTCTCAAAATGAAATAGTCGGCAATTAGAATACCTGCGATGGGGCCGAGGAGCGCTGAATATCCGGTTAACCAGGTGAACAAATACCCACCGGCGGTTTCAAGCAGCTTCCAAGGGAAAATAGCTACACCAATTCCCGCGGTGATATATCCGCCCATTCTAAAGCTAATTTTCGAAGGTGCCATATTTGAAAAACCGTAGGCAGGGGCAACCATATTCGCAGCGAGATTAGTGGTTAGTGTCGCAAGGGCTAGTGCGGCAAGGGCAAACACAACCCCCATGCCGCCCATTCGACCAGCAAGAGCGACAGGGTCCCAGATGGCTTCGCCATAAATGGTTACAGTTGCCGAGGTAACCGCTACGCCAATGAAGGCAAACAGTGCCATGGGTAAAGGTAAGCCAATAGCTTGCCCTAGCATCTGATCTTTCTGTGATTTAGCAAAGCGAGTGAAGTCGGGGATATTTAAAGCCATAGTCGCCCAAAAACCCACCATGGATGTAAGACCTGCGAAAAAAGCAGACCAAAACTGCCCTTCTTTAGCGCCACCTTCTACAAACTGTGACGGCGTGGATAGCATTTCACCAAAACCACCCGCGTTAATGTATGCCCAAGTAAGAAGCGCTAAGCCCATTAAGATCAAAAATGGTGCAGCGAAGGTTTCGAGCCAGCGTATAGACTCGGTACCGTGTTTTATAAATACCAAGTGCATCGCCCAGAAGGCAAAGAAGCATAACGTTTGAGTGATATCTATTCCTAAAACAGGGAGTGTTTGACCTACAAAGGCATCGCCGCTAATACTGTTTAAAATAACGTAGATGGCACTTCCCCCCACCCAAGTATTTATTCCAAACCACCCACATGCTACGAGGCCTCGTGCTAACGCGGGTATTTTCGCCCCCTTGGTGCCAAAAGCACTACGTAGCAATACAGGAAAAGGTAAGCCGTATTTCGCGCCCGCGTGGCCAATTAACATCATGGGAACGAGCACGATGATATTGCCTAACAGCACCGTAATCACTGCCTGATACCAATTCATGCCTTCAGACACTAGCCCGGCAGATAAGAGATAAGTAGGTACGCACACCACCATGGCGACCCACAATGCCGCATAGTCTTTCCACCCCCAGGTTCTTGTTGCTTTGCTGGTTGGCGCTAAGTCCTCGTTCCATAAATCGCCATCGTAATGGGAAGGTTTTGTCATGGGTTGATTGTTGGTGTTATCCACGATCTCTTTCCTTGTTGAGTTTGTAGTGCTCATAGTGGCATTTAACAAACGTTGTTTCTTGATAAAAAGTCGCTCTGCGCGAAGTCGTTTACTTACGTTTAGCTTAATAAAATACAGCGTCTTTGCCTGTAAAACTGAAAGAAAAGCAAAAACACTGCCGTTTCGCGTGCTTTGATAAAGCGATACCTACATACCGTTTTGTACTTTTGGTATCTCTCCTAATCACGTGTGTTTTTTGGAGCTAAATTTGGCGCTTCATTCAATTGGAATAAAGCGCATTACTACTCAAATTAAAAATTACGCCTTACCGTTACGCCATAGGTTCTGGGTTTTGCATAAGATATTTGCGATGTACCATAAAAGCCCGTCACGTCAAAACCAATAAGCTCATGGTCTGAGTCGAACAGGTTATCTACGTAGGCAGCCAAGCTCCATTTGTCTTGCCCGTCAACCCAGGTTAAACGGGTATCGGCAGTGGCATAGCTATCAATTTCATGAGCGGTAAAATTACGCGCGTTGTGAAAGGTTTCTGATTGATAGCTAGCTGACAATTGCGCCGCCATATTGCCGTTAAAGGCATCCCAGTTATAGCGAAGCATGGCAGACGCCTGAAATTCAGGGGTAAATGGCGGTGTGGTATCAGCAAAATAGCCAGAGGCCACCTCTAAGTCTTCAACCACCGCATCGGTATAAGAGAAATTCACCATGACATCTACGCTGTCTGCTGGCGTTAAAAAGACCTCTAGTTCCACACCACTAAATGACGCTTCTTCATTGGTAACCACACCCGCGTTATTTACCCACGAAAACGATTGGTAATCGCTGTAGTCATAGTAAAAAACATTGGCATTAAACACGCCGCTTCCCTGCATAAAGCTGTGCTTTAAGCCAGCTTCGTATGAAGTCAGCTCTTCAGGTTCATAAAAGCTAAATCCACCTAATAGTGGTGCATTGAAACTGCCCGCTTTTACACCTCGATTTATACCGGCGTAGTAAAGACTATTGCCCACGCTATACTCTAATTGGAGTTTAGCTGACCATAAGTTTTGATCGTTTTGTTCATCCATTACCTCTAACGAGGCCGTGCTAGTATCAATTTCTATAATGCGATCGTTGGTATTTTCATTCTGATACACATTACCCAAAAAGTCTTTGTTCTCGCGGGTATAGCGCAAGCCGCCCACTAAAACAAGGTCATCGGTTAAGCTATAGTCTACCTGTCCGAATACAGAGTAAGAATCAGTTTCAAGCGATACTAACGTATTGTTTTCTTCGCCACCTAAAAAGAAGGTAGTGGGTGAACCCGCTAACCCTTGACTGTAATCCGTATCGATAGAAAGGTAATAAAGCCCTCCAACCCACTTTAAGTCGGCAGTTTCACCTGAAAAGCGAAACTCTTGGCTTAACTGTTCGATGGTGCTATTTGACTGGAAGATAAGCTCAGGAGACGCCGTTTGGTCAGAATCAAGACCAACAGTACGCTTGAATTCTTTATAATCTGACATCGCAAAGAAATCGAAGCTTTCAAAGGCATAGTCTAGTGTTGCCGCCAAGCCTTTTGACTTGATTTTGTTTTGATCGTCAAAGGCAAAGTCTTTATTTACCTTATTGCCCGAACCGTCAGGGTCAAAGTTACCGTTGAAATCACCACCTTGCACTGGGCGGAAGGGGTCGCCATTAAAATTACCATCTACGCACACACCCGCTTGAATAGTGTCACAGCCTAGAGGATCGTCGGCTGCGAAAATGACATCTATCACATTGCCTGCGGCATCTTTTACTTCTGTGGTATTTACCACCTGATACGGGCCTTCACTTTTGGTGGTATCAGACCAGTTACCGCTTAGAAGTAAGGTGCCTTCCTCGCCAATATCAAACATCAGCTGGGCACGAAACGCTTTAGTATCGTCGTTGTAGCCGTCTTCTCCGCCGCCTACTGAACCCAAGCGCGTATCGGGTGCTGCACCGTCTTCATAAATATTTTCGAGTATTTCACCTTGCTGATTGGTAAACCCAGAAAAGCGACCATAAATGCCATCTGCTATTTCCCCAGATATTGCCCCTTCAAAACGATATTGTTCGAAACGGGCTGCGGTAAACTCTGCATAGCCCTCGGTGTCAGCAGTAGGTTTTGCGGTAATGGTATTTACCAGCCCGCCCGTGGCGTTTCTGCCAAACAATGTCCCCTGCGGACCTTTTAAAATTTCTATACGGGCTACGTCGAATAAGCCAAAGGTTTGTGCTTGGGTACTTGCTAAATATCCGCCGTCCACATAGACCGCCACCGGCGCTTCAGCCAAGTCAGCGTAGTCGTTTTGCACCACGCCTCGAATATTGAAAATAGCGCGCTGGCCACCAATATCACCGGCTAGCGACACACCTGGGGTAAAGGCGATAAGCTCGGTACTGCTCTCAAGGCCCAGCGCTTCTAATTGCTCGCCTGAAAAGGCGGTAATAGCAATACCCACATCGCTTATATTCTCGTTGCGCTTTTGCGCGGTAACTTCAATACTTTCCCAAACATTCTCTGCAGCAAAGGCTGCTGGCGCACTTAACGCCATCCCAACGGTTAACGCCAGCAGACGCTTGTGTGTATTTAACGTATGCATGTTTTACTCTCGTTTATAGTTCTTTTGACAAGCCTTGCGGCGGTGTTGTCCCGATATTTTTTTAAGAGTAACGGTCGACGTGAACTGCTTATCGATTGCCACTAGGGTGCAAACCTAAGGCAGGACTGGAGAGGAACTGCCAAAGGTTTGCGGGTTTAAATTGTTATTATTAATGGCTTAGTGTTAAGCCTGGTTCTAGGCGTAATTTGTTCTGCTTTTTCCCAGCTAACGTTAGCTTTTACGACAAGGTTTTCTTAGCGAACTAACCGTTTTTTCGAAAAAACGCCTTGCTAGCTAGGAAAAGAAAAGCTCACTCCTTCTCGAACGCCACTTGAAGGCCAACGCTGGGTGATAGTTTTGCGCTTGGTATAAAAGCGAACGCCGTCTGGGCCGTATGCATGAAGGTCACCAAACAGTGAACGCTTCCATCCGCCAAAACTGTGATAAGAAACGGGTACCGGCAGCGGTACGTTAATACCTACCATGCCCACTTGAATGTTGTCAGAAAAGTAACGGGCAGCTTCGCCATCCCGTGTGAATATGCAGGTGCCGTTGCCGTATTCATGCTCGTCGATGAGCTGCATGGCTTGCTGCATACTTTCAACGCGCATCACCTGAAGCACTGGGCCAAAGATTTCCGCTTTATAACTGGTCATTTCCGGCGTGACGTTATCGATAAGGGTTGCGCCCAAGAAAAATCCGGTTTCATAGCCTTCAACGGTGGGGCTTCGCCCATCCACCACCACGTTAGCGCCTTGCTCAGCGGCACTCGTGATATAACCTTCTACTTTCTCTTTGTGCTGTAGAGTAATAAGCGGGCCAAAATCGTTAGAGGCATCGTCAAATGCCCCCACTTTCAAGCCTTTCATGGCTGTTTGCATTTTATCTACGATTTTGTCGGCCACCTCATCGCCCACCGCTACCACTACTGATAACGCCATACAGCGTTCTCCGGAAGAACCGAAAGCTGCGCCAAGCAACTGGTTTACCGCGTTATCAATGTCAGCATCTGGCATAACAATAGCGTGGTTTTTAGCACCGCCTAAGGCTTGGCAGCGCTTGCCGTTCGCGTTTGCTTTTGAATAGATGTATTCAGCAATAGGCGTAGAGCCTACAAAACTCACCGCTTTAATGCGTTCATCATCAAGAATTTGATCAACGGCTTCTTTATCGCCATTCACCACATTAAATACGCCATCAGGTAGCCCGGCTTCTTTGAGTAGCTTAGCTAAGAAAATAGCGCAGCTTGGGTCGCGCTCTGAAGGCTTAAGTACAAATGTATTTCCGCACACTATGGCAAGCGGGAACATCCAAAGCGGCACCATAGCGGGAAAGTTGAATGGCGTAATGCCGGCAACCACACCAAGAGGCTGAAACTCACTCCACGAATCGATGCTTGGCCCAACATTCTTACTGTGCTCGCCTTTAAGCAACTGTGGTGCACCACAGGCAAACTCTACGTTCTCGATACCACGCTGCAGTTCTCCTGCCGCATCGTGGCTTATTTTTCCGTGCTCCGCGCCAATTAGCGCGGTTATCTCTTCAGCATGCTCTTCCAGTAAACTTTTGAATTTAAACATGATGCGAGCGCGCTTGCTAACCGGGGTATTCCGCCATTGAGGGAACGCTTGCTGTGCGCTCACAATGGCATCGTTCACCGTGGCTTTCGATGCCAGTAAAACCAGTTTTTCTGCTTCCCCCGTTGCCGGGTTATAGACATCTTGCATGCGCCCTTTGGGCGTACAGGTTTCACCATTTATAAAGTGGCCTACTACTTTCATTTCAAATCTAATCCTTTAGTTATGCGTCTTTACACGCGCTGTGATAGCCGCGCTGATAATATAAGAGTGCGTCGGCCTCTGGGTCTTGCTTAATGTCTACCACCTGGCAGAAAAGCACATCGTGTGTGGCCACACTTTTTACATCTGTGATAATGCAGTCAAAGCTAACCGCCGCATCCGCTAACCGCGGGCAGCCGGTTGCAGACTCTACCCACTCACCAATTTGAAAGCGTTCATTCATGGGCGCTTTGCCACCAAAGGTATTAGAAATAGATTGATGCTGGGAAGTCAGCGTGTTGATAACCAAGTGCGTGCTGTTTTTAAACACCTGATGCACAGAGGCGCTTCGGTTTAAGCACACTAACAGTGTGGCGGGGTTGTCGCTTACGCTGCACACCGCGGTGGCGGTAAAGCCTGCTCGCCCCTCTGGGCCATTTGTTGTAACGACATTTACGGCTGCCGCTAAGCTAGACATGCCTTGACGGTACGCCTCTGAGGTTACCGGGGGAAGCACTTCCGTTACTGCGTTTTTTATTGCGGTAATAGTCATACGTATATCCTTTTTCGTTAGCGTTACAGTATTTGACAAGCTTGTTCGAAGCTTAAGCGAGGCAAACGTTTGTGCACTTTCTTTCCATCGCCATAGCCAATGTTAAGTAAGAAGTTCACCTTCCACGTGCTATCGGAAAAGAATGTGTCGTTAAGTAATTTGGGGTTAAAGCCAGACATGGCACCGGCATCAAGACCTAGTGCACGCGCAGCACTAATGAGATAAGCGCCCTGCATTGAACTGTTTCGCATCGCGGTTTCATAAGCCGCTTCTGGGCTTGAGGTAAACCAGCTCTTAGCATCCGCATAAGGAAATAGCGTAGGTAACTCTTCATAGAACTCTTCATCGTAAGCCACGATAACCGTACAAGGTGCGGTCATGGTTTGCTCAACATTACCGCTTGAAAGACAAGGTTTGAGTTTCTCCCGCCCTTCATCTGACGTAATAAAAACAAAGCGCGCCGGGCTGCAGTTTGCCGATGTCGAGCCTACTTTCACTAAGTCATAAAGTTGCTTTAGCACGGCCTCATCTATCTTTTTATCTAGCCAGATGGTGTGGGTGTGTGCATCACTAAATAGCTGGGCTAGACCACTTTCGCTAATAGGGTCTTTTGTTCCAATTTCAGTTGTCTCTGATACCGTCATTTCAAATTCTTTCCAGTGTTTTAAGTTGTTCGGCAAAGTCTTAAATGACTTTGATAGCAACGCTTGTGTAGGAGCACGGCTTGCGACTACGCTACGCGCTGCAAATATTCCAATACCAATTTATTAAATGCATCAGGCACAGTAATGCTTGAGGCATGACCGCCATATTCCATCACCGACAGTTCGGCATTAGGCATGCGGTCTACTAACATCTGAGAGCGCTGCCAGGGCACTAGGGTGTCGTCTTTGTTCGCCAGCGCAAATGTTGGCGTGGTGATGCCCTTTAACTTGTCATCAATATCAAACGTGCTAAGTGCGCCAATACGAGCAAGCAAGTTATTCACGTTGGGAAAGTGGTTAAGCAACTGTGCCTCTTCCTCTTCCAAGTGCTCGGCGTTTTGGGCTATCCAGTCAGGCGGAAACAGCAGTAACGCCTGTAGCTGTAGGTACATATCTTTTCTATCTGCTGCCAATAAGGCTTTGCGTATGTCAAAGCAGCGCAGCGTGTGCGGGTTTGGGCTACTCCATGCGTTTACTAGAACCATGCTTTTAAGCAAATCAGGCTGAGTTAACGCAAGCTGAAGCCCTACCAAGCCACCAAGCGCGTGACCAACGAAGTGACATTGCTGCACCTCAAGTTTTTTCAGCAGTACATCGAGTTCATCCGCCATGTGCAAAATGCTGTATTCACTGCACAAATCAGCCTCGCTCTTATTGGTACCAAGCTGGTCGTAAGTGATCACTCGATAGTGTTGAGTAAAGTCAGCCAATTGGGGCTGCCAAAACTTAGCTGCCCCGCCTAGCCCCGAACTAAAAACAACGGTTGGCGCGTCGGGCGACGTTAGACCATGTATTTCGTAATGTGTCTTGCCGCGCATTTCGCTTTTCATACTGGTGCCGCCGGCCTGCATTTCAGAAGGCATAGAGCTCACCTACATAGAACCAGTGGGCACAGTTAGCGGGGAGTCCAAACATAACCGCTTACCCTATGTGTGCTGTAGAGGCAATTTCTATTAAGGCTTCCGGCTTTACCAGGCCTACCTTAATGCAATAGCGCGCTGGCTTTTCACCCGGGAAGTATTCAGCATACACTTTGTTTACCGCCGCATAGTCGTCCCAATCTGTAATGAATATAGAGTTAAAGGTTACATCTTCCATGGTGCCACCGGCTTCTTGAATAACGCTCTTGATGGTTTCTAACACGTGGCGTGTTTGCGCTTCGGCATCGCCCACGTGAACCACGTCATTGTTTTCGTCAAACGGTAACGTACCCGACACATATAAAATGTTGTCAGCCATAGACCCTGGAACAAAAGGGGCTATCGGTGTAGACGTACCGGCTGGAATAATCGCTTTCTTTGGCATGTTTTCATCCTTCTCGTTGCGCTATCTATGCATTGCTACTTTGCTTAGTGCTTATAAATGGTTTCTTTCAATTTGTGCTTAGTGCTTTACCGCGCTGCTTTGTTGTACGTGGCGAGCCTTGGCCAATAAAACACCGCCTAACGCGCCCCTTCAAACACTTCACAGAACTGGGCTGTGGTAGATACCCATCCGAAGAACGTTTGAATATTAAAAAGTGAGGCTTCATGAATGTCTGGCGGGCCGGCTTGATAGGCTGCATCAGCAAGTACTACCCCAAAATACTCTAAGTGAAATCCATCGCGTAAGGTGGATTCCACGCACACATTGGTGGCAATGCCGGTAAACACCAGGTTACGGATACCGCGGGCCCGCAGCATGCTGTCTAAATTGGTATTGTAAAAGCCGCTGTAGCGGGTCTTGGGAATAACGATATCGCCCTCTTGCGGCTTAAGGGCGTCTACAAGGGCGTAGTCCCACGTTCCTTTGGCGAGCAAACTGCCTTTTAATTCTGGCTGTTTGCGCATGGTTTTAAGGGCATTCGATTTGTACCAGTTAGGTGAACCGGGGCCGCCAGCCTCTTTATAATCGGCATCCCAACCGTTTTGTAAAAAGACTACTGGCATACCTGCGGCGCGAGCGGTATCCAGCACCTTGACGGTATTGGCTATCACAGGTTTGGTCGTTGACACATCAAACCCAGCCTTATCTAAATACCCGTTTTTACTGGCGTATGCGTTTTGTAAATCCACTACGATAACGGCGGTTTCACTGGGGTTTAACGTTAAAGGTTCAGGTTTAGCGGGCAATACAGGCTGCCCGGTTTGGCGTTCCTGAAAACAGCCTGAGACTTCAAACACATCACCGGCAGACATTAGGCAGCTCCTGATGTGTTTAGCAGGTGCTGGCGCGACTTCATCAGTGGCTGAATTTTAGTGCCGAAATCATCCATACCTTTTAAGAAATCATCAAACGTTAGCAGTACCCCTTCACAACCCGGAACCGTTGCGATTTCATCTAGCATAGAAGCGACTGATTCATAAGAGCCAACGAGCGTACCCATATTCAGGTTTACCGCTGAGGTTGGGTTGGTCATGTCTCGAATGTTAGTGTCTTTGCCCGACTTTTTATCAGCCGCACCCTGCGTTGCCATCCAATCTAACGCCGACTGATCTTTACCCTCTTTATAACTTTCCCATTTAGCCATGGCGGCTTCGTCGGTTTCATCAGCAATAACCATGACGAGTACAGCGGAGCCTACGCTGCGACCGTGTTTTTCAGCCGCCTCGGTTAAGCGCGCAGCGGTTGGAGCAAATGCGGTAGGTGTATTCACACCTTTACCAAAGCAGAAGTTATAGTCGGCGTGACGGGCCGAGAAATCCATGCCCGCGGCACTTTGCCCTGCACAAATAAGCGGTATTTTGCGCTGTGGTTTAGGCAGCATTCGGCAGTCATCCATTTGGAAGTGCTCGCCTTTAAAATCACTTTTTCCCGTTTCCCACAACTCTTTAACCACCTTGATGTATTCATCAAGGTACTCATAGCGATTACCAAAGAATTCGTCGCCAGGCCACATGCCCATTTGGGAGTACTCGGGGCGCTGCCACCCGGTAACTAAGTTCACGCCAAAGCGGCCGTTAGAAATGGAATCGATAGTGGTTGCCATACGCGCCATAATCGCTGGCGGTAAAACTAACGTGGCGGCTGTGGCATATAGCTGAATTTTTGAAGTGACGGCAGCAAGACCGGCCATTAGGGTGAACGATTCTAAGTTGTAATCCCAAAACTCCGTTTCACCGCCAAATCCTCGTAACTTGATCATCGAGAGTGCGAAATCCATATCGTACTTTTCAGCCTTCATCACAATCTCTTTGTTGAGATCGAACGTTGGTTTGAACTGAGGTGAATTTTTAGAAATTAACCAGCCGTTGTTACCAATTGGAATAAATACACCAATATCCATGTTGTTCCCTCTGCTTGTATGCGTTTTGAGCTGTTTAAACAGCTTTTTGTCAGGTTGCCGAGTTCAAAAATTTGAAGAGGCGGTACAAAGACTGAACAGCATAAAACAGGCCAATTAATTTACTTGTTAATTTTCAACACCTTAATAGGATACCAAGTTTAAAATGGACCTTTTGGTTCAATTTGAAACATCCAGTCCAGTGCAGGTGAACTTATTTGGTGCAATTTTGTGCAAAGCGGTTTATCGCTACACTAACTCCGCGTAAACTAGGTATATGAATATAAAATGCTGCAGTTAAGAAGTGATGAAGTCTGAAGGTAAAGCAATTCCAAAACCAGCCCGCGCATTTAGCCCCACGGCCCAAAAGCGCCGAGAAAAAGCACTGAAGGAAAAGCGCGCTCGAATTATGCAGGCAGCCCTTACGTTGTTTTCAAAAAATGGAGTAAGCGGAACAACGGTGGAACAAATATCCGAGCTAGCCAACGTATCGAAAAGCAACTTACTTTATTATTTTAAAAGCAAAGATGGGCTGTATTTATCAGTGATCACTCACCTTCTAGATGTGTGGTTAAGTCCCCTACAAAGCTTTTCTGCAGAGCAAGAGCCTATAGAAACGTTAAGAGAGTACATTAAAGTTAAGCTTGAAATGTCGCGAGACAACCCCGCCGAATCCAAGCTTTTTTGTATGGAAGTAGTACAAGGTGCACCGCTTTTGATCAAAGAATTAGAGACACCGCTTAAAGTCTTGCTCGACGCCAAAAGCGCCGTAATCAATGAGTGGATTACTGCAGGTAAACTCAATGCAGTAGAGCCCGTTCATTTAATATTTAGCATCTGGGCCATAACTCAACATTACGCAGACTTCAGTGTTCAGATAAAGGCCGTGACTGGCAACGATTTAAGCGACCCCGTTTTTTTTGAAAGCACCTTAAAGAACATTCAGCATATTATTTTAGATGGCTTGCAGCCCCACTAATTGCTATATGGGCAACAGCGAGGAGCTTTCCTTCAAGAATTTTTCAAGACGCTCGATGTTGCTTATCACAACCCCGCCATAGCGCTTTTCAAGGAGTTGCATGTCATATAATTTAGTGAGCGACTTATGCGCGGTAAGTACTGTAACGCCAAGCCTTTCGGCATAATCACTTTGGCGCAAAGGTATGAAGTCGCGTCGAGAGGTTAAATGCGCCTGGTAAATGAGTTTGGCTAACTGAACGTGAGTGGGTAAACGGCGAATATCATCCAGCCTCTCTAACGCGGCGTGTAGCTTTATTGCTAAAGAACGTGTAATAAAAGCAGCAATAGCAGGATGTTGGCTTACCAGTGAATGAAATGCAGGCTCGGGAATTTGTAATATTTTACATTCAGTTAGCGCTTGGGCGTGGTGTGTTCTAGCAAGTGATGCATACAAAGTAAACTCGCCAAAGGTGTCTCCCCTGCGCAAAATCGTTGTAATTTGATAGCTGCCATCTAAGCCATAGTTTCCTATTTTCACCTCTCCCGAGACAACGATAGACAGCCCTTTATTCTTGCTCCCTCTATCATGAATTGTAGTGCTAGCCGCATAGGCTTTAACGTTACCGTAAGGCATACAGTTATCAAGGTAGTCGTCGGGCATCACCGTTTGCGCTATACCGTGAATGTAAGACATACGACTCCAAAACTATACTTGTATATATTCTTGAATGTTAACTCAATGTAAATTGCTCGACAACATTCAAATAGCAGGTAATAAAATAATGAATTATCAGTGGGCAATTTTGGCGGTGTTCATCACCTTTGCGCTGTTGGAAGCAAAAAACGGTAAGCTATTTAAAAAGTCCAGCGAAGTCAGTGATGATGGGAAGGTAGAGCTTATCGGTACGTTGCTGTTGTTTGTGGTAACCCAACCTTTTGTCCTGTTTAGTTCTGCCGCCATCATGGCGTTAGCCTTTCCTCAGCTTCAAGGTGCACTTGCCGACTCGCCGGTCCTTATACACATCGCGCTGCTATTGATATTCGATGACATGATGCAATACTGGTGGCATAGACTATCTCACTCCACGCGCTTTCTTTATAACTTGCACAGGGCTCACCACAACGCCAAATACATGAGCGTTCGCATCATCTACAGGAACAACTTTTTCTATTACCTGTTTATGCCTTCACTTTGGTTTTCTGGTGCACTGATTTATTTAGGGCTAGGGTGGACTTACGCATTCTATTTGGTGGTCAAGCTTACCGTAATCACAGGCGCACACGCCGAGTGGAAATGGGATAGATTGCTATATCAAACGCCATGGCTACATCCCATAGCTTGGGTGGTAGAGCGCACAATATCTACCCCTTCGACACACAGTGCCCACCATGGCTTAAAAGCGGATGATGGCATTACCAACTACAAAGGTAATTATGGAAATCTGTTATTCTTTTGGGATGTGCTATTTGGTACCGCTAAAATCACGCGCCAATATCCTGCGCAATACGGCATAGAAGGCATGTTTTACGCTAACTGGAAAGAGCAACTGATATGGCCGCTATATAAGACGCCGAGAAAGCCAAAGCGTGTACAAACGGAAACTGTCCACACACATGCACCACCGCCCGCCTCAGAATCACAAACAATATGCCATGCTGTAAAAGGCAAGGCCTAATTTGGTATAAACGAGCTATGGGGTCAGAGTAATCACTCTGCCCCCATAATCTATTAAGTTCGTGGTAAACTAACTGCTCGAACTTAGACAAAACAGCGACACGTTATGAACCAACAACCCAATAACCCACTTCACGGCTTAACCCTAGAGAAAATCGTCACTCAACTTCACGAACGATACGGGTGGGATGGGTTGTATTACCGAATCAAGGTGAACTGCTTTAACAACGACCCCTCGATTAAATCGTCGCTCAAATTTTTAAGAAAAACACAGTGGGCAAGGGATAAAGTAGAGCAACTTTACATTCAAACGTTTAGTGATAAATAGCTAACAGGGCAGCGTTTTACACTGACCCCATTTTTTTACGCAGTAGCGCTTAGGCGTCTTTATAGAGCGTAGCTATCCACTTTTCTTCATTGATAAAGTTCCAACTCCAATCAGACCATTTATCTTCTAGGCCCATGGTTTTGACTTCATCGAGAGTCTTTCCGTCTTGTTTAAGCGCTTTGACGTAGTTAAACGTCTCGCTGATCATGCTTAAAAACGCAGTGTATTCCTGCTTGTTGCTGATATCACCGTGACCAGGAATAATGACGGTGTCATCGTCAATTTTGGCTAGCAGTTGTTTAACTGAATCCATATAACCTTCTACGTTTCCACCTGCTCCTTGATCAATATAAGGAAAGCGTCCATTGAAGAATAGGTCTCCAGTGTGCATTACATTAGGTTGCTCGAACCACACTACACTGTCACCATCTGTATGCCCTACTGCTAAGTGCATCACATGAAGGGTTTCACCATTAAAATAAATTTTAATGCCATCTTCATAAGTAATGGTGGGGAGCGCTTCTGGTTTTACTTTTTCATCATCGGCTAAACGCACGCGAACGTTTTCATGGGCTAGAATAGTCGCCCCTTTATGGCTATGGAAAAACGCATTAGAACCCGTGTGATCGCCGTGGTAATGGGTATTGATCACGTACTTTGGTTTATCGCTGCCAAGCTGCCCTAGTTGCGCCGCTATCTTCTCAGCCAGTGGCGCAAATTGGTCATCGATGATTAGCACCCCATCTTCCCCGGCCGAAACGCCAATATTGCCCCCTGCACCCGTAAGCATGTGCACAGAGCCTTTAATCGCTGTTGCTTTAACTTCGACATCGGCAAATCTATCTTGCGCAATGGCAGTGTTAAACGGTGAAAGTGCCAATGGGCTCGCGGCAATAAGCGCAGCCAAAATATGGGTTTTAAAACGAGGTACAGTTTTCATTATTATTTCCTTGTTAGAAGCCTGTTTAAATAAGACCTCTTACACTATGACCCAATTTCACAATTAGATCATTTTTTCATCATCAGGGATCTCGCCTACGTATTCAAAACGAGGAAGCGTTTGCCCGCCTTTTTCCACCGTTTCGAAAAACATTTCCAGTGGACGCACCCACAGCGCTTTTTCGCCGTAGCACGGACGATAAACCACAAGCTTACTTTCATCTTCTGAATGGGTAGCAATTTCATATACATCATATAAGTTCCCTTTGTAGTGCTTATAGCGACCGGGGGTTTTAAGTTGTTTAGCGTTCATAACGTCCTTCTCGAAAAATTGAGTCAAATATTAAAGGTCAGTTAGCCTTCGCTTTACATTAAAGGTTAACAATAGCGCGCTGCTAAGTACTTTCAAAAGGCAAAACCAGCTGTTGTGTTGATTGGTCGGCGGCGAGGCCTATGTGAACGCCCACAAGTCGAATACCCCGCCCTGTTGCTCGTTCAAAGGCTTCCTGCATGAGTGTACGAAAATACGCTTCATCAAGGGTTGCACAGCGATGCTCGACCGTGGTTAGCTGAAAGTCATTGAACTTAAGCTTCACGCCCTGCGTGCGAATGCGTACCGGTTTACCCGTTCGCTTTTTGTGATTATCCATTCGCTCTTGAAGCTTTTCAAACAAGTGGGGCAAGAAGTCGATACATTCATCAAGTGTATGTATATCATCACTTAGCGTGCGCTCTACCCCTATAGACTTGCGCTCTCGAGATACTGACAACTCACGCTCATCGATGCCATGAGCCCGCTCCCACAGCACACTACCAAATTTGCCCAGTTCTTTTTGAATACGCTCGAAAGGATACTGACGAACGTCATTGCAGGTATTAAGCCCCATGCGCTGCAGCTTTTGCATGGTAACTTTGCCAACGCCCGGAATTTTCTTTAGCGGCATGTCGCGTACAAACGCATCGAGTTTGTCGGGAGTTATCACGCAGATGCCGTCGGGTTTGTTTTCGTCACTGGCCACTTTTGCCACAAACTTGCAGGGGGCCACGCCCGCGGAAGCAGTAAGACCTAACTCGCTTTGAATACGCGCGCGTATCTCTTCGGCAATTAACGTAGCGCTGCCCCCACAAAACTCGCTATTGGTGACATCTAGGTAGGCTTCATCTAATGATAAGGGCTCGATAAGGTCAGTATAGTCTGCAAAGATTTTACGTATTTTTTGTGATTCAGCGGCGTATACGTCCATGCGCCCTTTCACTAAAGTAAGATTAGGGCATAGTTTTACAGCATACGCGGTGGCCATCGCTGAACGCACCCCATATTTACGGGCGGGATAATTACAGGTAGAAATAACCCCTCGACGGTCGGCACTGCCGCCAATCGCAATGGGAATATCGCGCAAAGCTGGGTTGTCGCGCATTTCAACTGCGGCGTAAAAACAATCCATGTCGACGTGGATAATTTTTCGCATTGTCCGCCTTCATTCTTTAGCTTTAAACGTAAAACTGTACAAAAAGACAGTATATTACTAATAACGTTGAATTACACTAGTTCGTTATGGATTCTAAATAGAATTGATGGCTCGCACGCATAGTTCACGGCTGTGTTAAAAAAACAAAAATAGCGCTGTCGATTAGCATCTAACAGCGCTTTTAGATTTTAAGCCAACGAAAGGCGAAGCATTACAAAATTTGGTTCTGCTTCCACTCGTTTAGCTTTTTCTGGCGGGCTTCTTCTTTTTCCATGCGTGACTTTTTACGATCACACGGTTCTGGGCAATCACAGGCTTTCTCAATACCTAGTGCACCTAAGCCACCGCAACTTCCAGAAATAGA